>NZGL01000017.1 GCA_002690945.1 Gammaproteobacteria bacterium | reverse complement strand
AACCTATTTCCCAGGCATCATATTTTTCTGCTATTGCTTTTGGTTCTGAATAATGTGCAGGACCTGCTTGGAGGGAAAACGAAAAACCGTCTCTACATACTAAGTTTCTAAAGACACGGACTGTTTGTATGTCTAACCCTTTGTGTTTTAATTCTTTAAATGTTTTATGAAATCTATTTGCCCAATCAAAAATCGCAGTCGAACTCTCGTTGGGATTTGCTTCTGTCATACTTTCTAGACCTATCATAGTTTCTGTTTATTTTAATGATGTATCCTTCGTCTCGAAGTTCTGCACGAAGTCTGTCGTTTTCTTGTTCTAGCTCGTTACATTTACCCACGAGTTGGGTAATACGAGATTCTGATTTTTCAAAAACAACTCGTAGTTGATCTAATAGTTCTTTCATAATTTAGTATGATCTAATACCACGTGGATCTGTTGGAGGTCCAAATGCGGCTGCACTTCGACGATCTCTTGCTTCTTCGTCGTCTGGTCCGCCGGGTAGCATATCGTCTGGTGTAGGCGATGGTTTGCTAGGACTTTTCTTTTTAAGGTTAAGAATGCCTGCATGTAATCCCATTGCTTTTTGAATTGCAACTAAATTGGATGTCATTGCAGTATTAATACTATGACCGATAAGATTTTTAAGTTTAGGACTTTTTCCAAATCTATGAATCCAACTATCATTACCTGATTCTGCTGCATTATATAACTTTTCCGCCATCTCTTTTGAGACACCCATAATTTCCATTTGCCTTGCTAAGAATTGAGCAAATCTTGTCATATCCTCAAAAGGTACACTATACTTTTCTGTATCTTTAAAGTCTTCGGGAGAAAATTTAAAAGATGCTTCGTTGACAATGTCGTTGATTTTCATATAACTGTCCTAAACTGTTTAAATTATTTATCTATACAGTAAATCCTTCCTTAATAATGTTAATCTTTTCATGAAGGGTTAATGCTTCTCCTTTTTCTACACACTCAAAAGCCGCATTGTTTTCTAGCAAACGAATCTTATTAACTAGCTCCCACTTTGTTTTTCGGGCACCATCGAGATCGTTTTCTAACACAGCAATTCTTGTTGCTACGTTAATCAAATCTTCTTTTGCCATTTCTAACATAATGTCACGTTTACCGCGGTTATAATCATTCATATGCTCATTTGTTATATGATTAACTACTTTTACAAGTATTATATACTCTTAAGATCAAATGTCAACCAAAAATATTAAATATGTGGTTTATTTTTTACTAAATATAATAAGTTGGAACAATTATGGCAACAAAAGTTATATTCAAGGGATATTCTTCTAAAACACCAGTAAGGAAATTAAAAGATATGGACCTTGCCAAACAAGATTTAACAAATCATTTTAACACTAAAAAAGGTGAAAGATTAATGGATCCTTCGTATGGTTCTTTAATATGGGATTTATTATTTGAACCTTATGATGATACAGTTGAAGATGCAGTAAAAGAAGATTGTGTTGATATTGTATCACAAGATCCTAGATGGAATTTACGAGAAGTGGTTACTTATAGTAATCAAAATGCAATTAGCGTTCAGATGAGATTAAGATATACACCAACTGATCAAGAAGATATCTTATCTATTAATTTTGATCGAAACTTATCTGAAGCAGAATAGGAATAACTAAATGGCAACAAGACAAGATGTGTTATTTGCCGCAGAAGATTACACGGCGGTATATCAATCGTTTGCCCAAGCAAATTTTAAAGCATACGATTTTGATACAATTAAATCGGCAATGGTCGATTACATTAGATTAAATTATCCAGAAGATTATAACGATTGGATTCAATCTTCAGAATTTGTAAGTTTAATAGATCTTATTGCATATTTAGGACATAGTCTAGCATTTAGAATCGATTTTTCTTCTCGTGAAAATTTTATGGAAACTGCTACTTCTAGAGAATCAGTGTTACGATTGGCTAGATTTTTAGGATATAATCCAAAACGATCAATTAATTCAAAAGGAGTAGCTAAAGTAAAATCAGTAAAAACTACAGAAATATTAATAGATTCGGACGGCAATAATCTTTCTAATGTAGAAGTATTATGGAACGATGCTACAAATGCAAATGCTTATGAACAATTTCTTTTAATTGTAAATTCTGTGCTAACATCTACAAATCAGTTTGGTACTCCATTTAATTCAGGAACATATAATGGTATTAAAACAGAAATTTATACTCTAAATTCGTTGACAGGGCAAGATGTTGTTTATTCATTTAATGCTAATGTTAACGGAGTGTCAACCGGATTTGAGGTATGCAATGTTAATTTAAATACTGCTGGTTATGTAGAACCTTATCCTGATCCTAATGCATCATTTAAATGTGTTTATCTAAATGATGGTAAAGGCAATGCAAGTGAAAATACAGGATTTTTCTTTTATTTTAAACAAGGAACATTGGCATTTAAAGATGTTTTGATCACATCTCCTATTGAAAATCAAGTTATAGATATTAATGTAAACGATGTAGTAAACGACGATGTATGGGTTCAAAGTGTGACCCAGTTAGGATCAGTATCTGCAAGTTGGACAAAAGTACCTGTTGTTACAGGATCAAATGTTATTTTTAATTCTATTGATAATAGTTTAAGAAATATATTTGAAGTTGTTACAAGAGTCGACGATCAAATATCTATTAAGTTTGCAGATGGAAGATTTGGCAATGCTCCTAAAGATGTTATTAGAACTTGGTACAGAACAGGAAACAATGAATCGTATATTATTAGACCAGAAGACATGCAAAATATAAACATTGTTATTCCTTATTTTAGTAGAAACGACAATCAATTATACGATTTAACTGTTGTTTTGGATTTACAAGAAACAGTTCAAAATAGCACAGAAACAGAGTCTTTAACGTCTATACAAACAAATGCACCACAAGTATATGCTACTCAAGATAGAATGGTTACAGCTGAAGATTATGCAGTATATCCATTACAAGCATCTACAAATATTAAAAAGATAAAAAGTACAAACAGAATACATAGTGGACATACACGTTATGTTGATATTAATGATCCGACTGGTACATATAAAGATTTAACTATATTTGGTGACGATGGGTACATTTATTTAGAAGATTCTTTATTACGATCAACTTTATCTACTACCTCGACATTGACTTCATCATCTATTATAGAACAATACATAGAATCATATTTGAATGAAAAAGAAGTTGAAAATTTTTATTATCAAAAATATTCTGGTAGCTATATTGCTTCTAATTATTTGCAAGCAGAAACAAGTAACATATGGACATGGTCGAGGGTAACTAGCACAAATAAAATGTCAACAGGTTATTTTCAAGATGATGCAACAACCGCAAGTTTAGGAACATATACAACCGATGCAATAGGAAAATATTTAGTACCAGGAGCTAACATTGAGTTTGTTCAGCCCGATACCGCCGGTACTAATGCTTATACTGCTTCTTCTAAAACGGAATGGGCAAGCATAGTTAGTGTTTCGGGAGATGGTAGAGGTGTTACAGATACCACATTGGCTTATACAGGTAAAACTGCCGAAGGACTAGGTACGATACAATTATCTAGAAATATTCCTTCCGGTTATAGAATTAAAAGAATAGCACCTGCATTTAATAAAAAATTTACATCAACCGAAAGAACAAATATAACTACACAATTAGATGCAAATAATTCATTTGGTTTATATTATAATCATACAACAATGGCATGGACAGTAGTGCCTGTAGCAAATTTAGGTGCTTCTAGAGATACTGCATTTAATCTTGGAACTGCCGGCACAGGTAGTAACGGTGATCATAGCTGGATGTTAAGAATAGAAAAAGAAGCATCGCAATGGGTATTTTTAGCAAGATCGGTTAAATTTAATTTTGGTTCTGTCAGCAACGTAAGGTTTTATAATCAACGATTAGAAAATAAAGTAAGCAAATTATCAAAAAAATCTGTTATAGATGCTATTAATATTTTAAAATTAAATTCTGTACCGCTTACAACTACTGGTGGAGGCACAGGCTCCACGTTATTTACTGGAGACTATAAATTTGATATATCAGGATATTATACATATGACGACGGATATACCGATCCTCGAAGAGTATTGCTTAAATTTGCAGACGATAATAAAGATTCTGTAATTGACGATCCGTTTGCATTTGATTCTATTGTTGGTTCTAATACTATTTTTATAACAGATGTTCAAGACGGTAATTACACATATAAAACATTAATGACAGATCCTCCGCCTTTAGCATTAGAATATAATGCTGTTGCATCTTACGGAGTAAATGATGTTGTAATATACAACGGAAATTATTATAAGGCACTACAAACATCAACAGGCAATGTACCAACTAATACTACATATTGGACACCTGCTACTCCTAGTGCAGTTATAAGTTGGTCTTCAGCTCAAGTATATTCAATAAACGATAAAGTCGAATATGAAGGTTCTGAATATAAATCATTGGCAAATAATAATTTAGGAAGTTTACCAACTAATACTACATATTGGGAACATGTTAGAACATTAACATATAAAAGTTATACCGGAAGATCAAATCTTAATTTTAAATGGACACATGCCGCTAGTGAAGAAACAAGAATAGATCCAGCGGTTACAAATATAATTGATACATTTGTCTTAACAAATACATATTATACTTCTTTTTCAAATTGGTTAAAAAATGACAGGCGTACAGATTTTAAGCCGTTACCTCATACAACAGAAGATTTAAAAAATATGTTTACATCAATTGAAAGTTCAAAAACTTCGTCCGATACAATTATTTACAAACCTTGTGAAATGAAAATACTATTTGGTGCAGAAGCAGACTATGCATTGCAAGCAAAATTTAAGGTAGTTAAAAATTCTACTACGTCATATACAGATAATGAAATAAAGGCATTAATTGTAGGTTATATAGACGAATATTTTGATCCTGCTAATTGGGCCTTTGGAGAAACATTTTATTTTACAGAATTGGCCGGTTATGTACATCGAAAAATGATAGGTATTGTTTCGTCTATTGTTATAGTACCTAATGACGGTGGTTCTAGATTTGGTAACATGTTTCAAGTAACTCCAAACGAGCATGAAATTTTTATAAGTGCCGCGAAAGTGTCTGATATAGACATAGTTTCGTCGTATACAGAATCTAATATTAGAATTGCAGGCGGAACATTAGATACGGCATCCGGAACAACTTCAATTACTGGTGTAACAACATCTACTAGTTCTACTTCATCGTCTAGTAGTGGCAGTGGTAGCAGTGGTTCGGGTGGCGGCGGTTCTAGTTATTACTAATAGGAAATTAAATGGCTGACTTTACTAGCAAAGCAAAAACAGAGCAAGTTAACAATACTTCGCCAGGTTCAACTAATAGGAATTTATCAAAAAAATATTCAACAGATTTGTTACCTGAATATTTTCAAAGCGATACAAATAAAAAATTTTTAAATGCAACTTTAGATCCTATGATTGAAAGTGGTGTTTCTGAAAATAAATCAGGATATATCGGCAAGAAGACAGGAAAAATTAGATCATCAGTGGATGATTCATATTTACCTAGTAGAAGCACATTAGATAATCGTTATCAATTAGAACCAGGTGTAGTAAGTCAGCGAACAGATACCGGAGAATACGAATCTGCATATACATATAGTGATGTAATTAATAAATTAAAATTTTTAGATTCAAACACAACTAATTTAGATAAATTATTTGCAGATAATAATTATTCCTGGAGACCTCCAATTGATTTTGATATGTTTATTAATTGGAATAATTATGTATGGTTACCATTTGGATTACCTATATTTGGTCTTCATGGAACTACTGCATCGGCAGTAGAAGGATTAGCACAATTTACATCAGATGCTCAAACAGAATATGGTAGTAGAACCATTAAATTAGAAAATGGTATGCGAATCACATTTTCTAATGATAATAATGTTTACTTAGTTACTGGCGTCGGATCTAAAATAAGATTAATTGTAGAGAGCACATATAGTGCTTCGGATACGGCATGGCAATCAAATTTAACATCTATTACTCCATATGCACATGGCGTAGCAAATCAAACAATAGCAACAGGTGCTGTTACTACAAGTAGTAATGCGGTTAATGCTATTTCTATAAGTGCCGGTGCCACGCAAGGCACAGGATATGTTTATAAGCCATTTTTTAATATATATGATTCTAGTGGTACACCTTCAACACATGCTATTGCCTCAGGTTCAATAGGTACCGATGGAAAAGTTAGTACTACTATATCTGCAACAGGTGGCGGAGGTTATGGCGCAAGTGCAGGTGTACATTTATTAGTAGTCGGTGGGCAAAAAGTAACACCTTTTAAAAACGGACAAAACACAGATGTTCATTGGAGGCACGAATATCTAACAATTGACAGAGGTGCAAGAGATAATAATACATGGTCTCGAACAAATAATTGGTATCATATTGATACAGTAAAAGCAGTTAATACTTTTATAGGTGTTGCATCAACTTTTAAAATAGGAGATAGTGTGGCATCTCCATCTAGTTCTACAACATTAGGTCAAACATTAGATGATAGTGATTATGCACAACGACCTATTATTTGTTGGGAAAAAGATTTACGTTTATATAGTCACGGTATCGAAAGTAGAAAACCGGTTGCTATGGTAATTTCAACATTATCGGACCCGGGATCCGATCTAGCAAGTAATCTAGTTCATAATGGTTACACGGTTCAAGTAGGTGATAGAGTATTAATTACAAATGCATCAACGGGCATAAACAACCAAATTTGTACAGTTGGTAACAGTTATGCTTTGACAGCAATTACAAATGACAATAGCCGATCGACCGCAGTACCAAATCATGGTGATGTGGTTACTATTATGAATGGTCCTACATTATATGATTGGAATAAATCTTATTCTACTGGTAATATTGTAAAATTTAAAAATGTATACTTTAGCTCACTAGTCAATAATAATAAAGGCGTAACACCAGGCGAAGATGCAACAAAATGGCAAACTTCTTCTGCTACATTAGTTAAAGGAATAGATTATTATTACAATGCAAAGTTAGATACATGGTCCGCAACTCAAGAAAAAGAAATACCGAATAAACATCCGTTATATGAATTATACGATGCCAAACATCAACCACTGTCTCATTATAAAGAAACAGATTTTACAGGGTCAACCGTATTTGAGTATCTAGAAGATACAACTTCAGCTACTCGTAAAAATGATGATTATTTAAAATTTCCGTTGTCGTATTCATCGTCGTCTTATATAACAACAACAAATACAAGCAATTTAATTTTTAATAATTCTGTTATACAAACAACATATCAATATAATACGTTTACTACAGGTGTAGATATAAAAGGGTTGTATTACCTACAAAAATATGATGTTAGTGACGGAAAACATTATTATGATAATTGCTGGCATCAGAGTTACAAACAAGTAAGAACTCCAATTACTGTCACTCAGGAAGTTACATCTGCTATTGCAGATTTAAGTGTAGATTTAGGCACAACAAATTATGAACCTGAAAGAGATTTTTGGCTTAAAGCAAATACAACTGGATGGGAATTTCATTTAGATTCTGCATATGGTTATGAAAAATTAACAGGTATTAATCCTACATTATATTTGGCACGAGGGAAAACATATACATTTGATGTAACAAATGGCACTACCTCATTAGCATTTCAAAATAAAGCAGGATCATCTTTTACTTCCGGTATTAGTACATCAGGAACAAAAACAACATTTGCAGTTGATGCCGCAGAAACAAATAGCATTTTATATTATACTGCTCCTGGTAGTTCGACAGGTAAAATTATAATTATAGATCAAGTGTTAGAACAAGGATGGCCTGAAGTATTTCATAATGGTAATAAATTATTAAGGAATGTTCATTATACTTTTAATGGACAGAATATTGTAATACCTTATAAAACTGGTAATTCGTCTTATGCCCAAGCAATATCAAATAATGAAGATATATTAGCAGTAGGCGATATAGTTGATGTAAAATTTTTTACTACAGATACTAGTGCAACAGATGAATGGACATATGATGTTTCTAATTCGATAAAAAATAATTCAAATAATAGTGAAGTACAATATATTCAATACTCAGAATTGTTTAATCATTTTATAGACGTAATAGAAAAACAACCAGGCAGAACAGGCAGTTCTTTTGGTTCTAATAATTATAGAAATTTAGATAAAACAAAACGATTTGGTGGAATAATAAATCAACAATTATCTTCATTATTAAAAACAGGTTTTACATTAAGTAACGAAGATTACGATGTATTATTAGCATTGGAATATGTATCTGATTCTTATAATGTTTTTAAGAAAAAATTTGTTCAAAAAATAGAACAATTAAACAAAAGCATGGCGTCAAGTCCTACTATTAGCGGATTAATTGATCAAGCTCTTTATGATATTAATTTAGGTAAGAATAATACATTTCCATTTGCAAATAGTGATATGATGTACTATTTTAACTTGGTTGAAAAAACATATAGTGTTTCTAGTAGTACGTCTAATTTTAATTTACCTAGAAATATTACAAGAACTAATCAATATAAAAATCATGTATATGTCTATACCATTGATACTAACGGGGTTGAAACATATTTAACAAGTGATCTATATACATTAGATACTACATCAACAACTAATAAAATTACATTGAATAGTGCAGTCAGTTCAGGTAAAGTTGTTATAAAAGTTAGCATTGATCAAGGATTAAGTTTTATACCACCTACATTAACGAAGTTAGGTATTACATCGTGTATTAAACCTACATATTATTTAGATAATACAGGTTCTAGGCAAGTTGTTATTATAGAAGGCCACGATGGTTCTAAAACGGTTTCGTTTAATACAACTGTAGACAGTGACTTAACTCCTTCTTTAACAGATGTTAGAGATAAAGCATTGTTTGAATTAGAAAATAGAATATACGATCATATACAATCTTCCTTTAAAAATAAAAGAAAAGATTTAACTTATATACCCGGAAAATATAGAACCACACCTTATACAAAAACTGAGCAAAATAATTTTTATGATAATTATTTTAATTCATATAGGGTTAGTAAAGGTATTACAACATTAACAAATAGTTCGTATGATGCTAATAATAAATTTACACATAATTACTCATCAACACAGTCAGAAGGTATAGGATATTGGAGAGGTATTTATAGACATTATTTTGATACAGATAGACCACATACACATCCTTGGGAAATGTTAGGTTTTGTCGAAAAACCTAGTTGGTGGGATGCAAGATATGGTAGTCCCACAACTAAAACTACAAATGATAATTGTTGGGCAAACGCAACAAAAAAAGCCGCATTAGAATCTGCATTACAAAAAGGAATTATATCCGAACCTACAACGACAATAATACAGGATATAAATGTTGCTAGACCTGGTGCAACCTTTCCTGTTACAGGCGCCGGTACAGCAGGAGGAACCGATGCAACTGTTACGTTACAAGATCCAGATACATGGAGTCTTACTTCTCCTACTGCCAACGAAGCAAAAGCTGCGTTTAAATTTGGTGACGGAAGTCCTATAGAAACTGTATGGTTGCGTAGTTCAATCTTCCCTTATGTAGAAAATAAATTTTTACATTCTTCTAATCCTGGAAAATATTTAGAAGACAATTATGATGTTTTAGATAAAATAAACGATGGACCTGATGCTTCAACTACCTTGAAAGTAACAGTAGCAAATGACGGAACCCAGAATCGATTTTACATAGACGGAATCCCACAGAAAACTTTAAAATTAGAACAAGGTAAAACATATATTTTTGATCAAACAGATTCAAGTAATGCCGGGTCATTAACATACACTAGTAATCATCCGTTGTACCTTACTACAATAAGGGATACTGAAGGTTCTATATATAGCCAAGGAACACAACAAGTTTGGAAAATAGGTTCAACTGATTATAATACATTTGCCGGTTCTTCTAATTATGAACAAAGTTTTAAATCAAATAACACAGGTGACAGATATACACAATTAATAATACCTAAAGGTACTGCTATAAGTCAGTTATATTATTCTTGTGGTAATCATTCAGGCATGGGAGGTATAATTGAAATAGTAGATAGTAAGCACGAATTACAAAAAATATCTGAAAAAACAAAAAAACGACATAATACAAATGAATTATACATTCATAATGAAGTAGACACAACCAATTTAACCCGAAGAGTTTTAGGAATTCAACAATTAATGGTTGATAGATTGATGTTTCTAGGTAATGAAATTTATAAAGATTTTGCTAGACAAATACGACAGTTAAATTCAAAACAAATGTATAAAATACAAGGCTATTCTAATAAAAATAATATATCATTATTAGCAGATAGTCTACAATCAGAACTATCTGATAATTTTATACCAGCAGATAATATTTCATTAAAATTACATAAGTCATCTCCGTATAAAAAAATAGTTTATAGTGGAGTAGAAATTATTAAATCGTCGACTGGGTATACAATTAATGGTTGGCATAACAACGAACCATATTTTAATGTATTACCTTCTGTAAAGGTTTCAGGAAGAGCAGTAACAATAGGAAAAACAAATTTAATTAGATATGTTAATTACGGAACATCTCCTGTAAAAGTTAATTATGGAACTACATTTAATAATATACAGGATGTTTATTGGTTTCTGTTAGAATATGAAAAATATTTAGAATCGGTTGGTTTCGTTTTTAATAATGTTGATGCAAATAATAATATACAAAATTGGAATTTTGCAGCTAATCAATTCGTAATATGGGCAGAATCAAATTGGGATGTTAATACATCGGTACAATTAAGTCCTGTTGGTAAATCCATGACTTTAACATTAGCTCATGGTTATTTAAAAAATAATGAAGATGAATATGGTAGTGCATATTTAGATAAAGATAAAAATTTATTAAATCTTTCAGAGATAAGTGTAGATAGACAGTATAAAGAAGTTACTGTAAAATGCAAAAATGATGATAAAGCAATTTATTGTGCTATATTAGTTGTTTGTGATTACGAACATCTATTGATACTAGATAATACAACAATTTTTAATGATATAGTTTATTCTCCGTTATTAGGCGAAGAAAAATTAAGATTAAAAATAGATTATCAAAAAACATCCAATTGGAACGGCACATTTTATGCACCTGGATACATAGTCAACAACGATACAATATTTGAAAATTTTGATAAGTCGGTATCAAATGTAAATTATGAATTATTTGATGAAACCCAGCACTTAACAGATTCAAATCTGTCAGGGGTTGCAAGAAAAAATATTGGGTATGAGAAGAAACAGTTCTTGCGTAATATGCGATTATCCGATGATGTGCAATTTCAATTTATGAAAGGACTACTTCATAAAAAAGGAACGCCAGAAAGTTTTAATCGATTAATACGAAGTACATTTTTATTAGAATCAAGTGTTGATATTGACTTAGAAGAAGAATGGATGTTTAGGTTAGGAGAGTTTGGTCCTTTACCTACTCAGCAAACACAAGAATTTACTTTAAAACAAAGCGACATCAAAACAAATCCTCAATTAATTCGATTTGATGCTATATTTTCAGGCCAAGCCAGAGATATAGATTACGATGCTACGATTAGTATGTTAAAAGGTGATTCTAGATGGTTAGAAGAACCGGCAAATGATCCTCCTATATCTTTTACACAAGGATCTTTAGATAGAGATTTATCTAATTTTGAAGAAATAGAAACTGACGAGAAAAATTTACCCAATGCAGGTTATCTTAAATTAGACGAAGTTACTTATACTATGTTTAATAAGAAAGATTTACCTAAACTGTATGACACATACAAAGATGTTAAAGATCAAGGAGCTCTCTCAAGTATATATAATTTAACACAAACAGACGGATGGAGAGATAATAGATCATATGCTATCGGATCTTTTGTACGGCATAAAGGACAAAGATGGACTAACTCTGTAATAACATCTGCTAAACAAAGTTTTAGGGGTATTAACAATGCTCTTAGAACTACATATTATTCATCTACTGTTTTTACCGCATACAATAACGGTACAACATATGGTATTAATGCTTATGTATCTCATACAGATTCTGGTACAACTACAAATTATAGATCTATTGCAAGTTCATTTTCAAATGTAACACCAGGAACAGATGCAACTAAATGGGTAGCAGTCGGAGTAGCAGGTAGCTCACATAACGACTTTCCTACATGGAATGCTAATTTTGCTTATGATGGAACGGACAATTCTTCTACTAATCCAGATTATGTTGTATATGAAGGAGCAGAATATAAAGCAACAACTACGGCTAATAATTTAAATAAAAATCCTTCTACTGAAACAGGATTTTGGACAAAGACGGGAGATTTATATGTTGCAGGATTACATATAGACAAGTGTGTATTTTCATATGATAACACTACAAAATTAACTGCCGCAACAGATCCATTTGCTACTAGTAATTTAGGAGTAGAAGTTAGAATAGGTGATTTTAATACAACATATTATCCTATGCAATCTAGAGATAGTACTAATACAAAAGTAGATGGATTAGGTGAATACACATATGCATTTACATTTGGTCCTACTGCTGTGCCATATAGTAAGTTACCTGCAGATAATGACTTTATTTATATTTCAGCATTTCAATATAGAGCAAGTTCGAGCGATCCTAATCCTTGGACAGCAGTATCAGAGAATGGGTTATTTACTGCTTGGTTTGCAGATGATGAAAATACTCAAAGTTGGGATGTAGTAGGGTTGCATGATAAGAATCTTGATGTTGAATTGGTTTGTCCAGGGTATGATACTGGAAACGAAGCATTAGTAAAATTAAATCAATCTCATTCTTTAAGTATTGGTGATTATGTTTTTATAGTAGGTGCGGAAAATAATGCAGGATTAAATGGTATACATAAAGTAACTGGTTTTCCGAGCGGTTCTGATTGTGCTACTTGTGGTTCAAGAAGCGACAAGCAGTTTTATATAGATCAATATATTGCAGTAAATGAACAATATTGTAAATGTTTTGTTATTAGATCGCACAGATTTTTAGGCACAGATGATTTATATAATGCAGTAACAGATTCAAAATATGCTTGGAATGATGGTTGGGTTGCATATGCAGATTCTTATTATAGAGTACAATCTTTAACATTAAAATATCAATCAGATACTACAACAACAGGTGGCCAGTATCTTAGTTCAGGAATTGAACAAACTGCATATACACTATCATATTCAGTATCAAGTGCCAGCGACATAACTGTTTATATAGGAACTGGTAGAACTCTGTTGCCTGCATCAACAGGAGGAAGTGTTGCATGGACAGTTTCAGGCACAACTATAACATTTACACCAACTAATATATCACAATGGGTTATCGGGCAACCGTTAGAAATTGTATTTAAGAACACAACAGGTTTAGGTTATGGTGTTTATTCATATGATTTATCTAACACAAATTGGTCTGTAAAAAGACAACAACAAACAAAAACCGATTCAAATCAAATATCAAATGTTTTAATATATGATTATATTGATAATAAAGAATTAGGTAAGGCAGAAGTTTGGGACCCATTTAAAGGCATTATACCCGGAGTAGCAGAAGTTGAAATAGATTCTTCTACTAGATATGATCAAGCATTATATAGCAATTCAACAGAAGAAACTAAAGAAGTTGTTGATGAAAGATATTGGGATAAAGAAAAAGTTGGTGAAACATGGTGGGATTTATCTACTGTAAGATATTTGGACTATGAACAAAAATTAGATTTAGACTATTCGTTTAAAAATTGGGGAGCAAAATTTCCAGGATCGAGTATAGATATTTACGAATGGACTAAAAGTACAGTTACTCCAGACGAATGGTCTACTTTAGCAAATGGTGAATTTGTTATAGATGGTGAAGTAGCATCAGGTGAAGCATATTATAAAATTATAGATGATCAAATATATTATTATTGGTCCCAAGATACAGAATATAATCCTTATACAGGTACTGAAGTTACATACTATTATTTTTGGGTTAAAAATAAAAGAACAGTACCTAAATCAAACCCATATAGAAATTTTAGTGTATTAGAAGTTGCACAATACATAGATAATCCTACAGAGTCGGGAATTTTTTGGGCATCTCCTGCAGGTACATCGAGTTTAATAAGCGGTAATTTAGAAAAAATTCTTAATAAAAATTCAACAGTTCAAATTAATTTTACAAATAGTGTCGGACAAACACATAAAGAATGGCTAACACTAAGAGAAAATGATAGTTCGGTTGTTCCTAGAATATTAGCAAACAGAATGCACGAAAGTATATTGGGATTCGATCAAACAAAAACAACATTAGGATTAGTCGGACAAGAAACAGCAGTCGGTGGTAGTATTAATACAGTATCATATAATTGGAGCGGAGATTTAGAATACCCAGCCAATTCTGTTGTTTCTTATAGTGGTAATTTGCATAATAATGCAATATCAATAGAATTAGAATCGGCAAGATTAATGTTAAGTTTGCCTACTATTGCTAATTACGCCGGCGGAACAACATATGCAAAAGATGCCATAGTAAATGATGCTACAAATAAAATACAATATATTTCACTTGCAAATAGCAATACAGGAAATGCATTAACTTCTACTAGTCATTGGGCAAAACATTATCCTGAAATAAGAATAAGTCCAATAGCAAATAATTTAACTTTTGGAGCTGTTGTTACAATAGATCCACCGGTAGGTAATACTTTAGGATTACCTCTAGAAGATATTACTGCATTTGCTTTTCCAAATATAGTAGGAGGAGTAATTGATAGTATTACAATAGTTCGAGGCGGCTCAGGATATCAATCTAAACCAAGTGTATACATTTCATATCCCGAAACTTCGACAGGTACTAGAGCAACTGTTATAGATGCAGACGTTACGTTAACTAATGGTTCTATTACTGCTATAACAATGAATGCCGCAAGAAAAGGATCAGGTTATGTTCAATCATATGCAAAAATAGTAAACGAAGTTGTAGAATTAAAATATTATGATCGTTATGCAACTGAAAAATTTTTGTCTGATACTAATTACTTACAAAATTTTGATTTTAATACCAATGCAACAACTTATTGGTCTACACAAGCAGGTGCATTAGCGATTACATCAACTAGTGGTGAAGTATTAAACGGAACATATTCTGGTAAATTTACTATATCATCTGGTACACAAGTTGGATATGTAGGACAAAAAATAGACATAACATTACCTGCGTATGCAGGTATAACTGCTGGTGTAAAACATTTAATTAAGATTAAATTTAGATCTTCTTCTGCTTGGTCAGGATCAGGATCTGCGACATTATCGTACGGACATGCAAGTTCGTCTCAAACTAATTTTTCAGGATTTACAGTAGAGACCAGCGACACCATTGCTATAACATCGGTTGCTGCAAATGAATTATACGGCCTTCAATTAGAGGTAGTTGCACAAAGTGATAGATATCAATCCGTATTTTTAAAAATAGATTTACAATCTTCACCTAGTAGTGATGTAATAATTTTTGTTGATGATATTGAATTTACAAATGTATCAACAGGAGATAGATTACTAGTTACAAGAGGCACCAATCATCCTGTAACTACTACTGCTTCTACGATTGTTGCTCATGATCAGTTTGCCTCATTTAATGAAATAGGAAACTTTTCCAGACAACCATGGACTCAATTATTAACAGGAACATATGAATATTTGAATGATAATACAATATCATATGAAGCTCCTAACAGAGTGCCAGATTTAAGATTAAATGAATTATTTAGATATGGTAGTCAAATACGTCCATATAAACAAAGTTTAATTAAAGATAGATTAAAAGCAATACGAGTTGTAGTACAAAAAGTAAATGAATTATTATTAACAATAAATTTAAGCGATTCTCAACTTAATTGGAGAAAAAGATTAGGTGGAACATTTAATAAGGGCAATACTACATACACACCTCAAGATTATTGGGTATATGCCGACTGGTTCCGTCCTGATTATACTATTAATTCATCTACAGTTACTCAACAAACAGTAAACACAAGAAATGAATTATACGATGTAAACACATCATTGTATACAACTGTAAGAGTAGATGACGACGACGGAGCAGGAGCATGGGCATTTTATCAGTGGGTATCTAACCAATGGTTAAAAACTGGTAAACAAAATGGTACTATACAAATTAAAGAAACATTGTATAATATTAATGACGAAGATGGAGGCTGGGATGCCGTAGAATGGGACATAACCGGCTGGGATAAAAATTATAATAATGAATTTTTAAATATTTTAGATGCATTACGATTGGATGTATTTGTTGGAGCATATCAATCATTTTACAAAGAATTTTTCTTTGCGATGATAAGATATATTTATAGTGAACAGGAAAACATAGATTGGATTGCAAAATCATCTGTGCTACAATTAACAAGAAGTACACCATTAAATTTAACACCTAAAACATTTGATATAGGTAGTGAAGATGATATTTTAGAATTTTTAAATGATACAAAACCGTATCATAGTAAAATAGAAACTATTGCAGATGCTAGAACCATAATAGAAGAATCTAAAACTACTGCAACAGAAGTATTAGATATACGAGTGCAAACAAACACAAGTGGTAGTACAGAAGCCGCTGCATCTAGAGCTTTTAGAATTTTTATTACAGATGCAGGTACAAGAAAATATGAAGCTATTATTAATACTAAAAAAACAACATTAACTAGTGCAATTACGGCAACTGCAACGTCTATTCCGGTAACTTCGGCAAGTGCAGTTAAAGAAACAGGAAATACAGGTACAATAGTTATAGGATCTGAAAGAATTACATTTACAGGAGTATCAACAAATACATTAACAGGATGCACACGAGGAGTCGATGGTACAACTCCACAAGCACATGCAAATTCTGCTTCTGTTGTAAAAGCAGGTACTGATATGAACTTAACATTAGCAACAGATCCGTTAGGTTATCCGGCGTTTAATCCTTCAGCTAATACTACTATTGCTGGTACTAGTCCAATACAAGGCTTAGCTGTGACAAAAGGAACCATATAAATATTAATAAGGTAAAATAATAATGAAAAGTAATATTAATATAGACATGCAAGGACACGTTAAAATTTTTGACGTAGATACTGGTGAGGTTTTTGTAGATAAACCTAACAAAATACATTCTGAAAATATGAGTAGATGCATCGCTAATACTTTAAGTAATAAAGATAATTTTACTTTATACGAAATGCATTTTGGTAGTGATGGGACTATTACAGATGCTCAAGGAAATATTTCATATAGAGAACCTAAAGTTAATTTAGCAAATGATGATTTATATGCAGATAAGTTTTTTAAAAATATAGATACATTAGATGCCGATAACGATGATACTGCAAATAATAAAATGGAAATTGTATATGCTGACGGATCAGCATATACAGATATAGTCATTACATCTACATTAGCATATGACGAACCAGCATCATCTGATACAAATTTTAATTTGTCTTCGCCTATTGTATCGCAGAATACAGTTGATAATAGCGATGGTCAATTTATTTTTGATGAGATAGGATTAAAATCTAAATCAGTAGATGGTAGAAATCAAGGACTATTGTTAAGTCATGTTATTTTTCATCCTGTGGAAAAGTCTGCTAATAGAAAAATACAAGTCTTATATACAATAAGAATAAGAACTAATTACGTAGCAACATAAAGGTAAAAATATGCCATATAATATAAAAAATTATAAAGGGTCAACAGTAGCAAATGTATTGGAAGGTACTGTTAATACTCAAACAAGTTTAAACCTTATAGGTCAAAACTATAAAAATTATGGACAATTAATCTCAGAAAATTTTGTTCATATCCTTGAAAATTTTTCAAGAGATACTGCACCTACAAATCCTATGGTGGGCCAATTATGGTTTAAACCGACAGACGGGTATTTATATATGCTTGATGCTGATAATTCAGGTAATCAAAAATGGAAACAGTTAGCAAATATAACGGTTGCAACTGCTGATCCTACAACCGATTCTAGTGGTTATACTCCACGAGAAGGTGATTTTTGGTTTGATAGTAGTTCAGATAATGGCATTTTGAATATTAGATACAAAGACGAAAGTGGTGTATTACAATGGGGACAATTAAGTGTACCGGTATCTGCTGATGCTACGTTCCTATTTCAATCTATAAATTCTCATGTAACAGATGGATCAACACCTCCTACTGCATATCCATGTATTAAAGTAGTTCTAAACAAAAAAATTGTTGGTATATTTAATTTTGCTAATACTCAACTACCCTGGGAACCATTGAAAGCAGATGCCACTATAACAATAGGTTCTACTTCTACTGTATATAAACAAGAAAAGCATCCAGATGGATTGCCCATATATACAGAGTTTCCAAAAATAACCACAGGACTAACTTTAGCCGGAGAATTTGATCCTGATGTAACATCTTCGTCAGGTTCGACAGTGGCAGGTTATAGATATGATTTAAAATTTAGTCCGCCTAACGAATCGGATGGTACCCAAGCAGAAGGTTATGCTATTATTGATAGAACTGATAGTTCCCAATTAGGAAAAATTACCGGTGCAGTAATGACCAATAAAGGTAGTGGATATACTGCAACTTCGGGTCATACAGTAGTAATAGGACCACCTCAAGGTACTGGCGGTGTCGCAGCAACTGCTAATGTTGTTAGGGGAGGCGACGGAACTGCCGACGAGGATAAGATTACAGGTATTACAATGACTGCCAGCGGCGGAATGACAGGAGGTAAAGGATATTCATCGCCTCCTATTAGACCGGCTATTAATGGTAGTATTCGTGTAGGAATAAATCCTTCGGATCAAATAGATTTAACAGGATGCCGATCAGGATTTGGTAACTCAATTCAAAGTGTAAAAATCATTGATGGAGGCAGTAATTATGCTAACGGTACAACTATTACATTTGCTGCTCCTAGTTCAGGAGTAACTGCCGTAGGTTCATTGACTGTTACAGGAGGAGTTATAACAGGAGTTACAGTTAGTACGCCTGGTTCAGGATACACATATGCTCTTAGTACGGAATCCGGCGAAGGCAGTGGTATTACACTAGGTAGTGTAGGAAGTGGTTCTGGAGCAAAATTAGTTGCAGAATTAGGCGACAATAGAATTTTATTAGATCCCGATGCTATTAGCGGTGATAAGTTACATGGTGGTACATATTCTAAATTTCAATCTAATGCTATAAATGACTTAACAAACCCATTTCAAAATGATCCCGGAATTGATGGACTAACATTAAATGACGGACAATCAACAGCCAGTTCGGGGTACGGAGGTACTGCATTAGGCGGTGATGATAATAGTTCAAGTACATACACAGGGAAAGCAGAATATAATTCTGCTTCAGGTGGATCATTAACCACAACTGCAACTTCGACTGCCGCAGTTAAACGATTAGCAGGCTATGTTGAAGTAGCATTTGAAAGAGATCAAACTATCGGAAACTCTGCTTCAGGGGCCGACCCAAATGGAGCTCTTAGAGTTAAAGGCGGAGTGCATATAGAAAAAAATCTTCAAGTTAATGGTAATGTTCATGTTAAAGGAACTCATACAGTATCAGGAAGTTCTCTTGTAGTTGAATCTAATAATTTACTAATTGAAGATAATCTATTTCAATTAAACAGTAGTCAGCATCAATTAGGTGGTGATCTAGATAATAATGCATATACTGGAGTTTCAGGATTTTGGGTTAACAGAGGAAAAACTAGCGGTAATTATGTAAATCCTGCCGCATTAATGTGGGATGATAGTGCCGGTGCAGGTACAGGAAATGCTTCAACCGCAGTAACAGGTGGAGACGATTTTGATGGACAAGATTATTTTAAAGTATCAACATTTGCTCATTCAGACTTAACCGAAGCAGAAAGCTCGAATAAAGATAAACCTAATGTGGTAGCTGACACTATTACAAGATCAGGTGTATCTCTAGCCAACTTTGATGCTAGACTAGTAATGGCAGAACAGGGTGTAAAAGCAGACATTGTTAGTGATCATAGAGATCATAGTAGTTCTTCATTGGTCGGAAGATCCAATGGCGGTAAACTTACAACATATAATGGATTTGCACAAGATGTAGATTCGGCGTCATACCCTTATAATGCAGATAAAGATTTTATTTTAGTAGACCAAGATGAACGTATCATAAGAGGTGAGTTTCATTTTTATAGAGATGCTATTCCTGTAGATGGAAAAGATTCTGCGGTGTTGACTACAAATAGTTCTACTACTACTGATGGTATCGGATCGTCGGGCATATCCCAAACAGTAGCAAAATCTTGGGCAACAGGATCTAGTACATCTGTAGGTTACATAAAAGGATCTGCTGGTCCTTATCGGTACAATTATAGTACAGTACCTACAACTAATTCAGGACATACTACTAATGCATGGGGTAGTGCTAATAACGATACAGGATTTTTAGATGAACCTGTGTATGTAATTAACAATAGCGAAGGTGTGTTAACTGCATTACCTGAAGGCAGATCAATAGGATGGAAAAATCCTAGATTACTTATTCAAGATGCTGCAGGAACTGGAGGATTTGTAGGTTTAACGGTTAACGCAACAGGCGTTATTGGTGGCGGAACTATATATACTAAAGGAAAATATTATTCAGGAACAGGTCCTAATACCGCAGTAGTCGGCGAAGCAAGAGATACAACAACTGCTTCTCAAACCGATTACATAGCAACTGGCGGTAAACAAGATGTAACTTGTACTAATCTTTCAAATCAATACGGTCATTACCTTAGTAGTATGGGTACTACTACTGCCGGAGTTGGATATAGATCAGCCAAACCGTTTAAAGAAATAAATGCAATTAAATTTAATGGTGCGTTTTGTGCATATCCTGGACATATACCGGCCACTACTAAATTAGAAAATACGCCGAGCACTGATAGAAGTTCGTCTAATACTGCTGGTTCTGCAGTAGCAGATAGTGATAACAAATATGTTGGTGCTTATCCAGCAATGGATGGTCATAATGATCATGGCATTACTTCAGAAACATTTCCGTATAAAGGCGGAGGAATGACATTAGGTACACAACATTTACATTTTATTGATACATATACAAGAAATGTTCGTGTAGAAAATCCAAATGCTTCGTTAGAAGAATTGACAATATTAAGTAGAAATACACATGCTAGTGGTACTGCTGCAAAAGCAAAAATAAACATTGTTGCTACAAATGCAGGTACTAAAGGCGATGGTGATATTTTAATTAGAGCTCAAAGCGGTACTGATTCTTCGACAGACGGAACAGGAAACGTAAACGTCGAAGCTAGAAGTAATGGCGGAGCATCATATGCTACATTACAAACTGCAACAGGAGGCGGAGTATCTTATGTTTATCTTAAAGCATCAGGTCATGCAGGAACTGCCGGAGGTACCGCATATCCATATGCATCAAGTCATTCAGAATTTACAGGTAATAACATTTGCTTGCAAGCAGATCAATATATTAAAGTTGCTGATACTGCTGGCACAGGACAAGTAAAACGATTTGAAGTTCATGCTACAGATTGTAGATTAGGTCATGGTGGTGATATTCACTTAGGTGACGGAAATACAAGTTCGGATCAATTTACTAGAAAGACATATTTTAAATCCGATGTAGGATCTGATATATTTCCAGATGGTGACAATACACATGATCTAGGTGCAACAGATTATGAAACTGAAGTTGCTAGTCAAAATTCAGGAAGTAGTGCTACTGGGTCAACTAACAGGCGATGGAAAACTATTTATGTAAAAAATATTAGTGCAGGATCTGCTTCAGACACTGGTACAGTGACAGGCGATTGGTCATTAACTGCTGGTTCAACTTTCCAAGCAACATATACAGCTGACTTAGCAGAAAGATACGAAGCAGACGAAGAATTAACACCAGGTACAGTAGTTGCAATGGGTGGCGATAAAGAAATATCTGCAACTACTAAAGACAATGACGAAAATGTATTTGGAGTAATATCAACTGAACCAGGATTTGTTTTAAATGGTGGTGCAGGAGAAAAAGGATCAAGAGATAAAACCCATCCAAAAGTTGCAATGGTAGGTCGTTGTCCTTGCAAGGTTAAAGGCAAGATAAGTAAAGGTGATAGGTTAGTATCGTCTTCAACAAAAGGTGTAGCAAGAAAAGCAGACTTGACTAAAGATTCTGCATATGCTATAATTGGAAGAGCAATCGAAGCACATGATTCTGATGGAGAAGGTACAATAGAAATAGCCGTTGCTAGAAACTAATAGGAAACTAGATGGCAGATGCAAAACAATATAATGCAGTCACAGGATTTAATCCTGCTGATGCACCAGGGGGATCAGCAGGATCAGAGCCCCCTAGTAAAATTATATCAGAAGATATTAAAGATTTAAAATACGACCTTTGGGCTGGCTTTTGGGGTCCAGGACCAAATATTCCAAATTGGAATTCAGGCGACGAAGCAGATAGGCGTATAGGTTGGAATCAAGATCCTGATGGTGTGTACACAGATTCTCAGTACGAATCTAATACATCAGTAAATTTTACAAAACTGGGAGGTGTATCAGGTAATCCTGCCTCTAGTTCAGGTGATAATAGTGCCGTAACATCAACTTCGGTTAGTGTAACAACCCCAACTGATACTACAGATAATTCGGGCGACGAAACTCCTATAGATTTTGTTACTCAAGGATCAGGTTATACATATCCAACTGTAACAGGTCCTGCATATTATCAGATACATGCTATTTTAGGTAGAGTCAATGATGCTATTGTGCATACCGGACATGGATCAAGCAGTAATGCAACTATTCCTCTTTTATCTACTGCTGGTTCGTATACAAAATACGATGGAAGTGCAGCTTCTGCATTAACCGAAGATACGGGTAGAGTTAGTAAAAGACATTTAGACAGAATGAGCGATGATATTGAATATATCAGGAATACATCTAATCACAGACATAATTATATGGATATTAGTAATTCTGCGGTATTTGATTATCAAAATAATAAAGGAAATGCAATTTGGAGTGGAACTTGGGGCAACGATTCCTATTCTAATCAATGGGGAAATTTTGGTGCAGATTCGGGGTATGATAGGCCATTTGCAGAATGGAGATATAGATTTACAAATTGGAATCATTTACGTTATTGGTTAAATCAAGGCGGTAAATTTTATTTTAGAGGAAATCATAATCCTAGTGGTAACTCTGCAAATCCTACTTGGAATGCTATCATGCAACATGGCCATTTTTACATAGGACAAACACCAGCCGAACACGCCACTTTACATTCTAATACAAGTTGGCAAAGTAGCAATGGTGGAGCGTATACAGTAACAGATCATCTACCGACTTTTCATGGTATAGGTGACAAAGCAAATGCAGTTCAAACAGGAACAGGAGCTGATGTCAGTAATTTTTCTGTTACAAAAAGTTCTAATTGGACAAATGTAGCCGCAGGCGATATTATTCGAGTAGGAGATTATTATGAAGGAGAAGTTGCTTCGGTCAGCACAACTACAATTACATTGGTACAAAAATTAAGAAATGCAAGCGGCACTGAAACAAGTTCTTTATCTGACCAAACATGGTGTGTAAGTAAATGGTACCGATGTGGTTATGTTAAAGGCGAAAGTGCATTATACGGTGGTTTACATGATCCTAGTGGAGATGATGGGTATATGTACCTTGATTGGAGGTTGGGATTAGGAGATGGTACTAATCACGATGTATTTTTTAGAATAATGTGCGATAACACGGTCAATCGAATGACAATGGACGGAAGTGGCAATGGATTTACTGTAGGATGGAGAGCACCGATAAATAAAAATGAATTTATAGCCCAGTCTGTTCCTGTAATAGCTAGATCTTATGCCACTGCTGAGGTTAATTCTAGTTCTGCAATATATGAAAGACGGCTTAGAGCAACATTTCAATCACCATAAAAAAGGAGAAAATGGATAGTAAATTAGAAAAAGCATTAGACTTTTCAAACTTTAGACAAACCCTTTACAACCAACAACAGACATTATTTTCAAAAGTAGAAGACCTAAAACTTCTAACATACAGAGACAGACTTATTAGAACAACAGAACAGCTTATTGCATTAACTAAAACTATGATTGATTTAGAGTATTCAGAATTTGTTGTAGATGATGTTAATGGTAATCCTGTTAAAATAGACGATCCAAACGACTTTTTAGAAAATATTGTTTACACATATGCAAATGCAAAAAATGAACACTTCCAAGGATACGAAAAAATACGAAAAGCAAGAGGAATCAGGTCCCTTGTCAACATCCAATAAAAAAGGCGCAATTTTTTTTGCGTACAATAATGAACAATTAGATTATGTTAAATTAGCATGTTTAAGTGCTACTTCCGTAAAAAAACACTTAAATTTATCATGTATGATGATTACAGATAGCGGTTCGTTGGCATATTCTGATGCTAATTTATATTCTTCTGGTATATTTGATGATGTTAAAGTATACGAAAAAACAGATTCTACAGAAAATATTCGTAACTATTACGACACACCTTATGCTAGATATAAAGCACAATTTAATAATTTAAATAAACACGAAGTTTTTGATTTGTCTCCGTACGATCAAACTATATTATTTGATGTAGATTATCTTGTTAATAATAATATATTAAACTTAGCATTTAATATTGCTTCCCCTATACAATTATACAAAAATGCACACACATTAAAAAATGCAGAACCAGACCATATTTTTGACAAAAGATTAAACGATGTAAGCATTCCGTTATATTGGTCCACTGTTATATATTTCAACAAATCAGTTGAATCTAAACTGTTTTTTAATATGTGGGCACACGTGAAAGAAAATTATGAATACTATCAATCTTTGTATAAATTTCCTGAAGGATTATATAGGACAGATTTTGCAGTTAGTATTAGTATGCATTTATTAAAATCTTTTTATGATTGTGTTGATGATGTCTTTGCAGAATTACCAGGAACACCTATGAAATATATGGCATATAAAGATGACATTGATAGTGTAACTAAAGATGGTATTATATTTTTTGCAAATGACCAAAAAGAAGAATGGAAAAATATTTTAACTTATAGTGAAGGCGAAAATTTACATATGATGAATAAACGTGCTATTGAAAGACACTATGATGAATTAATGGAGCTATATGTCTAAAGGTTATTTAATATATGCAGTAGACGAACCTTACATTAGTAAGGCACAAACTCTCAAAAAAAGTATAAAACATCATACAAACGATAATGTAACAATTATATCAGATAATTTCCCGTATGGAGATATTACAAAAGAATATAGCAAAAATACATTTACAAGTAATTTATTAAATTTTTGGCAAATATATTGGGCAACACCGTATGATGAAACTATTGTATTAGATGCTGATATGTTGTTTTTAAATGACTATTCTTATTGGTGGGATTATTTGTCTAAATTTGATCTATTATTTCCTGACACAATAATAAATTATAAACAAGAAACAATAAAACACGAACAGTACGATAAAATTTTAACCTCTCATGAAATTCGTCCTGCGTATGAGAAAATGTTTTATTTTAAAAAAGGTGACAAAGCATTAGAATTTTTTAATATGTTGTCACAAATAATGCAAAACTTTATATCTATAAGTATAAACATATACCCTAACAAAAGACCAACATCACTTAGAACCAGCCATATATTTCCGGCTTGTATAAAAATGCTAGGTATACAAGATACTGTATATGATAAAAATAATGTTTTTAAATATATAGATATGAAATTATCTTGTTTAAATGCTAATGTTAGAAATTGGGGCGAAGAATTAGATTATTGGGGCGACATGACTAATTTTTATATAGAAAATTTTAATCAATACTATCCATTACATTATCGAAATGCAGAAATACATACATTATAATAAATGGTCTAGAGAGGTAACAGGACATTCTCTTGAACCATCAAATTATTCGATATCAGTATCAGTTGATGATATTAATCAATTTATAAAACATGGTTTAGAAAATTATATAGTTTACGATAATCAAGTAATTAGAAAAGATAATATAGTAAGATTTAATAAAGAAAGTAATTTAACAGAAATTAAATATGGCAAAAATGGAACGGTTCAACTAAATATCTTTCCTGAAGATAATTTAATTAAAGTAAAAATAGATTTCCCCATTAATTTTATAGATAATGAACAATTAGATTTTGTTAAATTTGAAAATCCAATATTACAAATATATGTTAATGCTAAAAATCGACAAGAATTATTAGGTACCTTAGAAATAGATTTAGACAATTATTTTAAAACGGGGAAATACGAGCAAGACATTACAAAAATTTTAAGTATCGTAGATGTTAATAATTTAGTTTTTAAAACAAAACGATGTTTTAAAAACTATGAATATCAGATTATGGAATTTAAAGAAAAAGAAAAACCTTTAGATAGAAACTTAATAGATAATCAGTATCATTTAGAATTATATGTCTTACATAATGTATATGATAGATTATCAAATACTATTATTGTAACTAATAATATTAGATATTGGCAAGAATTTGAACATATGTTAAATGATAAAATTGTAATTAGTTTTGTTGATAAAAATAATCCTACTAAATTAGAACATTATATATCTTTTACTTTAAACCAATTAAAAAAGAACGAAACTTTATCTTTTAATAAACCATATGGTGCTATATTAACAAATAAAACTACCCATTGCAATAATAATCAATTAAAAATAAAATATGAAAATACCGGTAACTGAACTAGATATTATATTCATCTCGTACGATGAACCTAATGCTAATACAAATTTCGCAGACTTACAAAGTAAGTGTCCTTGGGCAAAACGATCACATGGAGTATTCGGTAGTGATGCTGCACATAAAGCTGCATCAGCGTTATCCGAAACTGACAGATGGGTTGGAGTTGATGCAGATAATATTGTTGATCCTGATTTCTTTGGTGCAGAAATTGATACAGATAAAATAGAAGATGATTGGGTAATTAGTTGGTCAGGTAAAAATGATGTTAATGGTTTGGTATATGGTAATGGTGGATTAAAATGTTGGCCTAAACAAGTAGTGGAAAACATGCGAACACATGAAGCATCCAATATACTGGGATCTAAAAAGTCGCTTATAGAATTTTGTTGGGATGTACATTATGTCCAAATGAACAATGTTTATAGTTATGTACATAATAACGCTACTCCATATCAAGCATTTAGAGCAGGGTTTCGTGAAGGAGTAAAAATGAGTTTAGACGAAGGTTCCAAGTTAGAAAACAAACCGTTAACAATGTTGCATAATAAAAATCTTAAACGATTATTGGTATGGATGACTGTAGGCGCAGATGCACTAAACGGGTTTTGGGCAATATATGGTGCTCGGTTGGGTTGTTGGATGACAAATTCCACCGACTGGGACTATACTCTTGTACGTGATTTTAAATGGCATACTGAATTTTGGGAAACAGAAATTTTTCCAAAGTTTGGGCATGATGAAGATAAATTTTTAGATGAAGTATATAATTTAGGTGATAAAATACGTGATGAATTAGAACTACCTATAGCAGAAATGGAAGCACAAAATAGTAAGTTTTTTAAAGAAGTATATGTAAGTCCTACAAGAACTGCTCCTTTAATACGAGAAGATCAAATTGGAATATAATATACTTGATCATTCACATGATCATGCAAAAGAAATTGTAGTTGTAAATTGGTTGTTGGGCACAAAATGTAATTTTTCTTGTAGTTATTGTCCTTCTTGGTTACACGAAGGCGAAGTAGGATGGCCTAATAATTATCATAAATGGCCTTCTAGGTCAGTTCAAGACGTACAGGAATTTATATTTCGTGCTATTAAACATTATGCTCCTAAGAAAATATATTTTGAATTTACTGGCGGAGAAGTTACATTATGGAAAGATTTGATACCATTGGCAAAATTTATAAAAGAGAAAAATGCCACTGTTGGTATTATTAGTAATGGAACCCGCCCCCCTAGATGGTGGCGAGAAAATAAACAATATTTCGATCATGTATGTTTCAGTTATCATTCTGAATTTAGTAATGCAGAAAAATTTTTAAATGTAATAAAAGAAGTAAATGGAGAATTTAGAACTCATGTAAATATAATGATGAATCCTGATAAATGGGATGAGTGTATTATGTTAGCCGAAAGAATACCTAAAGAATGTCATAATATTAGCCTTGCACTACAACCACTAATGGAAGGTTTAGGTGAAGAAGAAACTGTTTTTCCGTATACCGATGAGCAACAAGAAGTATTAGATAGACAACATCACTTATACGGAAAACATATAAAATGGAATACAAATTTTCCAGTGCCTCGAGGAGCAATGGAAATGATAAACACAAATACAAATAAAAAAGAGATAAGTTCGGCACATAGGCTAATTGCAAATAAAGTTAATGACTGGTCAGATTGGGATTGCTATGCAGGGTTAGAAAATTTAGTAATAGATTGGGATGGCGAAGTATGGAGAGGTTGGTGTAGAGAAGGTGGGTCATTAGGAAATGTTTATAACGAAATTAAATTACCTTACAAACCAGTTAGGTGTACTAAAACATTTTGTCATTGTAATTTTGATATAATGTGTAAAAAGGAAAATATTGATGAAAACTATTAATGATTATTTAGATAAGTATCCGGATTCTTTTTGTCCTAGACCATTTCAGGAAATGGTTTTATGGTATGATAGAACTGTAAAGATATGTTGTGTTGAAGAAGTTATGCCTAATAGAGAAGAAGTAGCACCTAATTTTGATATATCAGAAACATATAGATCATCACCTAGAATGCAAAAAGTTCGAGAAACTTTTCTAAAAGGTAAATGGCCAAAAGAATGTGCTAGATGTAAACGAGAGGAAGATAGAGGTACTGTTTCGTTAAGGTCTATGACTAGTAAACCAAGAAAACATAAGTTTTATAACCGTATTATACCTTCAATAGAGGGATCAGAGAATATAAAATTACCTATGCGAGTAGAATTTAGAGTAGGAAATGCATGTAATATGAAATGTAGAATGTGTTTTCCATTAGTATCTAGTTTATTGGCAAATGAGTTTATAGATAATTTAGAAGAAATAAGAGAGGAAGAATGGGCATGGGCATCTGGAGAATATAATTTAGGAGCAGGATCTTTAGAAATTGAAAACAAACCACATTGGTTAGAATATAACAAAAAAAGTTTAAATTGGATAGAAGATTCATCTATCGATAACTATATGAATGAATTAGAGAATAATCTTGATATGTTAGAACATATATCGGAAAACGGATTATATTTAGAATGGGGTATTATAGGAGGTGAACCTACAGTTACTCCTGCATTTTTCAATATGATGGAAAAATTATCAAAATATGAATTTAAAAAATATTTAATTTTAAAAATTACAACAAATGCTTTGGTATTAAATGATAAATTAATGACCCAGTTCAGTAATGTAGGCAGAGTTCCAATTAATATAAGCATAGACGCTCCGGGAAAAGTGCATGAATATATAAGAGGTATACCCCAAGGATCTTTTGAAAAAATTCATAATAATTATAAAAAATATAGGGATATGACAGCAACAAAAATAGAGAGCGAAACAGGTAAAACTACAACAACAATAATATCTACAGTTAGCATTTTAAGTATTTTTTCAGTTCCTGATCTTTTAGATTTTTATGAAGAAAATGATTTTTTTATAAGAAGCAAAGTTTCTTTTCAGTTTGTTGAGAACATGGATCTCAATCCTTATCACTTGCCGTTTGAAATGAGACAGGAGATATCTAAAAAAATTTTAAATAGACTTGATCAAATAAAAATGGAACCCACAATTGATAATGGTATGATTTCTGAACCTCATAATTTAAGAGCTATGATGACAGACTTATGTAAAAAATATGAAGACTACCCTGAAAGATATAAAAAACAAGCAGAAGGAAAAATGCATCCCCTTAAGGCATTTGTAGCACGAACAAAGACATTAGATAAAATACGAAAACAAAGTATCCATTCTATAGATACATATGGATATTTTAATCAAATTATAAATTATGCCAATAAAATCTGATAATCTTGTACCTCTTGGTAATAAACAACTTCGAGTTTATGATAAATCAGGTCTTTTTACAAGATTAAGTCCGGACGAGCTAATAGCAAATAAAATTAATTATTGGAAAAATTGGTATTGTTCTGCAGGGGAACGATCTTTATATATTGATTATAATGGTTGTGTTTGGATTAGTAATTGTTCTAGTAGTAATTATTTTAAAGAAAAAGGAGAACATCATAATAGATTAGGTCGTCGATATGGGTTAATAGGTGACGAATACAAAGCCGGACTTGTCAGACATATAAAAGATTGTTTTGGACCATGGCCCCATCGTGACTGGTTTACAAAGCATGATCTTCATATGGCAAATGAGCAGGATTATGAGCAAAAGAAAAAGGCAATAAAAATATTTGAAATAGAACGAAGTAAGGTTGAAACAGAATATTTACAGAAATTTCTGTTAGATAGAGGATTGTGCTCTAAAGAAGAAATCGATAATAATAATTTTTTAAAGTTAAGAGACTGGGTACAAGTAGATAGAAAAAATTTTTCTTTTAAAAAACCCAATCCTGATAATTTTGGTTATTGCGGAGATATTTATAATGAAATAAAATTGCCTAGATATTGGGTTAAATGTCCATATGAATATTGTGGGTGTGGAGCAGATATTAATATAAGTAAAGCTAAAGAAAGTAAATTTGTTAATGATCCTCCATTTAAATTTTTACATCTTGCAGTAAGTCGAGAAGCAGAAAAAGGACAATTTCGGACAAGGAATAATTATTCTCCTGATATACAAGAACCAGTTGCAATAGAGTTAAATTTTCCAGTACCATTTCAAATTTTATGGGATATAGGAAAACGATGTAATTATAACTGTAATTATTGTTGGCCCGATGTTCATAGTCCTACAGCATCGCATCATGATTTTGTGGCTATAAAAAAGACCATAACATATATTATAAAAAATTGGTCTAAAGAAAAAGAAATTCGATGGAGCTTCGGAGGCGGAGAACCAACCTTGCATCCTAATTTTTTAGACATTGTTAAATTTTTAAAAGAAAAAAATCAATGGGTTATGTTAACAACAAATGGTTCTCGAGACAATAATTATTGGAAAGAATTACGAAAATATTGTAATTCTGTTTTATTTTCGGCCCACTTTGAAAGTATGGCTAAGTTTAATAGACACGAAGATAGATTTATAAAAAATGTAAATCTAGTATTAGACTGGCATAATAATAACGACGACGATCATTGGGTCGAGATAAAATTAATGACACCGCCGGGATGGTTAGACTATGCTTTAAAATTTAAGGAAAAACTAAATATTAAAGAGTTAGAAAAGCCTGGCAAAAATGGTAGAATGAAAGGATGTTGTAGTTTAGTTCCTATACGATTGTCTTCATGGACTCGAGAAGAAGAAGGTCTAGCAGATTATTCCCCATCAGAATTAGAATTTTTTAAAAATCAATGATACCAGAAGAAATTAAAAGTATAAACATGGCCAACCCCAATGAACGGGCGAATCTGGCTTTACAAACAAAAAATAAAGATATATTAATGTGGTTATCACCGGATGTAGACGAAATGGTAATTCATAACATAATCAAAAATCCTAATTTTGACAAAGAAGTGTATAATAGTCTTAACAAAGAATTTATTAACACACCATTAATATTGAAAGAATTAATGAATAGTAATGTGTTAGTAGACGATGAAAGAGAAAAAATAAACAATAATCTAAAAAAAGTTCAACCATTTAGTGATACATTTTGCCCAATTCCGTGGAATCATTTAAGCACATTTTCTAATGGAGATCTGAGAGCCTGCTGCCAAATGATTTATGAACCATATGGTAGACTTTATAAAAATGTTAAAGATGTTANAAATTTAAAAGAGCTAAGAAATTTACCGTTTTTAAAAGAATTACGCAGATCTATGATGAAAGGCGAAAAACATTCTGCATGTAAACAATGTTGGGATGAGGAGGAAAACGGATTAGAAAGTAGAAGAATAGGTCAAAATAATGCGTATAAAAGTTATAATCTTCTTTTTAACGAATATACATTACCAGATGGCACCATAGATCCTGATAAAATTGCAATAAGTTACTTCGATTTAAGATTAGGAAATAAATGCAATTTAGCATGTGTAAGTTGCGGCCCTACAGATAGTAGTTTATGGTATAAAGACTATTATGAAATGACAAATGGTGATAAGCCTATACATCACTATGGTGATAAAGAATACAAACTAATAAATTCAAATGGTACAATAAAAATAGACTCACAAGATTTTAATTGGCCTGATAGTACAGAGTTTTTAAATAAAATAATAGATAACATAAGAGATGTTGATAGATTTTATTTTACAGGAGGAGAACCTACTATAAACGTAAATCATATTAATTTTTTAGAAAAAATATATAGTACAGGTTATGCCAATAGAATTAAATTAGATTATAATAGTAACGGAATATCAATGCCGGAAAGGTTGTTAAATCTTTGGCAATATTTTGGTTCAGTTGGAATAGGGTTTAGTATTGATGCAACCGAAAATCATTTTGAATACATAAGATATCCTGGTAAATGGTCCAAATTTATAAGAACAGTAAAAAAGATATATAAGTATTCGACGACTCATAAAAATATTGGTTGCACTCTTGCACCTACAATAAGTTTATTTAATATAACTAATATACTGGCATTACAAGAATTTTCTATGTCTACACCAGAATGTTTTAGAAAAGAAATGCCAGTTCACTTATTAGAAAATCCAAACTATATGAATATTAGAATCTTATCAGATAATGCTAAAGAATTAATCTCAAACGAAATTTTGCAATGGCTATCCGGTATTCATAAAATTGAGATGCCATTTGTTCCTAAAAATAAAACTGCATATGTTCATGGATTAATACAGAGGAATATGTTAGGTATCATTAGTTATCTAAATACTCCAATGGATAACAGAGAAGAAATTGTTAGTAAATTTTATAAACATATTAAATTTTTAGATAATCAAAGAAATTTAAATTGGGAAAATGTTTTCCCTAGATTAAAAAAGTTGTTACAAGAATGAACCGAGTTTTAATTATTGGGTGTAGCCATTCCCAGGGATCATTTGAAGGAACAGAAAATGGTACTGAAAATTGGAAACCTAGACATATAGAACAGAAAGAAAGGATAGCAACTCACAAAGTAGGCTGGTGGTCATTTGTAGACTTATTACAAAATTGTGATGTAAAAGTTATTGCTGTGCCAGGTGCAGGATTTCTAGCATATTACGAAATATTAAAAAAGTTAGACTTAAAAGATAAATTAATAGATTTTGATACCCTAATAATTCAAGAAACAGATGAGCCTAGAATATCATTTTTTCATGGAAAATTTTTAGATCAACGAATTTCAGAATTTAATTCAAACATTGCTAAAGCAACTTCAAATAATGATCGCATAAAAATTTTTCCTTGGGGAGTAACAACAAAAGGATGTTTTACATTTTTTCCTTTTAGGCATGATTTAGTTAACGAATTAAAAAAGTTCGAGCCAATTTCAAATATAGTTCGAAACAATTTAAAATTAGCATATACATCTTCTCTATTTAATGAACTACCTTTGATTTTTGCTAATAAAATTGCTGAGATATGTAAACATAACAAAATTAATATGTTTGCTTGGCGATGGTCTAATAAAATGGATAAAAATATATTATTAAAAAATAATAAAGATGTTAAAAATTTAATGACAATGGATGTTTGGAACCTACCTAATGTTCGTACAAAAGGTTTAAATGGGCACACCTCTATTGAAGGAAATAAAAATTTAGGTACTATGATTAATGATGCTATAATAGCATATAATAACTTTTCTTCTAAAAATAAAAAATTACATAATACAGACCAAACATTTATAATTCATAATTTTTTAGAAGAAAAATTATTTAATAATATATTAGAATATTATCCCTTGAGAGATTTTTTTAAAAAATACGGACACGGATGGGGGAATAGTAGATATAATTTAAAATTACAACATTTTGAGCCGCCACCGTATATAGATTTAATATTAAAGCATCCTGGATGGAAAGATTTTATTAATAAAATAAATTCACCTGACTTTAAAAACTTACTATTTAATGTGTTACATATTGATCTATCTAAATATTGCATACTCGATTTAGATAAAGAACCATCAGATATGTTTTATTTTAAAATTGATTTGGCTATTGCAAATAATGGTTACTTTTTAAAAGATCATACAGATTCTAGAGATAAAATTATATCAGGTATGATTTATTTAAATGATATACTTTGCAATGGTGGTAATTTATTTCTTTATAATATGAAAATAAAACCTGAAAGAAATAAAGCAGTATTTTGGGTTAACCATAATAAATCTTATCATAATGTTGATATGATAGAAAATATAAAAGAAGATAGAAAATTTATATATATTGCATTAATGTATTGTAATGCCAAAAAAAACATATGGACCAATTAAAAAATATGTGGTTACCACATATACCTAAAAATGCCGGTACTTCTCTATGCAACGGAATTGTATCTTATACAATAAAGAACAAAGATTTTGATCTTCAAGGCGGATACGATGTACAATGGTTTAAATGTATTAATAAACAAACTAATAAAAAAATACATTTTCATCACAATAATGGACTAGAAAAGGGAATGGATAATTGGTTAAAAATATTAATAATTAGAGATCCTATCGACCGTGTTGTTAGTATGTTTAATTTTGTGAAATGGTTATCTCTTAAAAAACATGAAATAGTTGATAACAGAACATTTGAAGAATTTTTAATAGACACTAAAAAAAAGAAGGCACCTAAATTTCTAAAGTATATGAGTGCAACTAATCATATTGAATATTTGAATTTAAAAAATAAAGAAAATACAAAAAATCCTTTAATATCAAAATTTACTTATAAAAATTTATTTGATATTTTTGATCATATTATTGATATATCTTTAATTCATAAAATTTACAAATTAATAGAATTTAATTTTTCTCAACAAATAATTAAATGGCCTATACAAAATACATCTAATTCGATCTTTAAACGTATGAATGAACAATTAAACGTAAAACTTAATGCATTTGTTAAAAACGATATCAATAAAAATGATATGGATATTCTTTTATCAATGCCAGAAATTTTAACAGATATAGAATTTTATGAAACAATCAAAACCAAACACGGCATGCATTTTTATAACAACAGATAAATTTAAAGCCGGTCCTGGCGGCGAATATGCTGCATGGAATAATCCAATAAAAGATAGAATATCAAGATGCTCGTCTTGGCTTAAACATGAAATATCTTTTTTAGAAAATACAACAAACATTGATTATCTTGCTTGGTGTAATACTACAACCAATGCCGAAGAATTGAAGAATGAAATATGTAGTTATTTTGATATTAAACAATATTATGAAGTACCTTTTGATAATTTAATATCAGATATTCTTGCATATATCGATAATAGTAATTTTTCTTTTGATAAGATATCAGAACCACATGTCGTTAGATCGTTTATCCAAGCATATCAATTTATAACATCAATTGATTATTTTGAAGGAAAACAAAATAAAAAATATGATTATATAATTAAAATTAAGCCTGATTTGCTATTGTATTCTCCGTTTCAATCAAATAGTTTCTGTTTATCGCTATATCATCAATTACGAGCATTTACTCCTTTTTTACCACCAGAAATAGATAATATGCCAGAAATAGGAGCAAACGGAATGTTAGGATCATCTCAAGTAATGTTTACCGGAGATACTAAGTTACCATTATACATAGATGATAGAATTTATATAATAAACAGAAAAGCATTTATATCTGTAAAAAATAAATTAAGAGAATGGTTAATAAAATATATGTTTGAGCCTATAAGTCCTGAACGGAAATTTGGAAAATTATTTGAACTAGCAAATGTAAGTGCAGTCCAATCAAATTTTCCTGTAGAAATAGCAATATATAGAGATGTTCACGACGAACTAAGAAGTAATATTTTTGAAACTGTTAGTAACAGTAATTGGTATAAAATATATGATAAATGGAAAAAATTTTGCGAGACAGGAAATGGATACTTTTAAAGATGGGTTAATAATTATACCTGCTAGATATAATAGTAGCAGGCTACCAGGAAAAGCCCTTAAAGATATAAATGGTAAAACAATGATTAGACGTACATATGAGCGATGTAAGTTATCAGGAATTCATACAATAGTAGTAACAGATGATAAAAGGATTGTCGACGAATGTCTCAATTACAGTATACCTGTAGACATTGTGACTGAAGAATGTAAAACAGGAACAGATCGTGTTGCTAGATGTGCTGAAAGAAATCAGCAAGCCAAATGGTTTATTAATGTTCAAGGCGACGAACCATTTGCAAATGTAGAAGATATTATAAAAATAGCAAAACAACTTCAAAGCAATTCTGATGAGGTGGTGAATGCTTATTCTATTATTAGTGATGAAGAAAAATTTTTTAATACAAAATGTCCAAAAGTAATTGTACATAATAGTAAACTGATTTATGCAAGCAGAGCACCTATACCTCATGCATTTAATAATGAAAATACTTTTTATGGTTACGAGCAACTAGGCATGTATGGATTTTATTACGATCATCTTTTTAAGTTTATAAGTACATCTTCTAAAACTTTCTATGAAAATTTAGAAGATATAGAAATTTTAAGATTTATTGAAATGAACATCCCTGTTAGAATGTTGGAGCTCGAAGGAAGTCAGTTACATGTCGATACGCAGGAAGATCTAAATATAGCAATAAAAATAGCCCATGAACAAGAAAGCAATACTAATCTGTAGTAATATTTTTGTCAAAAATTTAAAACTTTTTGAAAAGGGAGAAAAATATTTTGTTGCACCCGAATTAGGTTGTTACATAGATTTGTATATTCATGTAGATAATATATCTCATCTAAAAATCTTAGACAATTATTTTCATGCTAAATTTTATACTTATAAAAATAATTTATTACCAAACAATCTATCTGTTCAAGAACAATTAATAGGCTTAGTAAGAGAAAAATCAAAAAAATATAATATAGAATATAATGAAGTAATATATATTGATAAGCATTTGAATAAAAATATTTTAAATTTAAAATTAGATAGTACCGAAGTTAATTTGAATAAAAAACTTAAGGTAGCAGTAATTTTAGCCGGGCAACCTAGGTTAGTTGATCATTCATTGCCTACATTATTTAAATGGTTAGAAGGAACAGAATACAAAATATTTGGTCACACTTGGCAAACTATAGGCGGCGAAGGAAATGATAATAAATCACTGGACGGATCGGCTTATCGTCATATATCAAATAATGAAAATATAATATTAAATGACTTAATGAAAGATCATTGCTTGATATATGGCAATGGTCTTATCGATCCAATTTTTCCTAAAGACGATGATTTATATAATTGGCAAGGTGAACGAACTTTTCAAAATGTAACAGATAGAGAATGGGAACAAAATTTTCATGCTAGAGGCTGGCCAGGTTGGGGATTTAGTTCTTGGACAGGTTACGATAAAGCATGGAAAGCATGTGAACAAAGTAACGAAGAATTTGATTTAGTTATTAGAAGCAGGTGGGATATGATTTATAGTAATCACAAAATACACACGCTAATTGCATGGCTAAATAGTTTAAATACTTTAAAAAACAATCAAATATATTTTCATTCATTTGAGAATGCATGGTTAGACGATCCTCGAAACTATTCTTTTTTTAATATAACAAACTCAATTAAATGGCTTAAAGATCATATATGGATAGGATCTTTTAAAGCTCAATATAATTTTATGAAAAATTATTTAGACTGGACAAATATCATATGCATGGAAAATGACAGTATAAAATGCAATGCTAGACAATTTCCTTTTGCAGAATCTTTTTTATATATGATAATGGTTAAAAACGGATTTACGATGCTAGAGAATCCAATTAATGCAATATTAGCAAAACCTGGATTGTCTGACTATACAAATTATAAAAAAGTAGTGGAACATGCTATAAAATGGTATCAATGATGATAAAAGTTTTATTATTAGATTTTGACGGAGTGGTTGCAGATTGTGATATGTTACATGATACTGCTTTTTATCAAGCATTAGACTCTGTAGCAAATATAAAATTAACCGATGTTGAAAAATACAATTTACGAGCTCTAACAAGTGTCACAAAAGTACAACAACTTTCTTTCAAATATAACATAGACGATCAAAAAAAGCAAGATATTTTAATAACAAAAGATAAAATAAAAAAAGATATCATATTACAAACGGATTATAAATGTATTCATTTCAGTCCGTATATATATGATGTATTTGCTTATTGTAAAGAACATAATATAAAAGTTGGTCTTGTTTCTAATAGTAGACGTTGGTTATTGGATATTGTTCTAGATAAATTAAATCATCCGTTTGAACATGTTATAAGCAATGAAGATGTAGAAAGTCCAAAGCCTTCGCCTGATGCATACTTAAAAGCATTACAGTTATTTGGTGTTAATGCAGATGAAGCATTGGCAGTCGAAGATAGTCCATATGGCATTGAAAGTGCAAAAGGCGCTGGTATTAAGACTATTGGAATTACTAGTCCTAAAAGTTTAACCTCCTCGCTAATACACGAATATCAAAATGGTAAGTCTGTAAATGTTGATATGTATCCTATGCACGATATACAGTTAGTTATACCTGCAGCAGGACGAGGCACCCGATTCCATCCATTAGAAGTTCCTAAACCTTTTGCTCCTATTAATAAATTACCTATGGTCCAGGCAGTTATAGAAAATATAGGACTAGATTGTGATACTCATATTATATTGCGTGAAGATATTAAACAGTTTGCTAAAAATTTATCATATAAAAATATACACTATCTACCTTATGTAACTTGTGGTACTGCAAGTACAATGCAATGGATACGTTCTCATTTGGATATGTCTAGACCATTNATTATAGCAAATTGTGATCAATTAATTAAATACGATAATAAGATATTTTATAAAGCATTAATTCAAAAATTAGATGGTGCTATTCTTACTTTTAGAAATACTGATAAAAAATGGAGTTATGCTAAAGTAGACAATCAAGGTTATGTGACTGAAGTAGCAGAAAAAGTCCCTATTAGTGATTTAGCAACGGTAGGCATATATTTTTGGTCTAAAGCACATTATTTTTTCGATGATGCAGACGAGATGATGGAAAATAATGATACTGTAAATAATGAATTTTATACCTGTCCTACGTATAATTATTCAATTAAACATGGCAGAAAAATTAAAACTTTCGATGTAGACGAAATGATAGGTTTAGGAACATACAACGATTACAATGACTTTATTAATAGCACATAGAGGAAACTATAACGGACATTCATTAGATGAAAATAAACCTGAATATATTAATAGTGTTTTAGAAAAGTTTGATTGCGAAATAGATGTCTGGTTAGTTAATAATGTTTTATATTTAGGTCACGATAAACCTTCTTATCAAATAGAGAAAAATTGGTTGTTGGATAGATCAAACAAATTATGGTGCCATGNAAAAAATTTTGATGCTTTAAATTTTTTATTAAATTATAAAGAATTAAATTGTTTTTGGCATCAAGAAGATGATTACACTATAACATCTAAGGGTTTTGTTTGGGCATATCCTGGATTTTATGGATCAAAAGATCGTACAATAGCAGTTAAACCTACTACAGATATGAATTTAAATTCTTTTTATGGTATTTGTTCTGATAATTTTTTGGAGATAAATTATGGATCGTGACCAAGTTGCGATGAAACACATTTTTGATACTGATAAATTATATACAGTGGCCAATGGAAAAATTCTTCCTAATAGCAATATAAAAAATGAGAATATAAATTCAAAAAAAATTATTAATCAAGCCGATATAACATTAGTAATGGCACCTGCATGGGGAATATTATTTCCTCCATATAATATTGCAAAATTAACAGGACATTTAAGAAAAAATAATATATCTGTATTAGTAAAAGATACCAATATTGATAGTTATCATATATTAAAAGATACTCAATATAGTGATGTTTTTGATGGTGACAAATATTGGATGTGGATCGACGAAGTAGCATATAATGATAATCTTCTTCCAATGCTTGAAGATTTATTTGAAGAGACTGCCGAATTAATTGCAAGTATAGATACTGACATTATTGGATTTAGTATGTATAATACAAATAAATTATCAGTTAAATGGTTTCTAGATTATTTTGAGTTCCATTATCCTGAAAAAGTCATTGTAATAGGCGGGCCTGAAATATATTATAATATACCTACTTGGTCGCATGTTGACTATTTTTTTAGAGGAGAAGCAGAAAATTCTTTACTACAACTTATAAAAAATAATCCTAAAAAACAAGAAAAATTTAAGATAATAGGTAGTTGGTACGAGGCAACAGAAACGACAGAATTGAACAATATTAGTTGGCCCGATTATTCAGATTATGATTTTTCATTATACACACATTCAAATGGTATAAGTTCGGAAGTAAGTAGAGGTTGTGTTGCTAAGTGTAGTTTTTGCACAGAAACGCATTTTTGGAAATATAGATACAGAAATCAAATTGATGTTGTAGATGAAATTAAGGAACAAAAAAAATTAGTAAATTTACAAAGAGTTTGGTTTGTCGATTCGTTGGTTAATGGAAATATTAAACAACTAGAAGCAATAGCCGATAAACTTNTAAAAGATAAAGTTGATATTAGTTGGAATGGTTATGCTAGGTGTCATCCTAAAATGGATGAAAGATATTTTCAAAAATTAGTTAATAGCGGCTGTACTGGATTAAGTTTTGGTGTCGAAAGTGGTAGTAATAAAATTTTAAAATCAATGAACAAAAAAATAAAAGTTGAAACAGTATATCAAAATCTAAAAGATGCAAGTTCAGTTAGATCCAATTTTGATGTAAATAGAAGAATTCATTCTCATATAAATTGGATTGTAGGATATCCTGATGAAACAAAAACTGACTTAGCTCAATCGTTATCACTATTATATAACATTAGAAAATATGCAGATGGAATTAGTCCTGGGGCAACTTTAGGTATAGTTAAAGGTACATATTTAGGGGATGATTATGAAAAATATAATATATCAACTGACATTAGAATATATAAAGATTGGACAGACAATACTTTTACTTGTGCTAAACCTCATAGATCTTTGAGATTATTATTTACAGTATTATTATTAGATATTATGAATATGTATTTAGAAGGAACAACATTAGATAATAATCAACATAGACAAGAGTTGGATGATAAATGGTCGTTGGTTTTTGATTCCTGCACCGGCGTCGATCTAATTTCAATAAATGATGATGATAATTTTGAATATATTAAGCAATTGGGACAACCGGTAGTTATTAATGTCCCTGTTACCGAATTTAATGAAAAATTTTGGAGTGCATCGATATCAAACGAATGGTTTACATTTTCGTATATATTAAATAAAATTTTTAATAATTTTGAATTTACACTTCAATTGAAAAATAATGATTTTTTAGATATTTTTGGAACGTATATAGGCATACCGTATGAAGTATCTATTAAGATTAAATCTAATAATGATAACGTAAAAATTTATTTAAACCATGCTATGCATAGTCATCCTAGAATTCCAGAAACTTTGTTTATAAATGTATTACCAGATGCTACCTTATTCAAACATATGAATAAATCTATTTGGCAAAAAGAATATACTGTTTTTTCAGATGAAATAGATTATGAAATGTAAAGATATATTAATCTTTTTGCACATATATAAAAATGCAGGAACTACAATTAAAGAAAGATATAGAAAAAATAAAAATTATATATTTAAACACGACGATTTAGAAAAAATTTTTTTATTTCCTGATCTAAAATATATTCAAAATTTAAAAAATGTTTTTGAAAGTATTATTTTAGCCGGACATGCAGTAAAATTTAATAATGTATTAGAAGAAAATTTTAATGATGCTAATATTTCTTATGTAACTACCTTGCGAGAACCTTTAGAAAGAATTGTAAGTGCATATAATTACTATAAATTCAAATTATATACAGAACATAATATAGTTTCAAAAATAGATATTATAGAATGGTTTATAATTTTTAAATTAGAATCAACAATTCATTTAGGAGGATTATTCCAATATGAATTATTTTTAAATCATATTCCGCTACATAAACGATCGATTACATTAGCAACCGAAGTAATAAAAAAATATAATATAAAAATATTATTTACAGACGATAAAGATTGGTTAAATAAATTTGATAATATAGTTATAGAAAAAAATATAAATTGCAATCCTAAGATAGATGAAGTACATTCAAATACATCAGTAAGCAGATCTGCTCTTATAGATAATATTAGTATTAACGATTTAACATTATGTAAGAAAAATTTTCTATTAAAATATTTAAAAGATGAATATATTTTTTATAATAATATGAAAGAAAAATATGGAAATAGGTAGATATTTAAAAAATATTCGCATTGAAAATTTTTTTAGTGACAAAGATTTTGCATGGTTGACCGATCTTAAATTTGGTGACTTTACAGAAAATAATTTAAATTCTGATAAAATTGTTCATAAAGATATAGATAATGGTAATAAAACACATAAAGTAATGGCAATGTATCACAATTATCCTGTTTGTCCGAACGAAGAAACTTTAAATTATATTAAGGCAGGGCATATTAAAAAAGACTATGAGCTAGTAAAAAAAGTTTTTTATATAGTTCGGAATACATTAGACAAACATTTTCCATTTATAAAATTGGAAACAATAAATCTTCATGCATTAGAATCAATTCAACCGTACACAATACATCACGATTGGAATCAACAACATCATGACAATGTAAAAAATAAAGCATGGACAATAATAATACCTTTTGATGTTTCTAAATCGCATACAATAGTTTTTAAACAACAACCAAAATATCAAAAATCTAAAGCTATGACCGATTGGGTAGAAATAGAGCAACCTCCAATAATAGATAAAATATCTGATGATGATTACAATACATATCTATCTCATACGGACAGAGAGCATTGTAGATATTTAGAAATAGATGATATTTATAAATGGGAAGAAAATACTGCATTTGCAGCGAGTAGATATAATTTTCATTGTAGCGATAATTTTTTAAAATATGGATATTCATCTAAAAAAGCAATAGTAATGTGGACGAGTTTTTAATATGATAACATGGGGAATATCTGCCCTGTCACATGATGCGGCATTAGCGGTTGTTAAAGACAGACAACTTGTATTTGCATCGCACTCNGAACGATATAGCAGAATAAAAAACGACAAGTATTTAAATATACGATTACTGCATGAGGCATTAGCCTATGGAGCACCTGATCGTATATGCTACTACGAACAACCACTTAAGAAACTTACACGACAGTTATATGCCAGGCAATGGAATACTGCTGGTAGAGTGTTAAGCAATTACAAACACGAATTAAGAAATCACGTAAATGAGTTAGGTGTGCAGTTTGGATACAAAGTTAATCAAATTAACATACCGCATCACTTGTCGCATGCCGCGGCAGGTTATTATACGTCTAAATTTAGAGAAGCAACAATAGTTGTTATAGATGCAATAGGAGAATGGGAAACTTTAACCATATGGAAAGCAGAAGATAACAAGTTAACAAAACTTCATTCA
>NZGL01000016.1 GCA_002690945.1 Gammaproteobacteria bacterium | reverse complement strand
GTTTCAATGTCTGAAGGAGATTGATGATGTCTGATGAAGTTATATGTATCAAAATTTTTGTGTACTGATGAGCCATTTTCAAACTTTAGCTCACTGTACATAGCGTGACCAATGCCGTCAATAATTCTCCCCTCAATCATATTGATTGCACCTTCTTTGTTTATTACGATACCACAATCAGCCGCACACCAAACCTTTTTTACTTTTGGTTCATTATTTTTTAAAACAACCTCCATAACTACCGCAACATAAGAGTCATGGCAAAAATAAGCCGCAACTCCTTTTTTAGATGACGAATCATCAATATCCCAATTTGATTTTTCTTTAACTAATTTTAGCACTCCAGCATACCTCTCAGGATCATAGTCATATTTATCACCTACAGGATACTTTAAAGCTCGGTCAAAAAGTTCTAAACGAAAATCAATTGGGTCTTTCCCAGCTACTTCTGCCACTTCATCAAGAAACGATTGTTCTGCACCTGCGGTGAAGTGAGAACGAGGGGCAGTCCAGGCACCAACAGAAATATTTGTGAAGGAAGATTTGTTTTCTGCAATGTAATTAGCCACTGATCCTGCTGGAAATCTATCGGGAATAACTGGCCCATCTGGCAAACCAACACCTTTTACTGAAAAAGCAATCAGATTATTATTTTTATCAAGCCCAGCCTTGTAGACTGACCTGTAAGCGGGTCTATAAGTGCCCTGTGTCATGTCATCTTCACGAGTGTAAACCATTTTTACGGGCGCGCCAACCTTTTTTGAGATTGCGGCAGCTTCTAATCCAAAGTGAGTATATAATCTTCGTCCAAATCCACCACCCATCCTTGTCAACTTAAGGGTAATATTTTCTTTTGGAATGCCCAGCATTTTTGATACAGCATCCTGCATAGACTTGGGCGTCTGAGTTGGCCCAATAAGTTCAACTTTATTTTCTTTCACATCCGCAAAGAAATTCATCGGTTCCATTGGATTATGGGCGATAAATGGCGAGGTGTATGTTCTTTCAATAACTTTATCAGCTTTTGCGAAGGCACTGGAAGGATCACCATCCTTTCTGCTGTATAATATTTTACCTTTTTCAATATCTTCAGCTAATCTTTTTTCATGCATCTCGGAAGTTTCAAGTTTTCCAATATTATCCCATGTGACTCTTAACATTTTTTTTGCATTCATCACCTTCCAAGTACTTTCTCCAAGAATTGCTATTATCTGAGGAAAAGCATTTGTACTATTCCATTTCTTCATATATTGACTAGTATCAATAATAAAGGCATCTTTAATACCTTTCATTTTTTTTATTTCTTTCTTATTAAAATTTTTAATCTTCATTCCAAACGCGGGAGGATGTTCGATGGCAGCTATCAACATGTTATCTCGTTTGAAATCAAGGCCAAATAACGGCTTTCCCGTTACGATTTTTGAACCCTCAACATTCTTTTGGTAAGTTCCGATAAGTTTATAATTCTTTGGATCTTTAAGAGTTAAATTCTTTGGAATCTCAATAGACACTGCTTTTGAAGCAATTTCACCATAATGAAACTTTCGGTTGCCTTGTTTTTCTTTGATAATACCATTACTAGTACTTAAATCTTCGATTGAGACACCCCATTCTTTAGCAGCGGCTTCTATCAACATTCGCCTCCCAGCTGCACCGGCCATTCTCAAGGGGTCCCAACCACGTTTAATTGAATTGCTTCCACCAGCGGTTTGAGGGTTTTTAAAAGAATCCTCGTCCAAATCACCTTGCTTGACTATAACATTTTCCCAAGGCACATCAAGTTCTTCAGCAACAATCATTGGCATTGAGGTCATTACGTTTTGACCAATTTCAGGATTTGGTGAAAATATAGTAACCATCCCAGAATCACCAATTTTGATGTAACCATTTATATCAAACCATTCTTTGGGTATTTCAAGACCCTTTTTTTCTAGACTTAATGACTTACAACTCAAAAGCCAATTAAATCCAATCATTATACCGCCACCAAGCGCAGCAGATGCTTTAAGAAATGAACGTCTTCCTATTTTTGTTTTTACTACAGTCATTTATACCACTTTAAGCTTTTGATGCTTTTTTAATGGCTTTTTTGATCCTAACATAAGTAGCGCATCGACAAATATTCCCGCTCATTGCAATATCAATATCTTCATCAGTTGGATTGGGATTAGTTTTAAGCAGGGCGGCCGCACTCATTATTTGGCCTGTCTGACAATAGCCACACTGTGAGACATCTTCTTCAAGCCAAGCTTTTTGTACGGGGTGGTCGCCCTCATTAGAGAGTCCTTCTATAGTAGTTATCTGTTGATTGGCTACCGCAGAAACAGGTAGAACACAGGACCTGACGGCTGCACCATTTAAGTGGACAGTGCAGGATCCACATTGAGATACGCCACAACCATACTTTGTTCCAACAAGATCAAGTTCCTCTCTTATAACCCAAAGAAGGGGCGTGTTTGGATCTGTATCGACCTCTTTTTGATCGCCATTGATTTTAAGTGTAAAAACAGCCATCTAACATCTTCTCCTTTAACCTAAGATTCTAAAAAATAGAGTTTTAGGATTAACAAATAGTCATTATTCTAGAATGAAACCTAATAATCATCCCACAAACAAAAAACTGTCATTATATTTTTTTTAGTAATGATATACAACTTAAGCAATTAAACGATAATCTTATCAATTTACGGAATGATCTCAAACCTGCAGTAATAATCTAAATTCCTTGTTCTTCCTTGTAATCATTGATTAATCGACGAAAACCAGGATATTTTTGAATATTTGAAAATTCTGCATCATTGGTTAAAAACCCAACTATAGCCATATTCGGCTGAACATTTTGAATTTTTTTTATTTCTTCTACTGCCTTTTTAAACTCACCACAGATTGAATATATCTTAGCCAGGTCGTAGTTATAATCGACACCTTGAAATTTATCATTGACCACAGAAACCATATCTGTTGCCATTTTTCCATATTTTATAGCATTCTCATTTTCTCCTAAATAAGCAAGGATTTTTCCTTTAGCTGCTAAAAATCGGGGATCATCTCCTATATTATTTAATTGTTTCTCAACATCAGCCAGAGCTTGTTTAAAAAGTATATTTGATCGGTCGTCTTGATTCATTTTTTTGTATATTATTGCTCGAAGATAATCTTTAGATAAATATTGGGTCATCATTTTATGGTCTTCATCTCTAATCATATCAATATGCGATAATGATAATTCATAATTATCGATGATTCTATAATATTCTGCAATTGATAAATGAAACCAAGTATCGTGAACTAGCTTATTAGCACCTTCTACTATTTTCCCATACGCTTCCAAGTTTCCTTCTCTTCCAAATTTTTCAACGACTTTGAAGATTAACCCTATAGTTATATCCATATCAAGTTCAGTCGCAATTTCAAAATATTCATCAAAGAGTTCACTTAGTCCTAGGTATGATGACGTCTGAGTCAATGAAACCGGGTAAATGTAATTCTTTGGATCTAAATCAAAACATTTTTTCATAAGCTCAAAAGATTCCTGAAACTTTCCTTGTCTGCGTAATATATTTGAAATCCTCCAATTAATATCAGGATTATTAGGGTCCAGCCTTTTTGCAATCTCATATTTTTTAAGGCTATTTTTATAATCAAGAAATCCGTAATAGTAATAGACCCCTAATTCAATGTGCCCTGTTGCGGATAATGGATCAAGATCTAAAGATCTATCCAATGCATCTTTAGCCATTTTTAGTCTTTCTTTGGTCCTATCGATACCAATAAAATATATCCACGAATGTATACCACCTAGTTTTGCAAATGCATAAGCAGATTCAGGGTCTAATAATATAATCTTTTTTAAGACCTCTTCTGTTAACAGCACATCTTTTTCTTTCATAAGNTCTGTATTCTTTATCTTCAATAAAAGTTCATAAGCATCAGGATCTGTTGTCAAAGTTTTATTAAGTCTCGTGATATCATCGTTCGTCATTTCTGCTTTCAACGCCCTAGCAATATTTTTTGCAACCTCAGTTTGAACAGAAAAAATATCATCAAGGTTCCTATCGTAAATGTTAGCCCAAAGATGCTCATCTGTTTTAGCATCAATCAACTGTCCGCTTATACGGACCTTATTACCGACTCTTCGAACACTTCCTTCAAGAATGTTGCTAACCCCTAGCTCTCTTGCAATATCTTTTAAGTTTTTTTCTGAATTCTTGTACTGCATAATGGATGTACGAGATATAACTTTTAGATTTTCAATTTTTGAAAGATAAGTAATTATATCTTCAGTAATTCCGTCACTAAAGTAATCAGAATTATCATCTTCACTCATATTGTCAAAGGGCAGTACTGCTATAGATTTTTTCTTACCATGCGCTTCATTGTTTTCATTATAGTCAAAACTGAAAAAAAATAAACCTGATAGTAAAGAAATAAAAATTGCTGCTAGATACAAAAATTTATTTTTTGTTTTAATTTCAGGGTACTTTTTTAAATTTTCAGATTTTCTAGTTGTATCCATTTGTGTAAAAACAGAATAAACCTTGATTGGTTTATCTAGACCTTTTAAAAGTTGCTCCTCTTGGAAAGCTGCATTTATTTCTGGTTTGTTCTTTATATCTTCGTGGACACGTTCAGAAACACAAATGCCACCAGGGTCCGCAAGAGATTCCAATCTTGAGGCAATATTGACGCCATCACCAAAAACGTCCCCACCTTTCTTGATTATATCTCCGATATGAATACCAATTCTTAAAGTAAGATCAGGATTAAATTCTAATATTCTTTGAATCTCCAACGAACAGGTAACAGCATTCACAGCGCTAGAAAATGATATTAATAAACCATCACCAATTTCTTTAAGCCACTCGCCATTATAATTTTTTATAATTGGTTTAAGTAGAACCTTTTGATGTTCTAAAATAGCCATAGCTTTTTTCTCGTTTTTAGACATCAGCTCAGTAAATCCACAGATATCAGTGAATACAATTGCAGCTAGCTTTCTATTCTCACTTGACATGTATATTATATTTAATTAGATGTTTGAAGATAACAAATCTAAAATTTCTTCCCCATTACTACGTAAAGCATTGTGTTCATATTTATCAGTTTCCCATACAAAAATATTAGAAAAATATTTTGATGTTTCAATAGAGAAATTTCTATCTACATACATATCATTTTTATAAACAGCCGCTACTACCCTTGTATTAATATTTTTAAGATTTTTTACGTTATATAATTCTGGCCAATCATGCTTTTTGGCAATTATTTCGCTTGCACCCTTTAGTTTTTTTAATTGAGCATATATATCAAACATCCATGGATAAATCATTTCTCCTGTAAAATAAAATTTATTTTTTTGTTTAATTCCAAAATGGGAAAACTCTTTTTTAATTCTTTCAGCTGACCAATTTGTAGCAAAGCCTTGAGCATAGCAAGCCTCATGAAGAACTGAGAATATCGGGTTTGTATCAAAAGATTGTAATGAATAAATATTTTTTAAAAAATTATAATTTATTTTTTTATTATTAAATGAATTCTCAATTAAATAATTTAAAGAAACCATACCATCACTGAAGCCCAAAATCAATCCTAATTGTCTAAATCTGTCAACTGTCAAAACATCGCCGTTTGGAAGATATTCTGTATTTTTTTCCAGGTGCTTAACTATCTTATTAACTCTATCAACAGAGTCCGGGAATAATTTATAAAACTCTTCATTTTTTGAGATAACNCTCTTATACGTGGATCTATATATGTCATCAGGGTGAGCATTTATAGGAGGCAAACCCCCTGTGATGAAAACCTTATCCAGACTATCAGAATAATAGGATAAATAATGAACAGCGCAAAATCCCCCAAAACTTTGACCAAGTACATTCCACTTTTCATTATTTATTAATTTCATCCTAATAAACTCAGCATCTCTAACAATATTATCTGCGCGGAAGTGTGTTAAATATTCAGCGATATTTTGATCACTAAACTCTTCAAATAACTGTTTATTAATTAATGAACTGAGGCCAGTACCCCTTTGATCTAGCAAAAGAACTTTATAATCCTCTAATGCTCTTTTTAGCCAGCCTGAATAGACTAATGGCCTAGGNGATTCGTATCCAGGGCCTCCTTGTAAAAACAATAGATAGGGAAGGTCTTTCGAGGACATTTGGTTTTTGGATATTTCTCTGGCAAAAATATTTATTTTTTTTGAATTCAAATTAGTGTAATCAATAGGCACAGTAAAATTATATCCTCTTATTTTCATACCTAGATAATCAAATTCAGATAGTTTTTCCATTTTTTTATTATAAGTATTAAAGTTTAGCTGATAGTAATAAAATAATATTAAGATATTATCTTAATAATTCTAAATAATAATTGATTAAAATTATAAAAACGATGTTAACTAAATGATGCTAGAAAATAAAAAAGTAGAAATACTAGATACGACATTACGCGAAGGCGAGCAAACACCTGGAGTATCTTTTTCAATTAATCAGAAAATCAAAATTGCAAAACTATTAGATGATACTGGTGTTGATTTTATAGAACTTGGTCATCCAATTGTATCTCCAGATGTGTATGCAAGTATTGACCAAATAAATCAAATGGAATTGAGATCCAAAAAAATAGTTCACAGCAGACTATTAAAAAAGGATATTCAGAATGTTCTTGAGCTCGATGTTCCATGGATCGGTTTGTTTATTGGAACTTCTAATTTATGTTTGAAAAACAAATATCAAATAAACAAACCAGAATTATTAGATTTAATTGAAAGAAAAATAAAATACTGCAAAGATAAGGGTTTAAATGTTCGTTTTACNGCAGAAGATTCAAGTAGAACATCGATCAAATTTTTAATGGAAATTGCTAATCTAGCGCAACAAGCGGGCGCTGATAGATTTAGTTTTGCTGATACAGTTGGAATCCTAACGCCGAAAAAAACTAAAGAGCTAATAACCCAAATAAAAAAAGAGCTTAGTATTCCAATCCATATTCATTGCCATAATGATTTTGGCTTAGCAACCGCGAATGCTTTAGCTGCAATCGAATCAGGTGCTCAATGTATAGATACTACTGTTAATGGTTTAGGAGAAAGATGCGGACTACCTCCTTTAGCTGAAATTGCCACAATAATGACTGTATTAAAAAATATAAAAAACAACAACTGGAATCTAAGATTTTTAAAAAAGATATCTGATTATATTGATGAGATTACGGATGTAAAAAATAATAATCTAAGACCCATTACTGGTGATCATGCTTTCACTCATAAGGCTGGATTACATGTCAAATCAATTTTGAAAAACCCTAGATCATATGAACCAGTTTCTCCTAAGGTTTTCAATCGAAAGCGAAAAGTAATTGTAGATAAATATTCAGGTAAACAAAATCTAGAATATCAACTTGATAGACTAGGCATTAAACTAAGTAAATCAAAAATTAACGACCTTCTACTATCAATTAAATCCAAACCAAGTATAACTAATTGGACCGACGAAAAAATTATTTCCACCATAAAAAATATTGATTAGCTATTTTATCAATAGCATCTTTTTTACTTTTCTATATTGATCAGTTTTCAACATAATGAAATACACACCTGAAGGAGAATTTAAAAATTTATCATCTTTTCCATTCCAAATAATTTCATGAAAACCAGGCGCAACATTTTGACTTAATAGTACAGCCACTTTTCTACCAGTTAAGTCATATACACTTAAATCAATTAACGATGGCTCAGGAATATTGAATTTTACCATTGTTGAAGAGTTAAATGGGTTTGGATAATTTTGGTGCAATAAAAATTCTTCAGGCATAGGCTTTAAAGTAAGCTGATAGTCTCCCTTGCTAATATCAGAACCTTTTTCACAAACAAAATGATAATATATAGAAATTTCAGACTCATTGAAAAGATCCCCATGTATTTTATAATTCAATTTATTTACTTTTAAATGATTATATTTTTTGTCATT
>NZGL01000015.1 GCA_002690945.1 Gammaproteobacteria bacterium | reverse complement strand
ACTTCTGCTAAAACGAAAAAACAGGTGAAATTTTTAGGGTAGTTTTTACCGGGGTTAAATTCTAGTGATTTCTATAACCCCCACAGAATGCGGGATTAAAATGGAAGTCGTTATAAACTTACTCCACCGTAACGGATTGTTCTTAACCCAACCTATATTCATCACTATTTCTACTTATGTTTTAAGATTAATCTTTTTTGTTTGAATCTCGAATATCCTCTAAAACCTCTATAACCTTAGAAAAACCTAAAAATAAAATTCCTGAAATAGCAAGTGAAAGAAATCCACCCACACCCATCGATTTTATAAAACCTTCATTTGTATAATCAGATAGCGAATCGCATTCGGAATATGTATAGCCACATATTCCCCAGATTTGTTCCATAAAAGTTAAATTAATTACGCCAATAACTATGATTCCATAGCCAATAAATTTTAAAAGGTTTGTCATTTATATATCCTCAACTCACATATATTTTCTCTAATATAGTGCCATAATTGATTATGAATGTCCTTTAAATACACATGAGAGGTTGCAACAAGTCATATCAACACCTTATGACTTCCGCTAACACAAAAAAATAGGTGGAATTTTTAGGGTGGTTTTTATCGGGGTTAATTTTTAGTGATTTTGAAAACCCCGGCAGAATGCGGGATTAAAATGAAAGACCGACTAAACTTACTCCACCGTTACGCTTTTTGCTAAATTACGAGGCTTATCTACATCGGTGCCTTTAAAGACTGCGGTATAGTAGGCAATTAGCTGCAGAGGCACAACTGAGACGATCGGATTAAGTAGATCTAGTGTCTTAGGAATCTTAATGTGTCCGCCATTCTTATCTATTTTTGTTCTCCCCAATGGTCCTATAGTGATGACCTTGCCTTTACGAGCTGCAACTTCTTCAATGTTTGATGTAATTTTGGCTAAGTGTTCATTATCTGGAGCTAGAGCGATTACTGGCATATTTTTATCTATCAGTGCTAAAGGTCCATGTTTTAATTCTCCGCCTGGATAGGCTTCAGCATGTATATAAGATATTTCTTTGAGCTTAAGTGCACCTTCTCTAGCAATAGGAAAATATAAACCCCGGCCTAAAAATAAAGCACTATTTCGTTTAAACAAAAGTTTTGCTACCTGCTTATATTCGCCAGTCATTTTTAGAGTCTTGTTAATCAGTTTAGGCAAATCTTTCAGGGCTGCCGTGATTTTTTTTCTTGCAGCAGGCAGTTTGTTATGAACTCTCATTAAAGTTAAAAGCAATAGATTCAAGCAAGCTAACTGAGTAACAAAAGCCTTAGTTGAAGCTACACCTATTTCAGGACCAGCTTTAGTCAATAATGCATAGTCTGACTCTCTACATAAAGAACTATTAGCAACATTACAAATGGTTAAAGTTACTGGATCGCCGGATTTCTTAGCAAATTTTAAAGACGAAAGGGTGTCAGCAGTTTCACCAGACTGAGATATAGTTATTAATAATGTCTTATCGGTTTTTATTGGTTCTTGGTATTGGTACTCACTGCCATAATCAACTCGACAATTAATGCCTAAAAACTTATGCGACCAAAATTCAAATATTCTGCCTGCATGAAAACTTGTTCCACATGCAATTATTTGTATATTTGAGATGTTTTTCATTTCCTTCTCAAAGCCAACTCCAAAAATACCCTCTTGGCTTTCATTTTTAGTAAGCCTGCCTTCAAGGGAATCTTTAATAACGTCTGATTGCTCAAATATTTCTTTCTCCATAAAGTGGCTATAGCCTTTTAGATCGTTCGTATAAGCATTTGAATCAACCTCCTGGGTTTTAAGTCTTGCTGCTACACCAGAAGAAGAAGTTACAGTTATTTGATCTTTTTCGAGAATGGCAATTTGACCATCGTCCATAAATTTAAATTTATTGGTGATATTGGACAAAGCCATAATGTCAGAAGCAATAAATTTTTCTTCAAATCCTTCCCCTATAACTAGTGGGCTTTGTTGTCTTACGCCTATCAAGGTATCAGGGTTATTCTTGTCTAAAACACCTAATGCATAAGCTCCTTTAAGTTTTGCAATTGTGCTTATAACTGCAGAATCGAGGTCTTTGCCTTTTTCTGTATAGAGTTGGATTAAGTGGGCAATAACCTCTGTATCTGTTTGTGATGAAAATTTAAATCCTTCTTTTTTAAGCATCTCCTTAAGAGCAGAGTGGTTTTCAATAATGCCATTATGAACAACATAAATATTATTTTTAGAGTTATGGGGGTGCGCATTTTTTTCTGACGGCACGCCATGAGTTGCCCATCTAGTGTGGGCAATTCCTATATTTGATTTATTTGTTTTTAGATTTAATTTAGCTGCGAGGTCATCAACTCTACCTGCATTTTTTACTAAAGAAATTTTTCCATTAGTTTTATAGGCTACGCCTGCCGAATCGTACCCTCTGTACTCTAGTCTTCTTAGCCCTTCAATAAGGATAGGTAGAATATTTCTGTTTGAAGTACCGCCAACAATGCCGCACATTATTTCTTTTTCCTGTTTTTCTTAACCTTTTGGCGTGAACGGCCAAAAGCTAAAGAGTCTGAAGGAACATCAGAGGTAATAACAGAGCCTGCTGCAATATATGATTTTTTTCCTATTTTTAATGGCGCAACAAGAGAAGAGTTGGTGCCAATAAAAGATTCATCCCCTATTTTTGTTTCATGTTTTTCTTTGCCGTCGTAATTACAAGTTATGGTTCCGGCCCCTATATTCGCCTTCTTGCCAATTGTTGCATCTCCAAGATAAGCATGATGGTTAGCTTTAGATCCTGCTCCAATAGTAGACTTCTTTATCTCAACAAAATTACCAATTTTTGCCTTATTTGATAGAACTGCTCCATCTCTTAACCGTGCAAAGGGTCCAACTTCTGCATTTTTAGCTATGGATGAATTTTCAATGGAACAAAAATCTTTAATTATTGATTCGTCTCCTATTTTTGTATTGCATAAAATGGTATTTGAGCCAATAGAAACATTGTTGCCCAGTGTTACCTCGCCTTTTATGGTGACATTGTTTCCAATCTTCACATCTCGGCCCACCTTAAGCGGACCTTCTACGTAACAAGTAGATTCATCCTTAAAAATGGCGCCTTTTCTTTTTGCAGAGGCAATATTAAGACCTACCAATGCTCTATATAAGTCTCCTAATTCTTGTTTATTGTTAGCTCCTAGGATTTCTTTTTCTTGTGTTTGTGCTGAACCAATTTTTTGTTCGCGGGAACTAGCAAATCCTACAAGATCAGTAAGGTAGTACTCGCCAGCCGCATTATTTCTCACTAATCCTTGCAGGCCTTTCTTTAGAAAGTCATTATCTGCGATCATTATGCCAGTAAATATTTCATTTATTTTTTTCTCTTCTTTTGAAGCATCTTGTTCTTCTCTAATTTGCAAAGGCTGGTCTTTATCATCTCTTATAATTCGTCCATAACCTTTTGGGCTGTCAATCTGAGACGTAAGAATGGAAAGTTTTCTTCTATTTGATGATTTTATTAATTTTTTTAAGGCTGTTTCTGAGACTAAAGGAACATCTGAATAAAGCACTAGAGTTTTTCCGCTTTCAGGCAAATACTGAGCTGCTTGTTTTACTGCATGTCCTGTGCCTAGTCTCTCTTTTTGCTCACAAAAAACATAGTCACCTGGATTGTTGGCTAATACATATTTTTTGACTTCATCTTTTTTGTGCCCTGTAACCAGAATTATCCTTTCAGGGTTAAGTTTCTTTGCTGTATCTAGTGAATACTGAATTAGGGGCTTATCTGCAAGCTCCACCAATGGTTTTGGTTTGGTTGTTTTCATGCGCTTGCCTTGTCCGGCAGCAAGAAGAACGATGCTTAATCCCATTATCCGATTTTAATGTTTTTTTTTGGTACTTAAACTACTTTTTGAGTTTTATGTTCTTTTTGAGCGACTGAATCGCTCGTAATTGTGATAAAGATTGGCTAAGTTGAGTTGAAGCTTCGGCAAAATCTTTTTCATCTTTTTTGTCTTTTAATAGTTTTTCTGCTTCTTCTTTAGCTTTTATAATCTTAGCCTCGTCCAGATCATCTGCTCTTTCTGCAGAATCAACTAGGATGGTAATTGTCTCGGGCTGAACCTCAGCAAAGCCACCATTTGTAAAAAAAACTTCTTCTCCATCATCTGTAATCATCCTGACTGGCCCTGGTTTTAAAATGGCAAGCAAAGGTGAGTGTCCTTTGACGATTCCAAGCTGGCCTTCTTGGCCATCCATTACAACCATCTTTGCTTGGCCTTCAAACAAAGTCTTTTCTTGTGAAATGAAACTAATATTAATCACTTTTTACTGTCTTAGCTTTCTCCAAGACCTCTTCTATGGAACCAACCATATAAAAAGCTTGCTCTGGCACATCATCATGGACGCCATCGAGAATTTCTTTAAACCCTTGGATTGTATCTTTCACAGAGACATATTTTCCTGGTGCGCCTGTAAAAACTTCTGCAACAAAGAATGGCTGTGATAAAAACTTATCAACTTTTCTTGCTCTTGAAACCGTATTCTTATCTTCATCAGATAGCTCATCCATACCAAGAATAGCAATAATATCTTTAAGCTCTTTATATCTTTGTAAAACGCCTTGCACTCTTTGTGCTACTTCGTAATGCTCTTGTCCTACAACTAACGGATCCAATTGTCTTGAAGTTGAGTCAAGGGGATCAACAGCAGGGTATATTCCAAGTTCTGCAATTCTTCTTGAAAGAACAACCGTAGCATCCAAGTGGGCAAAAGTTGTGGCCGGTGATGGGTCTGTTAAATCGTCGGCCGGCACATAGACTGCTTGTATGGATGTAATTGAGCCTTTTTTCGTTGACGTAATTCTTTCCTGTAGCACTCCCATTTCTTCTGCAAGTGTTGGTTGATAACCAACGGCTGAAGGCATTCTACCTAGCAATGCAGATACCTCAACACCAGCCAAAGTATATCTGTAGATATTATCTACGAAGAGCAAAACGTCTCTTCCTTCATCTCTGAATTTTTCGGCCATGGTTAGTCCGGTTAAAGCAACTCTAAGTCTATTTCCTGGAGGTTCGTTCATTTGGCCATAAACGAGAGAAACTTTATCCAATACATTTGAGTCTGTCATTTCATGATAAAAATCGTTTCCTTCTCTTGTTCTCTCCCCAACGCCAGCAAAAACTGAATAGCCTGAATGCTCAATCGCTATATTTCTAATCAGTTCCATCATGTTTACAGTTTTTCCAACACCAGCCCCACCAAACAGACCAACTTTTCCTCCTTTAGCGAATGGACAAACTAAGTCGATCACTTTAATTCCAGTTTCTAAAATTTCGTTTGAATCGGATAAATCTACATATTCAGGTGGCTTTCTATGGATTGGCATTCTTTCTTTTGTTTTCACTTCCCCTTTCATGTCTATTGGGTCACCTAAAACATTCATTATTCTGCCTAGTGTTGCCTCGCCAACAGGAACGCTAATTGGTGCTTTTGTATTTTCAACGTTTAGCCCTCTTTTTAAACCTTCTGTGGTTCCCATAGCAACTGTTCTGACAATTCCATCTCCTAGTTGTTGTTGTGTTTCAAGCACAAGATTATTTTCACTGACAACTAGTGCATCATAGATATTCGGAATTTGAGCTTTATCAAATTCAACGTCGATAACGGCTCCTATTATTTGTTTTATTACTCCAGTATCACTCATTTTTTCTCCTTAAATTGCTGCAGCGCCTCCAACTATCTCTGACAGTTCCTGCGTTATAGATGCTTGCCTTGCATTGTTATATAAAAGCTGAAGTTCTTTTATGATTTCTTCAGCGTTTTCTGATGCATTTTTCATAGCTATCATTTTAGCTGCTTGTTCACATGCATTATTTTCGATAACTGCTTGGTAAATTTGTGTTTCAATGTACCTCTTAAGCAGTTTGTCTAAAATATCTTTTGAGCCTGGCTCATATATATAGTCCCAAACAACTCTTTGTTCGTCCTTGTCATCAATTGATGCAATTGGAAGTAGTTTTTTTTCTTGAGGTTGTTGGCTCATAGTATTGATGAATTCATTAGCATAAAGATATACGTTGCCTATATTGCCACTTTCAAAATCAGATATTGCGATCTGGGACGAACCAATTACATCTTCTGCTAATGGAATATCGCCTAACTTTGATGCGCTGCCGATTACTTCAGCGTTTTTTAGACGAGTAAATATATCTGTGGCTTTTTTCCCAAAAAGAAGCGCCTTAACTTTTCTGCCTTCTTTCTCTCTTTCAGCCATATTGCTTAATGCCAGCTTAAATAAATTACTATTAAGTCCGCCACAAAGGCCTTTATCTGTGCTTACCACAATATATATATCTGTTTTCTCTTTTGTGGTCTTAAAGAAGGGGTGTTTATATTCTGAGCTTGCTCCGGCTAAATTATTAATTAGTTCAACAATTTTTTTAGAGTAGGGCTTTCCTTTCTTCATAGCATCTTGAGTTTTTTTCATTTTGCTTGATGCAACAAGCTCCATAGCAGAAGTGATCTTCTTAGTGTTTTGCACACTGCCAATTTTTTTTCTTATTTCTTTCGTTTGGGCCATCTACCAAGATCCTTCTTTTACAAAACCATCTAGTATTGCTTTATATTTTTTTTCTAGGTCATTATTCCAGTCGCCTGTTTCATTAACTTCTTCCCAAACATCTTTGTGGTTCGATTTGAAATAGGTTCTGAGGTTATCTTCGAAAGATTGCATCTTTTCTTTTTCAATATTAGTTAAATATTTGTTTTCGATTGCGTAGAGGATGATGGAAATACAAGCAACTGATCGTGGAGAGAACTGCTTCTGTTTGAGTAGTTCTGTTATTCTTTGTCCATTTTCGAGCTGTTCTCTTGTGGCGTCGTCCAAATCTGATGCAAATTGTGAGAAAGACTCTAACTCCCTGAACTGTGCAAGAGCTAATTTGACTCCACCACCAAGTTTTTTCATTATTTTAGTTTGCGCTGCTCCACCAACCCTTGAGACTGAAATTCCTGGGTTAATGGCCGGCCTAATTCCAGAATTAAATAAATCTGTTTCTAAAAATATCTGTCCATCTGTAATTGAGATAACATTTGTTGGAATAAAGGCCGAAACATCACTTGCTTGAGTTTCGATTATAGGTAGGGCAGTTAATGAGCCTGTTTTTCCTTTAACTTTTCCATCAGTGACTCTTTCTACATACTCAGCATTAACTCTAGATGCTCTTTCTAGCAATCTTGAATGTAGGTAGAAAATATCGCCAGGAAAAGCCTCTCTTCCAGGAGGTCTTTTAAGCAGTAAGGATATCTGTCTGTAAGCTATAGCATGTTTTGATAGGTCGTCATAAATAATTAATGCGTCTTCACCAATATCTCTGAAGTATTCGCCCATTGTGCAGCCTGAATATGGAGCAAGGAATTGTAATGATGCGCTTTCTGCTGCTGTTGCTGCAACAACTATTGTGTTTTTAAGTGCATCTGCCTCCTCTAGCTGCCTAACTACTGTTGCTACTGTTGACTGTTTCTGGCCAATAGCCACATAAACACAGGTTATGCCAGAATTTTTTTGATGGACTATAGTATCAACTGCAATTGCTGTTTTTCCTGTCTGTCTGTCTCCGATAATTAACTCTCTTTGTCCTCTTCCAATAGGAACCATTACATCAATTGACTTTATTCCTGTTTGTACCGGTTGATCTACTGACTGTCTGTCAATTACTCCTGGAGCTACAACTTCAATTGGAGCATTATGTTTTGATTTAATTTCACCTTTTCCATCTATTGGTCTGCCTAAGGCATCTATGACTCTTCCTTTAAGGTCTTCGCCAACAGGAACCTCAAGTATTCTTCCAGTTGTTTTAACTTTTTGTCCTTCTTTTATATGTCCTGAATCTCCTAAAACCACTGCTCCAACAGAGTCTGTTTCAAGGTTTAGGGCTAACCCATATGTTCCTTCTCCGAAATCTAATAGCTCTCCATACATGGCATCTTCTAAGCCATAAATTTGAACAATGCCGTCTGCTGTAGAGAGGACTTCACCTACATTTGCTTCTGTAGCTGCTCCCTTATAGTCATCAATCTTCTTTTTTATAATGCTTGATATTTCTGATGGGTTTATTTTCGTAGTCATTTTTTCTCCTAGTTTGTTAGGGCTTCCCTGAGCCCATTAAGCTTGTTATCAATACTCAAATCAATTTCATTGTCTTTATGTTTTAAAATAATTCCCCCTATCAAGGACTTGCTTACCTCGTACTTTATGGGTGTAGAAGGTCCTATGTGTGCCTGAACAAAAGCATTTATATGGTTTTTTATTTCTTCATTTGGTTCTTTGTTGGTTGTAACCTTTACTGGGATTTTATTTTGTCTTTTGGAGGCATAATCAGTGAAGTGTTTAAATATTCCTGGAATAAGTTCAAAACGATTGTTTTGGCTTAGTGTGTTTACTAGTCCCTTTAAGCTGCTTTCGCCAACAAGATCGAGCGCAAGATTAAGCTTATCTTCTTTTTTGATAGTTTTGTTTTTAAAAAAATCATGAAGATCATCTTGGGAATAATTATCTAAAATATCTTGAGCGGTTATAGTTGCCACTTCTATCTCTTCTTCTTTGAGAGTGTTAAAAAAACCTTTTGAGTAAACTTCTAGTAATTTTTTCATTTTCTAAACTCGTTAAGACTTTTATCAATGGTTTGTTGGTAATCGTTTGAAGCAACTTCTTTTGAAACAATCTTTTTAACCGCAGACATCACATTCGAAGAAAAGTCTTTCTCAAGCGATTTTTTTGCATTAACTACTTCTTTCTCTATTTCTGCTTGGGCCGATCCAACAATTCTTTCTTTCTCCTCTGTGGCTTTACTTTTCGATTCGTCGACAATTTTTTCGGACTGGGCTTTTGCATTATCCATTATTTGTTTAGCTTCTGATTTTGCTTTGGCAAGCATTTTTTTGCTTTCTTCCTCAGCTTCAACTATTTTTTTTGCGCTTGCTTCAGAATCTTTAAGTCCCTGCTCTATTTTTTTTGCTCTTTCTTCCATAGCAGTCAAAAGAGGGGGCCAAACAAATTTCCAACAAAACCAAACAAATAGCCCAAAGGCTATCATTTGTCCTAAAAGAGTCGCGTTTAAATCCATTTTCTATGCAACAAATAATAAGTAAAAAGCTAGACCAACCGATATCATTGGTACAGCATCAACAAGACCAATACCTAAAAAGTATGTTGGCCTAAGTTGATCTTCAAGTTCTGGTTGTCTTGCAATAGACTCGATAAGCTTTGAGCTTAAAATTCCTGCGCCTACTCCTGCTCCAATTGCAGCTAAACCAAACATCAATCCAGCACCGACATATTTTAATCCTAATGCTATTTCCATAATTACAACCTCCTTAATGTTGTTCAAATTTTTCGTGAGCCATGTTCATATAAACCGTTGTTAGCATCATAAATATAAATGCCTGTAATACAACAATCAAAATATGGAATATGGCCCAAGCTAAGCTAAGCAAAGTACCTAAAATTCCAATCATAATGCCAGAAAAGGTAAGTTGCCACGCAACCATGCCTGCTATTAATAAAAATATCATTTCACCTGCATAAAGGTTTCCATAAAGCCTTAAAGCAAGTGAAAGTGGTTTTGCCAACATATCTACCAATTCAACGAAAAGGTTTGCTGGCAACATCCAAGGCCCAAACGGGTGTAGAGTTATTGATTTTATAAACCCAATAAATCCCTTAGATCTAATGCTAAAAAATAAATATAAACCAAAGACTGATAAGGCTAAGGCTGCTGTTAGGTTGATGTCTGTTGTAGGCACAACTTTTAAATATGGGACCCCTAAAAGTTCTGCTGGGTATGGAATTAAGTCTACAGGAACAAGGTCCATTAAATTCATTAAAAGGACCCATACAAATATAGTTAGTGCCATTGGGGCAACGAGTGTATTTTTTGCAGATTTAAAAGTGCCTTTTACAGTGTTATCTACAAAATCCACCAACATCTCTACAAATGATTGAAGTTTTGTTGGTTTTTCCATTGAGAAATTCTTAGCTGCTCTAGCAAATATAAATAAAAAAGCTGCGCCTAGTGTTATTGAAAAGAATAAGGTGTCGACATGGAATGCCCAGAAGCCCATTTCAGAGACTTCTTCGCCACTATAAGCAAAAGTCCAAGTGTCTTTTTCTAAAACTTCTACCGTTCCATCTTTATTGACTCGCTCGTAGCCAGCAGGCAGTTTTCCGTACACCAAATTTTGTAAATGGTGACTTAAATATTCTGAAAATGTACGTCCTGAAGTATCAGCTGCCATGGGTGTCGTAATTTTAATTTAATTTGGTCTTCGTTTATAGGTTTAAACGGAAATTTTCTCAATAATTCCATCTAATTCATCGTATGAGTAATATTTTATTACCATTTTGCCTTTGCCATTCTTGTCATGAATAACAACTTTCGAACCAAGCTTAGAGCTTAATGCTGATTCAAGGTTTCTTTCGTCTGTAGTTTTTTGTGTTGGTGTTGATGAGGTTGGTGTTTTGTCTGCCAACATTTTTTCTAGGTCTCTAACAGAAAGCTTTTCTTTTAGAGTTGTTTCTAAAAGTGTGTTTGCTTGTGCTGCATCAACACTTAACAAAACTTTTGCGTGTCCTTCGGTAAGGTTACCTTTTTCTAGTTCTGTTTGTATTTTTGGTGAGAGCGTTAAGAGCCTTAAAGAGTTTGCTATTGAGCTTCTTGGCTTTCCGACGCTCTTTGCTACCTGTTCTTGTGTGTATCCAAATTCATCTTTTAGTCTTTGGTATCCTTTGGAGACTTCTAGTGGATTTAAATCTTCACGCTGAACATTTTCCAAAATTGCTATCTCTAGGGACTGTGTGTCAGTTGCTTTTGTAATTACTGCGGGTATTTTTTTTAATCCTGCCAGCTTCGATGCTCTCATTCGTCTTTCACCTGCTACAAGCTCAAAACTACCTCCTTCTTCTCTGACTAAAATTGGTTGGACTACACCGTGTTTTTTTATTGACTCTGAAAGCTCTTGTAACTTCTTTTCATCAAATGTTGTTCTTGGTTGGTATTGATTGGTTTTAATTTTGCTAATGCTGATTTCAGGGGATTGTGTTTTGGTTGTTGTCTTTTTTGTTTTTTGGGTTGTTGTTTTAGTCTCTTTGGGGGCAACAACGTCGCCCAAAAGTGCTTCAAGACCTTTATTTAGAGATGTTTTTTTTGCCATTCTCAAACTTCCTTATAAATTCTCCTGCTAAGCTTAAAAAAGCTTCTGCTCCTATTGATTTTATATCATAATCGACTATCGACTGACCATAACTAGGCGCTTCTGCTAGCCTAACATTTCTAGGAATAATTGTGTTTAAAACCGTTTGTTTAAAATGCTTTTCTAGCTGGTCAGAAACTTCTCTGGTTAGTCTGTTTCTGCCGTCTGCCATTGTTCTTAGTATTGCGACTATTTTAATTTTTAAATCTAGTGCGGCATTGAGTTGTTCTATTGTGTTTTTCAGTGTCACCAACCCCTCTAATGCATAATATTCGCACTGGACAGGCACAAGAACCTTTTTTGAGTACTCCATCGCATTTATTGTTAGTAGGTTTAGGGCTGGCGGGCAGTCAAAAAGAATATAATCAAAATCTTTTGAGATGTCTTTAAGATTTTTTGTAAAAAATTTTTCTCTTGAGCTGGTTTTTTCAATTATTTTTTCTGTGGCAACGAGGTTTGTGTTGGCTGGTATAATTTTGTACCCGCCTTGAGCGTCTAGGATAAAATCTTGTAGATTGTTTTGATTTTCAAAGTACTCATAAAGTGAGTCTTTTGTATTTTTTGTTATTCCTGCTGCTGATGTTGCATTGGCTTGTGGATCAATATCTATTAACAAAACCTTTCTTTTTGTTTTTGCTAGTGTTGCTGCAAGATTTACTGCTGTTGTTGTTTTTCCAACCCCGCCTTTCTGGTTAGTTATGGCTATTTTTACTGTCATAGAGCTCTAAAGCGACCATCTTTTCTTTGTTTAATACATATTGGTGCTTTTTGTAATCATATAACAAAGAGGGCACTTCTAGTAATTCTTCTTCTGTTTTTTTGTCGTCTTTTTTTAGAAAGATCAGGTTTTTTTGGTGTTGTTTGTTTTTTAACTGTTCTATTGTTTTGGCAACAGAACTAAATGCTTTTATAACAACTGTATGTTGTTTGTCTAAATTAAATTCTTCGATTTTTGAAACGTGCGTTTCAACATTTTCAATGTTTAGTTTTATCAATAATTGTTTTTGAAATTGTATTTTTTTTTCATTCTTGTCTATGCTGTAAAACTTTTTTTCGGGGCTGAGTATGGCCCAAACGACTGAGGGGAGTCCTGCCCCTGAGCCACAATCTACAATGTTTTCTGCTACTGTTTTTTTGCAGACACTATATGCTGATATACAGTCTACTACCTGAAGGTTATAGAAAGTTTTAGCGTCTTTATGTCCTGTTAGATTATGTTGTTTGTTTCTCTCTATTACTTCATGAGAGAAGTCTTTCAGCTTTTTTTCTTGTTCTTTAGACAGCTCTAAGTGCATCGATTTTCTTTAGGTGAATAGACAGAACATTTAGGGCTGCTGGTGTTATGCCTTCAATGTTCGAGGCTTCAAAAAGGTTTTTTGGTTTTTTTATGTTAAGTCTTTCTTGGAGTTCTCCGGATAAACCAATCACTTCTTTATAGTCAAACACCAAGCCCAAGCTGTGCTCTTCAAGATTTTTCATTTTTTCTAACTCTCTCTGTTGTTTGTCTATATAGCCAGAGTACCTAATATCAAAATATACTTCCGTAAAGTTTTTCCCATCTTGTTTTGTTATTTTTTTTATTTCTTCTTCTGTAAAGTCGTTTCTTTTACACAGCTCTTCTGTTGTCTTTTTTACTCCTGAAACCATTATTTTGGTTTCTTGTAGTTTTTTCTTTATTTCTTCTTTCTCGTTTTGTTTGGTTAAAAAAATGTCTTCTCTTTCTTTGTTTATGATGTTGAGCTTCTTTGCGGTCTGGTACATTCTTTCATCAGCGTTGTCTTGTCTTAATAAAAGGCGGTGTTCTGCTCTAGATGTGAACATGCGGTAGGGCTCGCTTACTCCTAGCCTTGTAAGGTCATCTACGAGGACACCCATGTAGCTATTTTGTCTTTGGGGGGTCCAGGGCGCCTCATTTTTTACATAAAGACTTGCATTAATTCCCGCAACAATCCCTTGTGCTCCTGCTTCCTCATATCCTGTGGTTCCGTTTATTTGTCCTGCTAAAAATAAATTTGGGTTATTCTTTGTTGCTAAAGTTTTGTGTAGGTTTCTTGGGTCAATATAGTCATACTCCACCGCATAGCCGTATTGTAATATTGCTGCTTTTTCGAAGCCTTTTATTGAGCGTATGTATTCCTCTTGGACTTCTTTGGGTAAGCTAGTTGAGACTCCGTTTGGGTAAACCCAGTCTGTCTCTAAGCCTTCGGGCTCGACAAAAATTTGGTGGTGTTTTTTCTCTGAAAATCTAACTATTTTGTCTTCTATGGAAGGGCAATATCTTGGGCCCACGCCACTTATTAATCCTGAATACATTGCTGATTTTTTTATGTTTTCTTCGATGATTTTGTGGGTGTTTTCGTTGGTTTGGGTTATGTGACAGCTTGTTTGTCTTGGGTGTTTGTTTTTTGGTCCTAGAAAAGACATATATGCTTCGCTTTCGTCTCCTGGTTGGGGCTCCAGCAAAGAGTAGTTTATGGTTTGTGATGAAAGCCTTGGTGGGGTTCCTGTTTTTAGTCTGCCTAGTTTAAGCTCTTGTTTCTCGAAAAACTTTTCTAGCCCTGTTGCTTTTTTTTCATCTATTCTTCCCCCTTCTTGTTTTGTATGCCCAATTAAAATAGTGCCGTTCAGGAATGTTCCTGTCGTCAAAACAAATGCTTTTGCTTCGTACTCGTTGTTTTTTGATATGGCTTTTTCGATTACTGCTTTGTTTGTTCCAAAGTCTTTTATTTCGTCATCAAATATTTCTATTTCTTCTTTGCTCAGTTTTTTTTGTATGGCTTTTTCGTATGTGTTTTTGTCTGTCTGTGCTCTCGTTGCTTGAACTGCTGGCCCCTTTTTTTTGTTGAGTGTTCTGAATTGTATTCCGGCCAGGTCTGTTGCTTCCGCCATATAGCCGCCTAGTGCATCTATCTCTTTGGCAAGGTGGGACTTACCAATTCCTCCTATGGCGGGGTTACATGACATTCTTCCTGTTTTTGTCTTGTCTAGTGTAATTAAGGCCACATGTAGGCCGCTTCTTTTAGCTACAAGGGCTGCTTCAACGCCGGCATGCCCTCCTCCTATTACTATTAAATCAAATATATATTTCATATTATGTTTATTGTTATTATTAAGGGTCTATTTTATTGTTAATAAGTCTAAATTATATAGTTTTTACAAGGTTTTTATCGAATTGTAAGTGGGGTTGCGGCCTGTTGGTAAGCGGTACTTAGCCTAAGGTTTTCTTGTTGGCAAAATGTTGGAAAAAAATTATCCACAAAATAAGAACAGAAAAACTATTTGCCTATACAGAAGTTATTAAATATCTGGTCCAAAACAACCTCATTGTCAAAAACACCATAGACACCCTCTAGCTCCTTTAGACAGTCTCTAAGATTTTGTGCTGTGGTTTCGAAAAAATCTAATCCAACTGATTCTTGTTCCAGCAAACTGCTTGCGGCCTCGAGCCTTAAGTAAATTCTTTCAGAAACAAGATTTTCTTTAACCGGAGACTGAACCCTCTTAAGTATTTCATTGCGCAAACCCTGAAGACCCGCTCCTGTCTTGGCAGAAACAGCCACAAAACCATCAGCACTAACAGCCTTGTTGAGCAAATCAATTTTATTTAAAACAACCAAAGAGGAACCTATATTCCTGGACATTTTTAGGGGGTCATCAAAAACCTCAACACAAAGACTAGCCGAAGCTGCGGCCTCCTTTGCCATTTTTATTCCTTCAGCCTCAATTTTAGAGCCCCCAACATCACGAACCCCAGCAGTGTCCTCAAAGCTCACCTCAACACCAGACAAAAATAATGCTTTTCTTACAATGTCCCTGGTTGTTCCAGGGGTTTGCGAAACAATGGCAACCCTTTCATCGAGCAACGCATTAAAAAGAGAGGACTTACCAACATTTGGCTCTCCACTTAAAACAACCCGCTTTTTAAGGCTATCTTTTTTCAAAGGAGAGAAGCTTTTTATTAATGAAACAGCTTCGCCATGTAAGAAGGACAGCTCAGAAGAGACGCCTGAGGCACCAACAGAAACAACACCCTCTTCATCAGAAAAATCTAACTGGGACTCTACCTCAACCAAAAGAGACTCTATTTTTTTAGAAAGCTTTCTAATTTTTTCCCCTAAAGAGCCAGATCTAAAGTCTTCTAAGGCAGCAAGCTCTTCAGCAGACTCGGCGAAAACACCAGACATTATTGACTCAGCAGAAGACAGATCCATCTTTTCGTTCAGGAACGCTCTTTTGCTGAATTCACCCCTATCGGCCTCTCTTAACCCCAACGACTCTAAAAAAGAAAAAAGCTCACCAACGATAGCAGGACTTCCGTGGGTGTGTATTTCAATCAGATGTTCGCCCGTAAAAGAACCAGGAGCAGGAAAATTTAAAACCAGACAGCTATCAGAAAAAGAACCTAAAGATAGGCGCCTTATAAAAACACCCCTTTTCTCTTTTTTTATTGAAAGGGCTTTAACTAGCTTTTCCGGCAAAACAGAACCAGAAACACGAACAATCGCAACAGCAGACCTTCCAACCGGAGTCGCAAGCGCAAAAATACAATCACTCATTTTCAGTCGCAGCAGCTCTACTCAAAATAATCGCTTGAGGAACAATAGATAACATCATATTTATAACAGAATAAATAACTACACCAGCTGGCATGAAAATAAATATCAAAGTAAGCATGGGCGGAAAAACCAACATCATCTGTTGGGCAATTTGAGCCTGCATGCCTTGGCTTTGTGGTGGCTTCGGCATAATTTTTTGTGACAAAAACATCATTAAACCCATTAAGACAGGCATAATTAAATAAGGATCACTTTCAGCCAGGTCTGGAATCCACAGAAACGATTCACCCCTAAACTCAAAAGCCTCTCTTGTTACCCAAAACATCGCCAAAAATATTGGGATTTGAGGAAGAAGAGGGAAACACCCTGCAAAAGGATTAAATTTTTCTTTGCTGTATAGCTGCATCATTTCCATGCCCAGCTTATTTCTGTCATTTTTATACCTGTTTTGAATTTCTTGTATCTTTGGCTGAAGTCTCCTCATTTTCACCATTGACCGTATCTGTATTATTTGAAGAGGAGAAAGAACAACCTTAAATAAAACTGTCAACAACACAATTGCCATCCCCCAACTTCCAACAAAAGAGTGTAGAAAATTAAGAACCACAATAAAAAACTCACCTATACCATAAACAAAACCTAAATCTAGGTTGTACTCAAAATATGGGGCAACACTCTCTAAGATGTCTTTTTGTTTTGGCCCGATGAATAGTCTTGTTTCTGAGCTGTAAGCCCCTTCTTCAAAATCAGCATCCTCTAAAAACCCAAACCTATATAAACCACCTGTATCTTGTGGGTATAAATTAATTTTTTGTTGTTCCGCTTTGTCGTAAACAGCAACTACAAAATGTTTTTGAGAATAACCAATCCAGTGGCCTAAATAGTCTTCTTTCTGATCAACAGAAGAAAGCTGTTCATCATTAAAAACATCCTCACTTGTGCTGTAAGCCAAGTGGTCCCGGGAAAAGGTAGTTCCATAGTCAACAGACTTGTTCCTGTTCCTATAAAAGGTCTTAAATACCAGAACATTACCAAAAGCAGGCACGGCAAGCTCCAAGCGGTCCTCAATGTAAAGAGTGTTAGGCGTTTCAAAATAATAAATTTTAGTTAATACATTTCCATCTGCATCTTTAGAAGATATTTTTAAATAGTCTGACAAAGCCTCATCAACAACATAAGGCGAAGAGTTAGAAAAACCATTTACATTTGTTTTAAAATAGAAGCGCAGCAATGAGTCGTCTGACAATAGCCTAGTTTTATAAAGCCCACCCCTTTCTCTTTTTTCAAATAAAAATGCTTGTTTTATAGAGCCATCAGACAAACTTACATAAATGTCGAGCACATCATTTTTTATGTTTTTATAGTCTCCCCCTATAAGATCAGACTGGACAGAGACAGACCGCTCTAGCTTCGTTTCTTTATCAAGAGAAGTCCAATCAACAATCAACAGGACCAAAAGAAGCAGAGAAACTACACCAAAAACAACTCTAGGTTTAAACATTTTTAAAAAACTCCTCTAATTTTGAATCAAAACTAGCTGGACAACCACTAAATTTTACCAAAAAATCTACCCCAAATTCTCGAGATATATTTTTTCTAAAAATTTCCTTAACCACCCTTCTTGTTCTGTTTCTTTCCACAGCACTCCTTATGACAGCTTTTGGAATCAGTACTAGTATCGCAGGATTTTTGTTAATAGACTCTTTTTGAAACACAACAACCCCATCACAAACCTTTGTTTTCCCCCACGCAAACATACTTTTTGTAATTTTTTTGATTCGATTTTTTTTACCAAAACTTAAATCAACAGACATTAAAACTACACAGCGAGGGACTTTCTGCCCTTCAGTCGTCTTTTAGAAAGAATAGATCTACCGGCTTTTGAAGACATTCTCTCTCTAAAGCCATGGGTTCTTTTTCGTTTAATATTGGTAACTTTTAGCGTTCTTTTCATTTTTATCCACAGTTTTTTAACAAAAAATCAATGTATTTGTTACATGTTTTAAAAAGCTTAAGTATTATAAACTTATCGACATGTCTAACAAGGTTTCTACAATAAATATATTCAACAAAGGAGTAAAAGAACTTCAGAAGGAACTAAATACGACAGAATATAACTCCTGGATAAAGCCTCTGGAGTTTGACTTAAAGGAAAATAACTTCAATATTTATGCCCCAAACACTTTTGTTGGTGATTTTTTTAAAGAAAAATATCTTCCTCAAATAACAAACTTTTTAGAAACAAATATTGGAAGAAATAAGTTTATTCTTAATGTGTCCATTAAAATATCAACCCAAACACAACCCCAAACCACAGGACTAAACAAAAATTATACTTTCGATAGTTTTGTGCCAGGAACCTCGAACCAAATAGCCTTAGCAGCTGCACAACAAGTTGCAGAGCACGCCTCTCGAACAGAATATAATCCTCTATTTGTTTACGGGGGTGTTGGTTTAGGAAAAACACACCTAATGCATGCTATTGGGAATAAGCTTCTCGAAGAAAGGCCTAATGCTAAGATCTGTTACGTACATTCAGAAAGGTTTGTAAGCGATATGGTTAAGGCACTACAACTCGGGGCAATAAATGAATTCAAAAAATTTTATAGAAGCTTAAACGCGCTTTTAATTGATGACATTCAATTTTTTGCAGGAAAAGAACAATCGCAAGATGAGTTATTCCATACATTTAATAGTCTTTTAGAAAATGGGAATATGATGATTTTCTCATGTGATAGATACCCTAAAGAAATTGAAGGCCTTGAAGACAGGCTAAAATCACGTTTCGGGTGGGGGTTATCAGTAGTTATAGACCCACCCGCTCTTGAAACAAGAACAGCAATCCTTTTACAAAAAGCTGAAGAACTAAACCTAACCCTTCCTGAAGATTGTGCTTTTTTTATAGCCCAACAAGTCAAATCAAATGTTAGAGAGCTTGAGGGTGCGCTTAAAAGAGTGGCTGCGAACGCGCGATTTGCAAAAACCGAAATAGACATAAATCTTGTTAAGGAATCTCTAAGGGACGTTCTAGCTATTCAGGCAAAAATGGTAACAATAGGCAATATACAAAGAGTTGTAGCAGACTATTACCACATTAGACTTAGCGATCTTCTCTCTAAAAGAAGGAATAGATCCATAACCAGACCCAGACAAATGGCAATGGCACTAGCAAAGGAGCTTACAAATCACAGCCTACCAGAAATAGGCGAGGCATTTGGAGGCAGAGACCACACAACAGTGATTCATGCTTGTGATAAAACAAGAGAGCTAATGAAAGAAAGCCTAGAGATAGATGAAGACTATAAGAAGTTAAGAAGAAGTTTGTCAGCTTAAAATGAAATTTTCTATTGATAAAGACCACATTATTAATGAGTTCCAGTCTCTTGCTGCTGTTGCAGACAAAAAACAAACACTTCCAATACTTAGTAATATTCTAATAAGGTGCGAAGAAGACAAAGTTAAGCTTTTAAGCACAGATCTAGAGGTTGAGCTAGAGATTATTGTTGAAGGCGCAAATATAGAGAGCGTTGGAGAGACTACTATTCCAGCCAAGAAAGCAGCCGACATAATCAGAGAGCTTCCTGATGGAGAAGTCTCCTTTTCACTGAACGAAGACAACTCAAAACTTACAGTTAAATCTTCATCTGGAAGATATAACCTTTCAACAATACCTGGCTCAGATTTTCCTGACTTTGATGTCGTTAAAAGCGACGTAGTTTTTGATATAAGTTCAGCCCAATTACTAGAGCTATTTCAAAAAACATCCTTTGCAATGGCAAACCAAGATTGGAGACATTATTTGAATGGGTGTTTGTTAGAAAAGGCGTCAGAGTCCTTAAACATGGTGGCTACAGACGCCCATAGACTTGCAATTTATAAGTCAAAACTTAATTCTGAGGGAGATTTTTCTGGCATAATTCCTAGAAAAACTTCGATAGAGCTGATGAAAATATTACCTAAAGAAGAAATAGATATCCAGTTCTATGTTAATGCCAACAATATAGTATTTATGTCTAAAAAATTTACATTTAAATCAAAGCTGGTTGATGGTAATTACCCAAACTACAATCAGGTTGTACCAGAGGGTGATGGGACGTCAATAATAGTAAACAGAAAAGATCTCATAAGTACACTTTCAAGAGTTTCAGTCTTAACTAGTGAAAAATTCAAAGGTGTTAAGTTAAAATCGGAGGGCGGCATATTGGAGGTCTCTGCACATAATCCAGACCAAGAGTCAGCTGAAGAGAAATTAAACGTTGAGGGAGATTCTGGTGCTTTTGACATAGCTTTCAATGTAAATTACTTAAAAGAAGTTCTCAATATAGTTGAAGATGAAAAAATAACATTAATAAGCTTTGGTAATGACAAAAGCGCACTTGTAAAAAGCAATGATCCTAACCAAACATTAGTGTTAATGCCACTACTTCTTTAGTGCTAGTCTCAGAATTAAAAATAGAAAATTTTAGGTGTTACGATTTCGCTGAAATTCCCATTAACAGTGGCATAACGTTAATTTATGGCAAGAACGGCTCCGGAAAAAGCTCCATTATAGAAGGAATATATTTCGCACTTTCAGGAAAAAGCTTCAGAACAACAGACTTAAACACACTAATAAGAAGACAAGCAGAACTAACACAGACATTTATTACATTTGATTCTAGTAATGGGGTTAAAATTACAAAAAAATCAAACCAAAAGTGCAAAATCTTAGAAACAAAAGACAAAAAAACATTAACTTACGCACAATTAGTCTCAAAATACCCTACTTGTCTTGTTGAAAATAAAGAATTTTTTTTTACAACCTCAACACCAGAAGAAAAAAGAGCCTATCTAAACAAAACATTGTTCTACGTGGAACAAAAATCAAACATTATCTTTAAAGAGTTAAAACAAGCAATCTACCAGCGGGCTGCATGTCTCAAAAATAATGATTATAAGCAGATTGCTTTTTGGGATCAAAAACTCATTGAGCTTGAACCAACCATAACTGAACTGAACCAGAAGTTGGTTAATGCATTAAATGATATGCTTCAATCAGGCGAAATTATAGAACACTTCTCTGATAAAAACCCTTGGTTGACTGATCTGAGCATACAATATGCTCCTGGTTATGATAATAGTGTGAACTTTTCTGATATTTTGCAGAAAAATATGGAAAAAGATAGAATTTTAAAAAGGACTACAGCTGGCCCACACAAAAGATCCTTTAATATCCATTTAAATTCTCTTTCAGCACAAGATTTATTATCTAGAGGCCAGCAAAAGATAGTTTCTATAATTTTACATTTAATTCAAAGAGACCTAATACATCTTGAAACTGGCACTAACCCTATTTTGTTAATGGATGACATTTCTTCTGAATTAGACAAGGATAATGCTAATTTAATGTTAAAATATCTCATCAGCAAGAGGGTTCAAACAGTAATGACATCTATAGAAAAGAAGCGGTTTTCTGGGGAAAAAGATGTTTTTATGTTCCACGTAGAACAAAAAGGAGATAAGTCTTATGTCAAGTGATACGTACGATTCAGGCAGTATTAAAGTATTAAAAGGGTTGGAGGCCGTTAAAAAGAGGCCAGGCATGTATATTGGTGACACTGATGATGGCACAGGGCTGCATCATATGGTTTTTGAGGTTCTAGATAATTCAATAGACGAGGGAATGGCAGGCTTCTGCAAACAAATAGATGTAGTTATAGGTAAAGACGGATCAGTATCAGTATCTGATGACGGAAGAGGCATACCAGTTGATATGCATGAAGAAGGTGTATCTGCAGCTGAAGTTATTATGACAACACTCCACTCAGGGGGTAAATTTGATGAAAATAGCTATAAAGTATCTGGAGGGCTACATGGAGTCGGTGTTTCGGTTGTTAATGCCCTAAGCAGCAAGCTAATTTTAGAGATTGAAAGAGACGGAGCAAAATATAAACAAGAATACTCAGAGGGTGAGCCTAAAACTAAACTTGAAAAAGTAGGGAAAAGCGAGAAATCAGGAACAAAGGTTACTTTTACACCTTCAAAGAAAATTTTTACACAAACTAAATTCGATGTAGAAGTACTAAAAAAGAGGATTAGAGAGCTTTCTTTCCTTAACAAAGGCATTGCAATAAATGTCCTTGATGAGGCTTCAGGCAAAAAGATGGAGTTTAAATCGGACGGAGGTTTATTAGAGTTTGTAAAGCATCTGACAGGCAAAAAAGAAGTGATAGGCGCACCCTTTTATGCTCAAGCAAATATGAAGGGCATAGGAGTAGAGATAGCAGCGCAATGGACGGGAACATACAGAGAAAATGTTCAATGCTTTACAAATAATATTCCTCAAGTGGATGGTGGCACCCACCTTGCTGGCTTTAGGGGCGGACTAACAAGAGCCATAAAGAATTTCATTAAAAAAGAAGATTTAATGCGTAAAAAAGAAGTAGAAATAACAGGAGAAGATGTCAGAGAAGGAATGATAGCTGTTATTTCTCTTAAAATGCCTGACCCTAAGTTCTCTTCCCAAACAAAAGATAAACTGGTTTCATCAGAAGCAAGACCAGCAGTGGAAACCCTTATTAATGACTATTTTATGGACTTTTTGCTAGCTAACAAACCGCAGGCAAAAGAAATTCTTGGAAAAGTTTTAGAAGCAGCATATGCAAGAGAGGCCGCAAGAAAAGCTAGAGATATGACTAGAAGAAAAGGCCTTTTAGATATAGGAGGGCTGCCAGGAAAACTGGCTGATTGCCAAGAAAAAGATCCGGCATTATCAGAGATATTTTTAGTTGAGGGTGACTCAGCTGGAGGGTCTGCCAAGCAAGGCAGAGACAGAAGTTTTCAAGCAATTTTGCCACTTAAAGGTAAAATTATAAATGTACAAAAAGCACGGTTAGACAAAGTCTTGTCTTCTAATGAGATTGGAACCCTCATTACAGCCTTGGGAACAGGTATTGGTATTGACGAATTTTCATTAGAAAAGCTCAGATACCACCGTGTCATTATAATGACAGATGCAGATGTAGATGGATCTCACATAAGAACGCTCCTTCTTACTTTTTTCTATAATCAGATGTTTGATCTATTAGAGAAGGGGCACATCTATTTGGCCCTACCTCCTTTATATAAAATTAAAAAGGGCGGAAAAACACATTACGCAAAAGACGAGGAAGAAAAAGATGCGATTCTTAAAGAGCTTAGAAATGAAGCAACAGAAGGTTCCAGGCCACCTGAAATACAGAGATATAAGGGATTAGGAGAAATGAACCCTGAGCAGTTATGGGAAACAACATTTGACCCCAAACATAGAAGGCTCGTTCAAATTACTTTAGATGATGCGAGAGAGCTCGTCGACGACATCTTTGAAACATTGATGGGAGATCAAGTTCAACCAAGAAGAGAATTTATTGATGATAATGCTCTAAGAGCAAAAAATATTGATTTTTAAACTATCTTTTTTAGGTGCTCAGAAATTTTATCTAAAGAAATTCTTTCTTGTTTCATTGTGTCGCGATCACGAACGGTAACTGTTTGGTTGTCCAGTGATTCAAAATCAACAGTAATACAAACAGGGGTGCCTACCTCATCATGTCTACGATAATTTTTGCCAATATTTCCACTATTTTCAAAAAGAATTCTTCCTAAACCTAATTTTTGAAGGTTGTCTTTCACTTTTTTTGCAAGACTTACAATGTTCTCGTCATTTTTCTTTAAAGGCATAACAGCCGCTTTAATAGGGGCTAAATGAGGTTTTAGTTTTAGAACAACACGCTCTTTACCATCAATTTCTTCTACAGAATATGCTTCATTTAAAATTGCTAATACCCCTCTATCAACTCCAGCTGAAGGCTCAATAACAAAAGGCACGAACCAATTATTATTTTCATCTTGAAGTGCTAATTTGGAATTAGATTCATTGTTGTTTAAAACATTTGCCTTAATATTTAATTCTTTTTGATTTTTAGAGTGTGACCCTAGATCAAAATCAGTTCTATTAGCAACGCCCTCCAGCTCTTCTACCCCATGAGGAAATTTGTACATAATATCCACTGTTGCTTTAGAATAGTGAGCGAGCTCATCTGCAGGAACATCATAAAGTTCTAGGCTCATGTCAGAAATACCTTGGTCTTTCCACCACTGAAGCCTCGATTCTACCCAGCTTTTATGCCATTTATCGTCATCACCTGGGCGCACAAAGAACTCAAGTTCCATTTGTTCAAATTCTCTGACTCTAAAGATAAAACTTTTAAGAGTTATTTCATTTCTAAAAGCTTTGCCCATTTGTGCAATACCAAATGGCACTGTTCTGGCTGTAGAGTCGACGACATTTTTAAAATTAGTAAAGATACTTTGAGCTGTTTCAGGTCTTAAATATGCAAAACTTTTACCGTCATCAACAGGACCAATGTTTGTTTTAAACATTAAGTTAAATTGACGAGGCTCCGTTAAATCTTCTTTTTTACAATAATCTGGCACTTGGTCTGCCCTGAACCTTTCCCCACAGGATTTACAGTCAACCATAGGGTCTGAAAAGGTGTCTTCATGCCCAGAATGCTTTAAAACTGTGTTTTTTGTAAGTATTGCTGCATCAAGACCTTCAACATCATCTCTTTCGTAGACGATAGATTTCCACCAAGCATTCTTCAAGTTACTTTTAAGCTCAACACCTAGTGGGCCATAATCATAAAGACCCTGTGTGCCACCATAAATTTCATTAGACTGAAATATGAAACCTCTTCTCTTACACAGAGCTATTAGTTCTTCAATATTTTTTGCAGGCAATTCTTGTTCCTATAGTATGCTAGTTAAGCTATTTTATTATTTTAAAAATGTTTCCGATACTTTTTAAGCTAATTTCATTTGTTCCATGGTTTTTGCTAGTTGGCACTTCAAGGGTTTTGGCATACATAATGATATGGCTCAATAGCTCACAGTATAAAGTTACAAAAAACAACATAAACCACTGTTTAGGTGGTGATAAGACAATTATTAATAAGAGTTTTTTGCGTACCTCAGAATTATTATTTGAATATCCCTATGTCTGGGGCAATCCAGAAAATTATAAAAATTTAGTTGAAAAAGATTCAATAGAATATAGTTTTCCTGACGAAAAAAAACCAAAAATAATTTTTTCAATGCATATGGGTTGTGTAGATGTGATGCTTTTTTTAATGTCTGAGAAAATAAAGGGACTTAATATTGTTTATTCCAAAGCAAAAAANGAGCATATAGAAAATTTAACTAAAAAAATCCGGGAGTNCAAAGGGGCGAATATGATCTCAGCAGACTCGTCCGGCACCAAAGATCTTTATAAGAGATTCTTTGAAGGAGAGAGCATTATAATGGCATCAGACCTTGTTCCTCACAAAAAAGGCACTTACTCCAATTGGTTTGGGAAGGAATGCCTATGTGTTNATTTGGTTGAGAAGCTTTCTGCAAGAAACACACATGATTTATATTTTGTTTACTTCACGGCAGGAAAAAACAAAAAATATAAATTTAATTGCGAAAAAATTCCTAACCCAATGTCAGTTGATCAGATGAATAAGTGCTTTGAAAGAGCAATTAGTAAATCACCAGAACTTTATGGATGGGAGTATAAAAAGTTTAGAAAACTAAGCGGGCCAATTAAAAATATTTATTAGCTTCTCCAATAAGAAGGAAAGAGCAAAATAAGCACACCAAACAGTTCTAGCCTTCCCACAATCATTGCTCCAGCAAGTGTTAATTTTGCAGAATCAGATAAACTTGAGTAATTCTCGGCAAATTGTCCCAGACCAGGACCAAGGTTATTTATTGCTGCAGCTGTTCCTGAANAAGCAGAGTAAAAATCTACATTTTGAAAAATCANAACAAANAGAAATAAAAGAAAGAAGGCTATATAAATTGCTATAAAAGAAAANACAGCCTCAATTTGAGAAGANGAAATTTTTTCGCCATTCATTTTAGTTGTGCTAACGGCATTAGGGTGCATTATTTTTGTGATATTAGAAAAGCCAATTTTTAACAATGTGAGGATTCGCCAAGCTTTCATACCTCCGCCCACAGAACCTGAACAAGCTCCGATAAAAGCAATAATAAATATAAAGAAAGGCATAGTATTTCCAAGGTTTGAAAGCGGCTCAAGAGTGTAGCCAGTTGTAGTTACAATGGAAATAGTCTGGAAAATCCCAAATCGTAAAGAGTCATTTATAGAGAACCCTTCCTTAAACAAAAGTGTTAGCGTTGAAACAAGCACTGACAAAAGAATAACAAGCAAGAAAAACTTAAATTCATCGTTTTTTACGTGATATCTAATAGATCTTTTGGTTAAAGCTAGAAAATGTAAGCCAAAGTTAGTTGCTGAAATTAACATAAATATCACAGCAATAAGCTCTATTTGAAAGCTATCAAAATAACCGATGTTTTCGTTATAAATAGAGAAGCCACCAATAGATACGGTGCTAAATGAGTGCGTTGCCGCTTCAAAAATGGTCATGCCTGCTACCCAGTATGCTAAAGCACACATTAATGTGATTAATAGGTAGAACCGAAGCAAGGATCTTGCTGTCTCTCTCAGTCTTGGTGAAAAACTTTTGTCCGCAAAGCCAGCAGTTTCAGCTTGAAGAACCTTCATTCCACCAGAAACAGCTGGAATGATGGCTAACACGATAATTACTAAACCAACTCCTCCAGCCCACTGTAATAGCTGCCTATATAAGAGCAAATAATCGGGCAGCTCTGATAAATTTGTTATCGACGTTGAGCCAGTAGTTGTCAGACCAGACACAGCCTCAAAAACTGAGTCACTGAACGAAAGCCCTGCGCCAATAAACGGAAAAGCTGCAATTAAAGCGACAAAAACCCAAGTAACAAAGGCAATAATAAATCCATCTTTAGGTGTATAGGTAAATTTTCTCCTTCTTAAAGTAAGCGCAATGGTAATCGCATAAATAAGTGAAATTAACCATACTATTAAAAGGTTATCATCTAGTCCGGGCCCAAAATGACTCATCACCAGAGGAGGGAAGATAACAAATGTAGCAAAGAATAATAATGTAGGGCCCAAAAATCTTAGAAGCTTTAAAGAGGTATTCATCTAGCCTTGTTATAGAAGAGATCTAAATCTTCCTTACTTTTATAAAATACAATTAAATGATCATTTTCATGAATTTCTGTAGTCCCATGTGCCATTAGTACCTGGTCACCCCTCTGAACGCATGGGATATCGATATTTCCAGTTAAAGAAAGATCAGAAATAGTTCTATCTTTTAGGCCCTTCATTGACTCATCGACTGTAAGCTCAATTGCCTCTGCCATACCCTTTTTAACTTTATGAATATTTGATACAGAGCCTCTTCTTATGTACTTAAGAAGGTGTGAGACAGTAATTTGAACTGGAGAAATTATAATATCTAGCTCGTTCTTTCCCACCAAATCAAAATATGCCTCTTTGTTTATTATTGTGATAGTCTTTTTTGCCCCCAATTTTTTCGCCATTAAAGAACACAACACATTTGTCTCATCGTCTTGGGTAACAGCAACAAAAACATCGCAGTCTTGGATAGCTTCAGTAGCTAAAAACTCTTGGTCAGCTGCATCTGCATTAAGGATCAATACATTGTCAAGATGTTCAGATGCAAGCTCAGAGGTCTCGGCATCTTTTTCTATTAGCTTTATGTTGAATTCACTATTAATTTTCTTTGCTAGAGATTTGCCAATATTGCCAGCTCCAGCTATATAGATATTTCTATATTTCTCCTCTAATTTTTGTAATTCTTTGGTGACATCTTCAATATGTTTTTCATCTGCGATGAAAAATACTTCATCCCCTTCTAATATAGTTGTATCTCCAGATGGAATTATTAACTCGTCATTTCTATATATTGCAGGTATTCGGGTTTCATAATCAGGAAGATCATTTTTAAGCTCTTTTATTTGTCTACCAACTAAAATTCCAGAAGGTTTTGCATAGACACTAACTAACTTAATTTTTCCTTCAGCAAAATCTAAAATTTCAAGAGAGCCAGGGTGATGAAGTAAACTTCGAATTTCTTCTGTTATTAAATCTTCAGGGTTTATAAAGTAATCAACAAATGGAGCTATTTTCAAAGCTACCTCTTTATATTCTGAGCCCTTGAGTCGACATATAATTTTTCCAACATTAAATTNCTCTTTGCCAACAATAGATGCTAAAAGATTAGTTTCTTCAGAGTCTGTAAGACATAACAACAAAGATTCGTTATTAAGACCGGCATCTGCAAGCGTATCAGGAGAAGAAGCATTACCGAGAATCGTAGCTATGCCTTCTTTGTTTTTAATTTCTTCCAGATGATCATTATTATTGTCAATGACAACAACATCATTTTCTTCTGAGGAAAGCTCTTTAGCCACGCTGCCCCCAATAGAACCACCACCTAGTATGATTATTCTCAAATCAATATATCTCCACATGAAATTATATCTCTTTTTGCATTAAAGAAATCTATTGCAGATATAACTTTTTTCCCAGGAAATTTTACCGATTTTATTTTAATTACCCCATCACCACAAAAAACATCTAAAGAGTCTTTAGTAAAATCAGACACTATGCCTGGTTTTGCACTTTGATTACTTGCTATTTCTAGGTCATGTATCTGTATTTTTTGATCATTAAACTTAAAGTTAACAACGGGCCATTTTTTAAAGGCTAAAAACTTGCTCTTTATTTCATTCGCACTACACTTCCAGTCTAAAGTAGCTTCACTAGGGTTTATTTTTTCAGCTAAAGTGGCAGCCTTATGTTCTTGTTCTTGCGGCTGCTTATTATTTATGACTATTTCATTTATAACGGAGTTAATATTTGCTAAAGAGGTTTCGAGTAGTTTCTTTTCTGCTTGATAAAAATCATTTTCTTCAATATTAACGTCATAGCTTTCATAAATAGGCCCCGCATCTAACTCATTTACTATTTTCATGAAACTAATGCCAGAGACCTTGTCCCCATTTGCAATTGCTCTTTGTATTGGTGCTGCTCCTCTCCATTTTGGAAGCTGAGAAAAATGAACGTTTAAGCACCCAAAACTTGGATATTCAAGCAACCAATCAGGCAAAATTTTGCCATAGGCAACAACTACCAGAAGATCGATTTTAATATTACTTATAGAAGAGACGGCATCTTCATCAAATAGACTATCTGGCTGGAGAACAAGCACTTTTTTATCAATATCAGAAAATAAAGTTTTAGACTCGNCTAAACCTCTGCCTGTTTTTTTGTTTGGTTGAGTAAGCACAAAACTAATATCTATATGTGGATTATTTTGCAGATACTCGAAATGAGCAAACGCTACCTCTGGAGTTCCTGCAAACCCTATTTTAATTTTTTCAGGCTTTGCCATTTTTTGTTTTGAGTAGTTTTGCTTTGATACGACTTCTTTTTAATGATGAGGCATAATCAACTATCAACTTCCCATTAAGATGGTCTATTTCGTGTTGTATACAGTAACCAAAAAGCCCTTCAGCCATTAATTTCTGTGGTTCACCGTCAAGATCTTGGTAAGATAGTTCAATCTTTTTTGCCCTTAACACCTCTTGTTGAAATGTAGGTATAGAAAGACAGCCTTCCTTAGATGATTCAGGTGAGCTATCTAAAATCTCATAAGAGGGGTTTACTATATAAATTGGTTCATCCCGACCTTCAGAGACATCAATAACAATTAACCGTTCATGATAATTCACTTGAGTTGCTGCTAGACCAATACCTTTGTCGGCGTACATTGTGTGCAACATTTTTTTAGCCATATTTTTAAGATTTTCATCAAATCTTTCAATTGGCTTTGCTTTTTTTCTTAACCTTGGGTCAGGAAATGTTAAAATATCCAGCTTATTCATAATTTAATTATAATTTTATATATATGGACAATATACAAGTTTCTGTAATTCTAGGATCAGATTCTGATCTCGAGCTAGGTAAAGCCGCAATTAATTCGCTTAAAAATTTTGATATTTCTTGTGAGCTTAAGGTCATATCTGCCCATAGGTCACCTGATGTTTTGGTTGATTATCTTAAAAGCTCAAAAGAAAGAGGGTGTAAAGCATATATTGCGATAGCTGGAATGGCTGCCCATTTAGCTGGAGCAGTTGCAGCACACTCGACAAGCCCAGTGTTAGGAGTGCCCGCTGCAAATAGCTCTTTAAATGGTCTTGATGCCATACTATCAACCCTACAGATGCCAGCTGGTGTTCCTGTCGCAACTTTTGCTGCTGGAAAAGCAGGAGCAACAAATGCTGGAATCTTTGCAGCACAAATGCTTGCTAGTAACGATGATAGCCTTGCTGAAAAAATGAAATCATTTAAAGCAGAACTTCGCGATAAAACTATCGAAAAAGATAAAAATCTTGATAGAGATTGAAAACGACTAAAGATATCTCAATAGCTTCAAATTGGATTAGAGAAGGAAAAGTAATAGCTTATCCAACTGAAGGTATATGGGGTTTAGGTGGCCTGAATACCCCAGAAATCATAAAAGCCATAGACTTAATAAAAAAAAGACCTACAGATAAAAAATATATTCTTTTATTTGCTTCTTATGGCCATTTATTTAAAAAGTTTTCATTTACAGATGAGATTAAAGAAAATGTGAAAAACATATCGGAAACATTTGTGACTATGTTGCTTCCTGTTGCAGGAGAAGAAAAAATAGCAGCAAGAATTCCAGACAATCAACAACTTTTAAGCTTTCTAGAGCTTATAGGGGAAGAAATAATATCTACATCAGCCAATATTTCTGGCAAACCAGTTTGCGCAACAGCAGAAGAAATAAAATATACTTTCAATGAAGCAGTTTATGGTGTTTTAGATCTTCCTTTAGGAGGAGAAGAAGGCCCATCAAGAATTCTGGATGTAGAAACTAATGAATANANAAGATAAAACAAATCAAATAGCAGATTTTTTTAGTGAGTTGCACAAAAACTTACATTCAAAGATTAGNCCNTATGAGGNNTCTAATTTTTTTATTGAAGACGNNTGGAAAAAAGAGAANCTTGGNAGNGGCACATCTATTGTTGTTGATCANGGAAACTTTTTTGATAAAGCAGGNNTAAACTTTTCCANAATATCAGGAGANTCTCTTCCAGCATCTTCAGTCGGAANTNTNGATAATTCAACAGAGATGCCNTTTTTTGCTACTGGTGTTTCAGTAGTNTTTCATCCNAANAANCCAAACATACCNACAGCACACTTAAATGTACGATATTTCTGNACATTCAAAGATGGNCAAATTTTTGAAGAGTGGTTTGGAGGNGGTTTTGATNTAACTCCATATATTTTNTTTGAAGAGGATTGNGCTAATTGGCATAAATCNGCAAAAAAAGCATGTGATTNNATCAATGAAAATTTATATACAGANTTCAAAAAAAATTGTGANGAATATTTCTTTATTAAACATAGAAAAGANCATAGAGGAATAGGNGGCATATTCTANGAGAAGCATAAAGCAGAAANTTTAGACCATGGACTTAAANTATCTCAGAATGTTTGTGAAGCATTTACTAACTCCTATATCGANATAATAAANAAANGAAAAGATTTAGGCTTTGAAGANAGAGATAAAGAATTTCAAAAATTTAGAAGAGGCCGTTACGTAGAATTTAATCTTGTTTATGACAGAGGAACACTGTTTGGCCTACAGACNGGNGGAAGAATTGAATCAATATTAATGTCATTGCCTAATGATGTGGCATGGAGATATAAATTTGATGANAGTCTTACAGAAAAAGAAAGAAATCTCTATAAGNTTATAAAGAACCCTAAGGATTGGATAGATGGCTCATAGATCTGGGGTTTTGGGAAGAGATATTTCATATTCACTGTCTCCTAAAATACACAAACTGTTTGCTGAACAAGCTGGTATAGACTTAAATTATGAAATTTATGATATAGAGGAAGATCCAATAGCTTTTATTTACGATTTCTTTAGGAAAGGCGGAATCGGATTAAATATCACTAAACCTTACAAAGAGATAGTTGCACAAGAATTCTCAAAAAGCTTAGACTCTGTCAATTGTCTTTATGGTAACAAGATTAATGCAACGTCAACTGATGGTTCTGGGTTTATTGCCGACTTAAATTCAAAAGATATAAGCATAGAGGACAAAAACGTATTACTTTTTGGGCTCGGCGGAGCAGGCAAATCAATTCTTAAAGAGCTTAAGCTGGCAGAAAATATATATATTGCGAATAGGAGCAAAGATAAGACTGAATTAGCTATGGAAAATGGTAATTTAAAGAGATACTCCGGAGAACCTATTCACTTTTTTGTCTCATGCGCTGAAAAGTTAGACCTTGAGTCCTTAAACTTCATAGAAAATATAAATTTTGAAACAAAAGGAACAATTTACGATATTAACTATAAAAGTGAAACAAACATTATCTTTGCTGAACTGGCAATTGTTGAAGAAACCAGATTATATCACGGCTTAGGGATGTTAGTAGAGCAAGCAGCAGACAGTTTTGAACACTGGTTTGAACACCGACCAAATACTGAAAAGATAAAAAAAATACTTTTAGATGAGTGATTACAAATTTATTGCTGGTGCAGTATGCCCAATGTGTGGAGATATGGACTCTATTACGCTTAAAAACGATGATTCAGAGATCAAGTGTATTTCCTGTAATTATTCCAAACAAAAAGACGCTGAAGAGATCAAGTCAATAAAGATAATCAACGATTAAAAATAATTTATTCTATTGGTTGTATTGCTCGACATTAACCCTATTTATAGTAGTATATGGCGTACATGAAGAACAAGCTTAAGCTACTTATTCTCTACTTAATACCGTTTTTTGCATCTGCCGATTGGCTAGATCTAAACATGCCTATTGGTGTAACTGATTTGAGTAAAGAAGTATTTGAACTACACATGCTTATATTTTGGGTTGTTGTGGGCATAGGTGTTGTAGTTTTTGGCTTTCTTTTCTGGTCTATGTGGAAATACAGGCGTTCTAACAACGAAACCCCTGCAAAATTTAATGATAACCATACCCTTGAGATTATTTGGACAATTGTTCCTACAGTAATTTTGATACTTATGGCTATTCCAGCCTCGATCACTTTAAAAAAAATGTATGACCACGAAGCAGAGGAAGGTGGAATTGATATTCAAGTTATTGGGTGGCAGTGGAAATGGCAATACAAGTATCTGGATGAGTATGTAGATGAGGCAGGAAACAAACAGTTAAGTTTTTTCTCTCTTTTAAGTACACCACCAGACCAATATGAGTTTAATAGGGTTGAAAAAAACGAAAATTACCTTCTCGAGGTTGATGAGCCACTTGTTGTCCCTATCAATACTCCAATTAGATTCTTAATTACAAGCACCGATGTGCTTCATTCATGGTATATGAGTGATTTTGCAGTTAAACAGGATGCTATTCCTGGTTTTATTAATGTGGCAAAAGCAAAAATTAATGTTCCAGGCACATATAGGGGTAATTGCACAGAGTTATGCGGGGAAAGACATGCCTATATGCCTATAGTTGTAGAAGCAGTGACAAGAGAGGAGTATGATGCTTGGCTTCAAGAGAAGAGAAATTTAGCAGCAGAACTAGCATATCTGACAGAGAAAGAATGGACAATTGATGAATTGCTTGCAACAGGAAAGGAGATTTATACAACAAGGTGTCAAGCATGTCACCAAGTAGATGGAACTGGAATTCCTGGTTTTTATCCTGCTTTAGCTGGCAGCGATATCGTCATTAATGACAAGGCCAGACAAATTGAGATCCTAATGGAAGGAGTAAGAGGTAGTCAGATGCAATCTTTTGCTGAACAAATAAATGAAGTAGAAATGGCAGCAGTCATTACATTTACAAAGCTTTCCTGGGGCAATGGAACTGAAGCAGATTCTGAATTAGTTATCCCAAAGGATATAGTCGATTATAAGAATAGAGATACATAGGAGCGAATGAAATGAGTGCAGTAGTTGAAAATCACGATCATCATGACGATCATCATGGGCCAAGAAAAGGTATTTGGAGATGGATGACAACAACCAACCATAAAGATATAGGAACTCTTTATTTATGGTTTAGCTTTTTAGCGTTTTTACTTGGCGGTGCTTTTGCCATGGGCATCAGAGCAGAGCTATTTGAGCCAGGCCTTCAACTTATGGACCCAATCAGATATAACCAATTAGTTACTATGCATGGACTAATAATGATTTTTGGAGGGGTTATGCCAGCATTTGTTGGTTTAGCAAACTGGTTAATCCCAATGCAAATAGGCGCACCAGATATGGCTTTACCACGGATGAATAACTTAAGTTTTTGGCTGTTGCCAACAGCTTTTGCTATTTTATTATCTACAGCATTTATGGAAGGAGGAATGCCTGGTTTCGGTTGGACTTTTTACGCCCCTCTATCGACAAATTATCCAAATGTTGCATTCTTCGTATTCGCTGTACATATAATGGGGATTTCCTCAATCATGGGATCAATTAATGTAATAGTGACCATCATGAATATGAGAGCTCCAGGCATGAAACTTATGCAAATGCCATTGTTTACTTGGTCTTGGTTAATTACAGCTTATTTATTAATAGCAGTAATGCCAGTCCTAGCAGGTGCAGTAACTATGTTACTTATGGATGCATATTTTGGAACTTCATTTTTTGATGCCGCTGGTGGTGGAGACCCAGTTCTCTTCCAACATGTATTCTGGTTTTTTGGACATCCTGAGGTTTATATAATGATTCTTCCAGCCTTCGGTATCACGTCACACATAATATCAACATTTTCACGAAAGCCTCTTTTTGGTCATGCTTCGATGATATATGCGATGTCTTCAATCGCTATTCTTTCTTTTGTTGTTTGGGCACATCACATGTTCACTGTTGGAATGCCTTTAGCTGCTGAGCTATTCTTCATGTGGGCGACGATGCTAATAGCCATTCCAACAGGTGTTAAAGTTTTTAATTGGTGCGCAACAATATTTAAAGGCTCAATTACATATGAAACGCCAATGTTATTTGCAATTGCCTTTGTTGTTTTATTTACAATAGGAGGATTCTCAGGGATCATGTTGGCGATCACTCCTGCAGACTTCCAGTACCATGACACTTATTTTGTTGTGGCCCATTTCCATTATGTACTAGTACCAGGATCGGTTTTTTCAATTATGGCAGCAGTTTATTTCTGGCTTCCAAAGTGGACTGGAAATATGTATGACGAAAAATTAGGAAAACTTCACTTCTGGTTGTCTTTCATAGGTGTAAATGTAACTTTCTTCCCACAACATTTTGTGGGACTTGCCGGCATGCCAAGAAGATATGCTGATTATGCATTGCAATTTGCTGAATGGAATGCTGTTTCCTCAGTAGGAGCATTTTTATTTGGTTTCTCTCAACTTTTATTCTTATACATAGTATTAAAAACAATATTTGTTGGTAAAAAAGCAACACCACGAGTGTGGGATGGTGCCGAAGGTCTTGAATGGACTATAGACTCACCTGCGCCTTACCATACGTTTGAAACACCACCGAAAATTAATGGCTAAAGGACCTTTTAAGAACAAAATTTTACTTGGGCTGCTTTCAGCAGTGACCGTAATGTTTTTCTTCTCTTTTTTATTAGTGCCGCTATATAACGTATTTTGTGAGGTTACAGGGTTGAATGGAAAAATTTATGGACCTTCAGATTTTTTCAAAAAACAAGAGGAAATAAAGGAAAGAGAAATAAATATTAAGTTTTTATCTACCGTAAGCGGAGCTGCTCCAATTGAATTCTATCCATCTGTACAGAATCTGTCGGTTATTACAGACACTGTGAGTGCAACTACTTATATTGCAAAAAACAAAACAAATAAAAAGATTACTGTATCTATTGTGCCGTCAGTATCTCCAGGATTGGCTGCTGAAAATGTTAAAAAAATACAATGCTTCTGTTTGGATGGAGATATAGTGCTTGAACCATATGAAAAGCAAGAATGGCCTCTAAGATTCTTTATAGACTCAGACCTAAGAAAAAATGTAAACGATGTTTACTTGTCTTATACTTTATTTGAAAAAGACAGAGAAGAAATAATGGTGATGAAGCATGAGCACTGAGGCATCCGGACACGAAAAATATTACATACCTGAAAAAAGCTCAATACCTATTGTTTTTGCTGCAGCAACCTTACTAGTTGGTTGGGGAGCAGCAAATGCGGTTGTAGGAGGAGGCACCTCAATGTTATTGGTAGGAATGATGGCGCTAGTCGCAACCATGGGATTTTGGTGGGCTGTTGTTATCAGAGAGTCTCAGGCAGGCCTAGACACGCCAGCTTTAAATAGCTCCTATGTTTATGGAATGGCATGGTTTATTTTTTCTGAAGTAATGTTCTTCTTTGCTTTTTTCGGAGCTCTATTTTATATAAGAAGTTTTGCGGTTCCATGGCTTGGAGGCGAGGGAGATAAAGGTCTTGCTGGTGAACTTTTATGGCCAGAATTTCAAGCAACATGGCCACCAATGATAACCCCTGAACAAAGTGTCATGGGCGATAAAGCAGTTACAGTTGGGCCAGGCGAAAGCATGTATCTACATAGCATTAGTAGTATTTTTACTTGGCTGCCTTTGTGGAACACAATTGTTTTATTAAGTTCTAGTGGGACTGTGCATTTTGCTCATATGGCGTTAAAAGAGAACAATAGGAAAAGGTTTAATTTTTGGCTAGGAATAACCGTTGCTCTAGCTTTTATTTTTGTAATTCTTCAGGCAGTAGAGTACTACGAAGCTTATGCTCATTTAGGGCTGACAATATCATCTGGAGTTTATGGCACAACCTTCTTTATGCTGACAGGATTTCATGGAATGCATGTTTTGATTGGAGGAATCTTCCTTCTTACTCAGCTAACAAGATCAACAGGCTTTAAGCATTTTACTGATAAAGAACACTTTGGTTTTGAAGCAGCCTCATGGTATTGGCATTTTGTTGATGTTGTTTGGGTTTGTCTCTTTTTATTTGTTTATATTCTTTAAATCCCAGGATCTCTGTTGCCTAGTTCACCAGAGTAAACTCCATAGATAATGAGGATTACTAAAACAGCGCCAAGAGTGACTCTAAATCCTAGGCTATATAAGATCCGTTTTTTATTAGGGTTGCCTCTATCAATAAATAGGAATGCAAGACTTGAAGCAAGACTAATTAAAACTAATGCAAGTAAAATAAGAATAATAGTTTTTAACACTGAGATATTAAAACATTGAAAAGCTTTAAATTAAAGATATTAATTTTTGCAATTATTTTTGCTCCACTCACCTTTTCATTAGGAGTATGGCAGGTTAATCGTGCCAATGAAAAAATAGAGATAATTGAAAATTACGACAAACTTCTCTTTTCTGATCCATTAGTTTTGGATAATGATCATAAGAATTGGCAACCCATAAAAACTTCAGGAAAGTTTGAGGATCTTGTCGTATATGAAGATAATGCAATTCTAGACGGTAAAGCCGGCTATAAGATTTATCATCTTTTTAAAAATTTAGATAGCTCGTATATTTTCGTTCATAGAGGGTTTCGAGAACGAAATAGAATAAAGAACAATCTACCAGTAGTTGAAGTGCCGGAAGGATTTCAGAATCTGGAAGGCAAGGTTCTAAGAAGAGCGAACAACTCATTCGTTCAAAATATACAAGAGTCAGACCCAAGAATAATCCAAGAATTTGATCTTAGTTACTTGAAAGAAAGATATTCATCATTAGAGAATAAGGACATTTATGTATACCTTTTTAACTTGCAAGAGGAAGATGAAATGAAATTTTCTTCTATAGAAAAACCGGTCAATATGAGCTCAAGCAAGCACATTGGGTATGCCATTCAATGGTTTGGTCTTTGTCTAGCGTTAATAATATTAACGATCTATGCATATAGGAGAAAAGATGGATAAACAATATCGATTAGCATTATTAATTTTATTAATACCTCTTATGACCTTAGTTGCTTCAACTTTAACTTTTTATTTAGGCTATAAACCAAGTGAAATAAATGCTAACGGCACTCCATTAGACCCAAAGATAGAAACTAACAATTTCATTTTAGTAGAGGAGGATGGGAGCAGATTTATTTTTAAACCTGGCAAATGGTATTTTGTCTATTTTGACGATTTTAGTAATGAAGATTTCAGTCTTGATCGTTACAACATAGCAAGAAGTTCCAAAGCAACCCTTCGAAGAGAAAGTCATCGCCTAAGAAGGCTAGTTATCTATAAAGATAAGGAAATGTTCAATGAGGCAGAAAGCCTTAAATCAAAGTTTCCTGAAGTCATTTTTCTATATGATGAAGGCGATATATTTAGAAAAAGTATTTCAGAAAATTTAAGTGATCCATATATGTCCAAATCTATGTTCCTTGTAGATTCATTTGCGCTAGTCGTCTGGGAATTTAATGTTGGCTTATCTTTTAGCGATATTTTTGAGGATTTAGAACAACTCCTATGAATATTTTTTCTGCAAAGCTTTTTTCAATCGTTGGAATAGTTTTCTGTTTCGTAGTTATAGCTTTAGGAGCATGGACCAGACTAGAAGATGCTGGCTTAGGCTGCCCAGATTGGCCATTATGCTATGGAGAATGGATATTTCCCCAAACGCCTGAAGCCATTGAAGCAGCCAATAATCGATTTCCCGACAACCCTGTAGACATAGCAAAAGTAATACCTGAAGTTGTGCATAGATTTTTTGCTGCATCGCTTGGCNTATTTGCNATNGCTTTGCTAGCNATAACNATNCGAGAGAAAAAAATGAGANCTGAGGCANCAATACTTTTGATTGTNATCATNTGCCAAGGAATTTTTGGNGCNCTTACAGTAACNNTAAAACTTCATCCATTAATTGTTTCCACTCATTTATTTGGNGCAATGATTGTNGCGTCACTTTTTTTACTTATTTACTTAAAGTCATCANAAATTAAAGGNNCTTATNATGCTTTAGTTNAAAANAAGANCTATATACTTTTNGGNTTTGTTCTCCTTATTCTGCAAATATTNTTAGGTGTTTGGACTTCAACNAANTANGCTTCATGGTCGTGTCTNGAGTTNCCAACNTGTCANAGNGGAGAATTTCTTCCANCAACAAAGTTCAGNGAAGGATTTGATCTATTTCAGCCTATTGGNCCNAATTACTTATACGGAGAAATGAGTGGTGAAGCTAGGACAGCAATACATTTAACTCATAGAATAGGAGCGATCTTCATACTTTTCTATTCCTTNTTTTTNTCAGCAAAAATCTGGTCGGAGAAAACAAAACCAATAGTCATATTTTTTCTCTCAGCATTATTTCTTCAAGTTTTATTAGGAATAAGTAACATCATGACACTTGTTGCTGTATGGAATGGCGTTGCTCACAATCTTATAGCCGTAACCTTATTCCTAACATTTGTTGTTATGATTTATTTAAGCTTCAGGAGAGGTAATGAATCTAGCTAGCTATATAAANTTATGTAAACCAAAGATAGTTTTGCTGCTGACTGTAACAGCATTAGTAGGAATGCTTCTATCAATCAATTTTTATAGCAACATTTTAGATGGTCTTGCTAGTTTGCTTGGTTTTGCGCTTTTAGCTGGCGCATCTGCAGCCCTTAATCAAATATTTGATAGAGAAACAGATAAAAATATGAATAGAACAAAAACTCGACCACTTGCGAGTGGTGAGATCTCTTTATTCAGCGCATTAACTTTCACAGCAATTCTATTATTTGTGGGTTCCAGCCTCTTGCTTTACTTCTCTAATTTACTGACTTTATTAATAACGACATTTGGATTTATCTTTTATAGCCTCATCTACACCATATATTTAAAGTGGGCGACACCGCAAAATATTGTTATTGGTGGTTTGTCTGGAGCTTTACCTCCTCTTATTGGCTGGACAGCAGTAAATAATGATATTTCACTGCTCCCTTTAACGCTTGTGCTTGTTATTTTTTTATGGACCCCACCACATTTCTGGCCCCTAGCGATAGATAGACTAGAAGAGTACAAAAAAGAGGGAGTGCCAATGATGCCTATTGCTAAAGGAGTCTCTAGAACAAAAAAAGAAATGGTTGTTTATGCTATTTTGCTCTTGGCAGCATCTTTGGCTCCATTCTTTTATGGTTTAACCGGATATTTCTACCTAATCTCAACAACTGCTTTAAATCTGTACTTCATTTACCTATGTATTGCATACTTAAATGACAGGGAGAATGAACTTTCAATGAAAATCTTTAACTTTTCAGTGAAATATATGTTTCTTTTCTTCTTAGCAACTTACATTGATTTTTTAATTTCGTTATATGTCTAAAAATGCACTCACTTTTCTTCTTTTTGGCATAGTTCTATTCCTATTGGTCTATTCGGTATGGAGAATTAGCCAACCAAGACCTCTATCTACAGATGAGATGATAGTTAATGGCTTTTACCCATATGGCACTAATGAGCCGGTTAGAGATTTTAGGCTTATTGACTATGATGGAGCTGAATTTACTAGAGAAGATTTTCAAAACAAGAAATTAAATTTCTTATATTTTGGTTACACAAGCTGTCCTACAGAGTGCCCAGTAATGATGTCATTGATGCGACAACTCTACGATAAAATCGAAACAGATGAAGTTGCATACTACTTGGTTAGTTTTGATCCAGAGATTGATACCCTAGAAAGACTTAAAGCCTATGTCACAGGATTTAATCCAGAATTTATGGGGCTAACAGGTAAGATACCAGAAGTTGTTAAGTTGGGCCAACAATTAGGAGTACAGAAACTTGCCCCAATGGAAAACCACATGAATCAAAGAATAATTACTCACACAAATCATCTTATTGTTGTAAATTCGGATGCTGAAGTTCTTGGGATTTTTAGAGGCCCACTTGAAAGCAGCGCCATGGCATTGGTTGTTAAGTATTTATTAACTGTTAATTAGAACAACTTTACCCATCACCTTTCTATTGCCGATCATCTGAATAGCATCAACAGCTTTTTCCATTGGGAATGTTTCTGAAATTAGAGGCTTAATTTTACCTTCAGCTAACATTTTATTTATGTCAGCAATATTTTGTTGATTGATTTCTGCTTCAAGACCGGTAAAGCTTCCCCAGAATACACCAACTAGAGATGCCCCTTTCAAAAGAGTTAAGTTAATAGGTAATTTAGGTATCTGCCCAGCAGCAAAACCAACTACGAGGTATCTGCCTTTCCAACCAATAGATCTAAATGCAGGCTCAGTGTAACAATCGCCAATAGGATCATAAATAATACTATAGCCACCATGTGTGCTCTTAGATTTAAGTTCGGCAGCAAAAGCTTTTGATTCATCTTTGTCTTTTGGTCCATCACCATAAATAACAACATCATCGACTCCGTAGTCGCGGCAAATTTTTGCTTTCTCTTCGGTTGAGACTCCAGCTACAACTCTTGCACCTTTAGCCTTAGCTATATCAACAGCCGCTAAACCAACACCTCCTGATGCTCCCAGCACCAAAACTTCATCATGGTCTGTAAGTTGTCCTCTTTGCATCAAGGCATGATAACTTGTGCCGTAAGCCATTTGATATGAAGCTGCCATTTCAAATGTAATGTCATCAGAAATTGGAAACACTCCAAACTCATGCGTACAAGCCTCTTCGGCAAAAGCGCCATAGGGAAGCATAAAAGAAACTCGATCTCCTTCTTTGACACGAGTGACATTCTTCCCAATTTTTTTAATTACACCTGCACCTTCATTACCTGGAGCGAAAGGAACCTCAGGCTTGAACTGATAAAGCCCTTGTACAATCAAATAGTCTGGAAAATTTAAGGCCGCAGCCTTTATCGTTACTATAACTTCGTTGTCACCTGGTTCAGGCGAATCAATATCTTCCCAAACAAGATTTTCTACTGGCCCATATTCTTTGCAATGTAAAATTTTCATTTAATCTCCTCTCTAAAATTTTTAATGAAAGCTTGAAAGTCTATATTATCTTGATTCTTAGCCTTTAGGTATTCCTTCTCAGATAATGCACTTTCTTTCCTAAAGAGATCTAAGACTGAATCAGGCACTTTATCTTTTATTTTCTTTGAATTTTTCAAAACATAATTAAGCAGCTGATCGGAAGCAATATCATTAAGTAAACGAGATGATAAAGGGTTCTTATTTCTAGAGAAATACTCAGAAAACATATTATCTAACTGAGATCTCAATTCTATTTTTTTTGCAAAACTTTCTAAATCTTCTAAAAGGTTATTGGTTAATTCTTCTATATCTGTTTCACCATTTTCTACACCTAAACCATTCAATAAAGTACAGTTTTGTCCAACTTCTGAAGCACGCCTTATATTTTCCTTAATGACAGTAGCTTCAGTTTCATCTATCTTTGGTGAATCTGAGAGAGCACAGAATAAAGAAAGCAATTCTAAGAATTCAACATCTTCAATTGAGATTCCAATCTCAGAATAGGGGTTGAGATCGATCGATCTAATTTCTAAGTATTCAATTCCTGATTTCTTAAGTTGGTTGTACTGTCTTTCAGTAGTAGAAAATGGTCCCTTAGGTCTAATATGGTTATAAAGCTCACTTTCCATCTGAATAGTGCCATTATTCACTTGCTGTTTCAGGTCTAATGATATGTCACTAAATTTTTCATTTGGAGTATTAATATAGTTTTGAATAGTTTCAAGATATTCTTCTAGAGAATTGAAAGTAATAAAGTTTTCATCTTGTTCTTCTGAATAGTAGCCTAGCCGGCTTACCCTTAGAGAAGTAGATTTAGGCAGGTAGCAGTCTTCATCATTTAACTTATCAATATTGAGGTTTCTATCCTTAAGAAAAGATTTATGCGTGACAGGGGAACAGCCAATTAATCTCAAAACAAGAGGAAAGATTCTTAAGAAATTTCTACAGGCACCCAAGTATATATCTGTCTTACTTTCTGAAAGTGACTTAATTACAGAATCAGAAAAAGAAATATTGAAATGGATGCCAGCTGTACTTTGCATCTTGTCACCGTATCTATTTCTTAGTCCCAATCTGTATAAATGAGCTAGCTTTGTAATATTTGCATCCCTATGAGGGGGTAGTTTGATATATTTTCTTTTAAATCTTGGAGGCATGGAGTAATTCCATAGAAAATCTTCACCTAGATTAGACTCGACATAAGTATGAAGGTGTTTTAAGAACCCAAATAGCTCTTGGTTGTCTTCAAATGTAGGGGTGACAATTTCTAAATGAGGCTCTGAATAATCAAGTGTGACAAAACTATTGAAGTTATGAATTCCAAAAGTCTTAGGAAAATCATTATTTGATATTTTTCCCTCTGGATCTGATCTTAAATTTTCTTTTTCTAAGCCTTTTATCGTTTTTCTATCAGAATTTAAAAAACTTGAGATTTTTTTTTGGCTGGTTTCAACCTTAGTCATAGATTACCTGGGTCCTGCATCAATTATTTGTTGAGCAACATCAAATTTTCTGAAATTCTCTTTAAATTTCATGCATAATTTATCGCATTCCTCATCATAATCATCAGCAGATGCCCAACAATTTCTTGGATTTAATAATTCTTGCTTAACTCCCTTAATATCTTTTGGAACATTTAGGTTAAGTTTTTTAAGATGGTCAAAATCATCTGTATCAACTTCATTTTCTTGTATGGCATTAATAATTGCTCTGGTTACAGGAATAGGAAACCTTTCGCCAACACCATAACCACCACCAGTCCACCCTGTATTAACCAAAAAGACCTTCGTACTATTTTTCTGCATTCTCTTTATCAGTAAATCTGCATATTCACCAGCGGGTCTAGGAAAAAAGGGTGCGCCAAAGCAGGTTGAAAAAGCAAAATCCATTGATTTTGTGCTGCCAACCTCAGTTGACCCAACCTTTGCCGTGTATCCGCTTAAAAAATGATAGGCTGCACTATTTTCGTCTAGTATACTTACAGGAGGTAGGACACCAGAAAGATCACAAGTTAGAAAAATAATATTATCTGGTTCGCCACCTTGATTCTCAGGGACAGATCCCTCAATAAAACCTCTTGGATAACAAACTCTTGTATTTTCGGTGTATTTATCATCGTCATAATCTGGAATACCATTTTCATCAATCGCAACATTTTCTAAAATGCTGCCAAACTTTATAGCATCCCAAATTAATGGCTCATTTTCTTTAGAAAGTTTAATGCATTTGGCGTAACACCCACCCTCTAAATTAAACACTGATCCATCACTCCAGCCATGCTCATCGTCACCAATTAATGAACATTTAGGATCTGCTGATAATGTTGTTTTTCCAGTGCCAGAGAGCCCAAAGAAGAGTGTAGTTCTTTTGTCTTTAGTCTGATTAGCTGAACAATGCATTGGAAGAACATCCTTTTCAGGCAATAGGAAATTTTGAACGGCAAACATTGATTTTTTCATTTCTCCGGCATACCTCATTCCTGCTATCAATACCTTTCTTCTTAGAAAATTAATAATTACACAAGATTCAGAATTAGTATGATCAACCTCTGGATCGCAAACATAGTCTGCAGCTGTCATAATTTTCCAAGTTTCTTTTTCTTCTTCATTAAATATTTCAGGAACTATGAAGATAAGTTTTGAAAATAATGAATGC
>NZGL01000014.1 GCA_002690945.1 Gammaproteobacteria bacterium | reverse complement strand
TCCTCTTCGACTGGAGCTTCTTCAGCAGGAGTTTCCTCTTCGACTGGAGCTTCCTCTTCGACTGGAGCTTCTTCAGCAGGTGCTTCTTCAGCTGGTGCTTCTTCAGCAGGTGCTTCTTCAGCAGGAGCTTCTTCTTCTGCTGATTTTTGTTTTTCTAAAATTGCTTTTTCTTTTCTTTTTTGTTTTTGTTCAGATTTTTTTTGTTCAAGTTTTGCTATGTCTTCTTCTGACATATTTGATCTTGCAAAAAGCATATTAACTGTATCACTTGGTATCGCCCCTACTGATTTCCAATAATCAAACCTTTCATGATCCAGTTTAATTTTTTCTTCGCCATCCTTAGCTATTGGATTATAGAAACCTATTTTCTCAATAAAGCTTCCATCACGCGCCTTTCTACGATCTGATACGCATATGTGGTAAAAAGGACGTTTTTTCGCCCCTGCTCTTGAAAGTCTTATAACTACCATCTTTTACTGTATAATATTTTGAAAATGGAATTTTACACCTTTTCTACAAAAGATTCACAACTTATTTCTTATTTTCTTGATTAATTTTTATATTTACTTAAATGGATAGTTTCGGTTTCATACTAATAATTGTTTTAATTGTTTTAATAATAATTTCTGCATTCTTTTCTGGATCGGAAACTTCCATCATGGCAATAAACCAAATAAAGCTAGATAATGCATCTGAAAAAGGCCAAAAATCAGCAAAAAGAGTAAATTCGTTGAGACAAAGAGTTGATGAGGTATTAGGAGTTATTTTAATTGGCAACAATTTAGTCAATATCTCTGCCTCAGCATTATTAACATACTTTGTAATAAAAGAATTTGGCGATCAATATGTTTGGGCTGGAACTTTAGTATTAACAATTCTGATAATAGTTTTTGCTGAAATTGCGCCGAAGAATTTTGCTGCAAAGAAACCGGAAGCAATAGCATATCCAGCAAGTATTGTTCTTGAATTTTTAACTAATAGTTTTGGCTGGTTATCAAAAATACTAAATTTCTTTAGTTCTAAAATCACTGGCGTAAAGAATGAAGATAATTATTTTGCACAAAACCTAAATAGAGATGAGCTAAAGTCTGTTCTAGGAAAAGAAACAGAAGAAGTTGATAAGGAAGAAATGGAAGCAATGAAGTCTTTACTAGAATTAAAAGAGCTGACAGTCCAAGACATACTTATTCCTATGAGTGATGTTATTAGTCTGGTCTTAGAAGACATTGAATCCTTTGATAATGATGAAAGAGATAGATTTTATCCGGTCTATGAAAAAGAAAATTCAGAAGTCTTAGGGTTCATACATTCTAAGGAAATTGAACAGCTAGAAGAATTTAAAATGAACTCTAATGATTTTCTCATTGAGCCTTATTATGTGCCTGAAAGCACTCAATTGTTCTCCCAATTAAAGAATTTTCAAAAAAATGGCACAGAAGTTGCTCTAGTTGTTGATGAATATGGAGAGAAAACTGGTCTTATAACACTAGAAGATCTNATAGAACAAATTGTTGGAAGACTAAATGAAGAGGATGANGACCTTGCAATTATANCCAATGAGGATGGCTCAGTTCTGGCAGAAGGTTCTGTCATTGTTAGGGATTTNAATAAACATATGTCNTGGAATTTNCCTGAAGATGGTGCAAAAACATTGAGTGGACTAATTGTTAAACATTTAGATCAAATACCAACAGGCAATATATGTGTAACCTTAGACAAATATAAAATTGAAACTACACAACTTGAAGACAATGTTGTTCGACAAGTTAAAGTCAGCAAAATAGTTTAGTGGAAGTAAACCAATAAACCGAATAATAAAGTAAGAATTAATCCTGAATGAATTACAGCTTTCACTGATTCAATCATTTTTCTCATTTTTCCAAAGATTGCATTAAGTTCTATTATTAAAATTATTGCTGAACCTATCCATAACGATAATGAATACCAACCAGGACCAAAACTGCCATCAACATTTATTAAATGATCATTGCCTGTATTTATATGGGCTGAATAAATCATGAAATATAACATTGGAAAAGAAAGTAATGTATTTGTTCTAGAGGCTAAGAGAGCTTTGGCTGCTGNTTCAGGAGCATCTGCNGTGCCAGCAATGACCTTNTTCTGATTTGGCCATATTATTAACCAAACATTTAAAAACATAATTGTAGCCATAGTTGCNCCAAGAGAAATTCCTACGTTATAAGCTAGAGGTACTTGTGAAACCCAATAAAGAAGATAGAGACCTGTTAAAAAAGTAAANGCTGCTGCCCACCTAAAATACCATAGNGCNTTTGGTTGATGTTTTTGGAGATAGTCTTTTTTTGCATCAGGAGTTGCATCCTTNACATATCCACCCCCGACAAAATTAAAATAATAAAGTAANCCTATCCAGGTNATTCCAAAAAGCGTATGTAGAAAACGTGTTACTTGCGCCCATTCAAAAGCTAAAAATGATTCCATTNATATTCCTCCNTTATGACTATTCTAGAACTTAAATAAAAAAAAGGGGAGTCTAGACTCCCCTTTAATCAAAATTTTGGAAATTACATCATTCCGCCCATATCTGGCATTCCTCCCGGAGGCATGCCTCCNGGTANAGGGTCTTTAGATGGAATTTCAGATACCATACATTCTGTAGTTATCATCATTCCTCCCAGAGAGCCNGCAGCTTGTAATGCTGTTCTTGTAACCTTCGCTGGGTCTAAGATTCCCATCTTTAACATGTCACCATATTCTCCTGTAGCTGCGTTAAAGCCATTATTTCCTTTAGCTTTTTTTACGCTTTCTGCTACTACAGATGCTTCTTCTCCAGCATTGCTAGCAATAGTTTTAAGTGGGTATTCAAAAGCTCTTAAAGCAATATTTATACCCTCTTGTTGGTCNTGATTNTCAACTTTAATTTTTCCAATTTTTTCAAGAACTCTTATAAGAGCAACTCCACCACCAGGAACAACACCTTCTTCAACTGCTGCTCTAGTTGAATGTAATGCATCTTCAACTCGTGCTTTCTTTTCTTTCATCTCAACTTCTGATCCACCACCGACTTTTATGACAGCTACTCCACCAGCAAGTTTGGCAACCCTTTCTTGTAGTTTTTCTCTGTCATAATCAGATGTAGTATCTTCAATCTGTGTTCTGATCTGTTGGACNCTTCCATCTATCGTTGATTTTGCTCCAGCGCCATTAACAATAGTTGTATTTTCTTTGTCTAACACGACTTTCTTTGCTGTGCCAAGATCTTCGACAGTAGTTGTTTCAAGAGATAGTCCAACTTCTTCAGATANCACTTTTCCACCAGTTAGTACGGCAATATCTTCGAGCATAGCTTTTCTTCTATCTCCAAATCCAGGAGCTTTACATGCTGCAACCTTAACAACGCCCCTCATATTATTAACTACCAGTGTTGCAAGGGCTTCACCCTCAACATCTTCAGCGATAATTAAAAGAGCTTTGCCTGCTTTGGCAACTGCTTCCAATAATGGAATTAGATCTTTTATATTTGATATTTTCTTATCAAAAAGAAGTATAAATGGATCTTCAAGAGCAACATTCATCTTTTCTTGATTGTTAATAAAGTATGGGGATAGATATCCACGATCAAATTGCATGCCTTCTACGACATCTAGTTCATTGTCAATACCACTGCCATCTTCAACAGTAATGACTCCCTCTTTGCCAACTTTATCCATAGCTTCAGCAATTATTTCGCCTACATCAGTATCACCATTAGCAGATATTGATCCAACTTGAGCAATTGCTGAATTATCTTTGCAAGGTGTAGATAATTTTTCAACTTCTTTAACAGCAGCTGTTATAGCCTTATCAATTCCTCTCTTTAGATCCATTGGATTTAATCCAGCTGAGACTGATTTTAACCCTTCATTTACGATTGCTTGTGCAAGAACAGTAGCTGTTGTTGTTCCATCGCCGGCCTGATCATTTGTTTGAGAAGCTACTTCTTTAACCATTTGAGCTCCCATATTCTGGAATTTATCTTCTAATTCAATTTCTTTTGCTACTGAGACACCATCTTTAGTCACTGACGGTGCTCCAAATGATTTATCTAAAATTACGTTTCTTCCCTTAGGGCCTAAAGTAACTTTAACTGCATCTGCAAGAGTATTTACACCTTCTAGTAATTTTGCTCTTGCCTCTTCGCTAAACTTAACATCTTTTGCTGACATATATCCTCCTATTTAACTACTCCATATATTTCATTTTCATTCAGAATGAGGAGCTCTTCCCCATCTATTTTCACGGTATTACCGCCATATTGTCCAAATATTACATGATCGCCTACTTTTAGATCGACCGGTGTGGTTTTTCCATCTTCTGATTTCTTTCCAGGACCTACAGCAACTACTTCTCCCTGTTGTGGTTTCTCAGTAGCTGAACCAGGAAGAACTATTCCTCCTGCTGATGTAGTTTCTTCNTCTTGNCTTTTAACGACAACTCTATCTTGTAATGGTCTAATTTTCATATTTTGTTATCCTCCAATAACATTNTCTTATTTAGGATTCAGNGTNATTTTTTCAAGTTTTTTTTCTGTAGAAAATAAAAAGNAAATCCCCCAAATACTCCTANAGAATTNGCTATTATATCCATATACTCAAAATTCCTCAAACCTGTAATTGATTGAGCAANCTCAAGAAAAANTCCCATNAATAAAATTATTGCTATTAACACNGCANTATNNGTTCTTTTNCTGGCTATTAAAGTGATATANGCAAGANTNGCATANGTNAAAAAGTGGATAAANTTATCGTCAATTTGNACAGAACTTTCACCTAGATCTNCTAAAGANAGTATGGAAATAATCANTGCTATAGCAATAGANANAACTTTNANTNNATTGTTAGCANTCCANCTNAGTTCATCTNTATATAAAAGATATGAGAGNCATACAGCAGGTATNCCAAGAAANCCCATGATCATAAAAAAATTATAAAAACCATATGCACTTACTATAAANCCTGAAGAGCCTTTCATTANNGTGCCTGGAATTATNACAAGAGAGGCAAGAAATGCATATTGAATTGCTGTAAANCTCCTATCAACTAAACCTACNAGAAAAGTAATAAAACANACAGCTGTAAAAGCTTGGGCAATAGTATCAAGAAAATTAATAGCTATGAAATTTTCAAAGCTNGGATANANGTATAAAAAGGAAAATANTACATTAGTGCATAANACAATAATTGCACCAAGAAACATAGAGAAATTAATTTTTAGNCTNTTTATGCTCCACANAGCTAATCCTGAACCNACAAATGTTGCTGCAAAATTAAAATAACTTTTTTGNNCTAGGAANTNTGGTTTGTTTANGNCTANATCTGCATANANNGATGCTGCCATTGGTCCTAGNACNATATCTGAAATTTTATAAATGCCAATAAGNACTAAAAGNGTAATNATGCNCTTTNTCTGTAANAGNNCNNCAAATGCATNAAGAAATTGNCTGAANGTATTTTGATTAGACTGTAATTCATCNACTCTTTGAGAAATTATTGTAANAAGAGGNANNNCAAACATTAGAAGTGCCAGATACANNTATATCAATGACCAATTATCTGCCCCAATTAAGTTATAAACTTGAGCTCCTATTAGAAATGCTCCGACTTTATAACCAATTTGATAGATGGTTGCTAAATTTTCAGCATCAAAATATTTGTCGTACTCAACTCTATATGCATCAAGCGTTATATCTTGTATCGAAGAAAAGAAATATATCAAACAAGCTAGGATGACTACTAAAGCAAGTTCGTCTTTTGGGTTTATAAAAGATAGTGATAGAAGAAGAAGGCCTAGGACAACTTGGGATAGAAGAAGCCATGATCTTCTCAAACCAAGCAATTTATAAAGAATAGGTATTTTTAATTTGTTTACAAAAGGAGACCATAGAAAATTTAAAGCAACAACCAAGGAAGACACTGTTACTAGGCCTAAAGTTTCCTTACTTACACCGGCCGATGTTAACCACAACCCAAAGGGGAGGCCTAATGCAAAACTTGGCATGGCAGCAGATATGCCTAGAAAAAGAAAATTAAATTGTGTGTTTTTTAGTCTGTTAATCATTCAATCTTTCCCAATCAAAATGTGGTCCTGGATCAATTTTACGATCTGGAGCTATGTCACTATGCCCTACTACATGATTTATTTTGTATTCTTCTTTCAATTTTAAAATAACTGGATTTAATACTTCATACTGCTTATCTGTAAATTCTTTTTGAACTGTGCCCTCAAGCTCAATACCTATTGAGAAGTTATTACAATTACCCCTATCATTAAATGATGATTCTCCAGCATGCCAAGCACATTTATCAAAAGGGACAAATTGTATTATTTCTCCATTTCTTCTAATAAATAGGTGGGCAGAAACCTTTAAGTCCTCCAAGTTTTTGAAAGACGGATGTTTGTTGCAGTCGAGTTTGTTTTGAAAAAGATCCATAACATTTGAATTTAGAAAATTACCTTCCGGCAAACTAATGCAATGAATTACTATCAAATCAATTGCGCATGATCTTTCAGAATGATTTGGTGATTTAATAATTTTTGCTGTATCAATAAGGTTATTTTTTATCTCAAAATTCATAACTTAGATTTTAAACTGTTGAAAAGAACAATACGAATTAGCTTTCTATAAGATCTGAAACAAACTTTGCTGCAAAAGCACCCATTGTCCAACCTAGATGGCCATGACCAGAATTATAAAATACATTTTTTCGCTTAGATTCCTTCATTACTGGCACCATGTCTGATGTCATTGGTCGTAACCCAGCCCATGGCACAAAGTTATCTGTCTTAATCTCAGGGAAACAATCATTTACCCACTTTACTAATGGGGTAATTCTTTCTTTTCTTATTTCTTTGTTCTCTCCTGCTAATTCTGCTGTTCCAGCCACTCTCAGGCGATTTCCTAATCTAGAAGAGACTATTTTATTATGATCATCTTTGATGGATACATGTGGTGCAGCATTTCTTGAAATATCATCATCAAGATCTACAGTAATTGAATATCCTTTTACCGGGTAAATTCTAAAATCATCTCCAAATTTATTTCTAAATTCTTGTGTTTTTACTCCTGCACAAATGACAACTTTATCAAAGGCCATATCATCCTTATCTGTAGAAATAATTGGTGCATCTAGCCCATGTATATCTTTTACTTGTTCATTAAATCTGAATGAAACTCCATATTTAGATGCCAAAATATCTCCTAGATTCACACAATATTTATGTATATCTCCAGAAGCATCTGATTCCGTATATATCGCCCCTGCTACTACTTTATTTCTATTTAATGCTGGTTCTAATTCAAAAACTTCTTCTTTTGATAATTCTTTCCACTCGCAACCCATATTTTCAATCCACTCTTTTTTTGATTTAGCCTTTTGAAAATCCATAGTTTTATCAAAAATCTGTATAGCTCCTTTTCTCGCTAAATCAAAATCAATGTTTTCATTCTCAGCAATTTCAAAATATAGCTCTCTGGACTTTACTGATATTTCGAAAGCATTCTCAGAATTAATTTTGTATTTGCCTGATATAGATGTGTAGAAAAAATTTGTCATCCACATGTATTTTGAGAAAGTGTCAGCTAAATCAAAAAAATTTGGTGTCGGGTTAAATAGTAGAGGTGCATCCTGTTTGAACATCCATCCAATACCTTTTTTTACGTTATCCCACTTTGTCCACATTTCAGCACTAGAAGCACTTATCTGGCCTCCATTTGAATAACTTGTATCCATTCCTGGTTGTTCTTTAGATTCGAAAACAACTACATCATGGCCTTTCTTGGCAAGGTAGTAAGCTGTATTTATTCCTAAAATACCAGCTCCCACTACAGCTATCTTCATTAATCGGATAGCTCTCTTGGCAATTTGAAAGTCATGCTTTCTTTATTTTCTGATAAATTCCGAACATGGTTATAGCCTAATGGCACTAAATAAGAAATTACCTCTTGAACTATATCTTCGGGAGCAGAAGCTCCAGCTGTAATACCAACAGAAGTTGCAAATTTAAGCTCATCAATCTTAATGTCTGTTTTATCGTCAATCAAAAATGATTTTGTTCCACATTTTTCTGCTAATTCCTTAAGTCTATTAGAGTTTGAACTTGTCTTTGAGCCTATGACTAGCACAACCTCGCATTCAAGAGATAGTTGTTTGACTGCATCTTGTCTATTTTGAGTTGCATAACAGATATCATCTGCACTTGGTCCAATAATATTAGGGAACCTGCTTTTCAAAACTTCTATGAGTTCTGTCGTTTCATCTACAGATAATGTTGTTTGAGTCACATATGCTAAAGAGTCTGACTTTATTTTTAATTTTTCTATATCTTCTTTTGTTTCTATTAAGAATATATTTGTGCCTGAATCTTTTGGGTGTCTCCCTAATGTCCCTACAACCTCAGGGTGACCTTTATGGCCAATTAGAACTATATCCCTGCCTTTCCTTGCATGTTTCTGGACTTCAAGATGGACTTTAGTAACAAGAGGGCATGTTGCATCAAAATACATGAAATCTCTAGATTTTGCTTCATTTTCAACTTCACTACTAACTCCATGTGCGCTGAAAATAGCTACTGCATTATCTGGTATTTCATTAACTTCTTTTACAAATTTAACCCCTTTTTTTTCTAAGCTTTCTACTACCCTTTTATTGTGAACAACTTGATGTCTTACAAATACAGGTTCATCGTATTTTTCCAATGACTTTTCAACTATATCTATGGCCCTATCAACGCCAGCACAAAAACCTCTGGGGTTTGCTAAAACAATTTCTTTAATCTTTTTGCTCATTTCCACTCAACCAAACAAAGATAATTATACATGCACCAATAGTTATTAAGAGGTCAGCAAAGTTAAAAATAAATAAAGATATACTGCCAAGATGAAGATACAAATAATCTGTTACAGATCCAAAAATTAGTCTTTCAACAAAATTACCAAAACCACCTGAGATTATTAACAGTAATGCAATCTTTTGTAGCTTATCTTTGGTATTAAAAAAGCTATAAAGTAAAAATGCTAATGCAGCCATTATGATTAAAATTAATAGTGTTTGAATAAGTAGATTTGAAGAGCTCAGGAAACTAAAAGCTACTCCAGTATTTTTAACAACATAAAAGTCCAAAAATGATGGGATTAAGGTAAAAGAAGAGTACTCTTGGGTGTTTACGCAGTATTTAATTCCTAAGTCTATAGATAAAAGAACTAAAAAAGCACCTAAAAACTGATATCTCAATTAGAAAAAACTCCTTGTCTCACCTTCACCATTCATATTATCTTCACATCTAGAGCAATGCCCCCCTGCTTCCACCCCTTCAACTCTATGCCAACATCTTGAACATTTTTCAAATTTCGATTTTGAAACCTGAATTTTTTCTTCTTTCCCTAAAACTAACTTGCAAGATGAAGATATAAAAAATTTATGAATCTCAGAGGATAAGTGTTCCAACAATTCAAATTTTTCTTTTGTAAGGGTAATAGAAATTTCTGCATCCAATGCATTTTTTAATATATCTTTTTGTCTTTTACCCTCTATTTCTTGGTAAACGGAAGATCTAAGCTCTTCCAGAACTTTAAATATCCCCATTTCATCATTAGACGCATAGCTATTTAGATCTTCATATTCTTCTAGAAAAATCTTATCTCCTTTGCCTGGGAACATTTGTTCATAAAATTCATAAGCGGTGAACGGAAGAATAGGAGAAATATTCTTTATTAATGTTGTTAAGACTTTTTTGATTGTAAACTGAGCTGACCTTCTCCCTATTGAATCATCTTTCATTGTGTACAACCTGTCTTTGATTACGTCTAAATACATTCCCCCTAGATCATTTACACAGAAATTTAAAATTTTGGAGGTAATGAGGTGAAGATTATAGTTTTCATAGTTTGCTCTAATTTCTGCTTGTAATTCCTTAGCTTTATTGAGAATTACCCTGTCTAAAAATAAAAGATCTTTTTCGTTAAAATCATCTGAATAATCATATAAATTCGATATCATAAAACGCATTGTATTTCTCGTACGCCTAAAACCATCGATGGATCTATTTAGTATGTCTTTTGAGAAGGCCATTTCCCCTCTAAAGTCTGTTGAAGCAATCCAAAATCTAAGAATATCTGCACCAGACTGATCTATTACTTCTTGTGGGGTGATAACATTGCCTATTGATTTAGACATTTTTTTTCCTTCTTCATCTACAACAAAACCATGAGTTAAAACCGATTTATAAGGTGCTATACCTTTCATAGCGATTGAAGTTAAAAGAGATGACTGAAACCAGCCCCTATGCTGATCACTACCTTCAAGATAAAGATCTGACTGCGTATTTGACCCATACAATTCATCAACAACACAAAAATGAGTGATTCCTGAATCAAACCACACATCAAATATATCTTTCGATTTCTCATAATTTTCTGAATCACTTAGTTTTAAATCGATTGAATTCCAAGAGTCTATACCCTCATCTTTTATGGACTCAGAAACAGCATTGAAAATATTATCTTGCTCAGGATGAGGCTCGCCCGTATTTTTATCATAATAAAGAGGTATTGGTATGCCCCAATCTCTTTGCCTTGATATACACCAATCAGGCCTATCATTAAGCATAATATCCATTCTTTCTTTGCCCCACTCAGGAATAAATTTAATTTCTTCCAGTGCTCGAGTTGCTCCATCTAATAAACCAGATTTAGTCATTGAAAAAAACCATTGGGGAGTGGCCATAAATGTAAGTGGAGTTTTATGTCTCCAACAGTGCGGATAGCTATGAAGATACTTCCCATGATTAACTAGTGCATTAAATTCCTCTAGTTTTGATATAACTTCTGGATCAACTTTTCTTACATGCATACCAGAGAAATATTTGACATCTTCTTTATAGCAACCATTTGCTAGAACTGGATTATTTACCTTTAAGCCTTCTTTAGAGCAGATATTATAGTCATCCACACCGTGCGCAGGAGCAGTATGGACAAATCCTGTTCCGGTCTCCGTTGTAACATGATCAGCTGCAAAAAGTGGGGACTCCCTGTCAAAGAGAGGATGTTCAAGAACTAGATCTTCTAGATCTGAACCTTTTATCTTTATTTTCGTAGATGATACTTTTTTGTCGCTCCATCTTTCAGAGCATTGCTCCTTTAGTTCAGAAGCAACTAACAAAAAATCTCCATTAACTTCTAAGACTTCATAGCTAATATCTGGTTTGAAGCAAACTGCCTGATTTCCAGGAATTGTCCAGGGTGTAGTTGTCCATATAACTACATGCACTTCACCTTTGATTTTATTGTCTAATCTTTTATTTAATTCTTTGGCTGAATCTTTTGTAAATGCAAATTTAACATCAATAGAGCTTGAAGTTTTATCCATATACTCCACTTCAGCCTCCGCTAAAGCAGAAGAGCATTCTAAACACCAATGAACAGGCTTAGAACCTTTTTCAACATGTCCGTTATGATAAATTCTAGCGAATCCATTTATTGCTTCTCCCTCAAAAGAATAGTCTAAACTCGCATATCTGTTGTCCCAGTCTCCAAAGACTCCCAGTCTAATGAAATCATCTTTTTGGATATCAATTTGTTTTTTTGCATATTCTCTACACATTGCTCTGAACTCAGACTGGCTTAGCTCCCTTCTTTTTTTGCCTAGTTTCTTTTCAACCTGCAGCTCTATTGGTAACCCATGACAATCCCACCCTGGAACATAAGGAGCATCAAAACCTTCCAGTGATTTTGATCTTATTACTATATCTTTTAGAACTTTATTTACCGCATGTCCTATATGAATTTTGCCGTTTGCATATGGTGGTCCATCATGAAGAATAAACTTTTCTTTTTCAGAGTTATGCTTTCTTATCTTTTGATAGACATTTCTTTTGGACCATTCTTCCAACATCTTAGGCTCTCTTTCATTAAGATTTGCCTTCATTGGAATTTCGGTCTTTGGTAAATTTAATTTTTGGTCTTTCTTATCACTCATAATTTTTTAATAGACTTCCCGCTTTTTCCCTGTCCTTTTGAATCTGATTCTTAAGGTCATCAATTGAATCAAACTTGATTTGATCTCTAATTTTACATAAAAACTCAATACTTAATATCTCATCATAGATATTTTTATCGAAATCTAAAATATGAGCTTCCAATGACTGCCGATAGTCATCAAAAGTTGGTTTAGGACCGAAATTTGCGATGCAGAAGTAATCTTTTTCATTTATGGTCGTTTTACACAGAAAGACGCCACTAAAACAGAAATCTACATCATCAATATCTATGTTTGCTGTTGGAGTAGATATTCTTTTGCCAATGTTTTTTCCAGAAATAACTTTTCCTGTTATTTTATATGGCCTTTGTAGAAGTTCAGATACATGGCTAAAGTCTCCCTTCTCTAAATAAGATCTGATAAGAGTGCTACTAATTTTATCGTCTCCATATAGAACGTCTTCAGCAATATCCAATACAATGTTATTCTTCACACAGAGGTCTTTCAAAGTAGAGATATCTCCAGTTCTATCAATGCCAAATTTAAAGTCTTCGCCCACAATTAAATACCCAACCTCTGCATTCAGAATATATTTTTGAAAAAATTCTTCAGCAGTCAAACTTCTGAAAACTTCATCAAATTTTATTGAATCGATTGAATCAATATTTAGATCATTTAAAAGGTTAATTTTATCTTCATTTGCAAGTATTCTTTTTTTATCTCTTTTGAAATACTCAAAAGGATAAGGATTAAAGGTAATAACCTTTGATTTGATATTATTTTTTTTGGCATAAGACAGAATATGAGATATTAATTTCATATGACCCTTATGAATTCCATCAAAGTTCCCTATTGTTGCGCTAAATTTATTTTGCATAAGATATCCCTTCATTAATTTTATATATAAATAATAAACTTATAAGCCAAGATAGAGTGGCTGCACAAGTTGTCGCTAAAGCAAGACCAACATGCCCCAGATCATACATAAATATAAATACGTAATTTAAGATCAAGTTTGTTAAAAGTGATATAAAGCCAATTATTAAAACAAACTTAGTTTTAGAAGCAGCAAAAAATACGCTATTAAAAAATTTAGAGCTTAAAAGAAATGGTAAAGCGTAGGAATAAGCAACTAAACTAGATGCTGTCATTTGAACATCATTGGAATTAAATTCCCCGCGCATAAATAAAAGCTCAATTACTTGAGTGGATAGTAATATATAAAAAATGCCACTAAATAGGCCTATTAGAAAGGTCGAAGAGAAACCTTTTTGTAAAACTTTCCTAAATTCACTTTTGTCTTTCTTCAATATTGTTTCAGTCAGGTCAGGCAGTGCAACAAGTGCAATTGCAACTCCAAATAATCCCATTGGGAATTGTATCAATCTATCGGAAAGATAAAGCCAGGTGGGGCTTCCTGTATCAAGAAATGATGCATAAATCGTATCTACAAGTACATTTAATTGATATATCCCTGCTGCAAATATTGCTGGCAGAAATCTTGAAAAGAAAATTCGTAATAATTTCTTATTGAAAGAAAAATTAAAGTTTGGCATATATCCTAAATAGACTGAAACTGAAAAATTTAAGACTAGTTGCAGCAAGCCTGCTACAAGCACTGACAATCCGATGACACTAAGAGTTAACTCATTTGAATAAAGAGCGAAAACTATCAAAGTTAAATTAAACAAAATAGGAGTAGCTGCTACAAATTGAAAATATTTTTTTGAATTCTGAATTGCGCCAAAGAATGCTACTAATGAAATTAAAAATATATATGGAAAAACAAGTTGTAAAAAGTTGGTTGCAGCTAAATATTTTTCTGGGTCGTTGCTAAAACCAGGAGCAAATATATCGATGAAAAAGTTAGGAAATATTAAAACAAAACTTACAAATAGAACTAATGAAACAAAGAGGATAGTAAAGATTTGATTTAGAAAATCTTTTGCATGCTCTCTAGCTTCTATAATGCTTGGTGTTAAGGACTGTGATAGTGCACCTTCACCAAAGAAGCTCCTGAAAACATTAGGAATCTTGAATACTACGACAAAAACATCATGAATTGCACTAGCACCCAGCATTGCTGCGAAAATTAAATCTCTAATGTAGCCAAATACACGTGAAATTAGAGTAAAAAATGAGAAACCTATAGAAGATTTCCAAAAATTTGATATTTTCAATTACTTATTCTCTGAGTCAAAATCTAACGATATTGAGTTTACACAATATCTAAGTCCTGTTTTATCTTTTGGGCCATCTTCAAAAACATGACCTAAATGTCCTTCACAATTTGCGCATAGTATTTCAGTTCTTGGACGTCCAAAAATTGAGTTATCTTCTTTATATATTATTGCTTCTTCATTAACTGCTTCAAAAAAACTTGGCCAACCACAGCCCGCATCATATTTTGAATCAGATTTGAATAACTCAGTTTTACAATTTTTGCATTTGTATACGCCATCCTCAAAAAATGTATCAAATTCCCCTGAGAATGGTCTCTCAGTACCTTTATCCTTCAAAACATAAAGCTCTTCTTGAGTTAGTTTGTCATTTATTTCTTTCATATATTTGTTTAATTGTACTATTTTTGGCTATCTTGGACTGTAAATCCAAGCATCTCAAGAGAGATGCGATCAGCATCATTATCACAGCCCTTAATGATAATCTGAGAGTAGCCAATTCTATCATTGTAATTATCGCGAATCTTTTTGAAATCAGTACTTTTAAAATGATCTAGTTTGGGATTATAAGTGTCGAGCATTAAAGAAACCGGCAAGCCAAATTCTTTAATATCTGCATCAAAAACGTTTTTATCAAAATTTACAATTTTATTTTCTAATATGTTCTTTTTCTCAGTATCATTCATCCCTAAAAAATTATCTATATGTTCAGATGCCATTTTCGTCATTTGGTATCGAGCATACTGAGAGTGTCCAGCTATATGTGGAGTCCCAAATAAATTTTTTCCTAAAAAATCTTTGTTTATATTTGGTTCATTCGCAAAAACATCTGAAATCAATCGAATATGATGCTGATCAGTATCAAGTCCTAGAAAATCTTCTTCAGACACCACGCCTCCTCTCGATGTATTGATAATTATTGCTCCATCTACACACATTTTAAATTTGGAAGAGGAAAAAAGTTTTTCAGTGTAGTGCTCTGACTCTAAGGGTGTCGTAAAAGGAACATGCAATGAGATAAGAGAATATCCTTCCAGATCTTCATTACTATTGGTACTCCATTTATATGGATCATAAGAACTAATATTAAAACCAAAATATTTAAGAGTCTTGTATACCCCTTCACCTATATTTCCGCAACCTATAATTAGAGCAGAATCTGTTTTATTAAATTTTTTTTCTTGCAACATAAGCGCTGTAGTTGAAAAGATGTACTCCCTCACAGCAATAGCATTAGCTCCAGTAGAAAACGCATAGGGAATTTTCATCTTGTTCAATTCTTTCTTATCTATATGATCCTCTCCGGTTGAAGCTGAACATAAAAACTTAACACTTTTTGGAATTTTCTTTCCATGAGTTTTATATGTAGATCTGACAACTACTACTGAATCCTCTTTGATATTCTCAATCTCAAAATCTTCATCGGAGAAATATTCAATCTGATCAATATGATCGGCAAACAAATGCTCTACATATGGAATATTTTTATCTATAAAGATTTTCATTGTTTTGGCCAAAAAATTGACTTTATCCAACTTAGAAAAGAGTTAGGTTTTAGCATATTTTCCTCTATTGATAGTAGATCTAATAAATATGTCGATGATTCAGTAAATAGGCTCTCTCTAGTCTTAAATTCTTCTTTATCTAACTTGCGAATCTCTTTTGCTGGATTGCCTGCATAGACTACATTAGCCGGGACTTTTCCACTCACTACAGAGCCAGCACCAATTATAGAATTCTCTCCAATCTCGGTTCCTTTAAGAATTATTGATCTTTCGCCTATCCAAACATTTTTATCAATTGTTACTGGTAAAGGTTTGGCAACATAATCTGTTCTGTCGTATATACCATGCCAATCTGAATCTGTTATTACTACATCAGAAGCAATCATAGTTGAATCCCCGATAGTAATACTTTCTGCAGACCTGATACTTGTTCCGGGTGAAATAAGTATGTATTTACCTAAATTAACTTCTCCACTAATCTTATCTGTTTGCCAAGCTGAAAGATCAATCCTTTTATCTTGAGCACAAATTAATGTTGCATAATCATCTATGGATATATTCTCGCCAAATACTTTTAAGTGTTGCGGGTTAAGCACCATCACATTTTTTCCAAAATGTTTAAATCTTGGTTTTAAAAAATGGTGCAAGTAAAAAGAACTGAATGAATTAAACAGTTGCTTTAGCCAAAAGGGTCTATGTTCAGTATTAATAATGAAACTCCAAGTATAATTATAAGCTAGAATAATTCTGTTATATGTTCACTTTTAATTTGATTAAATTTTCCAAAGAGTATGGAAAGTTTATCAAAATAGGCCTTCCTATACTTGGTAGTCAGCTGGTGATGTATGGAATGACAACAGTGGACTACATTATGGCTGGTTATTACAGTTCTGATGATCTTGCTGGTGTGGGATTAGCGGCTGCAATATATAGTCCGGTATATTTTCTTACTGCTGGGGCCATGTTTGCAATAGCCCCCATTATTGCTCAACATTTTGGCGCAAAAGAATTTGAACAAATAAAAAATAAAATAAGAAAGTTTTTATGGACAGGGCTTTTTGTGGGCTTTATTTTTTATTTAGTCTTATCAAATGCTGGAATAGTTTTTCATTTTTTAGACACAGAGGAGAAAATAAGATCAATAAGCTTAGCCTACTTAAATATTGTAGCTTTTGCTGCAATACCAATTACTCTATTTCAAGTTTTTAGAGGTTATAGTGAAGGCATTACACAAACCAGAATAGTTTTTGTTCTAGGACTTCTAGGCTTTCTTATAAATATACCTCTGAACTATTATTTTATTTTCGAACTAGATCTTGGAGGTGTAGGTTGTGCGTATGCGACAACTATAGTTAGCTGGTTGGGTTTAATAGCATTTTGGCTTTTTACTTTATTTTTGAAACAGTATAAAACTATAAGAATCTATGGAAATTTTATTTGGCCAGATTTTAAAAGTTCTTTTGAACTACTTAAGCTTGGAATACCTATAAGTTTTGGAATTTTTGTTGAGCTGAGCATGTTCAGTGGCGCAGCTTTAGTTATATCGTTCTTTGGTGCAAATTCATTAGCTGCTCATACAATAGCTATAAATTTAGTTGGATTATTATTCATGCTTCCTTTATCTCTAGGTTTAGCTTCAGCAATAAGAGTAGGTAATTTAATTGGTGAGAAAAACTATAGCCAAGCAAACTATGCTTCTAACTTTTCTCTTAGATTCTCATTAATTGTAGCCATTACTAATTTTATTTTAATAATCTCAATGGGAAGTCTTCTTATCAGCATATATACAAGCGATCCAAATGTTTCTGTTGTAGCTTTAACTTTGCTTGCTTATGCTGCAATATTTCAAGTACCTGATGCCATTGGTTACTCAGCTATTGGATCTTTGCGAGGACATAAGGATACTTTTGGCCCAATGGTCAATTTCATTATCTCCTATTGGTTTATTGCAATACCTATAGGTGTATATCTCTCTTTTAGTGATTTAACATTTTTGCCCACTGAAGCTGAAGGAATGTGGACAGGAATGATTATTGGTATTGTCGTAAGCGCAATACTAAATACTTTAAGATTAAAAGATAGAAAAAAGGATTTAAAGAGATTCTTTAAGTCTGGAGCCAATCAGATTTAAATCAGTTACAACCCCTACACCAGCAGATTCTAAAGCTTTAAATTTATCTTGAGCTGTTCCTTTGCCTCCAGAAATTATTGCACCTGCATGCCCCATTCTCTTGCCTTTTGGAGCAGTGACACCAGCTATGTATGAAACAACTGGCTTTTTAATATTATCTCTAATGTATTCAGCTGCTTCTTCTTCTGCGCTTCCACCTATTTCACCAACCATGACTATTGATTCAGTTTGAGAATCGTTTTCAAACATTTCCAATGCATCTATAAATGAAGTTCCATTAACAGGGTCTCCGCCTATACCAATACATGTACTTTGACCTAGGCCTGCATCTGTAGTTTGTTTCACAGCCTCATATGTCAGAGTCCCTGATCTAGAAACTATACCTACAGTTCCTTCTAAATGAATTGAAGCTGGCATTATCCCAAGTTTTGCTTTTCCAGGAGAAATTACCCCTGGACAATTAGGCCCTATTAATCTAACTTCAGGATGAGACTTAAGAACATTAACAACATCCACCATATCAAGAACAGGAACGCCTTCTGTTATACAGATAATTAAATTAATGCCTGCTTCAGCAGCTTCTATAATTGCTGATTTGGTAAATTTTGCTGGCACAAAGATTACTGAAGTATCAGCAGCTGTTTCTTTGGTTGCTTCTTCTACAGAATTGAATACTGGCTTACCTAAATGTTCTTGTCCTCCTTTATTTGGAGTAACTCCGCCAACAACATTTGTGCCATAATCTATGCATTGCTCAGCATGCATAGTTGCTTGAGATCCTGTAAAGCCTTGAAAAATTGCTTTGGTAGTTTTATCTATAAGTACACTCATTTAACTAGCTCAACTATTTTTTTAGATGCCTCTTGAAGCGAATCTTCTCCTATAAGGTTTAAACCAGAATCATTTAGAATTAATTTACCTTCTTCTGATTTATTGCCTTGCAATCTAACTACTATCGGTACTGATACGCTTCTTTCTTTTATAGCATCTATAATTCCTTGGGCTATAAGATCGCATCTCACTATTCCGCCAAAAATGTTAATTAAAATGCCTTTAACATTCTGGTCAGAAAGTATCAATTTAAAAGCTTTAGATACTCGCTCTTTAGTTGCTGTACCCCCGACATCTAAAAAGTTTGCTGGCTCACCATCATAGAGTTTTATAGTGTCCATTGTTCCCATGGCTAAGCCTGCTCCATTAACCATGCAGCCAATATTCCCATCTAGTGATACATAACTTAAATCATTCTCTTTGGCTTCATACTCTCTTTGATCTTCTTGTGTAGGGTCACGTTTATCTAATAAATCTTCTTGTCTATAAAGAGCATTTTCATCGACATTTATTTTTGCATCTAAGCAATGAAGATTTCCATCGGTTTTTATAACTAATGGATTTATTTCTAAAAGGCTTAAATCTTTATCCCTAAATAATTTTGCGCAACCTGAAACAATTTTACTGAATTGATCTGTTTGCTCAGAATTAAAATTTAAAGAATTAGCTAAAACCTTTATTTCTTTTTCTTCTATTAGGTAGTCTGAATTAAGTTTTGCTTTGAGAATCTTTTCTGGAGTTTTTTCTGCTACTTCTTCAATATTCATTCCTCCAGCTTCAGAAACTATCATCGATACACACTTTTCTCCTCTATCTACAATAAAACTCATATAAAGCTCTTTATCTATATCGGTTAATTCTTCAAGAGAAATTATATTTACAGGCAACCCATCTGAATCAGTCTGTATAGTTACGATTTTTTTACCTAGCCATTGTTCAACGAATTCTTTAACCTCGACTTTTGATTTGCAAAGCTTAACTCCACCAACTTTTCCTCTACCACCTGTATGTGATTGAACTTTAGCTACACAGCCATTAGAGAAATCTATAGATTCAACAGCTTCATCAATATCAGAAGATTTCTTTATTATTGATCTCCTAGATACAGGCAAGTCATATGTTTCGAAATATTCTTTCGCTTGATATTCGTGAAGATTCATCAGTTTCCTATATGAATTGCTTGTTTGTTAACAGCTAAGGCAGCTTCATGCAGAGCTTCCGAAACAGTAGGGTGACTGAACATAGTAAGGCCAAAATCTTCTGAACTAGCAGAGAACTCCATACCAATAAGACCTTGTTGTAATATTTCTGATGCTGAGTTTCCAAATATCTGTACTCCCAGAACTTGATCTGTTTCTTTGTCTGCCAAAACTTTTACTGACCCAACCGCATCGCCAGCAGCTAAAGCTCTACCACTTGCTGCAAACGGAAAATTTCCTTTTTTAAAGTCAATTCCTTCATCTCTTAATTGTTTCTCTGTTTTTCCAACCCATGCTATTTCTGGATGAGTGTATATAACACTTGGAACTAAATCATAATTTACTTCCATTTTTTTACCAGCAATTCTCTCCGCAACCATTACTCCTTCTTCCATTGCTTTATGTGCAAGCATTGGACCTCTTACAAGATCTCCAACAGCATAAACATTATCAAGATTTGTTTGACAGTAGTCATCAACAGGAACGAAACCTTTTTCATCAAGAGTTAGCCCACAACCCTCATCTAAGAGATTATCTGTAAATGGTCTTCTTCCAACAGCGACTATTACTTTGTCAAAGTATTTTTTCTCAATTTTGCCATCTATTTCTACTTCAAGGTTTATACCTTTTCTATATTTTTTTGATCCTTTTACAAAACAACCTAAATGAATATTTAAATTTTGGTTTTTGAATTCTCTTTCGATAGTTCTAGTCATATCAGTGTCCAACATTGGTAATAAATTTTTTTCAGCTTCAAAAATACTTACTTCAGAACCAAGACGAGACCAGACACTACCAAGTTCTAGGCCTATAACACCCGCGCCTATTATTCCAAGGTTTTTTGGTGTCTCAGTAAATTCTAAAGCTCCAGCACTTCCAACTACTGTCGTACCATTCCATGGGACTGACGGTATATTTATTGGTCTTGAACCTGTCGCTAAAACAATATTTTTTCCTTGGTATTTCTTTTTCTTTCCTTTTAGATCTGTAACTTCAACTTCATTTTGATTAAGTAGTTTTCCTTTTCCATGAATTGCTTCTACTTTATTGTGTGAAAATAAATGGCTTACTCCGCCTGTAAGTTTTTTTACAATCTCATTCTTTCTTTCCATCATTTTTGCTAAATCATAATTGGGTTTCGATACTTTTATCCCATGTTCATCAAAACTTTCTGATATTTGATGATACTTATAAGAAGAATCAAGTAGGGATTTTGAAGGTATGCAGCCAACATTTAAACAAGTGCCGCCCAATCTCTGCTTCCCTTGATTGTCCTCATCAAATTCTATGCAAGCCGTTTTTAGACCTAGCTGAGATGCTTTTATCGCTGCTACATAGCCTCCAGGACCTCCTCCAATAACAATTACATCATATTCCATTTAAACTCCTAGGATCATCGATTCTGGTGATTCGAGTGTCTCCTTTATTTTTACTAAAAAAGATACAGCGTCTTTGCCATCTAATAATCTATGGTCATAAGTTAATGCTAGATACATCATAGGTCTAACCTCTATATTTCCATTAACTACCATTGGTCTCTCTTGTATTTTATGCATACCTAGAATCGCAGATTGCGGAGGATTTAGAATAGGGGTTGAAAGCAAAGAACCAAAAACGCCTCCATTTGAGACAGTAAATGTTCCACCTGTTATATCAGACATTTCAATTTTTCCATCTCTAGCCTTAATGGAATAATCTCTTATAGCAGTTTCTATTTCAGCTAAAGAGAGTTCTTGTACGTTTCTTACAACCGGGACAACGAGCCCTTTTTCAGTTGAAACAGCAACACCAATATCTTGAGATCCATGGTAAACAATATCATTCCCATCTATAGATGCATTAACAATTGGCATATCTTGCAAGGCCAAACTTGAAGCCTTAAGGAACATACCCATAAATCCAAGTTTTACTCCAAATTTTTGTTCAAAACTATCACGGTATTTCTCTCTTAGCTTCTTAACTTCATATAGGTCAACCTCATTAAATGTTGTAAGTGAAGCTGTTGAAAATTGTGATTCTAAAAGTCTTTTTGCGACTACTGATCGCAATCTTGTCATTGGGACTCTTTTTGTATTATTCTCATCTACGACTGTATCTGGGCTTTCTTTCTGTTCGGGCTTTTTACTTGCTGCCTCAAGTATGTCTTTTTTTGTTACTACATTTCTTTTAGAGCTTGTTTCTACGTCAGCCAGATCAATATCTTCTTCATTCAATAATTTCTTTGCTGCTGGTCCCATCCTAAAGCCTTTCTCTTTTGCACTTTTTTTAGTTTCAACTTTTTCAGTCGTAGTCTTATCTTTTTTAGGCTTTTCTTGTACTTTCATTTCTGCTTTTTCAGTTTCCTTTTGTGTGCTTTCAGGCTTTGCTGGAGAACTAGGATCGCTTTTCCCTTTTTTATATCTGCCTATTACTTCTGAACTTTTTATTGTGCTCCCTTCCTCTATTAATATTTTTTCCATTACGCCATCAGATGGAGCTGTTACTTCTATGACAACTTTATCGGTTTCAATTTCTGCTAAAACTTCATCTTGTTTTATTTCATCGCCCTCTTTTTTGAGCCAGCTCGATAATGTGCCTTCAAAAATTGATTCAGGAAATTGGGGAGATTTTATATCTTCAGTCATTTTGAATATTCTATAACTCTAAGGCCTCTGTAACTATCTCTTTTTGTCGTTTTTGATGATATTTTTGATATCCTCCAGCAGGAGCAGCTGATAAATTTCTTGCAATAACACTCAGCTTGTAGCCTTTCTTAGTTTCATTAAGTACTTTTTCTAACTTATGTCTAATCATTAGCCATGCTCCCATGTTTTCTGGCTCTTCTTGCACCCAATAAAAATCCTTACATTTAACACCTTTTGTAATATTTATTAATTCACTTTCAGGGAATGGATAAAGTTGTTCCAGTCTAACGACTGTAATATTTTTAATATTCTTTTTAGATATCTCTTGAAGTAAATCAAAATATATCTTTCCAGAGCAAAATATAACTCTTTTAGATACTGAATTAGAATCATCAACAATAACATTTTTAAATGTGCCTTCTGTTAAATCCTTAATTTCAGATGTTGCTAATGGGTTTCTTAGCAAACTTTTTGGAGTTAGGACAATTAAGGGTTTTCTTGAAGGTCTAACGACCTGCCTTCTAAGTAAATGAAATATTTGTGCGGGTAATGTTGGTACACAAACCTGAATATTTTCATGAGAACATAACTGAAGGAATCTCTCTAGTCTACAGCTACTATGTTCTGGCCCTTGTCCTTCATAGCCATGAGGAAGAAACATTGTTAAGCCAGATAGTCGATTCCACTTAGTTTCACCACTAACTATAAACTGGTCTATAACTACTTGAGCGACATTAACAAAATCTCCAAATTGAGCCTCCCAAATTACTAAACCTTCGGGCCAAGTAGATGCATACCCATATTCAAAACCTAATACTGCTTCCTCTGATAGCAGAGAGTCATAAATTTCAAATTTTCTGTTTCCTTTATTTAGCTTAGAAAGAGGCACATAACCTATGCCTGTTTCTTGATCTTTAACTACAAGGTGGCGATGTGAGAAAGTGCCTCTCCTACTATCCTGTCCTGTCATTCTTACAGGATATTCATCTTTTAATAATGTCGCATAGGCAGCCATTTCAGCAAACCCCCAATTCATAGGAATCTTTCCTTCTAACATTTGTGCTCTCTCTTCATAAACTTTAGCAACCTGTTTTTGCATCTTTAAACCCTCTTCAAAATCAAAGCCATACTTCATACTTTCCGTAAGGGCTTCAGCTGAAACTGCAGTTGGGTAGGATTTTTTTAGGTCTGGTTCTATATAGAGTTCCCAATCAAATTGAAGAGATAAATCAGGGTCAGTTGCTAGGGATTTAGCAACTGTCTCTCCTTTTTCCATATTCTTTCTATAATCTTTTTTAAATTTTTCAAATTTAGATTCATCTAATGACTTTTTTTCTATCAATTTATTTGAATATATATTGGTTACTGTATCTTTTGATTTTATTTCTTTATACATAACTGGTTGCGTTGCAAATGGTTCATCGGTTTCGTTGTGACCTCTTCTTCTATAACATACAAAGTCAACAATGATATCTTTCTTAAAAGTGCTTCTGAACTCTACTGCTAGTTTAGCGGCCATAACACATGCCTCTGGGTCATCACCATTTACATGAATTATTGGTGCATTAATCATTTTTGCCACATCTGTGCAATATTCAGTTGACCTAGCATCTTCTTTAACACTAGTAGTAAAACCTATTTGATTATTTACGACTATATGTATGGAACCACCTACGCCATAGGCTCTAGTCTGTGAAAGTTGTAAAATCTCCATTACAACACCTTGAGCAGAAAATGATGCATCGCCATGCATCAGTATTGGGACTACTTGATTATTATTTTTATCTTCTCTTCTATCTTGTCGTGCGCGTACAGAGCCTAATACAACTGGGTTAACGGCTTCTAAATGTGACGGATTAGACCCTAAAGTCACATGAACCTGACCCCCACTGGTTAGAATATTTGACGAGAAACCCAAATGATATTTAACGTCTCCAGTATGAGCGTCGTCTTCCTCAAAATTTTCATCAAATTCTGAGAATAAAAGACTAGGCTTTTTGCCCATTACATTAATAAGAACATTTAACCTTCCTCTATGAGACATACCCAAGACTAATTCTTTAGCTCCCGAAGAACCAAGATCTTCAATAAGAGTATCAAGTAAAGGTATAAGTGATTCTCCGCCTTCAAGTCCAAATCTTTTTGCGCCAGGATATTTGGCCGCTAAAAATTTTTCTAAACCTTCTGAATCAACTAACCTTTTTAATACATGCTCCTTTTCTTCATCTGAAAAATTATAAGGCGTAGATTTACCTTCAATTTTATTTAGAAACCATCTTCTGATCTTGCTATCCATAATATGCATAAATTCATAGCCTATTGTCGATGTATAAGTCTTCTCAACCGATTCAATAATTTCAGATAATTTAAGATTTTTTGAATTCTGGAAATTCGAAATAGAAAAATTTAAATCTAAATCAGATTGGGAAAGATTATGAAAACCCATATTAAGATCTGAAACTTCTTTTTTTGGTCTTAATCCCAATGGGTCTAAGCTAGCTACTTCATGCCCTCTTCTTCGATAAGCATTGATTAGGTTTTGGACATCTGAGGCTTTTGAAGTCGTGTCTCCAACTTTTATTTGAATTTCTTTATTTTTGTACTTTGTATTTTTAAATTCCTGTTTAATCGCCTGATGACTTACATCAATCTGACCATTTTGAATAGAATCAAAGTATTTCTTCCACTCTGGACTTAGATTTGATGGATCTTCAAGATATTCTTCATACATAAGATCTAAATATTCGGAATTTCCACCATATTTAAAACTCTCTTTAAATTTCTCCCCTATCGACTTAGACACTATCCTGTTTTTCTTAACTCCTTTTTGATCTCATTGATTGCTTTTGATGGGTTTAAACCTTTTGGACAAACTGAGGTACAGTTCATTATACCGTGGCACCTATATACGCTAAAAGCATCATTTAATTTTTTAAGTCTCATTCTTTTTTGCTTGTCTCTTGTATCAGCAATGAAACGATATGCCTGTAAAAGTGCTGCTGGACCAACAAATTTTTCTGGGTTCCACCAGAAGGAAGGACAGCTAGTTGAACAACACGCACACAATATGCATTCATATAAACCATCAAGTTTTTCTCTATCTTTTGGGCTCTGCAGTCTTTCATGTCCTGTTTTAATTTCTTCATCATTGTCTAAGAAAGGTTTAACTTTTTCATATTGATCGTAAAAAGGCTTCATATCTACAATTAAATCTTTAATGACTGGTAGTCCAGGAAGTGGTCTAACTTCTAATCTATTTGCGGTCATAACTTTTGAGACTGGAGTAATACATGCCAATCCATTTTGACCGTTCATATTCACACCATCTGATCCGCAGACTCCTTGACCACATGATCTTCTGAATGTGATAGTAGAATCAAGTTCCTGAGCTTTCCTGATTGCATCAATTACCATCATATTTCCTGACGAACTATATGGAATCTCATAATCTGACATATAAGGCCTTTTATCCTTTGCTGGGTCGAACCTATATAAACTTAATTTAAGTTTTTTTGTCATTTAATAAACCCTCGGTTTTGGTTTAAAAGTTTCAACTGTTTTAGGTTTTAAATTAACAGCTCTTTTGCTAACTTTATTTTTATCCTTGAAGAACAATGAATGACACAACCAATTTTCATCATCTCTTTCTGGGAAATCTTCTCTTGCATGAGCGCCTCTGCTTTCTTTTCTCTCAAGTGCTGAATATGCCGTCGCATTAGCTATATCAAGCAAGTTTAAATATTCTAAAACTTCAACTTTTTCTGAATTAAATTGGCCTGACTTATCATTTAAATGTATTTTTTTTGTTCTCTCTGTTATGTCTTCTAGCTTTTTAATTCCTTCTTTCATTAAATCTTCATTTCTATAAACTCCAAAATAATTTTGCATAACGTTTTGCATATCTGATCTAAGACTAAAGACACTCTCGCCTTTCTTTGTTTCTTGAATTCTGATCAATGTTTCTAAAGATTCTTCAATGTTTGTATTTGACACTTCAGAAGAAGATTGCTCTGGTAGTTCTTCATTTATATGCTTGCCTGCTGCTCTCCCAAAAACTACTAGATCCAATAAAGAGTTGCCTCCGAGTCTATTAGCGCCATGTACTGAGACATTTGCTGCTTCACCTATCGAATATAGACCATTCACAATAGAATCATTTCCATTGCTATCTTGGGTAATTACTTGGCCATTAATATTTGTGGGTATTCCTCCCATCATATAGTGACAAGTTGGTACTACTGGTATTGGATTTTCTATAGGATCGACATTAGCAAAAGTCATTGATATTTCTCTTATTTCAGGGAGTTTTTTTATTATGGCTTCTGATCCAAGATGATCAATTTTTAAAAGCACATGATCCTTTTTATCACCACAACCCCTGCCTGCTAAAATTTCTTGCACTATGCATCGCGAGACTACATCTCTAGATGCTAAGTCTTTTGCCTTAGGAGCATAATCAGGCATGAACCTTTTGCCTTCTGAATTAACTAGATAGCCGCCTTCGCCTCTACAACCTTCAGTCATCAATGATCCGTTACCATATAGACCAGTTGGGTGGAACTGCCACATTTCCATATCTTGTAAAGGCAAATCCTTTCTTAATACCATGCCCAAACCATCTCCAGTGCAAATTAATGAAGTAGTATTTTGTTCATATACTTGTCCTGCTCCCCCCGTTGCCAAAACAATCGCATTACATTTTATTATTGATACTTCGCCTGTCTCCATATCAAAGCAACTAATACCAGAAACTACACCAGAATCATTTTTTATTATATCTACAGCAAACCACTCATTTAAGAAATTTGTTCCTGCCTTTAGATTTGCTTGATAGAGGGTATGCAAAAGAGCATGCCCGGTTCTATCAGCTGCAGCACATGTTCTTGCAGCCTGTCCTCCCTCTCCATATTCTTTTGACTGCCCACCAAATGGTCTTTGATATATTCTTCCATTTTCAAACCTTGAGAATGGCAGTCCCATATGTTCAAGTTCAAATACAGTCTCTGGTCCCTCAGAGCACATATATTCAATTGCATCTTGATCTCCTATATAGTCAGAGCCCTTAACAGTATCAAACATATGCCATCTCCAATCATCATTTGGATCAGCGCTTGCTATTGCACAAGTAATTCCGCCCTGTGCAGCTACCGTATGAGATCTAGTAGGAAAAACTTTTGACACTACGCCAACATTTAAGCCAGATTTTGATATTTCAAGAGATGCTCTTAACCCAGAACCACCACCACCTATAATTACCACATCAAATTGTTGTTCTGTAAATTCGATATTACCTAACTTCATTTATCCACCTAATAAGTACTTAAACACTAATATATAAGTAAGAACAATAACGACTAATGCAATAAAAAATCTAAAAATAATTCTGAATACTAGAGCGTACGCTCCTAATGTTTCAGATATAAATCCTAATGTTCTTTCTGTGAAATAGTCATCCTCAACATCTCTTAATCCCTGAATCCCATGCAATATGCTAGAAATAAAAAATATTATTGTAAAAATTTTCATTGGTAAGCTGCTAATATCTGCATACCAGAGGCTGTAATCAATTCCCCATGGTTTAGCCATATAACTAAATAATATAAATAAGACATAAACAAGAATGATTACGGCTGTACATCGCTGAAAATACCAAAAAAAGGTGCCCATCTACCAAACCTCCATTAATAAAAATATTGATACAACAAAGGTTAATGCAAAAGTTAACATTGCTGATAATCTTGCTTGATCTAATTCATGCCCATAACTTGAAAAATCTATTAGCATATGTCTCAACCCAGCTAAGGTATGATATGTAAGGGCAACCAAAGAGACTGATACCAGTAACTTAACTTCAAAATTATACTTATCTAAATCCCATTCTCCTTGAGCAGTAACCATATAGTCCGTAAGAAAAAGCAGAACAAATGTTGGTAAAGCTATAAAAAAAATTGCAATGCCTGAGAGTCTATGGCTTATTGAAGAAATTGCTGATATTGGAAGTTTTATTAAAAAAAGATTTATGAATGTGGGGCGCCTAGTCATTTTCCACCTGCACTGTAAGGCCTAGTCATTTTCCACCTGTAATTTCCAAATGTATTATAGAACAATTAAGCTCGAAAATTTACTATTTATAAGGGTTTTTAGAGTTAATAAACTTTAACTTTAAATTTGTTCCTAACAAGTTAAGTTTTTTATGAAAATAATTGCCTAAAAACCTTACATAACTTCCCTCGAGCTTCTCTAATGAGTTGCCATGAAAAGTTAATACATGCGGATTTCTTCCTCCTTGATGAACGTATCTGATCTTTGGCCTGAATTTACCTTTATATGGTATTGACTTCGATGCTTTAGCACTTGCTAATATCTTGTTTAGTTTATTGGTAGATATTTTCATCTTTGAATTACCTAAAACACGATAAACATAATCAAATAACGTTCTGAAACCTTTTCTTTCTGTAGCTGAAATCAATGCGAACGGGAAACCAGCTAGTAAGCTTTCATCATTTATCTTTTCTTGCATTTCTTTTAACTCTGCTTTTGTCATCAAATCTATTTTATTGACTACAACTACCATTGACCTGCCAATGTCTTTTGTTCTTTCAATTAACTTCATATCTTGTTCTAGCAAAAAATTAGTTGCATCAAGCATTAATAAGGTTAAATCTGATTTTTCAATCGAATCTAAGGATTTGATAACTGAAAACTTTTCTTCTTTTTCAATAGTCTTATTTTTTCTTCTTATTCCTGCAGTATCAATGAGAAGATATTCTTTAGATCTATAATTTATTTTTACATCTACGGAATCTATTGTTGTTCCAGCAATATCTGAAACAATCATTTTATCTTGATCTAAAAGGGCATTAACAGTTGAAGACTTACCAACGTTTGGTTTTCCAATTACGCTTATCTTTGGAATTTGCTTTTCAGATAATTCTTCATCATCAGGAACATCATCAAAAATTAGTTGTTTTAGCTTATCTATATTTAAATTATGCTCAGCACTTATTTCTAATTTTGTATCAAATCCTAGTTCATGAAAAACTTCAGTCCCTTCGGTAGTTTTAACATCAATCTTATTTATTACTAATGTTACTTCTTTCCCACTTTTTCTTAGTATGTTTGCCAATTGCTTATCGAATGGAGAAAGTCCAAACTTTTTATCAACAATAAAAAGAATTAGATCTGATGTGCCAATTGCTTCATGTGCTTTAATAAGTATTAAATCTTCAAAATTATCATCCTTAGAAGTATAAAAACCCCCAGTATCAACTAATTGAACTGTTTTGTTATTGTATTTAAGTTCAGCTGTTTTCATGTCTCTAGTCAAGCCTTCTTGACTGGAGACAATAGAAGATTTTGCTTTTATAAGCTTGTTAAAAATAGATGATTTGCCGACATTAGTTCTACCGACTAGAGCAACTGTTTTGTTCATTATTTTAGTTCAAAGGCCGAAACTGAACCTGCACTATCTTGAACTATTAATTTATTAGCGAAGGCTTCAATTTGAGAAACTGCTGTGAGTGTTGTAGGTTGAAGACCAATAATTTCACCTGTTGCAGGATCGACTTTATGCAAATAACCTTCTATATCTCCAAAATAAAGATAGTCATCATATAATGTTGGAGCTGTTAATCGTCTAAATTTATATTTTGAATTTTTCCAAGTTTGTGAACCATTAATGGCATCAAAAGCAACTATCTCATCATCACTATTCACGGCAATAATGGTATCTTTATAAAGAATGAAAGGTTTCGAGGTGGATAAATCTACTGAGAAAGCTTTTTCCCCCCCTCTTATGTTGAACCTTGTTAATGAGCCATTATAGTTAGCTGCAAAAACAATGTCATTAAATGCTACAGCTGGGCTATCTGAATCCATTAATTTTTCCAATTCAGTACTGCCCTTTATAACCGAAATTGGTTTTTCCCATAATTGAATTCCATCTGTTGCTCTTATTGCTGCCAAGCGACCATTAGAAAAATTAGCGAAGACCAATCCTTCAAAAAAAACTGGAGAAGATGTCCCTCTTATTGACAGCAATGGTGCTTGAGCTTTTTTAGACCATACTCGGTCTCCTGTTTGAAGGTCAAAAGCATATAAAACATCTGAAGATGTTTGAACAAATATGTTTTTTGGAGTTATGAGTGCCTCAGATATAATTATATCTCTTAGTTCATTTTTCCATTTTAATTCTCCCGAATTCAAGTTATGAACAAATAAGTTTCCTTCATTATCAGAATAGACATAGGAATTATATCCAATCGTTATGCCTGACATTATTTTGTCATTATCTAATGGAAGCACATCTCTTAAAGCTCCAGAGCTTGCATCAAAAACTCTTAAACTGGTTTTATCTATGGAATATACTTTTCCACCACTAATATCAAAGAATTTATTTGGTTTTATCTTTTCTTCAAAAAAACCTAATTGAATTATTGGTGTAATGATATCTTTTGACCATTTTTTATCTGAGAAGCTATCGTAACTTGTATCAAGATCTATAGGTGCCCTTGGATCTTCTTCGATTAACTGAAAGGTTTCACCCAAGGTACCAAGAGTTTGACAGCTAGCCAAAAATATCAATGCTGATAAGAGAATTATTTTTTTCATCATTCCTTAGGTTTTTTTAAATTAATTATATTCTTTTGAGCTTCATCAATGTCAAAAGTTAAAGCTTTATCATAGTGAAATACTGAATCTTCATTTTTTTCAAAAAATTTATAAAAGTCTCCAGCTAGTTCATGAAAACGTAAAGAATCGTTAGTATTTTCTTTTATAAAATTAGATCCACCATCAAAATCATTTTTTTCCATGTAAATTCTTACTATATTTTCAGCATACTGCTCTTTAAGAATATTCTTAGTGTCTTTACTTATGTTTTTGTCCAGAATGAGTTCATACATTTCTATAAACAGCTTTAGAGCTAAATCAAAATTACCTTCATCTACTGCCTTCTTTGCGAGTATAGTTTTAGTAATAAGCTCATATCCATAAGATTCAAAATCAAGATCAAGTTCATTAAACAGCGTATCAGAGTCTGACTCATCTACTGAAAATTCTTCATTTATTTCAACAAATTTTTTAAATTCAGCTTCATTTGCCTTGCTACTGTAGTAACCCATAACAGAATTTACGATAATAAATACTATTATTAGAATCACTGCTCCAATAAAATATCTGTTTCTTAAAAAATCTAAAATTCTATCTAACACTCAAAATGCTCCAATAAATCTTTTTCTTTTAACTCAAGATCAGGCTTATCTTCCTTTAAATTCTTTAATTTAACTTTTTTATTTTTAAGCTCGTCCTGGCCGACTATAATAGCAAATTTAAAGCCTTGAGAATCGGCTTTTTTCAATTGTTTCGCTACACTAGCGTTTCCAAGATAATTCTCAACTATAAGGGAGCTATTTTCTTTTCTAATTTTGTAGCCTAATGTTTGCGCATAAGTTCGTGATTCTTTATCAACACAACCTATAAAAAGATCTTTCGACTGAGATGATGCTTTTACAACCTCAGCCAGCCTATCAACACCTAAAGCAAAACCAGTAGCTGGTAGATCTCTGCCGCCAAGCTTTTTAATGAGTCCATCATATCGTCCACCACCTAAAATAGCATTTTGCGCTCCAAGATCACTTGAGAGAAATTCAAATACTAAGCCATTGTAATAGTCTAATCCTCGTACAAGTTTTACATTTTCTTTGTATTTAATCCCTATTTCATCTAACTTAGATTTTATTTTGAAAAATTCATCTGATTGATCTTTATTTAGAAAGTCTGTAATACTTTTTGCTTTGGACATTTTATTTTTGATATTTTCATCTTTTGAATCTAAAGCCCTAATTGGATTTTTCATTACATAATCTGGTAAATCTGAAGTTTCAGAAAGATATTTTTCCAAGTAGTCATTATAATTTTTTAGATTTTCTACGTTACCAAGATAATTTATTTCAAGATCTGATTTAATTTTTAATTTTTCAAGAATCGTATTTGCAATTAAGATTATTTCTATATCTGCATCTGACGATTGATCTCCTATAAGCTCAACTCCAGCTTGAAAAAATTGTCTCTTACGACCTTTTTGTGGTCTTTCATATCTAAACATTGGCCCTAAATAGAAAAGTTTTTTAATTTCATCATTATCCAAGCCGTTGGTTATCAAGGCTCTTACCAAGCCAGCTGTACCTTCAGGCCTTAAACATAGCAAATTATCTTTCCTGTCTTTAAATTCATAAACTTCTTTCTGCATGATTTCTGAAGATTCTCCTACAGATCTATTAAAAAGAGATTTATTTTCTAGAATTGGAGTTCTCAATTCTTGGAAATTAAAACTTTGAAAAGTTTTTTGGCATACTTTTTCAACCATAGAAATGTCCTCTATATTTTCTCCATATAGATCTGGCATTCCTCTTATAGTCTTTAAATCAGTCATTGTTTCACTATTGTATTACGTTTTTTCTCTGCTATTTCTACTACCTCTTTTATTAGAGCTTTTTCTAGGTCTTTAGTTTCAACTTTATAAGCAGGCTTTCCATTTAAATAGATTAAATGTTTTGGTGTTGCTCCAGTCACACCAACATCTGCAACTTTTGACTCGCCTGGACCATTAACATAACAACCTATAACAGCAAGAGTTACTTCTTCTTTTAGCTCTGATAGCTCATTTTCAAGCTTGTTTACCGTATCAATTACCTGAAAATTTTGTCTTGAGCAGCTCGGGCAGGCGACAATTTTTACACCTCTTGATCTAATTTTCAAGGACTTTAGCATTTCCCAGCCAACCTTTATTTCATCAATAGGGTCTGAAGCAAGAGAAACTCTTATGGTGTCGCCAATTCCCTGCATCAATAATTGCCCTAGTCCTATAGATGATTTGACTGTGCCTGTTTTTAAAGAGCCAGATTCTGTAATGCCAAGATGTAACGGTTGTTCTATTAATTCTGAGATTTTCTCGTAGCTCTCTACTGCCATGAAAATATCTGAAGACTTAATGCTTAACTTGAAATTTTCATAATTGTTCTTAACCAATATTTCTACATGTCTCATAGCTGATTCAACCAATGCATCGGCATTTGGTTCTCCATACTTCATTTGTAGATCTTTCTCTAATGATCCTGCATTTACACCTACTCTGATAGGTATATCCTTGTCTTTGGCTGATGTGATCACATCTTTAATCTTATTTTCGCTACCAATATTGCCTGGATTTATCCTTACGCAATCAACACCATATTCCAGTACTTTTAATGCAATCTTATAATCAAAATGAATATCAGATACTAAAGGTATATTGCTAGCTCTTTTTATTTCCCTAAAGGCTTCAGCTGCATCCATAGTTGGTACTGAAACTCTAACAATATCTGCGCCAGCGTCTTCTAGGTCATTAATTTGCTTTATAGTAGATTCTGTATCTGTAGTTTCTGTATTAGTCATAGACTGTACAGATATTGGAGCACCTCCACCTACAGGAACGTCACCAACCCAAATTTTTTTAGTTTTCTTTCTTTGAATGATCTGTTCTTTCAATTTTAAAATTTAATTTAAAAAATTTCAGATTCGGTAAAGAAATAAGAAATTTCGCGTTCTGCACTTTCTGGAGAATCCGAACCATGTACGGCATTAGCATCAATTGATTCAGCAAAATCTGATCTGATTGTTCCTGCAGCAGCTTCCTCTGGATTTGTATTTCCCATTAGATCTCTATTAGTTTTAATAGCGTTTTGTCCAAATAAGACTTGCACAACAACTGGACCAGAAGTCATAAAGTTAATAAGTTTTTCAAAAAATGGCTTGCCTTTATGCTCTGCATAAAATCCTTCTGCCATATTTCTGTCTAGATGAAGCATTTTTATAGCTATCACTTTCAGCCCTGCGCTTTCAAATCTATCTAAAACCTTACCCAAAACATTTTTTGATACAGCGTCAGGCTTTATGATTGATAATGTTTTTTCCATTTTAATCTTTCTCCTCTATCCAGTTTTGCTGAATGGACTCTAAAATTCTTTCATTACATCTATCATGATCATCATCAAAATCATCAATAGACGTAACTAAATTTCGCAATTCAACAAAGTTTATCCACTGTGGATCTTTTTCTGGATACTTCTCAGATAGCTCAATTGCTATATCAAGAGTATCGGTCCACTTAAGCATAGTTATGTTAACTCAGAAACTTGGTTAATTGTATATTTAGGTATTTCGATTACCGTTATATCTTCCGTCGGCATTACTTGGCAGCTTAATCTTGATGTTGATTGCAGTCCCCATGCTTTATCAAGCAGGTCTTCTTCTTCATCTGTAGCTTCTTCAAGACTATCAAATCCCTCTTTTATAATTATATGGCATGTTGTGCAAGCGCATGCTTTCTCACAAACATGCTCAATATTAATACCATTACGTAAACAGGCATCTAGAATAGTTTCATTTTTTTCTAGATCTATAGTTGCCCCATCAGGACAGATAGTCTCATGTGGTAATATTTTTAGCTTTTTTTTTGAGCAATTCCTGCATCTTCAGATTCTGATTCTTCATCTCGTACGGTAAAACTCTCGCCGCATCCACATACTGCACTTGCATTAGGGTTTATAAATTTGATGCCTTGATTTAGGCCTTCTATCATAAAATCAACTTGACTACCTTTTATTATTTCCAATGAATCTATAGGTATAACAAATTGAACATCATCAACTATTAGCTTGTGATCTGATTTGTTGCTTTTATTAGTGAACTCAAAATAATACGAATATCCATTACAGCCCATCTTCTTCACACCTAATTTAACTTTGTTTTCTTTACCTTGTAGCGACACTTTATGTTTAAAGTGAGCTAAAGCTTTGGGTGTAAAGTTTAGAATTTCAGGCTTATGCTTTCTTGGATTCATAATCTGCAATGGCTTTTTTTATGCTATCTTCAGCAAGAACACTGCAATGCAATTTTATTGGTGGCAATTCAAGCAATTTAGCAATTTCTCTATCCTTGATACTTCTTGCTTCATCTAGTGTCTTTCCTTTCAGCATTTCAATCATTTGTTGACTTGATGCAATTGCAGAACCACAACCATAAGTCTTGAATTTACAGTCAGTAATTTTATTTTCACTATCTACTTCAATCTGAAGTCTCATTACATCTCCACAAGCCGGTGCCCCCACCATGCCTGTTCCAACACTATCTGAATTTGGATCTAATCTACCAACATTATTTGCTGATGGATTATTAAGAGTCTCCTCAAACTTTTTTATTACTTTTCTTGAATAAGCCATAATCTATTAATGGTGTGCCCACTCAACTTTTTCAAGGTCAACCCCATCGAGATGCATATCCCATAAAGGTGACAATTCTCTAAGTTGTCTAACCACCCGCTTAGTTGTTTCTGCTACCATTTTAACTTCTTCTTTGGTTGTAAATCTACCAAAAGAGAATCTTATTGAGCTATGTGCTAACTCATCCGGTCTTCCCAAAGCTCTAAGAACATAAGAAGGCTCTAGACTTGCTGATGTGCATGCAGAGCCTGAAGAAACGGCAACATCTTTTAGTGCCATTATTAGTGATTCGCCTTCTACATATGAAAAGCTGACATTCGTTATGTTCGCAACTTTATTTTTCTTGTTCCCGTTTAGTACTATTTCTTCTATTCCTGATATTTGATCCCAAAAGAATTCTGAAAGCTCTTTTATTTTCTTATTATCTTTTTCCATTTCTTTTTTGACTAAGCTAAAGGCTTCTCCCATCCCAACAATCTGATGAGTTGCTAACGTTCCGGATCTGAATCCTCTTTCATGTCCTCCACCATGTATCAGTGCCTCTAACCTAACTCTAGGTTTTCTTCTTACATATAAAGCACCCATACCTTTAGGTCCATAACATTTATGGGCTGAAAACGACATGAGATCAACATTTGATTTAGATAAGTCTATGTTGATTTTTCCTATGCTCTGAGCTGCGTCGACATGAAAAATAATATTTTTTTCACGCGTAAAATCACCTATTTTATCGATATCATTTATCGAACCTAGTTCATTATTTATATGCATTAATGAAATTAAGATTGTGTTCTCTTTAACGTGTTTTTTTAATGCTTCTAAAGTTATAACTCCATCTTCATCTGGGTCTAGATAAGTTACTTCGAATCCTTCTCTTTCGAGCTGTCTACACGGATCTAATACTGCTTTATGCTCTATTTTAGATGTAATGATGTGGTTGCCTCTATCTTTATAGAATTTAGCTGCGCCTTTAATAGCGAGATTGTCAGACTCTGTAGCTCCAGAAGTCCAAACTATTTCTCTTGAGTCTGCATTTATTAAGTCTGCTACCTGTAATCTTGCTTTTTCAACAACTTCTTCAGCTTTCCAACCAAATTCATGAGATCTTGAAGCAGGGTTACCAAAATTACCATCTAGCAACAAACATTCATGCATCTTCTTTGCAACTCTTGGGTCAACAGGAGTCGTTGCTGCATAATCAAAATATATAGCTTTAGTTCTCATAGCGGTCTCTATTATAGAAGATATGAGGGTTATAGTAAAAAACTAAAGTGAAATACCTAATTTATGAGCTACTATTTGATAAGATTCAACTACATCTCCAAGATCTTTTCTAAATCTATCCTTATCGAGACTTTCTCCGGTTTCAGCATCCCATATTCTGCAACCATCTGGAGTAAATTCATCACCCAGCATGAGAGATCCATTAGATCTTCCATATTCAACCTTATAGTCAACTAAGATTAGGCCTACTTTTTTAAATAGTTCGCATAGAAGGTGATTTATTTTGAATGTTATTTCCTTCATTTTAGATATTTCTTGTTCTGTTCCCCAGCCAAAAGCAGTTATATGGTTATCATTTATTAAGGGATCTCCAAGATCATCATCTTTTAAAAAGAATTCGAAAAGCGGGTCTTCAAATTTAATGCCTTCTTCGACCCCTAACCTTCTACATAATGATCCTGTGGCAATATTTCTTACAACACATTCAACTGGTAACATATCAAGCTTTCTAACTAGACTTTTATTTTCTTGAATAAGTTTAAGAAAGTGAGTTTCAACACCATTGTTTGCAAGATACTCCATAATAAAAGCATTAAATTTATTATTTATCTCTCCTTTTCCTTTAAGAGCTTCTTTTTTTTTGCCATCAAAAGCTGAAGTATCATCTCTGTAAACCATCAATAACTCAGATGTTTCAGATGTTTCATATAGCGATTTAGCTTTTCCTTCAGAAATTAGATTAAGGTTTTCTATCATGATAAAGATTCGTTTATTTCATCAACCAGCTGATCAACTGTTACGTCTGTATTAGACAATCTCTTAAATTCTAATAACGTATTATTATCTGATTCTGAAAAGATTAATTCATAATCAGCATCGATATTTTCTTCTGCATCAAACAGACATCCACCATCTGGACAATACTTTTCAGTGTTAGCAGGTGAAAAAAGGTTATTTAACCATCCAGTATTTTCTTTTTTAACTTTAATTTGGATATATTTTAGCTCTCTATTCCTGTCAGAAACTTCATATCCTGTTTTTTCAATGGCCCTGGATATTGCTGACCACGTCCTATCAAATGGAAGTTTAAATTCAATTCCTATCTCTTTCTTTACGTAAACTATTCTTGCTTTTTTATTTAAATTCAGTCCTTGAGCGGCAATTGAATCTCCCTGATAGCCTGGAAGATTTTCTGATAAATAAGAGGCCATATCTTCAAAAAATTCTTGGTCTTTGCTTGTATTGTCTTCATTAGATAAGTAAATTTCAGAACTATTATTTTTAATTCCATGTTCGAGAGTAATAAACATCGTATCTTTCGAATTCTCTGCTGTTATCTTTCCATTTTGCGGGTTTTCTGAAATAAGATCATATTCATTATCAAAAAAATAATCTTTTATTAAGGGCCATGTCTTTGATGGCAAAGCCTCCATATAAATCCAATAAATCCCTCCTAATCTTCTTACTTCTACGCCTTCTGAGCCTTCAGATGAAAATATTTTCTTTGGTCTTGGTACTAAGCCCTCTTTGAGATAACTTTGGCCTTCAGGCGGATAAGGAAAGTCATTTGATACCTCTAGTGCTTCAAATTCTTCTTCAAGATTTGATTCAGCTGACTCTTCCACAAATCTGTCATTTGGGTTTTCCCTTACTAATAAACAGCCCTCTTCTGGGCAATGCCTTTCAGTATTTTCTGTGACTGAACAGCTAGTTAAAACTAAGATTCCTAGAATTAAGAGATTAAATTTTATTAAAAGCTTCATATATTTCTTCCTTAAATTCCTCTGAGATTGGGTGTAAAGGTAATCTAAGATTATTCTCTAGTAACGACATTTTTTCAAGTAAGAATTTACAAGGGCTTGGACTTGCTTCAGTAAACAAAAGTTCATAAAGATCCAAATATTTTTCGTTAAGTGCTTCTGCTTCTTCAAATTCTTTAGAAAAACATAAGTCGCTCAATTTTTTTATTTGCTTAGGCATCACGTTTGCTGCTACAGAAATAATGCCGTCTGCTCCAGATTTCATAAAACTTACAAATGTTGGGTCATCCCCAGACAGCAATAAGAAATCTGATCTCATTGCTTTAATTGCTAATAAATCTTTGAATCTACTCTCAGTATTTACAGCTTCTTTTATGCCTGTAATATTTTCTTTTTCTGAGAGTTTAAGAACAGTACTAGGCAAAAGGTCAACTCCTGTTCTTCCAGGAACGTTATATAAGGTTATATTAGCTTCTGTTTTGCTTAACTCTTGATAGTGAAGGGATAGCCCCTTTTGAGAAGGCTTATTGTAATAAGGTGTTACAGCTAAACACTCTTTTATGTCGTTTTTTAAGGCCATATCTGCAAGTTCACATGCCTCTGATGTTGATGAGCTTCCTATTCCTGCCATTAAAGGAATATTTGTTGCATTCTTTGCAAATTTAAATATTTCTTCTCGTTCTATTTTATTTAATGTTGCTGATTCTCCTGTCGTGCCAACAAGTACTATTCCATCAGTTCCAGAATCTTCATGAAATTTTAATAACTTAATAAATGAATCAAAATCAATTGCCCCTTCTTTATTCATTGGGGTAACAATTGCCACTATACTTCCTTTCAAAATAATTTTTCCTATAATCTATTCATGAATGATAAAACAAAAGCACCAAATTTTTTAGGCTTAATTGATGATAATGAGCACTTAAGTCTTGATAATTTCAAAGGGAAATACCTCGTAATATACTTCTACCCAAAAGATAAGACTTCTGGATGCACCATCGAAAGTCAAGGTTTCAGGGATTATTGTAAAAAATTTAAGGCTAAAAATTGTGCGATAGTAGGAGTTTCTAGAGATTCCATCAAATCCCATAAAAGTTTCCATGAAAAAGAATCTTTAAATTTTCCACTAATATCAGATCCTGATGAGGAGATGTGTAATGCCTATGGAGTAATGAAAGAGAAATCTATGTATGGAAGAAAATATATGGGAATAGAAAGAAGTACTTTTCTAGTTAGTCCAGAGGGAGCAATAATAAATGAATGGAGAGGAGTTAAAGTCTCTGGTCATGTAGAAGATGTATATCAGATGCTCTGCTCTTTAGATTAAGAATCAACAAATTTCCAGTTATCCATAATAGATTTTATAAAACTGGACAATGGTACGGCAAAAAATATTCCCCAAATTCCAAAAATAGCGCCAAAAAAGAAAACTGAAAGCAATACCACTACTGCTGGTAATTTAACGACACCTGACATTAAAATTGGTAAAAATATATTTCCATCTATAAATTGCAGAACCACAAAAGCAAAGAAAATTATAAGCACATATGGATCGAAACCAAATTGAGCTAGCGAAACTGCCAGTATAGGGAATGTCATGAATACTGGACCAAAGAAAGGTATAAATTGACTAAGGCCTAATATTGTTCCTATTAGAACTGGGCTATCTAAGCCAAGTGCCCAGAACATTATGCTTCCAACAACCCCTACCACAACTACTTCAATAAATTTTCCTTTGAAGTAATTCTGAACATTATTATTGGTTTCATTCCAGACTCTAACTAAAAATTTTCTTTTTTTAGGAACTAATGTTGAAAATCCTGAAGATAGTGTATCTGTGTCCCACAGCCAAAAAAAGAGAAAGATGGGAACAAGAGTAATGCCTAGAAAAAGATTCCAAGTCTCTTGTATTCTTGACAATCCAAATGATACAGCATCACCAGCTAAACCAGTTATATTAGATAATAGACTTTGGGCACCATCAATTGATTCTATCGGAGCATTAATCTGTGCTAAAAAATCTCTTAATGGTCCTTGCAAGAATGAGAAACTTGGTAATTCAGTGATATATCTTTGAGCTTCACTAATGAAAAGAGGAATAAACAATAATAAAAATAAAAATGCTATCAGAACTACAATTAAGAATGTAGTAACTACACTTATTCCCTTAGGAAGGCCTATTTTGGTAAAATAAACATGTACTGGCCTAAATAAAAAAGCTAAAACTATACTTGTTAATATGAATGAAGATAAGTCCCCAACCACCCATAAAGAGGAGAATCCAACGGCTAATACTGTAAAAAGGAACATTAACTGCTGATTCTTAAATAAATTAATTAATCTCATTTTATTGAATCTTCTTATAAAATAGTTATCAAATAATTATAGTTAACTTTATGATTAAAAAAACAATTCATTTTTTTATATGCTTGTTATTTACAAGCATTGTTTTTTCTCAAGAAAAGACCATTGAGCTGCCACTTATAGGAGATAGGCTTAGTGGAGCTGTTTCTGAAACCGAAGAACAGGCACTTGGAAGACAATTTTTAAGGGATCTAAAAAAAGATGCAAAAATTCTCTATGATCCAATTGTCCAAGAATGGACAGAGTTATTCATTTATAAAATTGGAGAAAACAGCAAAGTAAATAAAAAAACATTTGAAGTGCTATTAATTGAAGATAACAATTTAAATGCTTTTGCTGCTCCTGGAGGAATAATTGGTATTAATGCAGGGTTATTTAAGCATTCTGATAATGAAGCACAGTTTGCATCAGTAGTAGCTCATGAGTTAGCTCATTTAAGTCAAAGACATTTTGCTAGACAGATTCTAGAAAGTAGCGATAGAAGTAATGCCAGTATGGCTGCAATATTAGCTTCTATAGTTGTTGCGGTTACGACGAGAAGTCCAGCAGCTATATTGGGAGGGCAAGGATTGCTTGCTACTCAACGACTGAGGTTCTCGAGACTATATGAGACTGAAGCAGATAGAGAGGGTTTTGTAACTCTAGAAAATTCTGGCTATGACGCAAGTGAAATGGCAGAAATGTTCAAAAATATGCAAGAACTTAGAAGACTAAGTGGTGACAATATCCCAGAATTTCTTTTAACTCACCCAATTACTACTAGAAGAATTACAGAATCACGAGAAAAAGCAAGAGGATCTGAGGGTGGAAAAGTTGATAGTCTAAATTTTAAATTAATCAAAAAGAGAGTGAAGTTTTTGATGACTGACAATCTAACTATAAAGGCTTTTGAAAAAGAAATTGGAGATACCGATGAAGATTTATATTTTAGTGCTCTTATAGAAAAGAAAAAGTTAAACTTTACAAAAGCAATTGAAATTCTTGAATTGCTCGAGGCTAAATACCCAGACAACTTAATAATAAAAACTACAAAAGCAGAAGTTTATACAGACTCTGGCAACGTTAGGAAAAGTAAAGATTATACAAAAGAACTTCTTGCTGTTTCATTAGGGAATTACCCACTTAGCTATAATTTAGCAAATGCATATATTTTAGAAGAGAACTATCTAGCTGCTGAACAACTATTAGAAGACATAAAGTTCTATCGACCTGTAGATATAAATCTATTAAAGGATCTCAGTGCCGTACAAAAAAGTAGCAATAATATGCTTGGCTATCATTTGACTAATAGTGAGTTTCTCTTTTATTCAGGAAGATATGAAGAGGCACTAAGAGATCTACAAGAAGCTAGAAGAATTGCTAGAAATAATTTTAAAATTAGAGAAATAATCACTGAAAGAATTTTAATACTTCAAACTTACGTCCAATCTAGCAGAAGAAGAAGTTAACAATTAGAACCAAAAAAATTACCAATTTTTTTCAATATGATATCTCGTTGAATTTCTGTAAGAGGTTCATGCCTCATTCCTTTGTATGAAATAAATTCTGATTTAAACCCACAATCAATTAATAAGTTAGATATCTCTTCGGCTTGTTTTCCTTTTTCATTAATGGGGTCTTGATCGCCAGTTAAAATTAAAAAGGGAATTTTTAAATCAATATCAGAAAGGCTTTTTTTAGTCCAAAGATCTTTAAAGCCATATGCTAGATCTTTCCATAATTGTATTGTTTTCGGGAATCCACAGTATGGATCGGCAATATATTCATCTACTTTAACTTCATCTGTTGAAAGATAATCATGGGTTGTTCTATTAGGTTTAAAAAAAGAATTGTGTTTTAAAGTAGTGTGTTTCTCCATTTCTTTGCTAATGGATTTTCTATCAGCAAATGTATATTCCGGCCATAGCAGTAGATTATTTAAGAAAAGTAGGCCTGGACTTAGGCTAAAAGGAGCACTAAGAACTGCACCATGAAAGGATATATTTCTTTGCAATAAAGAAAGAGTTAAGGGTGTTCCAAGACTATGACTTAAAATGTAATGATTTGCAGATGGACTTTCTTTTCGTATATGTAAATTCATTTCGGCAAGCTGATCTACAACCGCATCATAACCACCTTTTTCTGTGAAATAGCCTTTAAGTTTTCCGTCTGATATATGTAACCCATGACCCAAATGATCATTGCAGTAAACTATATAACCGAGATCATTTAAAAACTCTGCTGTTTCAATATATCTACCATGATATTCAGCAAGACCATGAGCTATTTGAACTGTCCCAATTGGATTCTGAACATCATCCCAAACAACACCTCTAAGATTCCCGTGTTGGCTTGCGAGATTAAATTCTTTCATTTTAGTATTTTAGCGTAACTCTCCAATTCTTCTCTTTCAGTTGTAAAGCTATTCGCTGGGTGTTCTGAATCTTCATAACCTAAAGCAATTCCACACCAGAGTATTTCATCATCGCCATACTCAACATGATCTTTTACTAATAATGGTAGCCCCGCCCATGCTTCTTGAAGACAAGTTCCAAGACCTTCACCTACTGCAGATAGGCATATATTTTGAATAAGATGCCCTACATGGCCCCATCCGTTTGGTCCCACAGCTTTATTTACAGTTATAAAAAGGCCAACTGGTGCACCAAAAAACTGATAATTCTTTTTTGCTTGAGCAATCCTTTTATCCATGTCCTCTTTAGCAATGCCAAGTGCTCCATACAAAGCAAAGCCTGTACTTCTTTGTCTAGATTTATACCAATCTGGTCTTTCTTCTGGATAGACTTGATAAAGTTCTTTTTCCATTTCACCTTTATCAAATTTTTCACATGCTTCTCTAACTAAATTATTTTTAGCTTCTCCCATTAAGACATAGACTTTCCAAGGTTGAGAATTTACTCCTGATGGTGCTCTTTTAGAGGTCTCTAAAATTTCTTTTACTAATTCAATATCTACTTCTTTATCTAAGAAAGCTCTTACTGATCGTCTTTTATTTATTGCATCTTTTACATTCATTGCTAGCCCTTAATTAATGAATTTAAATTATAAACTCCAACTTAAGAATTCTCTAAGCCTTCTTTGATCTCTCTATGTTGTTTCCTTGTTATTGGGTAGTAAGAGAATATAAAAATAGGGATTAGAAAAAGAATGAAAATCGTTGGGCCTTGAAAAAAAGCTAAAAATTCTTCTTGCATCAATGTTGGCTCATCATCTGCTCTAGGAAAAGCAATTAACCAAAGAATAAATCCAGAAAAAAATTGTCCAAATCCTGTCATGCACTTTGCACAGAAGGATGTCAACGAACTTATTGTTGCATCTTGTCTCATATTTGATTCAAGATGTATTGCATCAATAACATCAGGAACCATTGCTTCTCTTGTCATTAAGCTTACTAAGGAGAAGGTTCCTGTTAAGAATAACGGGATTGATAAAAATATTATTAGGTCTTGGCTTCCTTGCGGAGGAGTCAGACCTAACTTAAATAGCAAAAATGGTAGAGACTGGAATATACCAATAGTTATCAAACTAAAAATTACTATATTTTTTTTATCAAATATTTCTACAAGTTTTGGAGTTATTAGCCAGCTAAAAATTGTTGAGCAAAAGTACACAGTTATGAATTGTTGAAGTTGAAATGTTTGAAGTCCCCAGAAATGAGTATTTGTTAATAGAGTCAAACTATTCGCAAGACCCCAAGCAATCTGTATGAATACAGAACCCACAAGAAATATTAATAAAGTTTTATTTCTAAAAACAAAACTTAATTCTGTGCTTAATTTATTCCACCTTGAATTATTTATAAAATTAGGGTCCTCGCTCCATGTTCTTAAGCTAGGTATTAGATTTTTTGTCCCTATGATTGACATAGTGCCAAAGAAAAACATTAAAAATGCGCCTATAAACCCAACGTTTAGCCAAGAAGATGAATCAGGATTAAAGTTTAATAAAGGCAAGATAATAAAAGAGTGAGAAAGAGCAATTAAAGACTGAAAACCTTCCCTTAGTGACATAATTTTTGCTTTGTCTTCATATGTATCTGGTATCTCAGCAGCCAATGCTCTATGAGGTATATCAAAAAGTGTCACAGAGAATCTAGTTAATATAGTGAAACAAAGCAACCAAAGAAAAAGCTTAAATTCATCTTGTGCCCATGATGAGTCAGGAATAAAAAGCAAAATATAACTCAATGATATTGGTATTAAAGATAGTGCCATTAATAAATGCCGACGACCATATTTAGTTTTAAGTCGATCTGAAAATGCACCTATTAAAGGATCTGTAATAGCATCAAAAATTAATGCTATAAATAAGGCAAAACCTGTGAGCAGTGGGTTTAAACCGATAATTGTTAAATAGTAGACGCCTAAATAGAATACAAAGAAGTCTGTCTTTATTGCATTTACTCCACCCCCGAGTCCAAATGAAATTTTTTCTATATTATTGAGTTTCATTTATTTTCCTAAAAAGTTATTGATTCTTTTTTTAACATTCTTTCTTATGTGGTTCCAGAAAATTTGATAGTCCCATATATGTAAGTCTTTGTTCCAACCGATATCCTTAGCTATGATTCTATCTATGGTTGGTCCTTTAGCTTCAAGATGGCCATCAGCACCTATTCTTGCAGCAAATTCTTGGTTTTTTGGCATCCACAGTTCTTTTATTTGGCTTTCATTACTCTCAGCACGATGATAGTCAACTAGAACTGAAGGTCCTGTAATTTTAGGCATAACTAAAGAATCAAATTTTGATTCATGCCAATCTAGTGAGTTATTCCATGAGATTGGATTTGTTGTTGCAAGTTTTTTAATAGGTTGAAGTGAATAGCCAGAGCCATCATACATCCAAAATTTTAGTCTTTGTCTTTTTCCGCCCTCACCTATAGTTTGAAATTGAATAATTGGTTTAATCTGATCGTCAGAAAAGGATACCTTATAGCTATGATAATCAAGATAATCTTGCTCAAGAGGATATCCAATAAGGTATGCGGCAATTAAATTATTTTTAAAATAGGTGCGAAAACATTCTTCAGATAAAAGTCTTTGAGCATGTAATGAGCCTTGACTATGTGAGCTTAAAATAAGCGGTTTATTTGTTGCCAAGTTCTCTATGTAATATAACAGCGAATTTTTTACATCTTGATAAGCTAACTCTAAAGAAAGGGCACTATTATTTTTCTGGTTTGTAGAAATTGCAGCGAATGTTGCTTGCCTGTATTCAGGTGCATAAATGTTTGAAATCTTGCTAAAGATAGAAGCTTGAGTTGCCAGCATTAGCTCCGTCCTTTGGAAAGTTGAACTATCTTTTGCTAGATCAAAATTCCAATCTTTAAGAAAAAAACCAGTAGGATGAATAAAAAAGCAGTCGACTTCATTATTATTATTCCCTTCATTCAATTCTTTTGGAAGCAATTCTGCTACAGAAGAGAAAGTAGGTAATGTTGCCCAACAATCATCATTTGAATAGTCTGGTTCTTTAGGTGTTTTTATTACATCAAAGTCATAATCTGGGGTAATTGAATTAAAGAATTCTTCCAGAATGGAATCATTTTCTTGTGACATCAGAATTAACTTTGTTTGACTTCTAGGCTGTACTCTTGAACAGCAGCATCAGTACCATCTGTAACTACTATTCTTATAGTATATACACCAACATCATCTGCAGTTGGTGTTCCTGATAGTGTTGTTGCTGGCCATGGAAATGCACCAAAGGATAAGAAAGAGCTAACTTCATCTCCAGATGAATCATATACATTAACTGTATATGTAAGATCGTCATCATCAGCATCTGAGGCTTGTACACCATAAATATAAGTGGATCCTACAAAAGCAACAGTTGTTGGGTTGGACGTTATTACAGGTGCACTATTAGCAACTCCTGTTTTCTCAGGAGCAAGGTTTATGTCAACAGTGACATTTGTGTCTGTAATCTGAAATAAATCGCTAGAACCAGACATTTCTCCAGGACCACCCCATGAATTATCTCCATTTATATCTGAACCGATTGCCAGTCTATAAGTTCCTGCTGTTAATTCATCAAAAATAAAAGCTCCCACTCCATCAGTAACTGACGAAGTAGATTCAGCAACTAAAGCTCCAACATCATCAAGAAGACGAGCTTTAAGAGTAGGGAAATTAACATCATATGCATTTCCTATTACATGGAAAATTACATTAACGCCTACTGATAGTAATTCATAGCCATCATATGGGACTCCTGCTCCTGCTTCCATTGGGAAGCTAAACGTTATTGGTGTATTTACCCAGCCTGCCCAAGAATAATCCGGGTCTTTCTTAACTGTAAAAGTAGAACCATTATCAGTTACATCTAAAAATTCATCCACGTATGTATATGTAACTGTATTGAAACCTGCACCAGCTGCACCATTAGGAGTTATAGTAAATGTACCTTCATATGAACTGGCTGCATCTAAAGCTACTAATGCTGGGCCTTCATAATACGGAAGATTATCAAAACTTGTAAAATAACCGCTATTGAAAGCATTAATAGATTTAAGACTTTTTTCTAGATCAATTATTCCAAAGCCTAAGCGCTCATCCCACCCAGGTCTAGCAACAGGATCATTATCTCTAGCTTCTTTGTTAACATCATTGGTAAGTAAATTAGCTCGTAGCATTTTATCTACCTGAGTATATTTAAGCACGGAAGGTAATGATGAGTTTGTTTCAAAAGGTTTAGCTACTTCTTCATAATAGTATTTAACTAACCCTAATATGCCTGCTGCATGAGGTGATGCCATTGAGGTTCCTTGAGCACCAATCATATAATTACCATTATTGCTATTTAAAATATAGTTTTCCCAATATGCATAGGCATAGACAAGATCATCAACTCCATCTGCATTCCAGTCTGAATATTCTCCACCTGGTGCAGCAAAGTCTATATATTGATTTGTTGAAGAATAACTCGACCTTCTATCGGTTCCATTAGTTGCGCCTATAGAATATACGGTAGGACAAGATGAAGGATACCCAATAGAACCAATACCACTATTACCTGATGATGAAACTACCAATATCCCAGATTCAGATAATTCTGCTAATTTAACGCAAGCTTGGGATGTTTGACTACCGCCGCCACCATAGCTCATATTTATTGAATGTAAATTTTCTGTAACTTCTCCAACTGCTATACCTTGATTATCCGCAACTCTTTGTTTAAAGCTGGTATTTGATTGGTTAGCGTCACCATTAATAAACAAATAGGAATCGTATGTATTCCCACAGCCACCTTGATAGCAAACTCTAATTGGTGTTATTCTGGCGCCCATTCCATTACCATCAAGACCATCATTTAACATCGCAATAGTACTACCAACATGAATTCCATGACTAAAGCTTGATAATAAAAATTCTTCGTCCATTGGATCAGCATCATTATCTTCCATATCCCAACCCCAATCTGGTAGGAAGGTGGATCTTGCAAAACTTGGATCATCTAAGCTTGGGCTTCCTGAGTCTATAACTCCAACATTTATTGGTTTGGTTTCTTGACCAATAATATCTAGACCTTCAGGTAAATTAGTAACATCAAAATTCCACCATTGGTAAGTATTGTAGCTAGGATCGGTTACGAACGGATCTGCATGAGTGTACATTTTCCAATCTGGTTCAATCGTTAAACTTGGTGCACGTGACTGTAAAATAGATAATGCTTTCTGCCATCTACCTTTTTTATAAGCATCAGGAAAGTCTTCTTTTAATCTAGAAGAATAACCCTCATCTGCTGGTAAGCCTGCTATATCACTTAGTTCTACAGGAGTAATTTCAACTAATCCTCCTGACCTATTGCCCATTGACTGTAAAAGTTCATTCTCAGTTGCATTAAAATCGATAACCATTTCAGGTGGCATTGGTTTTTTTACGACCAATATTTTCTCTAAACTAAAATCAGCATTTGATTTGTCGGCAGCTTCTTTTTGCTCAGCTGAGGTCGCAAAGTTTGGTGTCTGAGTGATCACATAAGATGAGGGAACAGTGTTATAACCTCTCCAGTGATCTATAAGTAAATAATAAATTGTTCCATTACCTGCTGGTAATTCAGCTGTCTCAGTTTTTCCTAAACCTGCTCCAGAAGAAACAGTATTTTCTTCAGTATCGATTACATAGATATCTATATCAGTATTATTTGTCGTATCTCCACTATCACCATCATGATTAATTATTTCTAACTCTAATGCTACTGATCCACCACTCTGAGCTATGACTTGAAATACCTCTAACTCATCGCTATTTCCCATCCAACCAAGAATTGTTGCATTAGCCTCTACAAATTGAGCCCTATTAGTAAATCCATTTTCTACATTCGTAATATCTGGGCTATTAACATCTGAATCTAAGGCAAAAGGTCCACTTACACCTATGTCACCACCCACAGCTAGGCCAGAAGGTGCCGGTGTTGGTGCCGGTGTTGGTGCCGGTGTTGGTGCCGGTGTTGGTGCCGGTGTTGGTGCCGGTGTTGGTGCCGGTGTTG
>NZGL01000013.1 GCA_002690945.1 Gammaproteobacteria bacterium | reverse complement strand
CTTCAGCTGCTGCTTCTACAGGTGCTTCTTCAGCTGCTGCTTCTACAGGTGCTTCTTCAGCTGCTGCTTCTACAGGTGCTTCTTCAGCTACTGTATCTGCTTCTATTTCAGGAAGTTTTGGCTCCAGAGATAAAACAACATCACTCTTGATGGATGGGGTTATTCTTACAAAAGAACCTATTGAACCTGGAATAGATCCTTGAACAAGCATTAAACTATCATCAGCATTAATCTTTTCTATTTCTAAATTCTGTATAGTTATTTGTTTATTTCCATATTGTCCTGCCATTTTTTTACCTTTAAATACTCGGCCTGGAAATTGGCACTGACCTATAGACCCTGGTGCTCTATGAGAAAGAGAATTACCATGTGTTGCATCTTGCATTTTAAAATTATGCCTCTTTACAACCCCAGCAAACCCTTTTCCTTTAGATACTCCTGAGACATCAACTTTTAATCTTTCATCAAAGAAATCGACACTTAATTCACTAACTTCCGCTAATTTATTGAATTCTTCTTCGGTCAGATTAAATTCAGTTAGATAACCATTTGAAACATTATTATCTTTAAATTTTTTCTCTAAACTTTTTGAAACTCTCTTTTTTGAACCAAAATTTACCTGGATTCCGTAATATCCATCTTTATCAAGGGTTTTTCTTTGAACTATTTTACTCTTGCAGATTTCAATTACTGTAACTGGAATAGATGCTCCATCTTCTTTAAAGACACGCGTCATCCCCTTCTTTGTTCCAATTAATCCAAACATTTTTAATTAAGTGTAATTTTTACATCTACTCCGGCAGCAATATCTAATCGCATTAACGCATCTACAGTTTGCTCAGACGGATTGATAATATCAAAAAGCCTTTTATGAGTTCTAGTTTCATATTGATCGCGCGCATCTTTGTCTTTATGCGGTGATATAAGAATCGTAAGTTTTTCCTTTTTCACAGGTAAAGGGATAGGACCGACGACTTTAGCACCGGTTTTTGTAACTGTCTCAAGGATTTCTTTAGTAGATTTATCAACCAATTTTTGATCGAAAGCCTTAAGTTTAATTCTAATTTTTTGCTGTTCCATAATACCCTTTTAGATTAGAAAGACCACGATTTTAAGGCTTTAAAACGGTACTGTCAAAGGATATTGTTAATTCTTATTGATAATTTCTTCTGTTAAATTTGAAGGTACTTCTAAGTATTTTTGGAACTCCATGGTATATGTTGCTCTTCCTTGTGTGGCAGAACGTAAATCTGTAGCATAACCAAACATTTCAGAAAGAGGAACAAGAGCTGTAATAGCCTTTCCTGATGGGATATCCTCCATATTCTGGACTTGTCCTCTTCTTCTGTTTAAGTCTCCAACTACATCACCCATATAATCCTCAGGTGTAACAACTTCCACATCCATCATAGGTTCAAGTAATATTGGGTTGGCTTTCATAGCTCCATCTTTAGCAGCCATTGAACCGGCAAGCTTAAAAGCCATTTCACTTGAATCAACTTCATGATAAGAACCATCATATAAGGTAACCTTTACCCCCTGTAATGGATATCCAGCTACAACACCGTTCTGAAGTTGCTCTTTAACTCCTTTTGATACAGCAGGTATATATTCTTTTGGAATTGATCCGCCCTTAATCTCATCTACAAACTCAAATTCTTCATCGGAAGGCTCCATTCTCATAACAACATGCCCATATTGGCCTCTACCACCTGATTGTTTTGCATATTTATGTTCTACTTCAACTTTTGATTTGATTGCTTCTCTATAAGCAACTTGAGGTTTTCCAACATTGGCTTCTACGCTAAATTCTCTNTTCATTCTTTCNACNAGNACTTCTAAATGTANCTCTCCCATGCCAGANATAATNGTNTGNCCTGANTCTTCATCTGAACTTACTCTAAATGATGGNTCTTCTTGAGCTAATTTTCCTAGNGCNATCGACATTTTNTCNTGATCNGGCTTNGATTTTGGNTCAACTGCTAAAGATATTACNGGNTCAGGNAATTCCATNCTNTCTANAACAACNAAATTCTTCTCNTCAGATANNGTNTCACCAGTTGTNATATTNTTNAGGCCTATACATGCNGCAATATCNCCAGCTCTAACTTCTTTNATTTCNTCTCNATTNTTNGAATGCATNTGNACCATNCTNCCAATTCTTTCNTTNTCGTCNTTNACNGTATTNATNACNCCATCNCCTTGAGATAAAACACCAGAATAAACTCTTATAAATGTTAANTTTCCNACGAAAGGATCNGTAGCTATNTTAAANGCAAGNGCAGAAAAAGGNTCTTCATCNCTTGAACTTCTAGATGTNGCTTCTTCAGTNTTAGGNTNNATNCCTTCTATAGCNTTAACTTCATCTGGNGCAGGCAGNAATTCNATNACAGCATCTAAAACAGCNTGNACACCTTTATTNTTAAAAGCAGANCCNCANAGTGCTAATGTAATTTCATTTGATANNACTCTNTCTCTAAGACCTNTCTTTATTTCATCTTCAGATANGTCTGCAGANTCTAAATACTTTTCCATNAGTTCTTCATTAGCTTCTGCAGCAGCTTCNACTAATTNNTCTCTTAAAGATTNGCANTTANCNNNAAGATCTTCTGGNATATCNGTNTATTCAAAAGTNGCTCCNTTATCTTCTTCATTCCANGTNATAGTTTTCATCTTTATTAGATCAATTACTCCNTTNAAGTCATCTTCTGNNCCAATNTTNTATTGAATCGGNACTACNACTGCACCNAANCTATCTCTTATTTGNTCAACAACTCTTTCAAANTCAGCNCCAGCTCTATCCATTTTNTTNACNAANACAATTCTTGGNACNTCATATCTATTTGCTTGTCTCCAAACAGTTTCAGATTGTGGTTGAACTCCTGATGANCCGCAAAATACAACTACAGCTCCATCTAANACTCTNAATGANCTTTCAACTTCAATNGTNAAATCGACGTGNCCNGGTGTATCAATAATNTTAACTCTATGTTCATCAAATTGTTGATCCATNCCATTCCAAAAGCATGTNGTTGCNGCAGATGTNATAGTTATNCCTCTTTCTTGTTCTTGNTCCATCCAGTCCATAACAGCTGCACCATCATGNACTTCTCCTATTTTGTGTGAAATTCCTGTNTANAAAAGNACTCTTTCAGTTGTTGTNGTTTTNCCNGCATCAACGTGAGCACATATNCCTATATTNCTATATCTATTTAGAGGTGTTTTTCTGGCCATGATTAAAACCTAAANTGTGCGAATGCTTTNTTTGCCTCAGCCATNCTATGCATATCTTCTTTCTTCNTAACTGCNGCTCCNTTNCCATCTTTCGCTTCANNAAGTTCNGCNGCTAANCTTGCAGGCATNGATTTCTCTTTTCTGCTTCTTGCTGCTTCAACTANCCATCTCATNGCTAGTGCTGTCCTTCTNTTNGCTCTTACTTCNACTGGTACTTGATATGTAGCNCCNCCTATNCTTCTTGATCTGACTTCNACAACNGGAGCTATNTGATCNAAAATTTTTCTGAACATTTCAACNAGATCTTCTTTNTTNTTNTTTTTTTCTAATTCTTCNAANGCNCCATAAACAATTTTNTCAGCNGTAGATTTTTTNCCATCAACCATAAGNTGATTCATAAANTTTGCTATNNATTCACTTTCNTATTTNGAATCNGGNATTATTTTTCTTTTAGGTGCNGCTCTTCTTCTCATTATTTAGCTCTCTTTGCACCATATTTNGATCTACCTTGCTTTCTNTCAGAAACNCCAGAAGTATCTAAAGCTCCTCTAACNGTATGATAGCGCACACCNGGTAAATCTTTNACTCTNCCNCCTCGAATAAGAACNACTGANTGNTCCTGNAGATTATGTCCTTCTCCNCCTATGTAAGAAGTNACNTCAAANCCTGAAGTTAGTTTNACTCTNCAAACTTTTCTTAAAGCAGAATTNGGTTTTTTTGGTGTTGTTGTNTACACACGGGTACATACACCCCTTCTNTGTGGACAATTTTTTAAAGCAGGAACATCNCTCTTAAGAGCTTTTGTCTTTCGAGGCTTCCTTACTAATTGATTTATCGTAGCCATATTTTTAAAAACTGAATGATAGAGCAGTGATAATCATAGGTCAATGCTTACTGAAAGCTTTCCAGTAGTTCTTTTTTCAATGCTTCTTCTATGTCTTGTATCTCTTCAGACGAAACACTTGCTCTCTGATTGGCTGCAAAACCTGTCCCAGCAGGTATTAGTCTACCCACAACAACATTTTCTTTTAAACCTTTTAAGATATCTTTTCTGCTCGTAACTGCAGCTTCGGTTAACACTCTTGTTGTCTCCTGGAAAGAAGCAGCAGATATGAATGAGTCTGTTGATAATGCTGCTTTAGTTATTCCTAAAAGCATTCTATCGAATACAGCTGGCTTTTTGCCTGAAGATTTAAGATTCTTATTTGCTGCTCTAACTTGACCTAGATCAGCAATATCACCTTCAATATAATTACTATCTCCAACGTCGGTAATAGTAACTTTTTTCATCATTTGTCTAGATATTGTTTCAATATGCTTATCGTTGATCACAACACCTTGAAGCCTATAAACATCTTGCACCTCTGCAATTAAATGTTTGGCTAACTCTTCGACTCCATGTAAAGCTAAAAGGCTATGTGTATCTACAGGTCCATGGCATAGAATGTCTCCTCTTTCTACATGATCGCCTTCTAAAAATGAGACAGCTCTATATTTTTGGATCATCATTTCAACTGGGTCACCTTTCTTAGGGGTTATAACTAATCTTTTTCTGCCTTTTGTTTCTTTTCCATACGATAGTACTCCTGAAGTCTCTGCATAAATTGCACCATCTTTAGGTTTTCTTGCTTCAAATAAGTCTGCAACTCTAGGCAAACCACCTGTTATATCTTTTGTTTTTGTGCCCTCCACAGGAACTCTTGCTAAGAATTCTCCTTTTGTAACTTTATTGCCATTATTTTTCATCAGAATTGATTTAGATGGCATTGAATAAGATCCAACAACCTTTTTCTTAGAGTCGAGGACTGTAAGCATTGGGTTCATTGTTTTACCTTTAACAGGCCTTTCATTTACATCTATAACTTCTTTTGTTGTTGATCCTGTTAAATCATCAACTTCAACTTTCATAGTTATATCATCTGTTAAATCATTAAAAGATATTGTTCCTTCTGCTTCTGAAATAATTGGGAGTGTTAGTGGATCCCATTTAGAAATTAATGTACCTGGCTCCACTTTTGATTTATCACTATAAAGAATCTCAGCACCATAAGGCACGGAATATTTTTCAAGTAAATTCTCATCTTCATCCTGAATTGTTAAATTTGCATTTCTAGATACAACAATAAATTCACCATTTTTTTTCTCAACAGTTTTTAAAGAAGAGCCGAAAACTATAACTCCGCCTCTAAGTGTTGTTATTGAATCATCTTCTGCAGAACCTGAAGCAGCACCTCCAATATGGAATGTTCTCATAGTAAGCTGTGTTCCTGGCTCACCAATTGATTGAGCTGCAACAACACCAACTGCTTCGCCTATATGAACCAAATGCCCTCTNGCTAAGTCACGACCNTAACATTTTGCGCATAAGCCATGACTTGCTTCACAAGTTATAGGAGATCTTATCTTTACTTTCTTAATACCGGAATTTTGGAGTTCTATTGCAGACTCTTCATCAAAAAGGTGTCCTTTTTCGAAAAGCAACTTGCTTCCTTTCTTAATATCCTCTTGTAATACTCTGCCTAAAATTCTTTCTGATATTGTTTGAATCACTGATGCACCATCGATAATTGCTTCTACTGTTATACCTTCTTCAGTACCACAATCTTCAGTGGTAATAACAACATCCTGAGATACATCAACTAAACGTCTTGTTAAATAACCTGAATTTGCAGTTTTAAGCGCAGTATCAGCTAGACCCTTTCGCGCACCATGAGTAGAAGTAAAGTACTCAAGCATTGATAAACCTTCTCTAAAATTAGATGTGATCGCACTTTCAATAATACTGCCATCTGGCTTTGACATTAAGCCTCTCATTCCAGCTAACTGCCTTATTTGCGCTGGAGATCCTCTAGCTCCTGAATCTGCATACATGAATACACTATTAAATGATGGGATTACAGTTTCATTACCATCTTTATCAGTATCAATCTGATCACCCAAAGCATCCATCATTGAACTAGCTACTTTCTCATTAGTTCTAGACCAAATATCTATAATTTTGTTATATTTTTCTCCTTTGGTTAGAAGTCCAGATTCAAATTGTTGTTCTATATTTTGAACTTCATTCTCTGCATTAGTAATAATGGTTTCTTTATCATCTGGTATTTCAAAATCATTTACCCCAATAGAAGCCCCAGATATTGTTGAATACTCAAAACCTAAATACATCAATTGATCAGCAAAAAGGACAGATTCCTTAAGACCAAAATCCTTATAAACATGAGATATTAGCTTAAGAATATCTTTCTTTTTCAGTGTTTTGTTTACTTTTGAAAATTCTAAACCCTTAGGCATGATTTCATATAGAAGACATCTTCCAACCGTAGTATCATGAACTTTCTTATCATCACCTACTGCAACTCTAACCTTGATCTTAGTATGAAGGTTTATTTGCTTTTCTAGAAAAGCTCTTTTTACTTCATGTACGTCTACGAAAGATCGTCCTTCTCCCGGAAGACCATAATCTTCTTTAGTTAAATAGTATATCCCTAAGACAACATCCTGATTTGGCTGGATAATTGGCTCTCCACTAGCAGGAGATAAAATATTATTTGTAGACATCATCAAAGCACGTGCTTCAAGCTGTGCTTCTAAAGATAAAGGCACATGAACAGCCATTTGGTCTCCATCAAAGTCGGCATTAAATGCAGTACAAACTAGAGGATGTAATTGAATAGCTTTTCCTTCAATTAATACTGGTTCAAATGCCTGTATGCCTAGCCTATGTAGAGTTGGAGCTCTATTTAATAAAACTGGATGTTCTCTAATGACTTCATCTAAACAATCCCATACTTCAGTAGTTTCTTCTTCAACTAATTGTTTGGCAGCTTTAATTGTTATTGTTATTCCTTTTTGTTCTAACTTATTAAAGATAAATGGCTTAAATAATTCGAGTGCCATTTTCTTTGGAAGACCACATTGATGCAGCTTCAATGTTGGGCCGGAAACAACCACTGATCTACCTGAATAATCGACTCTTTTTCCAAGTAAATTTTGTCTAAATCTTCCTTGCTTACCTTTAATCATATCTGCGAGTGATTTTAACGGTCTCTTATTGGTGCCTAATATAGCTCTTCCTCTTCTTCCATTATCTAGAAGAGCATCCACAGATTCTTGAAGCATTCTTTTTTCATTTCTTACAATAATTTCAGGGGCACCTAAAAGCAGGAGCCTCTTTAATCTATTATTTCTATTTATGACTCTTCTATAAAGATCATTCAAATCAGATGTTGCGAACCTTCCACCATCTAAGGGTACGAGAGGCCTTAAATCTGGAGGCAACACTGGAAGAACATTCATGATCATCCACTCTGGCTTCTGTCCGCTTTCTTTAAAAGCTTCTATTAGTTTTAATCTTTTTTGAAGTTTTTTAATTTTTGTTTCAGAGCCACTAGTATGTAATTCTTCTTTGATTACTTGAAGCTCTTTTTCTAAATCAACTTCATTTAGTAATATCTGTATAGCTTCTGCACCCATTAATGCTTTGAAATCATCATCATACTCATCTAGCGCTTCATAATACTCATCCTCAGTTAAGAGTTGTCCCTTAGTAAGATCAGTAATTCCAGCTTCAACAACTACAAAACTTTCGTAATAAAGAACTCTTTCGATTTCTCTCAAAGTCATATCAAGGAATAAGCCTATTCTCGAAGGAAGTGATTTTAAGAACCATATATGTGCAACAGGAGAAGCTAATTCAATATGGCCCATTCTTTCTCTCCTGACTTTAGTGGCCGTTACTTCAACACCACATTTTTCACAGATTACTCCTCTATGTTTTCTTCTTTTATATTTTCCACAAAGACATTCAAAATCTTTTATAGGACCAAAAATTCTTGCACAAAATAAGCCGTCTCTTTCAGGTTTAAAGGTTCTATAATTGATAGTTTCTGGCTTTTTGACTTCTCCCCATGACCAGGACCTAATCATTTGCGGTGAAGCTAGCCCACAAGAAATAAGATCAAAGTTTCTTCTTGAGCTTTTATTTATATTCTTAATTATGTCTTGCATATTATTCCTCTTTTGAATCCTCTAATTCTAAATTTATACCTAGTGCTTTAATCTCATTACTCAGAACATTAAATGATTCAGGAACGCCTGATTCNACTTCATAATTCCCATCAACAATATTCTTATAAACTTTAGATCTGCCACTTATATCATCAGATTTAACAGTAAGCATTTCTTGTAGAGTATAAGAAGCTCCATAGGCTTCAAGAGCCCAAACTTCCATTTCTCCAAATCTTTGTCCACCAAATTGAGCTTTTCCGCCAAGTGGTTGTTGTGTAACCAAGCTATATGATCCTGTTGATCTAGCATGCATTTTATCATCAACCAAATGGTTAAGTTTTAAAATATACATATATCCAACCGTTACAGGCCTATCAAACTTCTCACCTGTCCTTCCATCGAATAGCTGAAATTGACCGCTCTCTGGAAGATCAGCATATTTTAATAGTTCTTTAATTTGATACTCATTAGCTCCATCAAAAACTGGTGTAGCAAATGGAACTCCCTCTCTAAGATTATCTGCAAGTTCAGTAATCTCTATATCTTTAAACGAATCAATTTCTTCTTTATCTCGCGGACCAAATGAATAAATATCCTTTAAAACTTTCTTAACATTAGAAATCTTTTCATTGGATTTAATGAGTTTATCGATCTTATGTCCAAGACCCTTTGCTGCTAAACCTAAATGAGTTTCAAGAATCTGACCAACGTTCATTCTTGATGGAACACCTAAAGGATTTAAAACAATATCAATAGGATCGCCATTCTCATCATATGGCATATCTTCTACAGGAATAATGCTTGATATTACTCCTTTATTCCCATGTCTACCTGCTAATTTGTCGCCTGCTTGAATCTTTCTCTTAACTGCAAGATAAACTTTCATCACAGACAGAACTCCTGGTGCTAAATCATTACCACCCTCAATTTTTTTCTTAAAAATTGCCATTTTCTCTTTATTCTCAGATTGATATTTTTTAAATTGATCTGTAATATTTTTTTGTAAATCAGAAATTTTCTTATTTTTTACTTTCAGTTTCAGTAAGCTACTCAGATCCATATCATTTACTGCTTCAAGAGTTATTTTTCCTTTTTGAGTAATCACATTCTCTCTTTTCAGAGCTTGTATTAGTGTGTTTCTAAGTGAATTTGTTACGACTCTCATCTCATCATCTAAATCTTTACTAAATTCAGACATCATCAAATCTTCATTACTTTTTGCTCTAGGGTTCTTTTCAGCACCATCTCTAGTGAATATTGCAACATCAATAACTGTGCCGCTTACGCTAGATGGGACTCTCAATGAAGTGTCTTTTATATCTGATGCTTTCTCGCCAAAAATAGCTTTGAGTAGTTTTTCTTCCGGGGATAGTTGTGATTCACCCTTAGGTGTAACTTTACCAACTAAAATATCACCAGCTTCTACTTTCGCACCAACATAAACCACACCATTCTCATCTAATTTTGATAATGCAGACTCACTTACACCAGGAATATCTGATGTAATTTCTTCCATGCCTAGTTTTGTATCTCTAGTAATGCAAGTTAATTCTTGTATATGAATGCTAGTCAATCTATCTTCTTGCACCACTTTTTCAGAAACTAGAATCGAATCTTCATAATTGAATCCATTCCAAGGCATAAATGCAATTCTCATATTCTGCCCAATAGCCAATTCACCTAAATCTATAGATGGTCCATCCGCTATAATATCCCCAGCCTTTACATGATCGCCTTTTTTAACCAAAGGTCTTTGGTTTATGCATGTATTTTGATTAGATCTNGTATATTTAATTAGATTGTAGATATCTACACTGACGCTATCACCTGAAGAAACCTTTATAACTATTCTTCCTCCATCTACAGAATCTATGACTCCAGAATTTTTGGCTACCACACAAACACCAGAGTCTCTTGCTACTTGTCTTTCTAAACCAGTTCCAACCAATGGTTTTTGAGGCAATAGTGTAGGTACTGCTTGTCTCATCATATTCGATCCCATTAATGCTCTATTAGCATCATTATTTTCTAAGAACGGAATTAAGCATGCTGCAACTGAAAGCACCTGTTTTGGAGAGACATCCATCAATGTAATCATCCCAACACTGACTAAGCTTGTTTCACCTTGATGTCTTGCAGTAATAAATTCATTTGTGATCTTGTTTCTTCCATCTACTTCAACATTAGCCTGTGCAATATAGTGATTCTTTTCCATGATTGGTGATAAATAAACCAGCTCATCTGTGACCTTGCCATCTTTCACAATTCGATATGGTGTTTCAATGAACCCATACTTATCTGTTCGTGCGTAAGTTGATAATGAATTAATTAGTCCAATATTTGGGCCTTCAGGAGTCTCAATTGGACATACTCTTCCATAATGTGTTGGGTGAACATCTCTTACTTCAAAACCAGCTCTTTCTCGAGACAAACCTCCAGGACCTAAAGCCGAAACTCTTCTCTTATGTGTAATCTCTGATAATGGATTATTCTNATCCATAAACTGCGAAAGTTGGCTTGAACCAAAAAATTCTTTAAATGCTGCTGTGATTGGTTTAGCATTTATTAAGTCAGTAGGTTTGAAGCCTTCTGTTTCTGCCATACCAAGTCTATCTTTTACTGCTCTTTCAACTCTAACTAGTGCGATTCGTAATTGATTGGCTGTCATTTCCCCAACAGACCTAATTCTTCTATTGCCAAGGTGGTCAATGTCGTCGACTGTGTCTTTTCCATTCCTTATATCAACAAGTCTTTTTAGAACTTCGACAATATCTTCTTTTGTTAAAACAAAAACGTCGGAGCGATCTTCAATTTTTAATCTCCAGTTTAATTTCATTCTTCCAACATCGGAGAGATCATATCTATCTTCTGAGAAGAATAGATTATTGAACAAAACCTCTGTTGACTCTTTTGTTGGTGGCTCTCCTGGCCTTAACATTCTATAAATATCTACTAATGCTTCAGCTCTGGTTTTGCTAGGATCATTTCTTAAGGTATCAGCTATATAAGATCCGCTATCTATAGTATTTACATAGATTATATTGAAGGACTCAAGACTAGATTCGATAAGTTTTTTGAGAACAGGTTTCTCTAAAAGAGTATTTGCGGAATATAGAATTTCACCCGTTTCTTTATCAACAATATCTTCTCCTAATGTTTGTCCTACAAAAGAATCAAAATCAACTTCTAATAGTTTATTTTTCTGTTTGCCATGATCACTGGCAACTTTTGCATTAATTCTTTTACCAGATACAACATTATTACCTGCAATCTCAAGATCAAAATCAAATGCTTTTCCTTTTAATTCTTTTTCATCAATAGATAAAAAGATTTTTTTATCTTTTAGAACAACTTTTATTTTTTTGTAGAAAGTATCTAAAATCTCTTGATCTGTCATATCAAGGGATTTAAGTATCGCTGTCGCTGGAAATTTTCTTTTCCTATCTATTCTTGCATAAATTAAATCTTTAGCATCAAATTCGTAATCAAGCCAAGAACCTCTGTAAGGTATTATTCTCGCTGCATAAAGAACTTTTCCTGAAGCGTGCGTTTTACCTTTATCGTGATCAAAAAATACTCCAGGCGATCTATGTAATTGTGAAACTACTACTCTCTCTGTTCCATTGACAACAAAACTTCCATCCTTTGTCATAACTGGTATATCACCAAGAAAAACCCTATCTTCCATTGGCTTTCCTTTTACTGTTTTATAGCCAGATGCTTTATCCATGAATCTTAGATGTAAATTAACATGTAGCGGTACAGCATATGAAATGCCCTTCATTTTACATTCTTGTGGAGTGTAGAGACATTCTCCTAATTCATAACTTATATAGTCTAATGCAGCATTCTTTGATGCACTATTGATTGGGAATATAGATTTAAATACCTCTTCTAGGCCATTATTTTCCCTCTTAAGTGGGTCAAGATTTGCTTGAAGAAACTCAGCATATGAATCAGTCTGAGTTTTTACTAAATACGGCAAAGACATGACATTAGGCAAAGTGCCGAACTGTCTTCGAATACGTTTCTTCTCAGTAAAAGAGTATGTCATTAAAATATGTTAGAAATAACTAAGATTATTTCATCTCAGCTTGAGCGCCAGCTTCTTGTAACGCTGCAACAAGTGCTTCCGCATCTTCTTTCTTAGCTCCTTCCTTTACGGTTTTTGGAGCACCATCAACTAAATCTTTAGCTTCTTTTAAACCTAAATCTGTAGCTGCTCTGACTGCTTTGATAACTGCAACTTTTTTATCTCCAGCTGCTGTTAAAACTACGTCGTAAGCACTTTTTTCTTCTGCTTCTTCGCCACCACCTTCAGTTGCTGCTGCTGCACCGCCTGCGGCTGGTGCTGCTGCTACTGCTGCTGCAGTGACATCAAACTTTTCTTCTATGTCTTTAATTAGATCTACAAGATCCATTACTGACATATTTGATATAGACTCTAATATATCTTCTTTAGTTAATTTTTTAGTTGCCATTATTTATTCTCCTTAACCCTTTTGCTCTTTAACAGCTGTAACTGTTCTAGCAAATTTAGAAGGAACCTCGTTCATAAGAGATGCAATTTTACCTAAAGGTGCCTTTAAAAGTCCAGCAAATTTTGAAATAGCTTCAATAAATGTTGGTAAAGTTGCTAATTTGTTGATTTCAGAGCCATTAAAATGCTTTCCATCAATAGATAACCCTTTAATATTGAGGTTTTCATTCTTCTTTGCAAATGATTTTAAAATTTTTGCTGCGGCACCAGGCTCTTCATAAGAAAAAGCAAGCATAGTTGGTCCATTAAAATAGTCATCATCGATATCTTCATAGCTTGTTCCTTTAAGACTAAGCCTGACAAGAGTATTTTTGACCACTCTAAAACTAACATTTAATTTATAACCTTCAGATCTAAGTGCATTTGCCTCTGATACGTTTAATCCTCTTGCATCTGCGATTACAAGCGAAGATGAATCATTAGCTAATTGCTTTATATCTGCAACTATTTCTTTTTTTTCTTCTAAAGTTAATGCCATAACAAAAAATTTTAAAATAAATACGAAGACTAGAAGTTTATGAAACTATCTATGAAGGAAATTAAGCTTATGCACCTTCAGTCTTCGATGTCTCAAAATTGAGAGACGTCAATTCTATACCCTGGACCCATTGTTGTCGAGAGATAAATTGCTTTTATGTATATTCCCTTTGAAGATGCGGGTTTTAACCTTTTTAACTCTGTTATAAAAGAGTCAAGATTCTCTTTAACCTTTTCTTTCTCCATGGAAGAGTTTGCTATTGTTCCTTGAACTACGCCTGCTTGTTCAGTTTTAAACCTTACCTGACCATGTTTAACATCTTTAATGGCCTGTTCTATATTGTCTGTCACTGTACCTGATTTTGGGTTTGGCATTAATCCTTTGGGCCCTAGTACTTTTGCAAGCTTACTAACAACTTTCATCATTGATGGAGTTGTAACAGCAACATCAAAGTCTATATTTCCATCTTTATACTTTTCTATAAGGTCATCAGCACCAATAAAGTCAGCACCTGCCTCTTTTGCTTCAGCTGTTTTATCATCATCTACAAAAACTGCAACCTTTATTTTTTTACCTAAGGAATGAGGCAGAGTAAGTGATCCTCTTACATTTTGATCAGATTTCTTAGCATCGATGCCAAGCTTAATGGCAACATCCACAGATTCAGTAAATTTTCTTTTAGGTTGGTCACCAAGAAAATCTAATGCTTCATCAAAGCTGTAGACTTTTTCGGTATCAAATTCTACTAAATCTTTTTTATATCTTGTTTCTTTCATTACTCTTTAGTCCCTTCTTCTGTTGAAGCTTCTGCTTCTGCTTCTGCTTCTGCTGGTGCTTCTGCTGGTGCTTCTGCTTCTGCTGGTGCTTCTGCTTCTGCTGGTGCTTCTGCTTCTG
>NZGL01000012.1 GCA_002690945.1 Gammaproteobacteria bacterium | reverse complement strand
GCGGCATAGCTGGATCAAGCTTTCGCTCATTGTCCAATATTCCCTACTGCTGCCTTCCGTAGAAGTCCGGGCCGTGTCTCAGTCCCGATGTGGCTGGTCATCCTCTCAAACCAGCTAAAGATCGTTGCCTTGGTAAGCCATTACCTTACCAACAAGCTAATCTTGCATAGGCTCATCCATTGGCAGGAGCCGAAGCCCCCCTTTGCTCCATAGAGATTATGCGGTATTAATTCGAGTTTCCTCGAGCTATCCCCCTCCATTGGGTAGATTCCTATGTATTACTCACCCGTCCGCCACTTTACTCGTATCCGAAGATACTTTCTCGTTCGACTTGCATGTATGAGGTCTGCCGCCAGCGTTCAATCTGAGCCATGATCAAACTCTTCAAATAAACTGTTATCTACCAAAAAGGTAGAAATTTTTTTTCCATCATGAAGATGGATTTTTTTTGGGCACTCACACGAGTGACTAATTGTTCTCAATCAGATCTGCCCCATCTCTGTGGGGAAACCATCAAGTATATCGATTTAAGTTAAAAAGGAAAGCATTATTTACAATTATTTTATGGTTTAAAACCAAGACAGACAAACGTTTCGAAGTGATTTCTCTTTATCTCTTCTCCATGAAAATAAACTATCCTCATTTTCGTATGAACAGAGTGAAGATTCATTAATTATTTTAATGCCATATTTAGTTAGTTTTTTGTCACATAAAGACCTTAAATTCATATAAGTTTTTCCATCATTTCTTGTAATAAATTGATCTATATCAATCTTTGATGAAGCAAATGCCTCAACAAAATCTTTTTTTACCTCAAAATTCTTATAAGAAATATGGGGCCCAACAAAAGCGTGAGTTACTTCTATGCCTGGGTTTGAGCTCAAAGCTTTCTCAATTATTCCACTTAATATTCCACGCCAACCACAATGCAAACCAAACAATATAGTTTTTTTAGGATTCCATAAAATTAAAGGTATGCAATCAGCTGTTTTAATGCCATATGCTTCGTTTTTTTGGCTTGCATAGAATCCATCGAATGAAAATGACGCCCCATCAATGCCAAAAATATTATCTCCATGCGATTGTTGAAAATCTTTATAACTATCAATTTTAAAATGTTTTTTTAATAGTGCTTCCTTTTCTGAAATGCTTAAAGCTGAGAAATCTAATTTTGATTTTAATGAAACTAAAATTTTTGGATTTTCAGAAACTTGCATCATTCTGAATCCATCTATAATTATTTCTTTCATAACTGATCTATTACTCTTTGTAATTCTTCTGGCATGTTGGATGAAAAACTAAACCCTTTATCTTGATAAATGAATTCAAGTTTATATGCATGCAGAGATTGCCTTCCAAGACTATTTAAGGCATTGATTTCATTTTCTGTACTATTTTTCCAATTTTGTATTCTGCAATAAGATTGATCTCCAGCTATGGGATAACCAATATGCTGCATATGAACTCTAATCTGATGAGTTCGTCCTGTTTCTAAAGAAATATCTAATAATGAAAAATTTTTAAACTTTTTATGGACCTTAAAATGGGTGACTGCTTCCCTACCACCTTCTTTAACGCAAAATAACAGCCTATTTTTTGGATGCCTTCCAATAGGTTTATCTATTGTATTGCCAGCTATTGGCTGTCCATGAACTAAAGCATAGTAATTTCTTTTTATTTTTCTTGTTTGTATAAGATCAGTTAGATTTGTATGTGATTCTAGTGTTCTAGCAATAATCATTAGACCGCTTGTATCTTTATCTAACCTATGCACTACCCCATATCTAGGTATTTTTTTCTGATCAGGATATATGTGCAGCAACCCATTTATCAGTGTTGAGTCTTTTTGTCCTGCTCCGGGATGAACTGTTAACCCTGCATATTTATCGATAATCAGAAAATCATTGTTTTCAAAAATAATATTTAACTTAATATCTTGTGGAAGATCTGCATTATTTGTTTCTAGGTCGAATTCGATTTCAATTTGATCATCAATCTTTGTCTTATAGTCTCGTTCCACTTTCTTTCCATTTACAAGAACTTTACCTTCATCAATTAAACCTTGAACTATTCCTCTTGATAATGAGTCAAAGTTTCTAGAAAGAAAGATATCAATGCGATTATTAGCATTCTCTTCGTCAATTTGGAATCTTTTTGATATCATTGTTTTTTAGTTTAATGCATATAAATAATTTTCATGAAAAATAAATTTACTTTAACTTTATTGGCTCTACTTATAATTGGTGGTTGCTCTAGCATCCAGGAAGAAGAAAGAGAAGAACCAGAAGTACTCCTCTATAAGCAGTCCCAAGATAGAATTAATGCAAAGAATTTCATTGGTGCTGTTGAATCTCTAAGCAGAATAGAGAGGTTTTATCCATTTGGAGTATATGCGGAACAAGCTCGTGCAGATCTAATATATGCATTCTATATGAGTGGTGATTATGACAATGCATATGCTGCGTCAGAAAAATTCATTCGCCTTTATCCACGAAATACAAACATTGATTACGCTTACTTTATGAGAGGTATGACAGGATATTATGAAGATGACGGTTTGTTGAGTAGTGTCTTTTCATTAGATCTTTCGAAGAGAGATGTTTCTACTGCAATGAAATCTTATGCAGATTTAACTGAGTTCATGATTAGATATCCAGAAAGTGAATACGTAGATGTTGCTAGAGAGAGATTAATATTTTTAAGAAATCTTATTGCAAGCAGTGAATTAGATGGAGCGGAATATTACCTGAAAAGAGGTGCCTATCTTGGTGCTCTTAATAGGGCAAACTATGTATTAAAGAATATACCTGATTCAAGTGAAAAAGATCGAGCTCTTAGAATAATGAAAGAAGCTTATGAAAAGCTAGGCTATGATGAATATGCAGATGAAATCATAGCATTTGAATCTAACTAAAATGAATTTTCTCATTGCTGGAGTTCTGGCTCCAATAGCATATTTTCTCATTAGATATATCGTAAAAAAATTTGTTATGAGCCTAATAGTATCTGCAAAAAATAATTCTAATGTAAAAAATATGGCTCAATGTGAAAAATGTAAAATGTTCCTAGATGAAGGAGAACTCTTTGAGAAAGACGGCAGACTGATCTGCAAAAAAAACGAATGTAATAGATAATGCCTAATATTCGAATAATCTCAGGAAAAATTGGTGGTAGGAATTTAAAAACATCTGATAATAAAAATTTAAGGCCTACTCCGGCTAAAATGAGAGAACAACTATTTTCTTGGCTAAGGCCGGCTATTGATGATCTTATGTGTCTTGATCTTTTTGCAGGAAGTGGTGCATTAGGATTAGAAGCTTTATCTAATGGTGCTAAAAACGTAACTTTTGTTGAACAAAATCAAGATATTTATAACTGTCTTAAGAAGAATTGCTTAGAATTAAATTTACTTGAGGAAGTTAAACTGCATCGTCAAAGCGCTGAAAATTATATACGTAGAGTTAAGGATATTAAATTCGACTTAATATTCTTAGATCCTCCTTATAATAAGGATTATATCAATACACTTTTACCAAAAATAATAGAAAAATTTGTAAAAAATGGCGCTTATATTTTTATTGAAATGAATTCTTATGACGAAGAGGTTTATCATGAGGATATGAAACTTTTGAAAGAAGCTTCTTCAGGAGATTCTACAGGACGACTTTATCAAATCAAAAATGAGAATAGCGACTAGATCTTCAAAACTAGCTTTAGCCCAAACATCTTTTTTTGAAAGTTGGGTGTCTAAAGAACCTGCTGAGATCGTTGAAATAAAGACCGAGGGCGATAAAAAAAGTGCTATGGGTGAAGTACTATTTGATAAAGCACACTTTGTTAAGGATATAGAAAAGTGTTTATTAGACGATGAAGCAGATGTTGCCATACATTCTGCGAAAGATATGGCTGCATCTAAACATCCAGAATTAGATCATTTTTTCTTTGGCCCAAAATCAAGATCAGATCTGTTAATTTTTAAAAATGGAGCTGATCCTTTCTTTGAACAAGATATGAAATTAGGCACCTCTAGCTTAAGGAGAAAATTGCAAGCAAAATTCCATCTTGGAGCTGAGAATGTTGTGCCTCTTAGTGGAAATGTTAATACGAGAATAGATAAGTTAAATAAGGGTGTTTATGATTGCATTATTCTTGCTGAAGCAGGGTGTCAAAGGCTGAAATTAGATGAAGATTTAAATTATATAGAACTAGACCATCTTTCATGTGCAGGTCAAGGTGTACTAGCCGTTCAATATAAGCCAGACAATGAGTACGCAAAAGAATTTATTTTAGAATGGAAGCAAAATTTTCTTCAGAGAGTAATTCATGATGAAACTGAAATGGAAAAAAAATTTTTAGAAAAAATTAATGCTGGGTGTAATTCTGCAATTGCAGTTAGAGCTAATCATGTTGGACCAAAAGGTATAAATAAAATAATCAAAGGTGAGGTATATGGATTGAACAAATATATTTCTTTTGATGGCAAATCTGATGATATTGATACAGCTATTACTGATGCGGTCAGAATGTTAAATAGCAAAAATGGTTTGGAGTTGCTTAATGAACATAATTGATACAAAAGCAGAGAACACTTTAAGATTTTTAGAAGCAGTATCCATAAAAAATATTCCTTTATTTAAGCTAGAACCGATTAACTATAATTTAGAAAACGATGATTTTACTGAAATTATTTTTCAAAGTAGCCCTGCTGTAGATTTTTTTAAAGATCATGCTTTGCTAGCGAACAAACAGATTTACTCAATGGGCCAAGCCACTAGTGCAACTCTTGAATCAAAGGGATTAGCTTCTTTAATTCCTAAATCTCCTAGTTCTGAAGGTTTGATTGAGCTTCTTGAGCAATCTAGAGGCATAAATCCAAGTTATCTAGTTGTAAAGGGTCAAGAAGGCTTAACAAAAATTTCCGATTACTTGATAGAAAGAGGTCTGAAAGTAAAAGAGATAGCTTGCTATAAGAGAATTAAGTTTGAATCATATGAAAACATCCGAGAAAATTTTTATAAAGCTGATGCCATAATATTTCCAAGTAATTTTTCAGCCGAAATATATTTTCAAGAGATACATTGCGACCAAAGTAAAGCTATCTTCTTTGGAATATCTAATAGAATAATCAATAGTATCCATTCATTAGGATATAAGGCTCATATGCTAGATTATTTCTCTGATGACCTAGAAAACTCGATCAAAAAAACTATTTCTTCGCTTTAGATTTAGTCATTGAAGCAAAAAATTCTTCATTTGTTTTTGTATTTTTAAGTTTTGAAATTAAGAATTCTGTAGCAGCAACTTCTTCTTGTTCACTTAGAACTTTTCTTAACATATGGACACGGGTAAGTTCATCTTTATCAACTAGAAGATCTTCTCTTCTTGTGCCAGATCTAAGAATATTAATCGCTGGAAAAACCTTTCTTTCAGCAATTTTTCTCTCAAGATGTACTTCCATATTCCCTGTTCCTTTGAACTCTTCATAGATTACATCATCCATTTTAGAGCCTGTTTCAACTAGTGCTGTAGCAATAATTGTCAGACTTCCGCCTTCTTCAATATTTCTTGCAGCTCCATAGAATCTTTTAGGCCTCTCAAGAGCATTTGAATCAACCCCGCCTGAAAGTATCTTTCCGCTCGCAGGTTGAACTGTATTGTATGCTCTGCCTAATCTAGTAATTGAGTCTAAAAGAATGACTACATCTTTTTTGTGTTCTACAAGTCGCTTTGCTTTTTCTATAACAAGGTCTGCAACTTGAACATGTCTCTGCGGAGACTCATCAAATGTACTTGCAACAACTTCTGCATCTACAGTTCTTTGCATATCTGTTACTTCTTCTGGTCTCTCATCAATTAACAGAACAATTACGTGTGCTTCTGGGCTATTTTTTACAATTGACTGTGCTAAGTTCTGCAATAGTAAAGTTTTACCTGCTTTTGGTGGTGAAACAATTAAACCTCTCTGACCTTTTCCTATAGGTGCTACAAGATCAATTATTCTTGGAGAGATATCTACAGAACTACCTGAACCAGTTTCTAATCTAAAACGATCGTCTGGAAATAATGGCGTTAAATTTTCAAATGCAATTTTTTCTTGTGTCTTAGAAGGTTCATTATCGTTAATAGTATCAACTTGGACCAATGCAAAATATCTTTCTTGTTCTCTTGGAGGCCTTATTTTACCAATAACAAAGTCACCTGTTCTTAAGTTGAATTTCCTAATCTGGCTTGGAGATACATAAACATCATCTGGACCAGCGAGATAAGAGCCCCATGGAGATCTTAAAAAGCCAAAACCATCTGGTAAAGTTTCTAGAATTCCACCGCCTAATAGGTCTTTTCCGTCTTTAGATATAGTTTTAAGGATATTAAAAATTATATCGGCCTTTTTTTGTCTCGAAACATGCTTAAGGCCATATTCTTCTGCTATAGCTAGCAGTTCTTTCGTATTTTTTTGTTTTAATTCTAATGTGTTCATAAGTTTTTAAATTGAATTGTGAAGGGAGTCTGAAGTCTCTAAAAGATTACTCTAAATCATTTTAGATCGATTTAAAAGTTTCTAGTAACTAAATCCTCTAATTCTTCTAGGCTGACAGCTCCCATTAAACTGTCTATCATTTCTCCTTCTTTAAAAATCATCAAAGAAGGAATGCTTCTAACATTGTACTGTAACGCTAGTTCTCTGTTTGAATCTACATCGACTTTACATACTGATAAGTTCTCAGAATATTTCTCTGATATTTCATCTAGCCTTGGAGCAATCTGTTTACAAGGACCGCACCACTCAGCCCAGAAATCTACAAGCACCAACTTATTATTCTGTAGCACCTCACTAGAAAAAGTTTCTTTATCAACTGATATTGTCATAATTTTCTGCGGTCCATCTTGCAAAATAAGTAATCACTGAAGATGAGCCCGCTCTGAAAAGACTTATTAATGTCTCAGGGATAACATTATGGTCAAATATTTTTTTGTCAATACCCATTTTTAACATTGAGTACTCTCCGCTCACTTGATATGCAAAAATTGGAACATTAATTTCTTGATGAAGGTCATTTATTACATCTAAGTAAGGCATTGCTGGCTTCACCATTATAATGTCGGCTCCCTCACTTATATCTAGTAATGTTTCTTTATGTGCTTCTTTAAGATTCTTTGAATCCATCTGATATGTTTTCTTTGAAATGCCATCTATTTGTTTAGAGCCAACAGCGTCCCTAAATGGGCCATAGAAGTTTGATGCATATTTAGCTGCATAGCTTAATAAAATGGTGTCTTTAAAATTATTAACTTCTAATGAATCCCTTATTTTACCGATTCTTCCATCCATCATGTCAGAAGGAGCAAGAATATCGGCACCTGATGAAGCTAAATTGACAGACATTTTTATTAATGCTTCTAGAGTCTGATCATTATCAACTTTACCATTCAATATGACTCCATCATGCCCTGAAGACGTATAAGGATCTAAAGCTACATCTGTAATGACAACCAATTTAGGGAAACGGTCCTTTATTTTTCTTACAGTCTTGCAAATTAGATTATCTTCTTTCAATGCTTCGGTGCCTGATTGATCCTTAAGATCACTATCTATGTTCGGGAATAGTGCAATTGTATTAATGCCTAAATTTGTTAATTCATCTATTTCAGATAAAAGATCATCTTGAGAATAGAGGTACTGACCAGGCATTGTTATAATTCCTTCCTTCTTTTTTAGGGTTCCAGAAACAAACAAAGGTTGGATAAGTTTAGACTTATTAATGCTAGTTTCAGAGACTAGATCTCTAATTGTTTCATTCAACCTTAGTCTTCTAGGTCTAACTCTTGGAAACAGTGTTTTTCGCATGTTATTTTGTGTAAGGGGGTTAAGTATAACCTAGTTAAAATTTTTCAATAGAAATTTCATTTAATTTCTTTATTTCTAGTATCTAAAATTGGCTTAATTTATTTAGTTTTGTTATATATTTGTTGTTAAAATGTATCTAAATTCATTGAATATGTAGTTAATTTCATCTAAAATCAAAAAATGAAAATTTTAATAGTAAATGGTGTAAACCTAAATATGCTTGGTAAACGAGAGACAGATTTATATGGCAATGAATCACTAAAGGATCTTGAAAATAGGTTGAATTCACTAAAAAGTGGCGCTGAGCTCCATTTTTTTCAGAGTAATTCTGAAAAAGAAATAATAGAAAAAATTCATTCAAATAAGAGTGAAAAGTATAATTATGGTATTTTTAACTTTGGAGCGCATACACATACTAATATCGCCATAAGAGATGCCATACTTTCTGTAAAATTGCCCTTTTATGAGGTACATATAAGCAATATTTATGCTAGAGAAGAATTTAGACATCACTCTTTCTTTAGTGATATTGCCATAGGCTCTATTGTTGGCTTTGGTTTAGATGGTTATGAATTTGCATTAACAAAAATAATAAGGGGAAAGGATGGATCTTAGAAAGATAAAAAAACTCATTGAAATGCTTCAAGAGTCAGATTTAAATGAAATTGAAGTTAAAGAAGGTGAAGAAAGCGTAAGAATTAACAGAAAGAAGGAAAAACATATAGTCCAATCAGTTGCTAGACAGTCAAGCAAGGCAACAAAATCAGAGGATGATATTGAAGCAGATGATTTTACTAACCTTGATGTTATTACTTCTCCTATGGTTGGAACTTTCTATAGAAAACCTGCCCCTGATAAAGAACCATTCGTTCTGGTAGGCCAAGAAGTTAAGAAAGGTGATACTGTCTGTATTATTGAGGCCATGAAAATGATGAATCAAGTCAAATCAGAATTTGATGGAACAGTAGTTTCTGTTGATATAGAAGATGGCGAACCAGTCGAATTCAATCAAACCTTAATCTCCATTGAAAGAAACTAAAAAAATACTAATTGCAAATAGAGGAGTGATTGCAATTAGAGCACTAAGAGCTGCTAAAGAACTTGGTTATAAAGTTGCTTCAGTCTATTCAACTGTCGATAGAGACCAAAAGCATTTAAAACTTTCAGATGAAGCAATATGTATAGGTCCTGGACCTGCTAGAGATAGCTATCTAAATGAAGCTGCAATAATTGCTGCTGCAGAATTAGCAAATGTAGATGCAATATACCCTGGATATGGTTTTCTTGCTGAAAATGCATCTTTTGCAGAAAAATGTAATCAATCTGGATTTAAATTTATAGGTCCAGACCCAAAAGTAATTGAAATTATGGGAGATAAAATAAAAGCAAAAGAATTAGTTGTCTCTCTTGGAATACCCATAGTACCTGGATACTCTGGAGATATTCAATCAAACGAGCAAATTAGGCCAATTGTTAGAGAAATAGGTTATCCAGTAATAGTTAAAGCAACTTCTGGTGGTGGCGGAAAAGGAATGCGCATAGTAAATAATGAAAATGAACTATGGGATTCCATAGTCAGTGCTCAAAATGAAGCAAAACTAGCATTTGGTAATGATAAGGTATTCATAGAAAAGTTTCTTGGCAAACCTAGACATATTGAAATACAAATATTCGGTGATGGAAAAGGTAAGGCTATTCACCTTTACTCACGAGATTGTTCTCTACAAAGAAAATATCAAAAAATTTTAGAAGAAGCGCCAGCCTTGAATATTCCACGAGAAAAATTAGATGAAATACAAAATATATGTGTCAAAGCATGTGAAGAAATAAGTTATGAGGGTGCTGGTACATTAGAATTCCTTTATGAAGATGGCCAATTCTTCTTTATTGAGATGAATACAAGAATACAAGTTGAACATACGGTAACTGAAATGATTACAGGAATTGATTTAGTGCAATCACAATTAATTTTAGCTTTAGAAGGTCAATTTAAGATGGAGCAAGATGATATAAAAGTGAACGGTCATGCAATGCAGTGTCGTATTAATGCAGAAGATCCTGAAACGTTTATTCCATCACCAGGAGTAATCGAAAATGTACACCGACCTGGTGGATATCATGTAAGATTTGAATCACAGATATATAGTGGCTATAAAGTCCCTACGAATTACGATTCTTTAATAGCTGAAGTTATAGTTAAAGATAGAGATAGAGACAAAACCATAAATAAAATGGAAATGGCATTAAATGAACTAGTTATAAGTGGAATAAAAACTAATAAAGAGCTACATTTGCGTATCCTTGAAGATAGTAAATTCAAAAATGTTGACTATTACATTAAATACCTAGAAGAAGAATTGATATAAATGAAAATAGAATATAGACATTCAGAAATTGAAAAAGATATCCAATCAAAATGGGAAAAATCTAATACGTTCACAGTAAATATAGATAAGAAAAAACCAAAGTATTATTGCTTATCAATGCTTCCATATCCATCAGGAGACTTACATATGGGTCATGTTAGAAATTATGCAATTGGTGATGCTGTCTCAAGATATAAAAGACTTAAAGGCTTTAATGTTTTACAACCTATGGGTTGGGATGCTTTTGGACTGCCTGCTGAAAATGCTGCAAAAGGAAAAAATATTCATCCTAAAGACTGGACTGAAAAAAATATAACCAATATGCGTGAACAATTGAAATCGCTGGGTTTTAGTTATGATTGGTCAAAGGAATTAAATACTTCGGATATTTCTTACTATAAATTTGAACAAGAACTTTTTCTTAAATTTTATGAGAAAGGGCTAGCTTACCGTAAAAAATCACTTGTGAATTGGGATCCTATTGATGAAACAGTCCTTGCAAATGAACAAGTCATAGATGGCAAAGGATGGCGGACAGGAGCCAAAGTTGAATTAAAAGAAATAGATACCTGGTTTTTAAAAATAACAGATTATGTAGATGAATTAGAGGAAAGTTTAGAAAGCATAGATTGGCCTGAAAATGTTATCAATATGCAAAAAAATTGGATTGGAAAATCAAAAGGGGTAGAAATTAGTTTCACAACAGATAATGGTAAAAAGATAAACGCTTTTACAACTAGGCCAGACACCTTATTTGGAGTAACTTTTTTTGGCATTTCACCTAATCATCCTATTGTTAAGGAGCTATCAAAAAATAATGAAAATTTGACCAAGTTCCTTGCAGATATTAAAAATGTATCATCTGCTGAAGCAGATCTAGCTAAAGCAGAGAAGCTAGGTTTTAAAACAGAACTTGATATTATTCATCCTATTACAGGTAAAAAAGTGCCTGTATGGATAATAAATTATGTGGTAATGGATTATGGTACAGGTGCCATCATGGGGGTTCCTGGCCATGATGAAAGAGATTTTGAATTTGCAACAAAATACAAAATACCAATAACGAGAGTAGTAGACTCCGAAGAAGAGCTTCCATACTCCGGTAAAGGACAGCTCGTAAATTCACAAGATTTTGATGGTCTTGATTCAGATAAAGCTTTTCATGCAATAGCTAAAGAATTAGAAAAACAAAATGCTGCTAAATTTTTGTATCAATATAGATTAAGAGATTGGGGTATTAGCAGACAGAGATATTGGGGTTGTCCGATTCCAATAATCTATAAAGATGGAAAAGCTATGCCTAGCAAGAATCTCCCAGTTGAATTGCCTATATCTCAAGATGGTACTTATGCCCCTCTTCATCAGAATGAAAAATTTAAAAAACTTGAAGATAATTTTGAAAGAGAGACAGATACATTTGATACTTTTATGGAATCATCCTGGTATTTTGCTAGATATACATCAGCTACTAATAAAAATGAAATATTTGATGAAAATACAGATTATTGGTTGCCAGTAGACCTTTATATTGGTGGGGTAGAACATGCTATTCTACATTTACTTTATTCCCGTTTCTTTTTTAAAGCATTGCGAGATATGGGTATAGTTAAAGGAGATGAACCGTTTAAAAAACTTCTAACACAAGGCATGGTACTAAAAGATGGTGCAAAAATGTCAAAATCTAAGGGTAATACAGTAGATCCAAAACAATATGTAATAGATTATGGAGCCGACTCAATAAGAACTTTCATGATTTTTGCTAGCCCCCCTGAACAATCACTTGAATGGTCAGATAATGGATTAGAGGGATGCCATAAATTTCTCAAGCGGCTTTGGAATCTATCAATAAATATTAATGAAATTGATGAAGATAGATTTAAAGAGAGTGAAAACAGCCTACTGAATGACTGCAAAAAATTATTTAAAAAAATAAATGATGACTATGAAAAAAGACTTAACTTGAATACTGTTGTCTCATCCTGCATGGAGATTTTAAATACTATTAATAAACGCATTGATGGAAAGAACATTAATTGTACAAAAGAAGAGCTCTTCAGCGTCTATGATTTTTTATTACTAGCCCTATACCCAATAGCTCCACATATCTGTGAAAAATTATATGAAGAAGTGTTAAAGAAAGATATTTCAGAAGCAAAATGGCCTAATGATAGTTTCTTTAGTACTAATTTTTCAGATTCAAATTATCTTATCCAAGTTAATGGAAAGTTGAGAGCAAACATTTTGATGCCAATAGACTTAGATGAGCAACAAGCAAAAGAAATAGCATTAACAAATGAAAATGTAGCCAGACATTTAGAAAATAAGAATATAATTAAGATAATTTTTATTAAAAATAAATTAATTAACTTTGTTTATACGTAATTTTATATTTCTAATAGTTCTCTCTGGCTGTTCATCTTTCCAGGAAATTAAAGGTACAGTTGATTTTGATGGGACCTTCACAAATTCAGATAAATTTCACTTTAAAAAATGCTTAAGCAAATTAGATACTAATTTTAAACTCTATGATTTAAGTGTTACTGGATTTGCAGAAAACATTACTAGTGAAGGCTTAGAATTTAATACTAAAATTAATGCTAAATTGTCAGTTGAGGTCGAAGGTTCAGAAGAAGTGATGTATATGGAGTCTTCAAGAGTAAATACGACAAATTATATTTCCAGCAACATGGCAGAAGAAGAAAATAAAAGATTGAGAGAGATGCTGCTAGATGATTTCTGTACAATTCTATTAAAAAATGCCTGAGTCGAATACTGATATAAATAAATTCTTAGAGTTAAACAACTTCTCTAATAAAAAGTTCTTCATATTTGGCGAAGAGCCTGCCCTGTTAGTCAGAGTAAAAAATCATGCTCTAGCAAAAGAAGACTTAAGAATGATAGAAAAAGTATATTTAAACATGGAACAGGAAGGTTTTGAGCAAAACTTTCATCAAGCAATACTGTCTAATAGTCTTTTTAATGAAAAAAAAGCTGTGTTTATTAATTTAGATAAAAATCGTTTAAATAAAGGTTTAATTCAGCTATTTCAGACTATATCTGAAGCAAATACTGATAATTTTATATTCATTGAGGTTAAGAGCATACCTAGAAAAACTATTTTAAAAGATGTTATTCCAATTTTTGAATCTACCGCACATATTGTAGAGTGTTCAATGAATTATGATTCAAATGTAAGAGATTTTTTAAAAGCTAATCTACCAAGTATTGTTAATAATGATAAAAACATAAGTAATCTAATTAATTTATATGAGGGCAATTTTTCTTTGCTAGCTAATGACCTTGAAATCCTCAAGGTTCTTAATTTAAAAAATGAAGAGGAAATTTTAAACATTTTTAATAATAATGGAATTAGAAAAAGTTCAAGGTTAATTGAACACATAAGCAAAAGGGAAGCTAATCAAGCTGTCGATATCCTTGAGTCTATGAAGAGTAATGATAGAAATTCAATTGCTCTACTTATATGGATTCTAGCAAGAGATTGCCAAGCCTTAAGATCACTGAAAGAGAATAATGGTAATCTTAGATCTCTTAATATCTGGGATAATCAAATTAAATGGTATGAAGCATTATCAAAAAGAATTTCACATCAGCAAATCAAACAATCAATTATTATGCTTGATATAGCAGATAAAAGTTTAAAAGGGATCATTGATGGAGACCCATGGATCCGGGCAAAAGATATAGTTTTAGAGTTATCTGCTTAATTGAATAAAGATTTAATCCAATTCCAAATAATCGCAATTATTCTTTGAAAAAAGCCTAGCTCTTCAACAGATTCTAGATAGATTAAATCAGACTGATAAATAATATTATTGTCTCCATCAAATACCTTAACTGTTCCTGCCTTATCCATTGAATTAACAGGAGCAAGTACTGTTGTGTCTGCTGTCACTTCATATCTTAGAGAATCCCTTTGATCTCTTTGCAATGTTAAGACAACATCTTCAGGTATTCCTATGTTTACATTATCTCTTTTGCCTGCAATGACTTGAACTGATTTAAGGGGATCATTTTTTTCAAATAATTTTTCTGTTTTAAAGTACCTAAATCCATATACCATTAAATTAGATACATCATTAAACCTTTTATCATCTCCACTTCCTAAGACTACTGCCACTAATCTCATACCATCTTTAACGGCAGACCCCACAAGACAGTAGCCTGCTGATTGGGTATAACCAGTTTTCACACCGTCGAAAGTTACACTAGCATTATCTCTCCATAGAAGTTGATTTCTATTTTTTTGAGCTATGCCAGCATAAGTGAAAGATTTTTGGGAATAATGTCTATAGTGCTCTGGAAAATTTTTAATTAGTTCCCCTGTTAATATTGCTAAGTCATATGCTGATGTAACGTTCAACGGATCAGGTAAACCTGATGCATTATTAAAAGAGGTATTTTCCATTCCAAGTTCCTTAGCCTGCTCATTCATTAAATATGTAAAATCCTCTTCGCTTCCCGCTACATGTTCTGCTAGTGCTACACTTGCGTCATTACCGGATTGAATAATCATTCCTTTGATTAATTCTTGTACTGGTACTTTGGTACTCTCTCTAATAAACATTCTAGATCCAGGAGTTTTCCATGCATTTATTGAAATTTTTGGAGTATCAGTTAAAGATATGAAATCTTTTTCTATAAAGTCTGCAACAACATAGCTTGTCATTAATTTAGTCAAGCTAGCAGGTTCAACAGGAGCATCAGCATTAAAGCTTGCCAAAACTTTTTTAGTATTTGGCTCATAAAGGATATAACTGCCTATACCTAGATCAGGTGGATTAGGTATTGCAGCTGATAAATTAATGCTTAGAAAGGTTAGGAATATAAACTTGATCTTATTCATAAAATTTATTTGAAATTTCCATTGCAAGCTGATGGACAGCTAAAGCATATTTACTACTTCGATTATATTTAGTTATAACCCTAAAATTGTCAAATCCTAAATAAAGTTTTGTTAAATCTTTTTGTTGGACCAAGATAGGTGAAATTAAAGATAAATATTTTTCCTCAAAATCAAACCCAGCTTTCTTCAGCTCTTCTGCATAAATTTTTGTTCTAAAGTTATTGAGCTCAAATGGTAAATTTAGTTCATTTATTTGATCTTCACTTAAATTAATGAAATCTCCATTAAAATCAATTTGAATTGCAGCAATCTTTCCTTTAACCCAGCCATTAGCCTGCAAGTAATTAGCAACACTTGCGATACCATCTTCTTTCGAGCCTAATAAATCAACAATACCATTAAGATCATAGTCCACACCATAGGCATTGTAACTAGAAGGTATAAATTGGCCTAGACCAATTGCGCCAGACCATGAACTCTTTATTTTTTTTGGGTTTAGCTTATATCTTTTAGACAAAATGAATAGTTGTATTAGCTCTTTTTGCCAAAAACTACTATTTGGTTCAAATGCTCTTGTAAAAATTGTGTCTAATGGGTTATAAGAACCATAATAACTGCCATAATTTGTTTCCATTCCTATTATTGAAGCAATATAGAATTTTGAAACTCCAAAATCTTTTTCAGCTGATTCAAATATATCAATGTGATCTTTCAAGAACAATACTCCATTATTGATTCTCCTAGAAGTCACTCTTTTACTTAGATAATCATCCCATGTTGCCTTTACTTCTGGCTGATTGCTTCTAGCTTGAACAGCCCTATTGGATGGCTCTGCATCCTTTAAATAATCTATTATTTCTTCTCGGCTTAGATCTGAGCCTTCAACTGCCATATCTATAAATTCTTGTATGTCTGCTCTTTCTAAAATTTCTGAAGAAGCATTAAACGAAAAAAATAATATCAATAGTCTTATCATCTTAAAAAACTCCTGGATGAAAAAATTAAACCAATCATCATTGAAAAGCATAACAGAGATGAACCGCCCTTAGTAAAAAAAGGTAATGGAAGACCTACTACAGGAATTAAGCCACTGACCATTAATATATTGAGCAAGAAACTAAATCCGATGACCAAACAAAAGTAAGTTCCTAAAAAATATGGAGATAGATCATCGGTAAGTCTTTTTTGCTCCATTGATATTACTGTTGTTAATACTATAAAAAGGCCAAGCAGCATAAAGATAGATAACACACCTAAAAAGCCAAATTGTTCCGCGTAAATTGAGAATATAAAATCTGTATCAGCTTCAGGTAAGAAATTAAATTCATTCTGTTTGCTGTTAAGGAAGCCTTCTCCAAACAAGCCGCCTGAACCAATACTTATCTCAGACTGCAATATATTCCATTTTTCAGATAAACTCTGATCAGAGGAAAACCAGCTAATTATTCTCTCTTTTTGATATGCAGTTAAACCAAAACTATAGATGATTGGAGATAATAAGATTCCTAATCCTGCCATACCAATAAAATATATTCTGTGCATGCCACATATAAATAAAAGCATCAATCCTAATAGTATATAAACTAACCCTGTCCCAAGATCTGGTTGAATAATTATTGGAGTAGCGGAAATGAACAGGACTCCAAGCAGAAATATTGCCCTAAAGCTATTAAACTGAAAACTATAAAACCTTAGGTACTGTATGACAAATATCGCAAATGTTATCTTCATGAATTCTGAAGGCTGCAGGCTTAAAAAACCAAAATCAAGCCATCTTTTTGAACCCTTTACTTCGCTTCCTAAAAATTCTACGCTCAAGACAATAATGATATTGAAGAGAAATAGTACCCAGCCAACAGAAAGTATCCGATTAAGATTTATTTGATTGAAAATTAATGTCACTAGTAAAATCGCGAAGGTATTTATCAATAAAAATCTAATAAAATAATAAATATCTATTGAGGTCACAGAATAAACTGTAAGAGAGCCAACAAATATTATTAAAGCTAAACAAAAAATTATTGTTGAAGTTCGAAGATCAAGTATCATTAAGCAATTCCTTTAATACATCTCTAGCAATTGGGCCTGCGACCCTTCCTCCACTCTCACCATTTTCAACGATGACAGCAATTGAATATCTTGGGTCATCAAAAGGAGCATACCCTATAAATATTGCATGATCCCTGAGATTAATATTTTCTCTTACTTGGTCGTATTCTTCTCTTGAGTCGATATCAACTACTTGAGCAGTGCCGCTTTTACCTGCTAGATTTAAATTACCAGCCTTAATTCTGTATCCTGTTCCATTCGATGAATAAACAACGTCAATTAATGCCTGATTTAATTTCACCCAATCAGCTTCTTCGATTTCAACATCTATTGAGAAATCTAAATCATTTTTGTTCACTAAATGAGGGAGTTTATACTGACCTTTAGAAGCTAACATTCCGGCAATCAATGAAAGATGTAAAGGGGTTGTTAACATATAGCCTTGGCCAATACCTAGATTTATGAAATCTCCTTTGAAAAGATCTTTACCAAAGTTTTTTCTTTTCCATGCATCATCAATTAAAGGGCTATATTGATGTGGATAACAATCTTCACATAACTTAGAACCAAATGAAGAAGATTTTAATAATTCAACAAATTTAGATTTTTCATACTTTACAGATAAATTCATGAAAAATGGATTTGAACTTTCTATTAGTGCTTTATTTAAATCTGTATAGCCATGACCACCCTCTTTCCATGCATTAAATACTCTTTGCTCTTCTTCAAATCTGAAGAATCCATCATCAAATATTGTTTCATCCCAATTTGTATATGAATTACTAATAGCAAAGGTTGCGAATAGTGGTTTTATTGAAGAGCCAGGAGGGTATAAACCCATAAATGCTCGGTTGAAAAGAGGTCTTGAAGAATCATTCAAAAGTTCTTGATACTGAGAACTAGATATATCTTTAAGATCATTAGCGCTTATAGAAGGCGTACTTACAGCAACAGGAATACTGAAGTCTTTTAAATCAATTACAACAACTGAACCTTTATTTCCTTGCATTAACTCATATGCTAATTTCTGAGCTTCATAATCTATAGATATTGTAATTTCATCACCTTCCGAAAATGGTTCTTCATTAGTTATAACTCTTCTATCGCCTCTGGCATTCCTTTGAAAGAATTTTTTTCCATGCTTGCCTTGCAATTCATGTTCATACACCCGCTCAATGCCTGATTTACCTACTTTTCTCCATAGCTTAGGATCATAGTCATTAATCCTAGTAGAAAAGTGGTCAGTATCAGATTCAGTAAGATATCCCATATGCCCTAATACGTGAAAAAAAGATGGATGAGGATCATACTGTCGCTCATAATCCTCAATAATAGAAAAACCTGTCAAACTGTCTCCTCTTACTAGAAACTTAGCTAATTCTTCTTGACCTATTGTTGATAGAACAATTTCAGAGCGTCTTAATTTCAATGACTGCTCTACTTTAGATTCAATCTCCTCAAATGTTGCTCTATCAGCAAATATATTTGCAAAAGCCTGTATTGATTCTTTGCTGGGCTTCTGTTCTAGATCTATGGCAATTGAATATATCTTTCTATCTTCTGCTAGAACTATTCCATCTTTCGATAAAATTCTTCCTCTTTTAGGATATATATATTCAAAATCATTTATATTTTGCTCTCTAAGATCTCTTAGCTCTCCTCCTTTAATGATCTGTAAATAAAAAAACCTTCCGGTAGAGATAGCTAGAATGATGATAAAAAAGGAGAGAAGAAGTTTTGTTCTTCCTCGGTATATTGCAAATCTATTATCTTTCAATTTTGGTGATAAGGATGGTTAGTAAATATGCACTGTGCTCTGTAAATTTGCTCTAAGAGCATTATTCTAAAAATTTCATGTGAAAATTCCATATCAGAGAATGAAATTAATTTCTTAGCTTTCGTCTTTACATCAGCACTTATTCCAAATGCTCCTCCAATTATTAAGTGTATCGTCTTGTTCTGAGAAAAAATAAGTTTTGAAAAATTTTCTGAATTAAATTTTTCTCCTTCTTTATCAAAACAATAAAATATATCAATATCTTTTAATTCTTTCATAAAAAGCTCACCTTCATGATTAATAAGCTCTTTATTAGAACTAAATTTTTTTTTGTGCGATAAGGGAATAGTTTTTATCTCAATCAGGCGTTTTATCCTTGTAATTAAATCATTCTCAAATTCTTTAATATATTTTGTTTTACTATTTTTTATATAAATTAAATTTAATTTAATCACTTTTTGCTCGATTCCATAATGATTCAAGATCATAGTGATCTCTTGAATCTTCAGTCATTATGTTTACCAGAATATCGCCAGCATCTATTAGAATCCACTCATTTGATTCTGTTCCTTCTATCCCCAGGACTTTTATCTTATTGTCTTTTAAATTATCAATAACCTTTCTTGCTATAGATTGTATATGTCTATTAGAAGTTCCAGTCCCAATTAAAATATATGATGCGAAAGAAGAGATTTTCTCAACCTCGAAAATATTAATATTTATGGCTTTTAGTTCATCTAAGGCAGAGGCACATAAATCCTTGATTTGTTTTGAGGAATTAGATTTTTGCACCATTTGACTGAATTATAATGCTTAAATCAAAGAATCAAGAATAAGAGACTGAAAACCTTCAAAATTTTTATTTCCACACATTAAAATAGTTTTTTTAGATTTGCCCTTTTGTAAAAGATTGTTAACTATGTCTCTGGTAAGGGATTTGGCATTCACTCCGAATTTTTTTTCTTGTTCTTGGCTTGCACTTACCACATAAGAAGAATTTTCTTTGAAGATTTCAATTAGAGCATTATCATGAATTCCCTTTCTCATCGAGTTCGAACCTAATTCCACTATTAAAGTTATATCCTGATTATCTTCTTTTGTAATTTTGAGTGTCTCTTTTATGGCAGTAGGATGATGAGCAAAATCATCAATTACTCTAAAATGCTCGCTATCATAAATAATGTCATACCTTCTTTTTACACCCTTATAATTTTCTAGAGATTCTCTAACTTTATTTTCTGAGATAATACCTTCAAGCCCTTTAATTGTTATGTTTTTATTTATTTGATGAATATTTTTAGTCCCAGCATCAAAAAAAACTATTTGAGCCCGAATATTTATATTTTTTTTAACCTCGTTCAAAAAAGATTCTCTTATCCCGGTAGAATTAATATAAATTAATGATTCTTTTGGTAACTCTTGTATAAGTTCCATAAAATTCTGTTCAATCTGATCTAAATTTTCATATATGTCTGCATGATCAAATTCGATGTTGTTAATTAATAGAATTTGTGGTCTGTAGTGGAAAAATTTAGGTTTTTTATCAAAATAAGCAGTGTCATATTCATCTGCCTCAATAACAAAGTAATCAGAATTTGTTAAATTCCAAGATTTATTAAGGCCCTTTGGAATACCTGCTACTAGATAGCTTGGATCCTCTTGATTATCGATCAATGTATGAGTAATCATTGAGGTAACTGATGTTTTACCATGAGTACCAGACACAGCAATAACCTTCTTATTTTTTAGAGCATTTTTATAGAGCCAATCTGGTCCAGAAATAATCTTATCTTCATTTTTTAGTATATTTTCTAGAATTTCATTGCCACGTGAAATTGTATTGCCAATCACATATAAGTCAGCAGAATCATAATTTTTAGCTCTATATCCTTCTGAAAAGTTAATTCCTGAATTCTTTAATTCTGTCGACATTGGAGGATAAACTTTATCATCAACACCTAAAACCTCATGGCCTTGATGCTTTGCCATCTGAGCAAGATTACCCATGAAAGTCCCAGAAATTCCAAGAAAAAAAATTTTCATACTTTTAGTTATAATAAAGGGAGTATAAGATAAGTGGCATGAAAAATGCATTTTATGCTCAGTCAGGCGGAGTTACCTCAGTAATTAATTCTTCAGCCTTTGGCCTATTTTCCGAGCTTAAAGAAAAAGTCCCTGAGGCACATATCTATGTTGGAAAGAATGGTATTGTTGGACTAATTGAAGATGAAGTTTATGACTTAAATAAATCACAAAAGCCACTTGATCTTCTGCTAGATTCTCCAGGGGGTATGTTTGGATCTTGTAGGTATAAACTCCCAGGAATAGAAGACGAAAAGTTCTATCAAGATTTATTTAAACAATTAGATAAGTATTCTATTGGTCATTTTTTTTATAATGGAGGAAATGATTCTGCAGACACTTGTTATAAGATTTCTGAAGCTGCAAAAAAATTAAATTATTCGCTTAATGCAATCGCTATACCTAAGACTATAGATAATGATCTAGCAATCACTGATAGTTGTCCTGGTTTTGGCTCAGTTGCAAAATATATCGCAACTTCAGCTAAAGAAGCATCTTTAGACATAAAATCGATGTGCAAGACATCTACTAAAGTTTTCATTCTTGAAGTAATGGGTAGGCATGCTGGCTGGATAGCCGCTGCAGCTGAGTTANCATNATGATGATNNNAATACNTATGTNCATAAAATNTTNATNCCNGAANTTNNATTNAATGAAGAAGCTTTTCTTNCCGGAGTNCAAAAAGATGTAGAANANTTNGGNTANTCAGTNATAGTNGCTTCNGAAGGANTAAAAAATAAAAATGGNGAATTTTATNCNNCATCTGANAAAAAAGATTCATTTGGNCATAATCANCTTGGTGGTCTTGCNCCAAAACTNGCTAANCTAATCGATNAAAANCTTAANTNTAAATANCATTGGTCNGTTTCNGANTATTTNCAAAGAAGTGCAAGNCATATTTCTTCTANNACTGATNTTNAGCAAGCAATCNCTGTNGGAAAAGCNGCNGCNAATATGGCTTTANANAATAAAANNGGNTNNATGCCNGTAATATGCAGAGATAGNAATNNNCCATATNCNTGGAGNATAAAAGAATCTGANCTTGTGCATATTGCAAACAAAGAAAAAACNGTTCCTGNANATTTTATNTCTNANGATGGTTTTAGAATTTCTCANAAAGGNNTTGATTACTTAAAACCATTAACANTTGGTGAGAGCTANCCTANATATCNAGATGGTNTTCCANTTTATGANCAACTNGATTTACATTTAGCTAAAATTTAAATCNGNNACTTTCTTCTTTAATAAATTTATNAGNTCTTCTTTNTCTTCTTCATTNAAAAATGNNCCAATTTCTATNNTCTNATTNCTNGATTTNAGGTATANAANTTTTTTTGANTTATTTTCTTCAACTANAAACTTTGATANAAATCTATCAAAGATCATTTNCTTATCGTCTTTTTCNATTTTTACATATAGNTTNTCNAGGTGAAGGNNCTGCTTCTGGTTTAGCCACTTACGATTGATTCTTAAAATTAAAANAAGAGCTAAAACTTCTANNCCNGCAAAGGGAAGTATCATTGTTGCTCCGATAAAGAAAAAACCAATTCCAAANGTAAGNCAAANTAAAGATAAGAANCCAAAAAAAACTAAGTTCTCATTAATAGAGGAAGATTTATTTGGTGCNAGATCTATACTTAATGAATCTCCCTTGANTTCTGCTTTAAACATCAAAATGTAATATAGGGCCNTTCCCAGAGCCNAAGTTAGGTGCANTTGAAATACCNTTTTGCACATAACTAATTGCTGTCTGAACAGATTGACTTAAATCATTATCATNTCCAATTAAGCACGCAATAGAGCTGGCAAGACTGCAACCAGTGCCATGGGTATTCTTTGAATCTATTTTTTTTGATTCAAAACGATTAATTGTTTTATCTACTTGAACTAAGACATCTGTAATCAAGTCAGTTTTTGAATGGCCGCCTTTAACTAATACATTTTTAGCTCCTAATTCGAGTATTCTAAAGGCTGCTTCAATCTGTTCATCTACACTAGTAATTTTTATATTACTTAGTAATTCAGCTTCATATAAATTTGGGGTAATTAAAAATGATTTTGGTAGAAGATATTCTTTTATCACCGAAATACAATCTTCAGCTACTAAAACATCTCCAGATGTTGCAACCATCACAGGATCCATAATTAATTTATTNTCTTGAACTTTATTGGCTATCATTTTTATTAAACTTTTATCTGCAAGCATTCCAGTTTTAATTACATCAGGCTTAAGGTCATCTAGAATAGAGTTAATTTGTGAATCAATATGATCTAGTGGTACTGGGAATATTGCTTGTACACCTTTAGTATTTTGTGAGGTTATTGCTGTTACTGCTGTCGTTGCATAACCCTTGAAATAGGTTACTGCCTTTATATCTGCTTGAATGCCTGCTCCACCCCCAGAGTCTGAACCAGCAATTATTAAGATTTTAGGTATTTTATTCTTTTGCATTANNTTATAAATTGTAATTTNATTGTTTATCTTGAACTTATATTGCAGAATACTCTCTAATTCAGGAAGAATGAAGTTTTATACNAAATTTTTATTACTTATATTAGCGTTCAACGTTACTGCTAATGATTTGCTTTCTATTTATCAAGAAGCTTTAGAAAAAGATCCTGATTTTAATGCCAAAAAGGCTGATCTAAAAATTTCAAAAGAGTATTTAANCCAAGCAAGATCTGGTTTATTACCACAATTAAGATTATCTGCCTCAACAAACTGGAATGAATATTATCAGGAGAGAGTCCTACAAAATGATTACAATACCTTTAGTTATAATCTAAATTTAAGTCAACCTATTTTCAGGCTTGATTCTTGGTTTGCAACAAGACAAGCAAAACAAAATTATGAAGCAGCTGAAGCTAGGTTTGCTTATCAGCAACAAGATTTAATGATTAGAGTGACGCAAGCTTACTTTAAAGTTTTATCTGCAAAATCAACATTAAGATCTGCTGAAGCAACTGAAAAAGCATTAAATAATCAGTATCAAGCAGTTATGCAAAGATTTAATTCAGGTGCTGCATCTAGAATAGAGTTAGCTGAAGCTAAATCTGCCTTTAATAGATCTCAATCTGACCGAGTTCTTGCAGAAGGTAATGTGGATATAAGTTTTGAAGAACTGAATTCAATCGTNGGCAGACAAGTAAAAATGATCACTCCTCTTNACCAAAAGAATGAGTTTATTGCTCCTTTAGAAGAAATNGATTCCGAAGTTAATAAAGGTTTAGTTGCNAATTACTTAATAATCGAAGCTAAAAATAGATTAGAAGCTGCTGAATCAAATACTAGATCAAAAACAGCTAACTTTTTACCAAAAGTTGATCTAAATGCAAATGCAAGTAGAAGGACTTCCAAACAGTATACTTTTGATGGAGTTGAATCAGATTTTGATTTACCTTTTTCAATACCTACTGAAACTGAAAATAGAACATTTTCTATACAATTCTCTATACCTCTTTTTACATCAGGTCTTAATAGCTCGCAACGTAGACAAGCTCTATTACAAGAAGTTAAATCTGAGGAACAAATGATACTTATAGAGAGAAGTGTAGTTCAACAAATTAGAAGCTTATACACAGCACTTAAAACAGCTGAATTAAATATTGTCTCATTAAGAACGGCTGTTGATAGCTCAAAAGATGCTTTAGAAGCAACGAGGCTGGGATATGAATTAAATTCAAGAAATTTAATTGATTTATTGCAAGCTGAAAAAAATTATTCTGAAACTCAAAATAGACTTTCACAAGCGATATATGGTTTTATTGTCACATCATTACAATACAAACAAGCTATTGGCACGTTGAGACCAGAAGATATTGTAAAAATAAACGAACAATTTAATTAAGTGCCTGAGCTTCCTGAAGTAGAAACTACAAAAAGAGGAATCGAACCTTATATTTCTAAGAAAAAAATTAATTCTATTTACGTCAGTAAACATAACCTAAGAATCAAGTTTAATAAGAATAAAAAAGATAATATCTTAAACACAAAGATTGAAGGTGTAAGAAGAAGAGCAAAATATATCTTAATAGACTTTTCAAATAACTATTCCCTCTTAATTCATCTTGGAATGACAGGTAACTTGAGAATTGCTGATACTCTAAGTCTTGGAAAACATGATCATATTGCCTTCTCTCTTAATTCAAAGAAATACCTTATCTATAATGATGTAAGGAGATTTGGCCTTGTTCTGATAATAAAGAGGGGGCAAAGAAATAGACTATTAGAGAATAATGGACCAGATCCTTTTGAAAAAAGCGCTGACTATAAATATCTTCATGAAAAAATTAAAAANTCCAAAGCAACAATAAAATCAATTTTATTAAACAANAGAATAATTTCTGGAATCGGAAATATTTATGCATGTGAGATATTATTTTCCTCTAATATCTCTCCTTTAAAGGTTGGATCCTCAATTACTAATGATGAGTGCAAAATCATTCTTAAAAATAGCAAGAAAATACTTAAAAAAGCTATAAATTCTGGCGGAACTACCTTAAATGATTATCTTAATGCTGATGCCAAGCCTGGGTATTTTAAGATTCAGTTAAATGTTTACGATAGAGAGAGTAAAGATTGTAAAAAATGTAGCCAAAAGATTAAAAGGATCATACAAAATGGCAGAAGCACATTTTTTTGTTCAAAATGTCAGTTAAAATAAAGTAGAAAATTATTTCTATTTAGAAAGGTAAAAATATGAGTGATGACAATAAGTGTCCAGTATCATCTGGCCCTAATAAAAAAACTTCGGTTGGCGCTGCATCTAATCAAGATTGGTGGCCAAATCAATTGAATCTCAGCATGCTACATCAGCATGATAAAAAATCTGATCCGATGAGTGAGGGTTTTGATTATAGAGAAGAGTTTAAAAAGCTAGATTATGATGCTCTTAAAAAGGACTTGAATACATTAATGACTGATTCTCAAGATTGGTGGCCTGCTGATTATGGTCATTATGGTCCCTTTTTTATTAGGATGACATGGCATGCTGCAGGAACTTACAGAACTGGAGATGGTCGAGGTGGTGGTGGCACAGGCGCTCAACGTTTTGCTCCTTTAAATAGCTGGCCCGATAATGGAAATCTTGATAAAGCCAGAAGATTACTTTGGCCTATTAAACAAAAATATGGCAACAAAATAAGTTGGGCTGATCTTTTAATCCTTGCAGGTAATGTCGCCATTGAATCAATGGGAGGAAAAACCTTTGGTTTCGGCGGTGGAAGACCAGATATATGGGCACCAGAAGAAGATATATATTGGGGTATAGAGAAAGAATGGTTAGCTAATGAACGTTATACAGGTGAAAGAGATTTAGAGAATCCACTAGCAGCAGTTCAAATGGGTTTAATCTATGTAAATCCTGAAGGCCCTGATGGNAATCCTGATCCATTAGCTAGTGCTAAAGATATTCGAGAAACTTTTGGAAGGATGGCAATGGACGATGCTGAAACTGTAGCACTCACTGCTGGNGGCCATACATTTGGTAAAGCTCATGGGGCTGGAGATGCAAATTTAGTTGGAGTAGAGCCCGAAGGAGCTGAAATTGAGGAGATGGGATTTGGCTGGAAGAATGCTCACGGCTCTGGGAAAGGTGGTGACACAATTACAAGTGGAATCGAAGGAGCTTGGACAACAAACCCTACCAAATGGGATAACGGTTATTTTGATTTACTTTTAAATAATGAGTGGGAACTAGTAAAAAGTCCTGCAGGAGCAAATCAGTGGCATATTGTAAATCCAAAAGATGAAGATCTTGCGCCAGATGCTGGAGATGATACAAAACGCGTTCCAACGATGATGACAACTGCGGATATGGCTATGAGAGAAGATCCAGATTACCGAAAAGTATCAGAAAGATTTCATAAGAATCCAGATGAATTTGCCGATGCTTTTGCAAGAGCATGGTTTAAGTTACTTCATCGTGATATGGGTCCAAAAGTTAGATATCTTGGTCCTGAGGTACCTGAAGAGGATCTTATTTGGCAAGATCCAGTTCCAGTAGGTAATAGTGACTTTGATGTTAAAGAAGTTAAAGAAAAAATTCTTGCGAGTGATCTGAGTATCCAAGAATTGATTGAAACAGCTTGGGCTAGTGCTTCAACTTTTAGAGGTTCTGATATGAGAGGCGGTGCAAATGGAGCAAGAGTAAGACTTGCACCACAGAAGGATTGGGATGCCAATAAACCAGAACAATTAACAAAAGTTTTAGGTGTGCTTGAAGGTATAGCAAGTGAAACAGGAGCATCTGTTGCTGATGTCATAGTCTTGGCAGGTAATGTTGCTATAGAGAAGGCATCTGGAGTAGAAGTTCCATTTTTATCTGGTAGAGGAGATGCAACGAATAAACATACAGATGTTGAATCATTTGAAGTCCTTGAACCTCTTGCAGATGGATTTAGGAATTATCTAAAAACAGATTTTTCTGTAACTCCAGAAGAAATGCTTGTTGATAAAGCTCAATTACTTGGTCTGACTGCCCCTGAAATGACAGTATTAGTTGGTGGCTTAAGATCACTTGGAGTTAGTGCAGATGGTCATGGTCTTTTCACAGATGATATAAATACTTTATCTAATGATTTCTTTAGAACACTTTTAGATATGAATGTTGAATGGAAACCAGCAAGCAAAAATTCTTATGAAGCAACAGATAGAGTAAGCGGTGAAAAAATAAGGACTGCTTCAAAAGTTGATCTTGTGTTTGGTTCGAATTCACAATTAAGAGCAATTGCAGAAGTGTATGCTGAAGATAATTCCAAAGATAAATTTGTAAACGACTTTATTGCCGCCTGGAATAAAGTAATGAATGCGGATAGATTTGATCTAGGTTAAATCTTATGAAAAAAATATATCTTTATCTTTTTTCATTACTGGTATTTTCAATATTTCCTATGAAGGCTCAAGAGAGCCATGATTTTTTTGATGCAATGGATGTATTTGAGCTTGAGTGGGCTTCAGACCCTCAGGTTTCTCCAGATAGTAAGGCAATAGTCTATGTCCGNAAATCACANGACATAATGAAAGATAAAGTTCGTTCGAATATCTGGCAAATAAAAATAGATGGTGAAGATCATCGCCCACTATATTCTGAGTTGGGTAATTCTTATTCTCCACGTTGGTCACCAAATCAAGAAAGGCTTGCGTTTCTATCAAATAATTCTGGATCAACACAAATTCATATGTACTGGTTTAAAAGTGGTGAAACAAGAGCAATAACGCAGTTGCAAGAATCACCATCAAGCCTGTCTTGGTCACCTGATGGAAAATGGATAGCATTTACAATGAATGTAAAAGCTAAAAGTAACGCTATTGTAGAGTCACGAGAAAAACCAGAAGGCGCTACCTGGGCAAAAAAACCAATTACTGTAACCACAACTCGATATCAATATGATGGCAGAGGCATTGTAGAACCGTCTTACCGACATATATTTATCGTGCCGGCAGAAGGTGGTTCAGCAAGACAACTAACTACAGGAAATTTCAATCATTATGGGCCGCTTTCTTGGAGCCCTGATAGTGAAAGCATTTTCTTTTCAGCCTATCGATCAGATGATTGGGAACTCGCTAGTAGTGAAGCTGATATTTATAGAGTTAAAGTAACTGATGAGAGAATTGATCAAATTACTACTCAATCAGGTGAAGAAAATTATCCTGTTGTTTCACCTAATGGTAAGTTGATTGCATTTAATTTAANAGAGCGTCGTCCTCTTGCATATACACCNAATAGAATTGCTGTGATGGATTNAGAAGGNAAAAATATGCGAGTNATTTCAGNNAANCTTGATGGAGATGCAGAAAATATAGTCTGGGCAGAAGACAATCAATCCATTTATTTTACTTTTGATGAAAGAGGTATAAGAAAAGTAGGGAAAGTTACATTAACTGGTAAATTAAGCGAGGCAGCAACAAACATTGGAGGCACAACAATTGGACGACCATATATTTCTGGTGGATTTCATGTTACCAAAAATACTATTGCTTTTACTTATGGTCAATCTGACNGTCCTGCAGATTTAGCTATTATGCAGAATGGAAAATTTAAGGTTTTAACAGGGCTTAATGAAGATCTTCTTGCTCATCGAAAACTTGGTGAGGTAAATGAAATAGTTTACAAATCTTCTTTTGATGGTCAGGAAATTCAAGGATGGTACATTACTCCCCCCGATTATGATCCAACAAAACAATATCCTTTAATTCTTGAAATACATGGTGGGCCTCATCTAGCTTATGGTCCTCATTTTTCTGCAGAACTCCAAATAATGGCAGCAGCTGGGTATATTGTTTTTTATGATAACTATAGAGGCAGTGAATCTTATGGAGAAGATTTTGCTCTACTTCTACAATATAAATATGCCAGCTCAGAAGATTTTGCTGATCATATATCAGGTATTGATGCTTTAATTGATAAAGGTATTGTTGATGAAAATAATCTCTTTATAGCTGGTGGTAGTGCTGGTGGTATTGGTACTGCTTATGCTGTTGGTTTAACTGATCGTTTTAATGCAGCAGTTGCATCTAAGCCAGTCATCAATTGGTTAAGTAAGCCTTTGACTGCAGATTCTATGGTTGGGCAAATATATCATCAGTTTCCGGGACCGCCTTGGGAGCATGTTGAACATTATTGGAAGCGTTCACCCTTATCATTAGTTGGAAATGTCACTACTCCGACCATGCTAATAACAGGTGAAGAAGATAGACGTACACCAATGTCAGAAACCGAACAATTCTATCAAGCTCTAAGACTAAGAGGTATTGATAGTGCCATGATTCGAATACCTGATACAGCGCATGGAATTGCAAGCAGACCATCAAATCTAATTACAAAGGTTGACCATATTCTTGCCTGGTTTGAAAAATATAAAGAGAATTAGAACGTAAGAATGGTGGGCCCGGGAGGACTCGAACCTCCGACCAATGGATTATGAGTCCACTGCTCTAACCAACTGAGCTACAGGCCCACGGAGTAAAGTAGTCTATACTCTTTTAATAATTTAACAAAGGATATTTACTCGTGCAAAAAGCTTTTTAGCACATCTGATCTTGAAGGGTGTCTTAATTTTCTTAAAGCCTTAGCTTCAATCTGTCTAATTCTTTCTCTTGTAACATCAAATTGCTTGCCTACTTCTTCAAGAGTGTGATCATTATTCATACCAATACCAAAACGCATTCTTAAGACTTTTGCTTCTCTAGCTGTTAATGAAGCGAGGATTTCATCAGTAGAATCTTTAAGACTTCTTATTGAAGCATCATCTATTGGAGAGTTAATTGATGAATCCTCAAGAAAATCTCCTAGATTTGAATCCTCATCATCGCCTATTGGTGTTTCCATAGAAATAGGTTCTTTGGCTATCTTCATAACCTTCCTCATTTTATCTTCTGGAATATCAAGTCTTTTAGACATCTCTTCAGGAGTTGGTTCCCTACCAATCTCTTGCATCATTTGTCTGGATAATCTATTTAGTTTATTGATTGTTTCTATCATATGAACAGGAATCCTGATTGTTCTAGCTTGGTCAGCAATTGATCTTGTAATTGCCTGTCTTATCCACCATGTTGCATAAGTTGAAAATTTATATCCTCTTCTATATTCAAATTTATCAACTGCTTTCATTAAACCAATATTTCCTTCCTGTATTAAATCTAAGAACTGAAGTCCTCTATTGGTATACTTCTTAGCAATAGATATAACCAATCTTAGGTTAGCTTCAATCATTTCTTTCTTAGCTCTTAGGAGTCCTCTGTATGCTTTATTTATTCTCTTATTTAAAGAAAGTATTTGAGTAACAGGCATTAAGTTATTTTCATCTATTTTTATTAAATCTTTTTGTATTCTGATGAAGGTAGGCTTGATTTCTTCTACATCTTTTTTCTTAAACCTTCGATCTTTAGCAATTTTTGTTAAAAGTTTGGTGTTAATTAAATTTGCATCGATTAGTTCTCTTATTTCTTTATTTGGTACTCCAATAGACTTAAGTAACTTTTTTAACTCTCTTTCAAACCCACCAACTAAAAACCTCTTCTCACCTGGTATTTCAACTAAAGTATCAAAGACTTTTGAGTTAAATTTTATATATTGAAATTCTAACTTGAGTCTATCTAAAGCTTTTTGGCCTTTAGTATCTAATTTATTATTGCTAAGTGATTTTAGATATCTGTTGTATTCCCTTTTTATAATTCTTATTTTGCTTGCACACTCTTCAAAAGATACTGCTGTAACTTCTTCCTCTTCTTCTTCATCGTCATTTTCTACAAATTCCTCCTCAACGACTTCTTCCACTGGATCATCAATCATGAACCCTGAAATTAAATCTTGAGTCTTCTTTTCTCCAATTTTAATTCTGGCAAAAAAGTCTAAAACGTACTCAATACAGAGAGGGTACTCTGCGCAGAGTGCAAGAACTTCTTTCATTGCACTTTCTATTCTTTTTGCGATATCTATTTCCCCTGTTTTAGTTAAGAGATCAACACTACCCATTTCTCTCATATACATTCTTACAGGATCAGTGGTTCTGCCTGATTCTATTTCTGTTTGAGAAAGTGCTGCAACAGCATCTTCTGCTGCGACATCATCAGTTTCTTCATCCTCACCAAGCATTAATTCATCTTGATCTGGAGTATCTTCAAAAACTTTAATACCCATATCTTTGAGTACTTGAACTATCTCTTCAAAATTATCCGCATCAGTAGAGCCATCAGGTAAAGTATCTGTAATATCGGCATGTGTTAAATATCCCTGGTCTTTTGCAAGCTGAATTAGCTGTGCAATATCAGTTGATGCGTTGCTTTTTTCTAATGGATTGCTTTTTTCTGCCATGCGTCTCTATATGCTAATTAAATTCTAAAAATCAACTATAAGTATTTAGAAATTTTATAAGCTCCTCTTCCTGAACTGAGATATTATCACTCAAATTTAACAATTTTTGCAGATTTTCTTTTCTTTCTGCAGTTAATTCCTTTTTTTCTGCTAATTTTTTTAAATATTCTAAAAATGATTTATCAGATTCTAATCTAATGTTATCAGTAGCCCTATTAAATTCATGTAGGACTTCTTCATTAGATAAATTCATATCTATCATCATAGCCTTTGCATATATCGAGTACTCCTTATGGGCTTTATTTCCTTTAGTGATAGACATTATCGTTTCTTTTAGATCATTTAATGCATCATTTGTATTAGTAAGTAAAAAGCTTTCAAATGATTTAGTGGATTCTCTGATTATTTCATAAAAATTCTCATATAAATAAATTATGAGACAGGATTGATTATCAAAATCTAATTTTTCTTTCTTATTAGTTAACGGTTTGGTAATTTTCCTTTTTGGTGCATCTTGACTAAGTAATAGCTCTTTTTTCATATTAAGTTCTTTTGCGAATTTTTGTAGAAGAGTTTCTTTTAGAGTCTCTGACTTAGTGGCTTCTATTATTTTTTTAAAGTCAAAAATAATTAATCTGACATCTTCAGGCGAATCTACATTCCTACCTCTTTTAAGAAACTGATAAACAAAAGTTTCAATTACCATCGATCTTTCAATTTTTTTTAAGAATGCTTCTTGTCCATTTTCTTTTACAAAAGAATCCGGATCTTCGCCTTCAGGAAGAAATAAGAATCTCACCGTTTTATCATCAAATACTTGTGCAAGCGATATTTGTAAAGATCTCCAAGCTGCTTTTAGCCCTGCTTCATCTGAATCAAAGCAAAAAACTATTTTTCTTTTTAGTTTAAATAATTTCTGTAAATGGCTCAGAGAGAAAGCTGTACCTAAAGATGCCACAGAATTTTCTATTCCATGCTGTGAAAGCATAACAACATCCATATAGCCTTCCGTAACTATGAAAAAATCATGTTTGTGACTTTGTTTTGCAGAATCGAAACCATAAAGCTCTCTAGACTTGTTAAAGAACTTACTATCTTTTGAATTGAGATACTTAGGCATAGAGTCATCTATGGTCCTACCGCCAAAACCAATAATCTTTCCAGTAGAATTTTTGATTGGAAACATCAATCGATTTCTAAAAAATGGGTACATTCCTTTTTCATTTTTTAGAAAGTTTCCACTTTTTAATAGTATCGCTTCACTAAATTGGTCAATTAATTTTTTCTTTAGTTCTTTTTGGTTGAAATCTGCATATCCAATTAAGAACTTCTTTGCCGTATTGCCGGATAGACCTCTTTGTTTTAAGTATTCGACTACATGCCTGTTATTCTTGTCCTTTAAAGCTGCAAGATAATGATCAGCTAAAATCTGATTGAGCTGATAAATATTTGAGTAATCTTCAGAATTAGATTTTGACTCTCTAGGAACTGTGACATTATTTATTTCTGCTAGCTTCTCTACTGCTTCTATAAAATTTAATCCTTCATATTCTTGAATAAATGTAAGCACATTTCCGCCCTTCCCACAGCCAAAACAATGGTATATAGATTTTTGAGGGCTTACTGTAAAAGATCCGGTTTTTTCTTCATGAAATGGACATCTACAAACATAATTATTGCCTTTCTTATTAAGATCTAAATAAGCGCCTAAGACTGAAACAATATCTGAATCACTGACAAGTCTATCAATAAAATCTCTTGGTATTAAATTAGGCATTTTTTTGATTAAACCATTCTTCAAATATTAATGCTGCAGAGTATGAATCATAATCTTGTTTCTTATTATCTTTACTTACTGCTTGGCTCGTAAAGTCTTCATTTACTTCAGTAATACTCATCTTATATCTTTCAATAAAACTTTTATAAAAAAATTTATATGCCTTTTTGAAGTCTTCCCCCATTTCCTTTGGTTTCCCAACAATACAAAAATTAGGAAGCCATTCATTTATAACCTTATCTAAATTATTAAATAAATAATCATCATTTTTCAATACTGGTAATGGGGAGCTTTGTCCCGTATAAGTCTCGGCAATACAGACTCCAACTTTTTTTGTTCCAAAGTCTAAACTAAGTACTACACTTGCCTGTTTACTCAAATCTAAACCTCAACGAGATTGTCCCAAAAAATTTTTGCGGGGTTTATTTCTGACCCTCTATGGATTTCTTGTAAGCATGTTGGAGAGGTAAGATTAATCTCAGATAGTTTATCTCCTAACATGTCAGCTCCAGCAAAATAAATTTTATTTTCTTTTAGATAAGGGATAATTTTTGATGCTATCTTCCTATCTAAATCGGTAATATCTTCTACTTTTGAAGTAGCTCCAACTGCAAGGTTTCCACGAAAATCACTATCTGAGGCTAAACGGATAAGTTTCTTTGGCAATAGTTCGTAGTTAATAAAGGTAAGCCTATTATCACCATCTATAGCAGCATCAACAAACTCTTGTGCAATGATATGCTTTCTCCCTCCTTGTGTGATAGTTTCCCAGATTACATTAAGATTTTTGTCATCTTCATTAATAAAAAATATGGATTTTCCTCCCATCCCATCAAGTGGCTTAAGGACTACTTTCTTAAAGCCTTGATCAAAAATTTTTTTGATCTCTTGTAATGAGTTAGTAACTTTTGTGTAGGGTATTAATTCCGGAAAATTAAGAATTATAAGTTTTTCATTATTTTCTCTTAAAGATTTTGCTGAATTAATACAATCTACTCCGGATACTTCAAGTAGTTGTGTTAAATAAAGGTACTCTTTATTAAATGGCGGATTAACTCTGTTAATAACATAACTGAAATCTTTGATTTTTGTGTCCTCACGATCTTCTAGAGTAAATTTGAAGTCATTAGAATTATTAAAATGAACTTTACTGGAATCTGAGTAAAGATCGTTATCTTTATGTGTCACATTACACACATCAAAGATTCTTACTTCATGGCCACGATCAAATGCTTCCTTCATTAAATATACAGAAGAGTCCTTCTTGAGATCCATGGAATCTAGATCATTGATAATAAAACCTACTTTCATTTTTCTAAAAATTTATCCTTGATAAAGCGACTATTGGAGCAGTCTCAGCTCTAAGTATATTTTCACCTAAATTAAAAAAAGTTGCTTGATTTTCTGAAAGAAAATCTATTTCGGAGCTATCGAAACCAAATTCTCCTCCTGAAATTATTAAGTCGCATTCTATGTTTAATCCTAGTGTCTTTTCAGCATTTTGGTCTAAGACTATAGTTTTTTTAAAATTATTCATATTAAATGAGCATAATGAATCAATAAAAGAAATTGTAGGTAGATAGAAGTTTTCTGACTGCAAAAAAGCAGATGTAATTATTTCCTTATACCTTTCAGTTTTCCCTAATTCTTTTTCTGAATCATATTGATCTTTAGTTTTAGCAGAAACATAACAAACCATATTTTTAACTCCTATTTCAACCATTTTCTGTATTTGAAACTCAAATTTTGCTTTTTTGAGGACAGGAATAAGAGTTGTTACTTCAAACTTTCTCTTCTGATTTTCTTTTTTAATTATTTTTATAATGTCTTCACCATCAAATATAGCTAAACTTTTGTTTCCTTGGCCATCGTATACCTGAATATGCTCACCATCTTTAATTTTAAGTACTTTTTTCAAATAATGTATTTGACTATTGTCTAAAAAATGATCAATATTTTCTTCTAGTTTTTTTTTGAGGAAAATTGAAGCTGTTTTCATTACGAGCAGAAATTATATCATTTAGATGTCGACAAAGTTTAATACAAAGAAGAGAAGTCTTAGGACTGAAGTTAAAAGAGCTATCAAGAGATATTATCGAAATCTTGATGGGCAGAATCCAATTGAGTTATACAATCTTACATTAAGCCAAATAGAACCACCTCTTCTGGAAGTAGTATTAAAAAAGTGTAGAGGTAATCAATCCCAAGCAAGTAAAATACTCGGACTAAATCGAGGCACGCTAAGAAAAAAGATGGCTAAATATGGATTGTTATAATGATCAAAATTAAAACTGCTCTTTTAAGTGTTTATGACAAAACAGGGATACTTGAGCTTGCAGAATTTCTAGCTAAGAATAATGTTGAAATACTATCTTCAGGGGGGACAGCTCAACATCTAATAAAAAATGGCATTGAAGTAACTGAAGTATCAGATTACACAGGCTCTCCTGAGATGTTCAATGGTAGAGTTAAAACTCTGCATCCAAAGATTCATGCAGGCATTCTTGCTCGCGGCGAAAAAGACAGAAAAGAATTAGAAGAATTTGGAGCTAAAAAAATAGATCTTGTGGTGGTGAATTTATACCCCTTTTCAGAAGAGGTGGCTAAAAATTCTTCAGAACAAGAAATCATAGAAAAGATAGATATTGGTGGTCCAGCTATGCTTAGAGCAGCCGCAAAGAACTTCAAACATACATTAGCTATATGTAATCCAGAAGATTATGGACTAATTAAAACTAATGGTATTGATGAAGAAGATTCAAAAGATTTTGCTTCGGAAGTGTTTATTGCTACTCAACAATATGATCTAGATGTGGCATGTTGGTTAAGTAAAATATCAGAGCCTGTTGAAATAGATTTGAGGTATGGTGAAAACCCACATCAAAGTGCAGATTTTTTTGTTGAAGAAGAATGTCCTATTGATTTTAAGAGACCCATACAAGGCAAACAAATATCATATAACAATGTAGTTGATGCATTATCTGCATGGTCATGTTGCGTTGAATTTGAGGATCCAACCGTCTGTATTGTAAAACATACAAATCCGTGTGGTGTTGCCTCAGCTGATGACTTACAAAAAGCATATGATAAAGCCTTCTCAACTGATCCAACATCTGCATTTGGTGGTGTTATAGCACTAAATAAAACTGCTACTGAAGATGTCATAAAAAAAATGATGGATAATCAGTTCATAGAGGTTCTTGTTGCACCTGATTTTGATAAAGACGCAAAAAAAATACTAGAAGCAAAACCAAATATCAGGGTACTAAAGGCCCAAATAATGAATCCAGTAACAAAAGAGTTGAAATCTTTTTCTGGAGTGCACTTGTCTCAAGAAGTCGACAATATTGATTTCTCTGAAATTAAGTTAAAAACAGTCTCACAAGAAAAGCCTGATAAAGCCGATTTAAAAGATATGATTTTTGCTCTTAAAGTTGCAAAACATGTGAAATCAAATGCAATTGTCATTGCCAAAAATCAAATGACTCTCGGTATTGGGGCTGGACAAATGAGCAGAGTAATTAGTACACAAATAGCATTCATGAAAGCAGAAGAGGAAGGTCTTGATTCTAAAAATTGTGTTTTAGCTTCTGATGCTTTCTTTCCTTTTCGGGATAATATTGATCTAGCTGCTGAAAAAGGCGTAAAACATATTATTCAGCCAGGCGGTTCAATCAAAGATGATGAGGTGATTAAGGCAGTAGATGAACATAAGATATCTATGACCATGACCGGAATTAGGCACTTTAAGCATTAATGAATATTTTAGTTATAGGACAAGGTGGTAGAGAACATGCAATCGCATGGAAGTTACAAAAATCAGAAAAAGTTACTCAAGTTTTTGTAGCTCCAGGTAATGGAGGAACTGAATTAGAAGCTAGATGCACTAATGTAGATATTTCTTCTGATGATTTTCCAATGATTAAATCATTTATTGAAGAGAATAGTATTGAATTAGTTGTTGTTGGTCCTGAGGATCCATTGGTAAATGGTATAAAAGATTATCTATCAGATTCTAATGTGCTTGTCTTTGGTCCTGATGCTAAAGGAGCACAACTTGAAGGCTCAAAAATCTATTCTAAAGAATTTTTATTTAAGAATAATATACCAACTGGAAAAGCAGCATTTTTTTCATCATCAAATAAAGCACTAGCTCATCTTGAAAAATCTAATTTTCCCATAGTCCTAAAAGCTGATGGATTGGCTGCAGGTAAAGGGGTTTTAGTTGCTAATGAATTAGAAGAAGCAAAGAACTGGGTTAATGAAGTTATGGAGGGCTCTAAATTTGGGGTTGCAGGTAAAAATATTATTATTGAAGAATGTTTGTTTGGTACTGAACTTAGTTTTATGGGCATATTAACCCCTGATTTTTTTATTCCATTTGAAACTAGCATTGATTACAAACCACTCCATGAAGGTAACAAAGGTCTAAATACTGGAGGTATGGGATGTATGTCTCCCTCTCCTTTTATGAATAAAGATCTAAAAAATAATATTTTAGAGACAGTTGTGAAGCCAACAATATCTGGATTAAAGAATAAAGGAATTAACTATTATGGTTTTATGTATTTTGGCTTAATGGTAAAAGACAATATTTCTAAGGTTCTAGAATTTAATTGTCGTTTGGGTGATCCTGAGACTCAATGCTTAATGATGCAAATGGAATCTGATCTTTTAGATGCTATTTTGCAAGCTTTGAATGGAGAAGAACCTAAAATAACATGGAAGACTGGATCAACAATGGGTGTAGTAATAGCTTCAGGAGGTTATCCAAATTCATATAAAAATAAGGTCCCAATAAATATTGGTACACTTAAAAATGGAAAGCTATTTCATGCTGGAACGAAATCTATGGATGATAAGCTAGTTACTAATGGTGGTAGAGTTTTTTCATTAAATTATTCTTCAGATTCTATAGATGACTGTAAAAGATATATTTACGATAATATTGGAGAAGTAAACTTTGATGGCATGACCTTTAGAACAGATATTGGAGAAATTTATGAGTCTTAACGATAAAATTGCAAATGAACTCAATCATTTCTTAAAAATTATTACATATAAAGATAATGCAGAAGCTGATGAAAGCCTTTCTAAATCAGATAAGGAAAAATCGATCTCATTGATGAGAGTTAATGCTTCTGGTGAAGTGTCGGCACAAGCACTTTATAGAGGTCAGGCATTCTTCTCTAAGACCCCAGAAGTAAAACAACATCTAATCAAAGCTGGAGATGAAGAATTTGCTCATTTAGAGTGGTGCACTAAAAGACTTGAAGAGTTAGGGGGTAAAAAATCTTTCCTTGATCCATTGTATTATGCCGGATCATTTACTCTTGGTTCGGTAGCGGCTTTAATTGGTGATGGTGCTAGCTTAGGTTTTGTAGAGGAAACTGAGAAGCAAGTAGTTGAACACTTGAGAAGGCACCTAAAAGAAATGTCGCCTGATGACAAAAAGAGTAGAGAGATATTAGAAAAAATGCTTGAAGAAGAAGAAATTCATGGGCAAGAAGCCAAAGACCATGGAAGTATGGACCTACCTGCACCTGTAAAAGGAATGATGACAGTGACTTCTAAAATAATGACAACATTAAGTAGATATATTTAAGGAATATTTATTTTAGAAAATACTCTAATATTATTTTTAACAAACCAATCTCTGTTCATTTCAATTGCACTAATAATATCGCTATTTCTAGAGCAAACTGAATCTATACTATAAGGTTCAAGATCCCTTATCTCTGCAATCATCTGGTTAGAATTAATAAATGCAATTGATAATTTAATAGATGTGTTTTTCATCCACATACATCTTTGATCTGCATCAGGCCATAGGAATATCATACCCTCATCTTCATTAAGACCTCTTATTCCCATTAGGCCTCTAGCACGTAATTCATGGGTATCAGCAACTTGTAAAGAGATTTTTTTATTAGCTATAGAAACAGATATTTCTTTTGAACTTAAGTTAAGTGATATTGCTGCGAAGAGTAGAAATAGTATTCGAATAATCATCTGTATTAAAAATTGCTGAGCCAAGAACAAATGTATCAGCTCCTGCTTCAGATACAACACTTATATTTTCAGGATTTATGCCTCCATCAACTTCTAATCTTACTTCATTGGGTATTTTATCAATAAGTTTTCTCATATAAGAAATTTTTGCAAGTACAGCATCAATAAATTTTTGTCCTCCAAAACCTGGATTAACTGACATGAGTAAAACTAAATCGATGTCTTCCAGATGCTGTTCGGCAACTGTAACTTCTTCTCCTGGATTTATAGCAATTCCTGCCTGGCAGCCTAAATCTTTAATTTTATTTATAGTTTCTGAAACATTTGCGGTAGCGTTGGGATGAAATGAGATTAAATCCGCACCAGCATTAGCAAACATTTTTACTAAACCATCAACCGGCTCAACCATTAAATGAACATCAATAAAATCTTTAATTCCGAATTCTCTTAATGATTTACAGACCATAGGGCCAATTGTTAAGTTTGGGACATAATGGTTATCCATTACATCGAAATGTATCCAATCTGCTCCAGCATCTAGAACACTTCTAACTTCATCTCCGAGTTTTGCAAAATTTGCTGAAAGAATTGAGGGAGCAATTATTTTATTCACTGTTTAATAATTCTAAGGTATCAATACTTCCAACATCATACCAATTAATATCTAGAATATCTGCTTTTAAATTTCCTCTCTTAGCTATTTTTAATAGGCAATCATGCCAATAGTGAAAAGACTTTTCCTCTATATTATTAAATAATTTTGCATTAATAATACTAAATCCTGTCCAAGTAAAATTCTTATCATCGCTGACTTTAACTTTGCCTGATTCTATAGAAAAATCACCTTCTTGCTCTTTATCTGACAGTACAGAAAAAACAGTAGGCGAAAAAAAATTATTAAAATAAGAATAATCTAGATCACTGTATATATCTGAATTGATAACAAGAAAATCGTCTTGATCAAAATGCTTAACAGCATTTTTTATGCCTCCCCCGGTTCCTAATATATTTTCTTCATGACTGAATACTATGTCTATTGCATCAATATATTTTGCAGACACATGATTTATTATTTTTTCTGCTAAATAGTGAACGTTAATCACTATTTTTTTGCAGCCAATAGCAATAAGCTTCTCTATATGAAAATCAATTAAAGCTTTGCCTTTGACCTCAATTAGTGGTTTTGGTGTATCTTTAGTTAAATTTCCTAAGCGCTTTCCATAGCCTGCAGCGAGAATCATCGATTTCATAATAATTTCTCTATGACATGGATTTCATCTATAAATTTTAAAGAGCTCAGACCTAAATGAATCCTCTTAATAAATTTATCAATATCGTCTTTTCTATTTAGCAATTTGCCTTGCTTATTAAAATCATTTAGTAAAGCAACACATCGCATTGATCTATGTGTTAAGACTTGTTTAGTTAAAATATCAGCCTGTTTAGCATCAAATCCTAGTCCATTTCTTTCGCAATGCTTTTGCAGTAGTTCATTAATCAGGTCTTCTGGATAGTCAAAATCATGTTCATAAAGTAAAGAAGCTAAATCCATTCCCATTGGCCCAACATTGAGATCTTGAAAATCAATAATATAAATTTGTTGTTTAAAGTAAATAAAATTTCTTCTCTCAAAATCATTATGGGTTGGCAAAAATGGTTGGTTCATAATTAGCTCAACCAATTTTTTTCTAAGAGCATTTATTAAGGCAATCTCATCCTTGCTAAGAGTTATATTTCTATCTTTAAAAATATTTAAAAAATTACTAGTTTGCTTAAAAAGATCATCATAAGAGAAAGCTTTAAGGACATCTTGGTCTACAGAGTAAATCAAAGATAATTGGTCTAAAGCTTGCTCTAAAACTATTTTATTATCTAATTTTTTATGAGTGTCTAGAGTTACATCACCCAAATCTTCCTGCAACATAAAATGTAAATCCTCTGAAAACGCATAAATCTCTGGGACTCTAACAGAATTATTTTCTAGTAATTTTGCTGCATATAAAAATTTTGCAGCAGATGATCCAGAGGCTGCAAAGTTTTTTTCAGGAGCTTCTTTTGATTGAATAGCCAGTATATAGCTTTGTTCGTTCGTAGTTATTCTATAGTAGCTTCTGCTGCTGGCTTCTTGCCTTAGTGGCGAAATTGTATATTCGTCACTGCCAGTAGTGTTCTTTATCCAATTTGCCGCTTCTTCTAAATCTTTTTTCAACTATCTTTTACTATCTTAGGAACAGGGTATGCATGCTCAGGAACAAAAAAATCAGGCATTAGATCTTGAAATGGATAATCTGCATATTTTCTAAAATCTGTCTCTCCATGTTCAGCTAAAAACGAATCATCAATAATAAAATTTCCTGTAAATTTGTCCGCATCCTTATTTAAAATAATATGAGCTGCATCAGCCATGATTGCTGGGCTTCTAGATTTATTATAAATTTCATCTCCGCCTAAAACATTAGCAACTGCTGCTGTTTTAATAGCTGTTCGTGGCCATAATGCATTTACAGCTATTTTTCCTTCAAATTCTGCAGCCATGCCTAAAACACACATGCTCATGTTAAATTTAGCTATCGTATAAGCAACCGTATCTTTAAACCATTTTGGGTCCATATCTAACGGAGGCGAAATATTAAGGATATGAGGATTAGAAGATTTTAATAAGTGCGGAATACATAATTTACTCGTTAAAAATGTTCCTCTACCATTTATATTATGCATTAAATCATATCTCTTCATATCAGTGTCTACTGTCCCAGTTAGATTTATTGCAGATGCATTATTAATACAAATATCTATGCCGCCGAATTCATTAACAGTCTTTGCTACACTCTCTAAAATGCTTTCTTCATGCCTAATGTCACATTTCAAAGGTAAACACATGCCCCCTGCTTCTTCAATTTCTCTTGCAGCGGTGTATATAGTACCTGCTAGTTTTGGATGAGGTTCTGTAGTTTTTGCAGCAATTGCCACTTTTGCTCCATCTTTTGCAGCTCTAAGTGCAATTTCAAGACCAATTCCTCGACTCCCACCAGTCATAAAAATAACTTTATCTTTAAGGCTCATAAAACTTTTTCCATTTATATAAGTCCTATAATAACAAGCATATGTTAAAAGTTCATAATTGGTTTTTGTTAGTAATTTTATCGACTTCATCTCTTATTAATTCGGAATGTCATGATGAGGAGACAGCAAGTAGTCTAGAGATTAAAAATGGGCAAATGGAAGTTGGGGATAATGGCATTGTTAAGTTTGAAAGCGCTGTAACAACAGAAGAAAAATTTGAGCTAAAGAATGTTGAAGTAACTACTTGTGCAGAAAGTTCAGTTTGGAGCTTAGGAGCAGAAAGTGCAACATTTAATGAGTCAAATAGAGATCTAACTATAGAGAATGCAAAATTAAAGATTTTTAACTTGCCTGTTTTTTGGATAGGAGAAGTTTCTTTAAATGAAAATGATAGTTTTAGTGTTCCTAATCTAGGCATAACTAATTCAAGCCTAGATATAAGTTATAAATTTAAAAATACAACAGAGAATAGCATTTTTAAAGTAGAGCCAATTTATTCAGATTCTTCACTAGGGTTATCTTTAAGTTATGAATATGACGACGAGAAGAATAATTTAGAATTTGATAGCTTAACTATGGGAGATAATGATAGTTCGTGGGCATATAATCTTGATGCACAAATTAACTTTAATGATTTCATATCTTTGGATGTGGATTATTCTGATTTTAGTGGTAATTCATTAATACAGAATTATGGCTACAGGTATCTTGATTTAAAAAGACGAAGCTTAGATCTAAAGCAGTCTCTAGGTCTTTCTATGATTTATGAAAATAGAAATTTTTTATTTTCTTCAGATAGTTTTAAAAATATAGGCTCCTTAAGACCAGTATCACATTCAAAAGATTTCTTTTTATATGAAAGATTCTACTCAATATATGGCTGGGACTTAGAAATAAGCTCAGAATATGCAAAATTCAAAAGTAGTATCCCTTTCAGCCTTAGTATGCCTTATCAAATATTTAATGAAGTAGATCGAACAGCAAGAAATATAAAGCTAAGTAAATCATTCTCTGACAATCAGTTTGATCATGAATATGAATTTCTTGCTTCAAGGAGAGAATATGATATCTATGATACTGATGAGACGCTTAATATAAGTGACTTTTCTTTTAGACAATCTTTTTCATTGCTTGAAGATAGGAGCTTAAAAATTGGCTACATTTGGTCTACCTTCTCAGATCAGCATGAATTGCCATTATTAGATTCTTATCCTATTAATCCATCTCCTGAATCCAATATCTCGTTAAACCCATGGGTAGGAAAAGATCGTGATGCAAATATGAGAAAGGTGTTTATATATAAAAAAGGTGTGAATAAACACTTTAAATATTCGATAGCTACAAATTTATATGAAAAATATAATTACGACCTTGAAAATATGATTTTCAAAAAGTTTTTTAATAAAAAACCTATATTTTTCTCGCTATCTACAAATAACAAAAATTTTAATTTCTTTTCAATGGGTAATTATAGTTATGAGAAGAAAAAATTTATGGGTCTCATTGGTGGTTTGAGATATATGGATGAAAAAACAAAATTCTCTATTGCAAAAAATAAAATAGTTCCATCAAGCTATCCTTTAAAAAGTCTAGATAACTATGTGATCAAGTTTAAAAGGGATTTTAATTCTTTTACTATTTTCTCCAGAGCTCAGTATGCTAAAGAAGATAAGAGCTTAAATGAAAGTATCTTAGGGTTTGAATGGGCATATGATTGTCTAAAGTTGAGAGTAAGTTTTGAGAGAGCTAAATTCTTTCCATTTCTTGATTCTGACTATACTACTATGCCATATGCAGAACATATATATTTGACTAATCCAAAAGTAAAAAATAACCTTAGTTTTGAATTTGAACTTATTGGACTATCAAATATCTTAACTCCAATAGATAATATTATTGAATATGGTTTATTTAATTAGAACAATAGCTATCTTGCTCCTAGCAAGTTCAACTTATTCACAAGATTTAGATAGGATTGCTGTGATAGTAAATGATGGAGTAGTTCTTGAATCAGATATTCAAATCAAGATAAACGATTATAAGAAAAATGCTGCCTTAGATGGATTAAGTATACCTCAGGACTCTACCCTTCGGGAGTTGATAGTTGATCAACTTATCTTAGAAGAACTGCAATTACAGATAGCAGATAGAGTTGGCATAAAGATTAGTGATGAGGAACTTAATTTAACAATAAAATCTCTAGCACAACAAAATGATCTTACGCTCGAAGATTTTATTAAGTATGTTGGGGAAAGAGGAGATTCTTATTCTCGACTCAGAGAAGAAGTGAAGAGAAATTTGAAAATAAGGAGAGTCCAGCAAGGCAGTATACAAAACAAAATTTCAATTTCTCGAGAAGAAGTTAATAGTTTTCTCAAAACTGAAGAGGCTTTAAATCAACTTGGTCCTGAGTTAAATGTAAAACAAATACTTATAAAAAATGAATCAAGTAAAGATATTGATTCAATTTATGAAGAAGTACTTATTGGTTTAGGCAATGGTACTAATTTCAATGAGTTCGTAGTTACGTATTCAGAAGACAACAATCGAGGAGATTTAGGTTGGAGAAAAATTACAGGTTTTCCAGAATTATTTAAATCGCCCATTAGTCAATTAAAAATTGGTCAGGTTGCAGAGCCAATTAAAAGTGGAGCTGGAGAACATATCCTATATTTAGAAAATAAGAGAGGCCCAACAGTCACATTTGAAAAAGAATGGAATGTTAGACACATTCTACTAATACCTAATAGGATACGTACTGAAACTGATAGTGAAGATAAAATTATAGAAATAAGAGAACAAATAATTAATGGTGCTTCTTTTGCAGATTTAGCAGCTGAGTTTTCAGATGATCCAGGCTCTAAGCAAGAAGGTGGAAATCTTGGTTGGGCTGGCGAAGGTCTTTATGCTCCAGAATTTGAAGAAGCAATCAAAAAATCAAATTTAAATGAAATAACACAGCCTTTTTTAACTGAATTTGGTTGGCATATCCTTGAAGTTCTTGGAACTAGGGTTGAAGATAAAACTGATGAAAGAGTGGAAGACCAAGCATTTTCTTATCTATTCAATAGAAAGTTTGAAGAAGAATTGGAATCTCATTTACAAGAATTAAGAGCAGAAGCTTTTGTAGAAATAAAAGAATTTGATTAAGAACCCAATAGTTGTCTCATTAGGAGAACCATCAGGCATAGGTCCAGAAGTATTCTTAAAAGCAATCTTTGAAACTAGTTTAAAAGAACAGTTAGGACTTATAACCGTAGTTGCTTCAAAAAAAGTTATAAAAAATGTATCTCAAAAACTTAATTACCATAAAACCGATTCTTTAAAAATAATAGAAGTGAATCTAGATTCAGATGTCATTCTGGGTAAACCAGACAAAAAGAATGCTCCTTATGTTATTGAATGTTTAAATAAAGCGGTAGATCTTGCTCATAAAGAAAAGATTCCGCTTGTTACTGGCCCTATAAATAAAAAGGTAGTAACTAATACAATATCTGGGTTCTCTGGTCATACAGAATTTCTAAAAGAAAAATTTGGTTGCGAAGACGTTCTTATGCTTCTTGCAAATAATTCGCTTAAAGTTGGGGTAGCTACAACCCATATAGCTTTGAAAGATGTTCCTAAAATGATTTCAAAAGATCTAATTATAAGAAAATGTAAGTTATTGGATAAAGGACTGAAAGATATCTATGGTTTAGTAGCACCTAAAATCGCTGTCTTAGGATTAAACCCACATGCAGGAGAAGATGGTTCATTTGGCATAGAAGAAATTGAGTCTATAAATCCTGCAATTGCACATCTAAAGAAAGAAGACTTCGATATAGTTGGCCCAATATCTGCAGATACTGCTTTTATCAATGGGGGCTATGATGCCTATCTTTCAATGTACCACGATCAAGCGCTTCCAGTTTTAAAAACTTTAGATTTCCATCATTCAGTAAATATTACGCTTGGATTGCCATTTCATAGGGTATCTGTTGATCATGGAACAGCAGAAGATATAGCTCCTAAGTTTAAAGCTGACTATACAAGCATGCTTGAAGCTTTAAAATTAGCAGGTAATGGCAATATCATATAAAAAAAGTCTTGGACAAAATTTTTTAAAAGATAATTTTTATCTTGAAAGAATTATTAATAGTTCTGAAATACAAAGTTCAAATAATGTTATTGAGATTGGCCCCGGGGATGGAGCTTTAACAACCTATATTTTAGAAAGAACTCAGAACCTAGTTGCTTATGAAATTGATAAAGGTCTTATTGCTCTTTTATCAAAAAGATTTGAGAAAAAAAATGTAAATTTTATTAATAAAGATTTTCTTAGTGTAGATTTAAGTGAAATTAATGATTCTTCATTAATTATTATGGGTAATCTTCCATATAATATTTCATCACAAATAATACTGAATATTCTCGAAGCAAATATTGAATATGAGCATTGCATTTTTTTAATACAGAAAGAGCTTGCTCAAAGATTCTGTCCAAAGACTAAATCATCAAAAATATCAATAATTGCTGAGTTTTTTTGCGATTTTGAGATATTGTTTGATATTCCACCAGAAGCTTTCTATCCAGAGCCAAAAGTAACTTCTTCTTTAGTAAAGATTAGAAAGCATAGCCGATTTAAGGACAGAAAAGAGAGCTTCATAGCTTTAAAGCGGATTTTATCTTTATGCTTTGCAAATCCTAGAAAAAAGATTAGCAATCCATTAAAAAATATTTTTAATATCATGCCTAGATTTTCATTTGACATGAACTCTCGGCCAGAAGAACTTGTGATACAAGACTATTTTGAAATACTTAGTAAATATGAAGAGCAAATCTAAATTTGTAATAGGCGATATTCAGGGTTGTTATAAAGAGTTTAAGAACCTTTTAAAACTTATTGATCCTAATAAGGAAAACAAGTTCTTTTGTGTTGGAGATCTAATTAATAGAGGCCCAGAATCAGAGAAAGTAATTGAATACATACTAGAAAATAAAATAAAGAGCGTCTTAGGTAATCATGATTTACATTTAATGGCAATTTTAATGGGTATTAAAGAACATAATGATAAAAAAGATACGATGCACAAAATTCTCAGTAAGAATAAATCAATTGAGATAATTGAGCATTTTTTAACTTTCCCATTTGCTAAAGTCCTTTCTCATCAAAATAAAAAATCATTAGTGGTACATGCTGGAATACTTCCAACTTGGTCACTTAATGATGTGTTAGCAGCGAATGATGAATTAATATCTTCCTTAAAATCAGATCCTGGAAAATTTCTTTCCACAATGTATGGAAATAGAAGAAAGGCAATATCTAAATCAACGAATAAAAAAAATAGAAGAAGATACTTGGTGAATGTTTTTACCAGGATGAGATTTATAACAAGTAGAAATAAATTAGATTTACAAACCAAAGTTAAAAAAACCTCTAAAGAACAATATCAGCCTTGGTTTTCATATAAACATAAATCACTAAAAGAGCTCGATAATATAGTTTTTGGACACTGGGCAGCCTTAAATGGAGTAACAAATCATAATAAAATCAAAGGTGTTGATTTAGGTTGTGTCTGGGGCGGGGCTTTGGCAGCAATTAATGTTAATGATAAATCTATAATCACGGTTGATTCAGTCAAATGAGAATTTATAAAGTTGGTGGTGCGGTAAGAGACAAGTTAATGGGTCTTAAACCTAAAGATAATGATTGGCTAGTTGTTGGCGCATCTATCTTAGAAATGGAAAATATGGGATTCCAGAAAGTTGGAAAAGATTTTCCTATATTTCTCCATTCAGAAACAAAAGAAGAATATGCATTAGCCAGAAAAGAATCAAAAACTGGTAAAGGCTATAAGGGTTTTAAATTTGATTTCTCTCCTGATATTACGCTTGAGGAAGATCTAAAAAGACGAGATCTGACTATAAATGCAATAGCAGAGGATCAAGATGGAAATATAATTGACCCTTATGGAGGAAGAAAGGATATCAAAGCAAAAATTTTGAAGCATGTATCAGAAAGTTTCTTTGAAGACCCACTGAGAGCCCTAAGAGTTGCTCGATTCTATGCTCAATTTGAAGATTTTTCTATTCATCCTGACACAGAAGATGCTTTACAAAGAATTTCTAAATCAGAAGAAATTAAAGAACTTAGCAAAGAGCGTGTTTGGGTAGAAACATTAAAGGGTTTAGAGCTAAATTTTGAACGATTTTTATATATCATAAAAAAATTCAGTTTAGACATGCCCTGGTATGATGAGTTAAAAGTGATACCTAACATAACTTCTAGTAATCCAAATATAAAATGGTGTCAGGTTTCAGAAAAAAATAATTTTAGGTTTGCAGAGAAGCTATTAACATCAAAATCCATTAAAAAAACCTTAGAAATCTGGTCTAAAATTTCGAGATTTGATATTAGTTCCAGCAAAAAAGAAAAAATTAGTTTCTTTAAATCAATGTCATCACAAAACTATAAAAAAGGGATATCTGAAGTGTTAGAATGCTTTCCAAAGTTAGATAACTATATTTCTAAAATTTTAAATGATTATGCTGCTGTTAATTTTGAATATTTAAACGATTTAAGTTCTAATGAGATAATTGATGCAAAGAATAAAGAACTAAAGAGGATTATAGAGGAAAATGGATAAACAAATTCTAATTACAGGTGGGGCACAAAGAATTGGCAAACAATTAGTAAATCACTTTCATCACATTGGGTGGGACGTACTATTTCAATATAGATCTTCTAGCGATTCTGCTATTAGTCTTTGCGATCAGTTAAATTCAAAAAGAGAAAACTCTTGCCAAGCTCTTCAATGTGATTTTGATGAAGAGACTGCTTTTACAGACTTCTGTAAAGAAATAAATAAAAATGCTAGCAATCTCTGTGCTTTGATTAATAATGCTTCTACTTTTTATCCAAAAAAAATTACAGAAATAGACTCTAGCGATTGGGAGAAGCTAATGTCTTCAAATCTTAAAACTCCTATCTTTTTATGCAGTGCGCTTACAGACAAGTTAGTAAAAAATAATGGGCATATTATAAATATTACAGATATTTATGCGGAACAGGGTATGTCTGGCTATTCTGTTTATGCGGCTGCAAAAGCCGGACTATATAATTTCACTAAATCACTAGCAAGAGAGCTTGCCCCTGATGTATTGGTTAATTCAATCTCGCCTGGATCTATTCTATGGGATATAAATGAACCATCTGAAGAAAAAAAGAAGAAAATTCTAGATAGCATACCTATGGGAAGATTAGGTTCAGAGAAAGATATAGTTATGTTGGCTGATTACTTAATAACTAAAAATACTTATATGACTGGTAGAAATATCAGTGTCGATGGTGGAAAATCTCTAGGATGAAAATTAATAAGCTTAAAATAACTATTCGAGATAGAGAGTTTGATTTTGGTGTTCCTGAGAGTGAATACATCGTTTTTAAAAAAGCAGAAAAATCAATCGTAGAACTAATAGAAAATATGAAGTTCCCAGAACATAAGCTTGATAATGCGATCTTAAATGCTGCTCTTGGCATAGCAAAAGAAAATGAAAATTTAAAAGAGAAGGTCAACGAATTAGATGATAGAGTCACTGAGCTTACAAAAAAAATAGAAATTTTTCTTAATCAATAATTTTAATAAAGCACGAAAACCGTATATATTTAAAGTATCTGGATCATAGTTTTCGGATTTACTCTTTGAATCGATAATAGAGATTAAAGGGAAGCAGATTTTTTATAGCTGTGCATTACCATTAGGGAAGCCTTACTATATAGATGAGCTACCCACCTGACCAAAGGGTTCAGGGTTGCTGAGAACATATGATTCAGATATCTAAAAATTCATTAAGAAAAAAAATGCGATCGAAAAGACATGAGCTTTTAAAGAGTGAAGTCATTTCTTTATCTAAATTAATTAATGAACGCTTAAAAAAAGAGCAATACTTTAATAGTTGCATGAACATAGCTTCTTACTTGGCAACTGATAATGAGCCTAATTTGTCTATCCCAATAAGTAAAAAATTATTTTTTCCTAAAATTAATAATGAAAGGTTAACTTTCCATTTAAATACAAATAAATTTAAAAAGAATAAATTTGGCATTAATGAGCCAGTACATAAAAAAATATTCCCTATGAATAAAATTCAATTAATTCTTATTCCTCTAGTAGCTTTTAATAGTGATTTATACCGAGTTGGATATGGGGGTGGCTACTATGACAGAACTTTTCAACATCTTTCAGACAAAACGACTAGGCCAAAAATTTGGGGAATTGGTTATGACTTTCAGAAGACAAGTACTAATTTTCAAAATACATTTGATATAAGATTAGATAAAGTTATTACTGATAAAACAAATTATGTCTGAAAAATATAATGCTGCATTAGGCGCTTTCGAACAAATAAAAAATATTGATGGGCCATTGGATATAGGTATTGGAACTGGTAGTACTACCGACATATTCACTAAAGAATTTTTGCCAAAAATAAGAACAAATATCCATTCTCTTTACTCAAGCTCTATCCGAACCACAGACTTATTAAAGTCATTAAATTTTACGGTTCATGAAGGCAAGCCTAATAAGATATTAGATCTATATATTGATGGTGCAGATGAAGTCGATAAAGATTTAAATCTGATAAAAGGTGGTGGTGGTGCACATACAAATGAAAAAATTATTGCTGCATCTGCAAATTATTTTATATGTATTGTAGATAGTTCAAAATTGGTAGAAACTCTTGGTAGCTTCCCTCTTCCAATTGAAGTTTTAGCTAAAGATAAGGAAAATGTTATTCAAAGATGCCAAGAATACACTCAAAAAATTACTGCTAGAGAAAATTTATCTGATAGTGGGAATATCTTACTAGATCTGCATGAAATGCAAATTTTTGATCCCCTGCAAATCGAAAAAGAAATAAATGATATTAATGGAGTTGTTGAAGTGGGAATTTTCGCTGTCAATAAACCAGAAATCGTTATTGTTGGTAAAGATGATGGCTATAATTCAATAGAATCCTCAATTGCTTGAATAATTTTTGGATCGTTGGGCTCAACTTTATGTGAAAAACTTTTTATTTCACCTTCTTTTGTAATCAAAAATTTATGAAAATTCCATTTGGGCCTTTCATCTGTCATTTCAAATAATTTTTTATAAAATGGGTGTTTTGTTGTGTTTTTTACATTAGATATTGAAAACATTGGGAAGGTTACATCATACATAGCTTTGCAGAACTCACCTACTTTTGCTTCATCATCATATTCTTGCCATAAAAAGTTTCTTGAAGGAAAGCCTAAAACAGTAAAACCATTACTACTATATCGTCTTTGTAATGCTTCTAACCCTTCAAATTGATCAGTGTATCCACATTTACTAGCTGTATTAACAACTAGAATAGTTTTTTCAGAGTATTCACATAAATTTTTATATTCATCTTTATTTAAAATTTTTACGTCTGTATCAAGGAGATCATTGCAACTATATGCATGGCCACATATGCAGAATAGAGAAAACAAAAGAAATTTCTTCATTATGTGATTATAGGTTTATTTATATGGTAGAGATACCCAGTATTAATACTAGGAATATTGCGAAAAGTATAAAAAGTTCTATGTTTTCTAAAAATTTATCCATCTTTCTTAAATTTCTAGGGGCCGTGGCCCCTAGTCTGTCAGTCAGGGGGAGAGGAGAGACTGACCATATATATTATTTATTTCATAATATTACTATCTAATATAGATAAATGAAAGTGATTTTGTTAAATAAATGATAGTTATTTTATATTTACTATCATTCCTTCGTGAACTTTATCAAATAATTCAATAACATCTTGATTAGACATTCTTATACAGCCTTTTGACGCTTTAGTTCCAAGTAGCCATTCTTCTGGGGTTCCATGGATATAGATGTATCTTGCGAATGAATCAATCTCTTTTCCCTTATTTATATTTTCTTCAAGGCCTGATAACCAGAGTATTCTACTTTGTACTACATCTTCTTTCACATATATTTCTTGATCTGAGTAAATAGGAAATATTTCTCCCGTATACACTCTGCCAATAAATCTTCCTCCAGCAGGCACGTTTTTTCCTATCATTTTTTTAATTTCATGCTTTCCTAATGGCGTTTTAAATGAATTTTCTTTTGAGCCTTCGCCAAACTTTGATGATGAAATCTTATATATTTTAATCACTCCATTATCATCTATAAGAATTAGTTCTTGATTAGTGATTGATATTTCTATTTCCATGGCTGTAATTAATTGTATGAAAAAAAATAGTAGATATATTCTAGCTTTCATATTTCTTCCTAAAATCTATTATTAAGGTAATTAATAATGTTATAAATGAGAAGGCTAATAAAGGAAGGTCTCCCATTCTGACATACCAAGTATCATTCTTATTTAATGTTATTTCATGAGATATATAACCAGCCTCCCCTTTATTAATTTTTTCTGATGATTCTCCTTTTCTTGGGCTAATAATCTGTGAAATGCCATCTGTAGTCGATCTAACAACCCATTTATTTGATTCTACAGCTCTAGCTCGAGCATGTTTGAGATGCAATTCAGGCATGCTATCACCATACCAACTATCATTACTAATGTGCACAATATATTCCGTGCCTTTAACCCTATTTACAAAAGTATTATTAAAAACAATCTCCCAACAAACCACACCAGACCAATCAGATTTATCTTGATCATAAGAGCCTTGAGAAAGGCTTGAATCTGGAATATTAAAAAAATTACTTAAAGGCCTAAGAAGATCCCCAAAAGGTTGAAATTCACCAAATGGCACAAGATTTCTTTTGTCATAAACATGTTGTGTTCTGTTATTTATTATTGATCCATAGGTATTTTCTCCGTCTTTTCTAAAGAAGCCGCCGATAATGGTTTTTTCTTCAATCCCATTAAATATATCTTCGTTATACCAGCTTACTGATTCAGGCCAAACTACGATATCTGTATCAGTTTTGTTGGTAATTTCTTTAAGAAGATAAATATCATTGCTAAGAGGCTGAACAACTGAAACTCTTAATTTTTCAGAGCCTCCATTTTGATAATGTCCTGGTCCAAATAAAAGTAAAAGAATCAAGATAGAAGAGATGGGTACTTTATAAACCATCCTTAATTTTTCAACTAATATGCAGATAACTAGAATAATTATAAAAGATGTACCAGCAACCCCTATTATCGGCAATAGACCCCAAAAGTGATCAAAAAGAATTCCTAAATTCTGGCCGGGAAAACCTGATAACATCCATGATCTTACCCACTCTAATATAAAGAATATACTTGGAAGGATTAATATTTTTAACTTAGATTTCTCAAAATACTTTATTGCAATCCCAAATAGACCAAAATAAAGAGAGAGATAGCAAATTATTAGTGCTGTCATAAAGAAGCTAAGTAAACTACCTGCACCATAAAAATTTATAGCCTCATATACCCAAGATATTGAAATAGACCAAAATATAAGCCCAATAAAAAAACCTAGTTGAAAGAATCTAATCAATTTTTCGTACGGTAATCTTTTTTATTTTTCTCTGATCAGCGGAAGTTACAATTAGCTCAAGGTTTGAAACTTTTATGCTCTCTCCAACTTTTGGCAAATGACCAAATTCTTTAAGCACAAAACCTCCTAAGCTTTCAGCTTCAGGACAATTAAGTTTAATATCAAAAAAATCTTCAAATTTTTCTTTTTCTATTATTGAGGAGACTATATATTCTTTCTCATTAATTTTAATAACTTCATCATTTTTCTCTTCGTAGAATTCATCCTCTATTTCACCTACTATTTCTTCAAGAATGTCTTCAATTGTAATTAAACCTGCCAGCACGCCATACTCATCTATAACCATAGCTAAGTGAGTTCGATCTTTTTTAAAATCTTCAAGTAATGAAGTTACAGCTTTTGTTTCGGGGGTATACTTTGGTTCTCTTAAAAGGCCTGAAATATTAAAATTTAGATTATTTTTAATATCTACTAAATCTTTCACATGTAATATTCCTATGACTTTTTCTAAATCAGAGCTGAAAACAGGATATCTAGAGTGTTTAGTGTCTTTTACTATTTCATAAACTTCTTCAAGCGTATTATTTTCATTTATTGATGAAATATTAACTCTAGGAATCATTATTTCTTTAACAATTGAATCTTTAATGTTTAGTACATTTTGAATAAGCTCTTCTATCTGCTCATCACTAGGCTGATCAGCAACATTAGGATCCTCTATTTCTCTTTTTGTAGAGAATAGATTGATAATTTTAGAGAAAAACGACTGCGATGGTTCTTCAGACATTATTTATATGGATTTTGTATGCCAATTTTTGATAAAAATTCAATTTCTTTTCTTTCCATTAATATAGCATCATTTTCTAGGTCATGCTTGTAGCCTAAAAGGTGTAGCATTGAATGTATTAAGAGGTGGATAAGATGATCAATTTCCCTTTTAGAAGTGTCTAAAACTTCTTCTTCTATAACATCCATAGATATTATTATTTCCCCCATACAATTCTTTCTAATTCCCTGAAAAGCTATATCTGGAAAAGACAATACATTTGTAGGTGCTTCTTTATTACGGAATTTTTTATTTAGATCCTTGATTTCATCTTTGCTACAAAAACTTATATCTAACTTAACCTCAGTTATTTTAAATGCTTGTACAAATTCATTTATTGAAGACTTTATTTCTTTATTGTAGTCATCTACTAATTTAGGAGTATTAAAAATCTCAATGTTTATAGCATCATTCGAAATTATCATAAGCTTCAACTATTTCTTGAACTAGTGAATGGCGCACTACATCTTTTGCTCCAAATTTTGTAAATTTGATTGAATCAACATTTTTTAAAACTTCAATTGCATGCTTTAATCCCGAGGTATTGCTTTTAGGTAAATCAATTTGACTTAAGTCTCCATTTACCACAGCTTTTGAGCCAAAACCTAGTCTAGTTAAAAACATTTTCATCTGTTCAATAGTGGTATTCTGGCCCTCGTCCATGATTATAAAAGCTTCCCTTAAAGTTCTTCCCCTCATGTATGCAAGAGGAGCTATCTCTATTATGTCTCTTTCAACTAATCTATTTACTCTCTCTGCTCCTAGCATGTCATGTAAAGCATCATAGAGTGGTCTTAAATATGGATCTATTTTTGAGCTTAAATCTCCAGGAAGGAATCCAAGCCTTTCTCCTGCTTCTACTGCTGGCCTTACTAGAACTATTTTTCTAATTTGTTCTTTAATCAAATCATCTACAGCTGCGGCAACAGCTAAGAAAGTTTTTCCTGTGCCAGATGGACCTACGCCAAATGTAAGATCATTAGTCATAATATTGTTTAAATAATCATTTTGGTTTTTTCCACGTGCTGTTACTAAAACTCTAGGTGTTTTAATTTGCAGACCATCACCACCCACTGCTTCCTGATCAGAGAATTTTGCAGTATGTAAACTTAAGTGAACAACATCAGAAGTTATTACTGAATTAGTTTCTAACTTTTGTTTTAAGTCATAGATAGCTGAGATACCTATATGTACATCTTCTTCTTTGCCTGAAAGATTAAATTCTGTGCCATTTTGTGAAACTTTAATTTTCAAAGCTTTTTCAATCTGTTTGAGGTTTTTATTAAGCTCTCCACATAAGAGCATCAGTCTTTCTGGCGGAAGATTAGGAAAATTTAGCTGATAATTAAACAATGTTTTTAGTTCTGTAAAGTTCCTCTAAGACAATTTGGTAAAGCATCATCAATTCGAATATTAATCAATTGTCCAACTAAATCAATACCGTCATATGCAAAATTTACTACTCTGTTACAGATTGTTCTAGCTTGTAACTGTCCAGGGTCTCTTTTTGATTGGCCCATAACTAAGCAATTTTGTATTGTCCCGACCATCTTCCTGCTATAGCCAAAAGAAAACTGGCTTAATCTTGACTGCAAAATGTCTAGTCGTTCTTTCTTTTCTTCAGGGCTCACATCATCAGACATATCAGAAGCAGGTGTATTTGGTCTTGGACTATAAATAAAACTAAATGACTCATCAAACTTTACCTCATTAACAATATCCATAGTTTTAGCAAAATCTTCTTTCGTTTCTCCAGGAAATCCAACTATAAAATCAGAAGAGAAACTCATTTCTGGTCTTATAGATTTTATTCGTTCTACTAAGCTAAGATATTTTTCTATGTTGTATCTTCTTCTCATTAATTCAAGTATTCGATCTGAACCGCTTTGCACTGGTAAATGTACATGGCTAACTAATTCAGGGACTTTGTCATAAGCTTCTACTAAATCATCCTTAAATTCATGCGGATGGCTAGTTGTAAATCTAATTCTTTTTATATTTTCTATTTTTGATGTTAATTTAATTAATTTAGCCAATGATGACTTTTCATTTTTATATAAACCTTTAAAGTTATTGACGTTCTGACCTAAGTAATGAATTTCCTTTGTCCCTTTATCAGCTAAAATTGATACTTCATTCAGAATATGATCAATATCTCTTGAGACTTCATGTCCTCTAGTATGTGGCACTACACAGAATGAGCAATACTTATTACAACCTTCCATAACAGATACGAATGAAGAAGGTTCTCCATGATCTGGTGTTGGCAAATGATCAAATTTTTCTAATTTTGGAAACGAAATATCTATTTGGGCCGATTTGGTCTTACCTTTTTTCTTATAAAGTTCAGGAAGTTTATGTAATGTCTGTGGTCCAAATACAATATCGACAGATGGAGCACGCTTTACTATCTCTTTTCCTTCTTGAGATGCAACACACCCACCAATTGCAATTTTCAAATCAGGCTTCTTATCTTTAATCTTTCTCCATCTTCCAATTTGATGAAAGACCCTTTCTTGAGCTTTTTCTCTTATTGAGCAGGTATTTAATATTAATAGATCTGCTTGCTCTTCGGTCTCAGCTATTTCAAATTTTTCTTCGATTTGTAGAAGATCAAGCATTTTTGCTGAATCATACTCATTCATCTGACAACCATGTGTCTTTATATATAATTTCTTTGCCATTTGTTTAATAGTTTATTACTTAAAGAACTTTTTTCTATAAAATTTAAGCTCGTCAACAGACTCTTTAATATCGTCCATAGCTCTATGAGATCCTTTTTTCTCAAACTCTTCTGCTTCTGGATACCACCTTTTCACTACTTCTTTAAATGAACTGACATCAATATGTCTGTAATGAAAATGACTAGCTAGTTTAGGCATGTGTTTAATTAAAAACCTTCTATCATGAGAAACTGTACTGCCACAAAGAGGTGATTTATGTTGTTTTATATGTTTTTGGAAAAAATTCAAGGTATCTTTTTCTGCTTGATTTATCAGAATGCTGCTAGATTTAATTTTCTCTAAAAGCCCTGTGGATGTATGTTGGTTAACATTCCATTCATTCATTAGCTCTAATACTTCAGATGGTTGAGATATTACAATCTCAGGGCCTTCTTCAACTACATTTAGATCAGAATCAGTTACCAAGCTAGCTATTTCGATAATATGGTGTTTATCAGGATCAAGTCCTGTCATTTCTAAGTCTATCCAAGCTAGTAAATTTAAATTTGTCATTTATACTTTTTCTACTCAACACAATAATACTATATGAGCGTCAAAGATAATGAAAAAGTCTATTTTGGTGATGAAAAAGTCTCCAAAGAATCAAAAAAAGATGGTGTAGAAGATATTTTTTCTAAAGTATCTGAAAACTATGATCTTATGAATGACCTAATGTCTCTCGGAATGCATAGAATTTGGAAAAAGCTCTTTGTGGATTCAGCCAACATAAAAGAAAATGAAATTATTCTCGATCTTGCTGCCGGTACTGGAGATATAGCCAAAAAGGTAGCTGATAAAGTATCTGGTAAAACAGTGTATGTCTGTGATCAAAACAATGAAATGGTTGAAAAAGCGAAAGAGCGTTCTTTAAATGAAGGGTTTTTTAACAAATGTAATTTTGATGTCAGTAGTGCTGAAAAACTTCCTTATGAAGATAACTTTTTTGATCAAGCATTTATATCTTTTGGTTTTAGAAATTTTTCTGATAAAAAAAAGGCTCTTACTGAAATTAGAAGGGTATTAAAAGCTGGAGGCAATCTTCAAATTTTAGAATTTTCAAAAACCAAAGGTGATGTATTTTCTAGAGTCTATGATGCCTATAATTTTAATATCATCCCAAAAATTGGAGAGCTAATCTCTAATGATAGGGAAAGTTATGACTATCTTGTTAAATCTATAAAAACTCATGAGTCGCAAGAACAAATACTGACAATGATGAAGGATTGTGGTTTCACTAATGCAGATTACAACAATTTATTTAAAGGTGTAGTTGCAATACACAAAGGCACTAAATGAACATCTTTAGACTTATACAGATATTTTTACGCCTAAGGAAATCCGGCATATTCTATTTATTTATCGATAATTTCAATCCATTAGTTAAGCCTTTAACAAAACCGAGCAATATTGAAAAAAATTTTAAAGAAGCCTTAGAAAATTTAGGTCCATTCTTTATCAAGCTTGGCCAATTAATTTCAACAAGAACTGATCTTATATCATTAGAGCTTGCTAAAGAACTTAGAAACCTAACTGATAATTGTGAGCCTATAGATTTCAATTATATAAGTGATGAAATAAATGAAGGTTTAGGATCAAGAGCAAAAACAGTTCTTGAAAATGTTGCTCAGAAACCAGTTGCTTCTGCTTCACTCGCGCAAGTACATAGATTAAAAATAAATGATAAAGATCTCGTGATTAAGGTTCAAAAGCCAGGCCTGTTAAATCTAATTGACAAAGACATTAAAGCTCTACGACTAGGCATTCGTTTTTTGCGTTTTATATATAAAGGTTATCCAAGAGTAAATTTGGATGAATTGCTAAATAGTTACGAAAAAATAATAAAAAACGAATTGGATTTCCGTATTGAAGCAGCAAACGCAAAAAAAACATTCGAAAACTTTGATGGTAATGAACTTCTATATGTACCTAGGATAGAGGATGAATTTACAACAAAAAGAATTCTCGTAATGGAATATATTGATGGAATTCCAATTACAGATGTAAAAGAACTTAAAGATTACAATTTAAATCTTAAGAAACTATCTGAGAACGGAGTAAAAATATTTTTAAAGCAGGTATTTACAGATAATTTCTTCCATGCAGATATGCATCCAGGAAATATATTTGCTGCAAAAACCGATCATGAGAATCCTTATTATTTTGCAGTGGATTATGCAATATGTGGCTCTGTAACTGAATCTAATCAAATACTGATTGCACAAATGATTTCTTGTTTAGTTGAGAGAGATTTCTTTTCTTTAGCACAATTATTTATATATGCAGAGTGGGTTGCAGAGAATACTAAAACAGAAGAACTTGAATCTGTTTTACGAGCACATTGTGAGCGCTTATTAGATAAACCTTTAGCGGAAATTCTTTTTGGTGAGCTGCTTCTTAGTCTTTTTGATGCAATGAAACCCTTTAATTTATATTTAGACCAGGATTTGTTATTGCTTGTTAAGACATTAATACACATTGAAGGAATGGGCAGACAAATTTATCCAGAATTAGATTTTTGGTCAGTATCAAAACCCTTCATTGATAACTGGATCAATGAAAAATACAGTGTAAAAGGTTTGATTAGGTATCTTGTAGCAAAAAAACATATACTTACATACATGATTTTAAAGAAAATTGAAGAAACTAAAGATCAGTTTTCAGAAGATTTTGGAGAAAAATAATGGGAATAAGTTGGTGGCAAATATTAATTGTACTTTTAATAGTTTTATTAGTTTTTGGTGCAAAAAGAATAAAAACACTAGGCTCTGATATAGGAAAATCATTAAAAGGTTTCAAAAAAGAAATGAAAGAAGACAATGATCCAGATAGGGATTCCTGAGCTTCTAGTCTTAACTCTAGTTATATTGTTTTCTGTTAAACCAGAAAATATTCAGCATTATTTAAAAAGTTTTTTAAAATTTTTTGTCCATACGCAAGATACACTTTCTACAACTAAAGAAGAACTTAAAAAAGAGCTGAAAATTGAAGAGCTAAAACAAGACATTTTTAATGAAGAAAAAATGAAAGAGTTTTCTAAAGGTAAAAATGAGCAAAGATAATCTTTTTTCACATTTCAGTGAATTAAGGTCTAGGGCAATTTACTGTTTAGTATTTTTCATCGTTGCTTTTGCATGCATATATCCATTCAATAATTTCTTGTTTGATTTTCTTGTAACACTACTAAGTGGTATTTCAGATATTGAGCTTGTTGCTATAGAAGTTGCATCACCTTTTATCGTACCTTTAAGATTAGCTGGATTTTTAGCTTTATTAGTCTCAATACCTTTTTTCTTATATCAAGCATTAGCATTCATGGCTCCGGGTCTTTATAAGAATGAAAAAGGAATTATTTTCTCTCGCACAATACTGGGGACTCTGCTATTTTTTTTAGGGCTACTTTTTTGTAGCTTTTTGGTGCTGCCTAATGTGTTTAACTTCTTTCAGTCAGTAGGGCCTGAATCAATAAATATAACTACTGATATATCAAAGTTCTTAAATTTTGTTTTGACCCTTATTTTAGCTTTTGGTTTTGCTTTTCAAATACCAATTTTAGTAAATGCCATAGTAAGACTTAATATAGTAGAAAAGAATAAGTTAAAAGACTTAAGAGGTATATTTTTAGTTGTCTGTTTTGTCTTTGGAGCTATATTTACACCACCAGATGTTATTTCACAATTTATGTTAGCTGTTCCTATGTACATTCTTTTTGAACTGGGTTTATTATTTAGTAATGGAAAAAAAGCGTAATCCTTTAGCTAAAGATCTTAAAACTCCAAAATACAGAACCCGCGTTAAGCCCGATAAAACAAAGTACTCTAGAAAGAATAAAAAAATAAAGATTGATTAAAAATTAATCATTCTCATGTAAATTTCTTGACAACTTATATTGAAACAAATATATTACTTTTGTGTGACAATTGTGTGACATAAGAAAGAGAAATGAAATACACATATTTAATAATCTTATCTTTACTTACTTTAGACCTATCGTCTCAGGTAAGTAAATCTTCATTATTCGATGAGCTTGATGGCGTGAAATTGATTACAGATGATCATTCTGTCTATTCAAGATGCCCGATTTCCTCAGCTGGATGTTTAACTACTTCTGCTGATGGTAATCTTACTATTTATATTAAGGACTCTTTATCCAGCCCTTATGAAGATGTTTCTATATTTGGCTTATTGTTTGATGCTTTCCAATATCAAGAAAATGGTGATATTAATAATTTAAAGACCTGTCGCATGAAATTAGCTTATGCAAGATCTAATAAATATAGAGAAATTACTAATTTATTAAGAGATGAGTGTTAAAAAACAAATTAAAAAGGGCCAAAAAAAATTAGCTAAGTTCTATCGAAGGCTTTTTAAGATCTTAGAGTTTTGATTAATGCAGGATACCTCACCTGCATTAGTTAATTAAATGTTAAACCCCCATCAACAGTAAGATTTTGCCCTGTAATAGCACGAGAAGCATCTGAAGCAAAAAATACTACTGCATCTGCAAGATCTTTTACTGTAGTTACTTTCTGAAGAGGTGTCATTTGAGCAATAGCTTCGAAAACTTCATCTGGAGTTGCTGCACTTGCATCAGTCACTTTTAAAAGTCCACCAGAAACCATATTTACTGTAATTCCATACTGTCCAAGGTCTTTAGCAAAGGTCCTCGTCAATGCTAAAAGGCCTCCTTTAGCAATGGTATAGTCATGATAAGGAACTACTGGATTTTGAACTAAATTCGTTCCAATATTAATAACTCTGCCAAATTTTTCTTCTTTCATTTTGGGGACAAGAGTCTGTATTAAGTTAAGAGATCCTTTGATTGTCACATCAATATGATCTTGCATTTCTTTCCAACTTATCTCTTCTGCCTTTTTTCTTAAATCTCCATTAAAAACATAATTGGCCATAGCATTATTAATTAACACGGCAGGATAAACACCAAAGTGGGAGTGTATCTCATCGCACATACCTAATACTTGGTCTGCATCTCTTATGTCTGCTTTAAATGATTCTGCAGAGTCTCCTAATCTAGCAGAGAGCTCTTCTGCTTTTTCTTTGCTGCTAGAATAGTTAATTGCAACCCTATAGCCAGACTCTATGAAGGATTCAGCTATAGATGCACCTAATCCTCTTCCTGCTCCAGATACTAAAACTAATTTATTCATACTTTACTCCTTATTAATTCATCAACAATATTTGGGTCAGCTAAGGTTGTAACATCACCAAGGTTTTCTGTATCGCTATTCGCTATCTTTCGTAAAATTCTTCTCATAATTTTCCCTGATCTTGTTTTAGGTAGGTCTCTAGTAAAATGTATAAAATCAGGTTTGGCAATTTTGCCAATAGCTTTTACAACCTCATCAATAATTTCTGTCTCCAGACTGCTTCTATCCTTATCTGTTTTTTTCAAAATTACATAGGCATAAATTGCTTGCCCTTTTATATCATGTTCAACACCAACAACTGCTGATTCAGCAACATCTGGATGATTTACGACAGCGCTTTCCACTTCTGCTGTGCCAATTCTATGTCCTGAAACATTTAAAACATCATCAACACGACCTGTGACCCAATAGTAGCCGTCTTTATCTCTTTTTGCTCCATCACCAGTAAAATATTTTCCTGGATATTGTGAAAAATAAGTTTGTACCATCCTTTCATGATCGCGATAAACTGTACGAATTTGGCTTGGCCATGAATTATTTATACAAAGATTACCTTTTGCTTCACCCAGCATAACTTCTCCGTTTACATCTACAATGGATGGCTCCACACCAAAAAAAGGTAGTGTTGCTGAACCAGGTTTCTTAGGTGTAATTCCTGCAATAGGGCTAATTAGGACTGAACCCGTTTCAGTCTGCCACCAAGTGTCTACTACTTCACACTTAGATTTTCCAATTTTCTCAAAGTACCATTGCCAGACTTCTGGATTAATTGGTTCTCCAACTGTACCAAGAACTTTTAAAGAATCACGTTTTGAATTCTCCAAATATTCTTCTCCTTTTGCAATTAATGCTCTTATTGCTGTTGGCGCTGTATAGAAAATGTTAATTTCATGCTGATCACAGACTTCCCAAAATCTTGATGGATCAGGATAAGTTGGTATTCCTTCAAACATAAGTGTAGTAGCGCCATTTGATAATGGCCCATATAGAATATAAGTATGACCAGTAATCCATCCAACATCCGCTGTGCACCAGTATTTATCACCTGCTGAATATCCAAAAATATACTTAAAAGTTAGAGTTGCTCCAAGCAAATAACCGGCAGTAGTATGTAAAACACCTTTTGGTTTTCCTGTTGAACCAGAAGTGTATAAAATAAATGAAGGGTCTTCTGCAGACATTTCTTCACATTCACAAACATCTTCTTGATTGTCCACTACCGTGTGATACCAAATATCAATCTCATCATTCCATGAAACTTTTGTCTCTGTATATTTAAGCACTATACATTTTTTTACATTAGGGCAATCATTAAGTGCTTCATCAACACTATCTTTAAGAGGTATTTTCTTACCTCCTCTTATGCCTTCATTTGCTGTTATTACATACTGACAATCTGCATCTAGTATTCTAGATTTTATGGCCTCAGGAGAAAATCCGCCAAAGACAACAGAATGAATTGCACCAATACGCATGCATGCGAACATAGCATAGGCTGCCTGAGGTACCATTGGCATATAAATACAGACTCTATCCCCTTTTGAAATTCCAATTGACTTCAAACCATTTGCAAGCTTGCAGACTTCATCATGCAACTGTTTATAAGAAATATATTGATTGTTATCTTTTTCATCTCCTTGCCAAATAATAGCGGTTTTTTCTGGATGAGTTTTTGCATGTCTATCTATGCAGTTATAAGAAATATTTAATGTGCCATCTTCAAACCATTTTGGCTCAGATAGAGTGCCTGTAGAACTCTTCGTTGGTTTTTTGATCCAATCAATTTCTTCTAAAGCTTGCTTTAAAAAGAAATTATTAGGATCATTTATTGAATCGTTATATAGGGTCTCATATTCTGAATAATCTTTTAAATTTGGATTGATAAAGTTATCTATATCAAATTTCATTTTCTTTAATTTCAGAAATTAGTTCATCAATAGTGTTAACTACTATTAATTCTTTAGGTATTTGACTTAACATTCCAAAATCGACGCTTTTTTGTATCCAAGCAATAAGATCTGACCAATAATTGTCCTTGTTATAAAGATATAATTTTTTATTTATCACGCCTCCACCTATTTCACTCATATGGAGATGAGTTAAAACATCAAAAAATTCGTCAGCTGTACCAACACCACCAGGAAGAACGACAATAAAATCAGAATAATCTATTAATTTTTTCTTTCTAATATAGAGAGTGTCTTCTACTTCAAAATGATCGATATAATCCTGAGCAGTGAATCCTTGATCATGGAAAAGCTTAAGATTCACTCCTTTTACTACTCCTCCGACTTCTTTATGCTTCTTAGAAATATAGCCCATCAACCCCCTATTTCCACCACCATAGACTATGCCAGTATTAGAATTTACTAAAAAATTACAAAATTTATCTATATCATCTTTTATAGGAAATTTTGGTTCACTAGAAGAAAGGAATACGCCTGCAAATTTCAAATTATTCCTCTAGCTCAGATGACCACTTGCCTAAAGCAGCCAATTTATTCATTAAGGCCCTATGAGAGAACGCATCTTGAGCGTTTTTCTCATTTTCTTCTTTTCCTAACCAAGTTTTTAAAGCTGCTTGCTGTAATGCTCTTCCATAAGAGAAAGTTAACTTCCAAGGGCCTCCCCCTAGCTTATTCATGATATCTAAATGATGGGTTGCTTTTATATCAGATTGACCGCCTGAAAGAAAGGCAATGCCCGGAACATTTGCAGGTACATGCTCTTTCAAACATCCAAGTGTTAATTCTGCTACTTGATCTTCTGAAAGTTGTTTTGGATGATTAGAACCAGCAGTTATCATATTCGGTTTCAATAGTGTCCCTTCAATATTTACATTGTAATTGTCAAGAAAGGCAAAGAGTGATTTTAAAGACCTTGAAGTTGCATCTAGACAATCTTCAGCTGAATGCTCTCCATCCATTAAGACTTCTGGCTCAACAATAGGAACCATATTATTTTTTTGTGCAATTTTTGCGTATTGAGCTAAAGCATCCATATTCGCATCGATGCATTCTTGTGAGGGAAGACCTTTTTCTATGTTTATGACAGCCCTCCACTTAGTAAATTTTGCCCCTAATTTTTCATACTCAGAACATCTCTCATCTAGATCATCAAGCCCTTGTGTAAGTGTTTCAATATCTGAGTTGTTGAAGGGCTTTAAGCCTTTATCAACCTTTATTCCCGGTAAGGCTCCCTGTTCTAATATAACTTCCGTTAATTGTTTTTCGTTTCTAGCCTTTTGTCTTACAGTTTCGTCAAAAAGTATTGTTCCGCCAATATTTTCTTTCATGCCTTCAGCAGTGAATAATGTCTCTCTGTAATTTCTTCTATTTTCTTCTGTGGATTCGACATTAATAGAGTCGAATCTTTTTGTGCAAGTTGGATTACTTTCATCAGCGGCAAGAATGCCTTTTCCATCAGAAACTATATACCTTGCGATATCACTTAGGCCGGAAAAATTCATACTTATATTTTAGCTTTATTTTGTCTTTAACGCTTCAATCGTAGGAAGTAAATCTCCAGCTAGATAAGATAAAAAAGCACCACCAGCAGTTGATATATAATCGAAATTTTTACTATCTGAGAATTTTTTAATTGCAAAAATAGTTTCTCCTCCGCCAGCAATAACTTTACTACTTGTATGCTCAAGATAGCTTATTAATTTCTTTGTGCCGTTTGAAAATTTATCTTGCTCAAACATACCTAAAGGTCCATTCCATATCGTCATCTCACTTGAGAATTTATTCATCTCAGTAAAATTGAACTCAATATCTAATATCATCTTGTCTTTAGGGACATCTTCTACTGGAACTAGTGTTACTTCGCCCATTTCTGATGATTCTGCTATATAAACATTTTCTGGCATCACAATCTTGTCAGTTTTAAGCATTTTTTTAGCCCTATCAAGCATATTATCTTCAACAAGTGATTTACCAATCTCATAGCCCATTGCTTTCATAAAAGTATTGGCTATGCCTCCTCCAACTAATACTTTTTGTGATTTTTCTAGAAGATTTTCCAATACCTTAATTTTTGTCGATATTTTTGAGCCGCCAACAATACTATTAAGTGTTGAACCTTCCTTTAAGGCTTGATCAATTTTTGTTATCTCTTTAGAAAAAAGCATACCAATGCAAACACTTTTGGCTTTTTTTATGGCTCCATATGTCGATGCGGACCTTCTATGCGCTGTTGCAAATGCATCCATTACATAAACATCAAAAGTATTTGCTATTTTTTGAGATAGATCATCAGTGCTTTGTTTTTCACCACTAAAAAATCTTATATTTTCCAAGAATGATAAGCCGTCAGGAATAGAATCTAAATCACTAATAAGTGGAATTTCTTTCTGCATTCTTTCTTCAAACCATTCTTTTATTGGTAAAAGTGAGAGTTCTTGATTAAAACTTCCTTCTGTTGGCCTCCCAAGATGGCTGATAATACATAAATTACTAGTTCTTTCCAGAATATTAATTATTGATGGTAGGGCTACAGTTAACTTTTCATGATCTAAAAGTTTGCCTGCCCTTATTGGCGCATTTAAGTCTAGTCTTATCCCAACTTTTTTATTATTTAAATTAATTTCTGATAAAGCTTTCATACTAATTCAGAAATCTTCTTAGCAATTTTACTGGGAGTGAAACCAAAATGATCCATTAATTGATTGCCCTTACCAGACTCTCCAAAAGTATCTATACCAATCACTTTATCGGTATGCTTATACCAAGAATTAGGGTGAGAACATTCAATAACAATATTAATGCTGTCTTGTGAAAATATTTTTTTATAGATGGATTCATTCTTTTCTAATTCTTCTAAGCATGGAACACTAGCTACATTAGTGGTTAAACCAATCTCTTTTAAAATTTCTGATGATTCTATTGCAGTGCTAACTTCAGATCCAGTAGCAATTAAATTGATTTTTGCATCTGCAGAATATTTAACAAAATAACCACCTTTTTCAACCTCTGAAACACTATCAACTGGAAAATTATTAAGATTTTGTCTAGATAAGATAATAGAGGTGGGTCCATTTTTGTTTTCTAATGCTTTCTTCCAAGAAACAGCAGTTTCAACTAATGTGGCAGGCCTCCAAGTATGCATATTTGGTGTAGATCTTAATGTAGTCAAATGTTCTATTGGTTGGTGTGTTGGACCATCTTCTCCGAGAGCTACAGAATCATGTGAAAAAACATAAATTGTTCTTATGCCCATTAGTGCAGACATACGAACAGCATTCCTGCCATAGTCCATGAAAACTAGGAATGTTCCACCATATGGTATTATGCCACCATGGAGTGACATTCCATTCATAATTGCATTCATTCCAAACTCTCTCACTCCATAGTAAATATAGTTCCCAGATGAGTCTGAGTTAATTGCTATAGATGATTTAGTTATTGTGTTATTTGATCCGCTTAGATCTGCAGAGCCTCCAACTAATTCGGGTAACTGCTCTTTCAAAAACTCAAGGACTATTTGAGAACACTTTCTAGTTGCAACAGCATCAGTATTTTCTTGTAAATCTTCAATGTGATTTTCAAAAGCTTGGAAGAAGCCCTTTGGAAAATCTCCAGATACTAATCTTTTTAATAAGCCTGCTTTTTCTGGATCTTCCCTTTCATGTTCTTCACAAATCTCTGACCAACTATTTTCAAGAGCTTCACCTTTTTCTTTGAAATCCCAATCTTTATAAACTGACTTAGGTATTTCAAAGGGCCCATAACTCCAATTTAAATTCTTTCTTAATTCATCAAGTGCATCTTCTCCCAACGGGGATCCATGTGAAGACTCACTGTCTTGTTTGCTTCCAGCTCCGTAACCAATAGAAGTCTTGCAGACTATCATTGTTGGTTTATTTGATTCTTTAGCTTCTATTATGGCTTCATTTATTTGGTCTCTGTTGTGACCATCTATTTCTCCAATTACGTTCCAACCATATGATTCACACCTAAGCCTAATATCATCTTTGTACCAATCTTGTATTTTTCCATCAATGGAAATGCCATTACTGTCATAAAAGCAAATCAATTTATTCAACTGTAAAACACCAGCCAATGACATTACTTCATGTGAAATACCTTCCATTAAACATCCGTCTCCAATAAAACAATAGGTTTTATGATCAACTGGTTTTGACTTATTAGTGTTAATCTTTGAAGCAAGAACTTTTTCAGCTAGTGCAATACCTATGGCATTAGCTAGCCCTTGTCCTAGTGGTCCTGTCGTTGTTTCAACTCCATCAGTTATTCCATATTCTGGATGTCCAGGAGTCTTAGAATGCAATTGTCTAAAATTTTTTAGATCATCAAGAGATAATTTATAGCCTGTTAAATGTAAAAGGCTATAAAGAAGCATAGATCCATGGCCGTTTGAGAGTACAAATCTGTCTCTATTAAACCACTGAGAATTGGTTGGTGAATGCTGCAAATGTTCTCGCCAAAGAACTTCTGCTATATCTGCCATTCCAAGTGGCATCCCTGGATGGCCCGAGTTAGCGGTCTCTACACTATCTGCAGATAAAAATCTAAGAGCGTTTACTGTTTCGTTCTTTATCAATTTAGGGTAATTGGTTAAGACAATTATATAATTCTATTTAAGCTTTTAGTGCGATATGAAGATTAAATTTAAAAAAATGCAAAGTAATGGAAATGATTTTCTTATTACGGAGGATATAAACATACTGAAGGCCTCTATTGAGAGATTATCTGATAGAAAAAATGGTATAGGCTTTGATCAGCTATTGCTTTTGGACAGATCTGGCAAGGAATGGCAAGTCAGAGTCTTTAATGCAGATGGGTCAGAGGCAAATAACTGTTTCAACGGCCTCAGATGTCTAGCTAGCTACTCATCTGAAAAAGAACAGCTTGTAAAAATTTATAAAAATATTTTTTTAATTATTAAAAATAACGAATCCTCTGAACAAATAGCTACTGTTTTAAGTAGAATGCCAAAAGGTAGAAAAATAGATAATTTTTACTATATAGACATAGGAAATTATCATGTAATAAAAGAGGTAGATGATATTTTTAGAGCAGATTTAAAGTTTTTATATAAAGACTTCAAAGTAAAGGCAGAAAAATTTAGTCTTCCTTCGAACTATAATTTAAATATTTTTCAAAGAAGAGAAGATCAGATTAACATTAGAACTTATGAGTATGGTGTTGGAGAAACAAAATCTTGTGGCTCAGGAACGGCTGCTACAGCATATGCTATATCGCTTGAAACAAACGAAAAAAAATTTAAGTTTTCTTCGAAAGGTGGAAACTCTGTGATCCTCTTCGAACATAATAATGTTCTATTATCTACAGCTGGTTATGCGCTTGAGTCTGAAGGAGAGCTCTCAAAATCAGATTTTGATGAATGATTTAAAAGAAAGGCTTAAAGAATTCTTGAGAATAAAAAATTATTCTCCTCATACAATTTCAAATTATGAAAGAGATATAAATCGCTTCTTAATTTTTCTTGAAGAAAATAAGATTGATCCTAATGATTTGACACCATCGAATTTAACGCAATGGATTATTTTTTTACGCAAAAAGGGATTAGGAAATAGGTCAATTCAACGGAATATCTCTTCATTGAGAAACTTTTATAAATATATGTATAAGAATGACGAGTTAGAATCTAATCCATTTGATGGAATACAATCTCCTAAAGTTGAGGAAAAGCTACCAAAAGCTCTTACACCAGAGGACGTAGAGAAATTATTGTCTTTTGTGCCTAAAACCCCTTCTGATTCTAGAGATAAGGCTTTTCTAGAACTTTTGTACTCTTCTGGATTAAGGGTATCAGAAGCAATTAATGTAAATATATCTTCTTTCGAATCAGATTTTAGTTTTATTAGAGTCATAGGTAAGGGGAGAAAAGAAAGGATGCTTCCAGTTGGTAAATTTGCCCGTGATGCTATAGCTGATTGGCTCGCAGTTAGAGAGTCAATGAATGTTGATATAGATGCTCTTTTTACAAATAAATATGGGAAAAGAATTTCTGCTAGGGCAATGCAAGAAAGATTGTATAACTTATCAGTCAGCCAGGGCATGCCTCCTGTAAATCCACATATGTTAAGACATAGTTTTGCAACCCATATTCTTGAGTCAAGTGGTGATTTAAGATCAATTCAAGAGATGTTAGGTCACAGTAGCTTGAGTACTACACAAATTTACACTAAATTAAACTTCCAACAGTTAGCAAAAATTTACGATAAATCGCACCCTCATGCCAAGAAAGAAAATAAAACTAATAACACTTGATCTAGACGATACTCTGTGGCCCAACAAAAAAGTTATTGTTGATGCAGAGAATGCCTGGCTTAGTTTCATTATCACTAAATTTCCAAATCTTATAGATGAGTTTAGTGAAGAATCTTTAAGTAGAGTTAGGGTTGATCTCATTGAAGCTGACCCTTCTTTAAAAAATGACTTAACTCAATTTAGAAAAGAAATAATTAAAGAAACTTTATTAAGAAGTGATATAGATAGCGTTGATGCCATTTATTACAGTAATGAAAGCTTTAACGAATTTTTTAAAATAAGAAACAAGGTTCAGCTATATACAGATGCAAAAAAAATCCTTGAAAGATTATATCGAAAAGTAATAATCGGAGCACTCTCAAATGGTAATGCAGACTTAGAAATTATTGGAATATCAAATTTCTTTAAATTTAGTCTTAGTTCAAAAGATGTAAAAAGTAATAAACCATCTCCACAGCATTTCATCAAAGCTTTAGAGCTTGCCAATTGTGAAGCTGAAGAAGCTCTACATATTGGGGATTGTCCTGTTAATGATATTGGTGGAGCAAGAAATTGCAATTTCAACACCATATGGTTCAATTGTGATAAGAATAAATGGGATGAGATCTTTCCTTGTGATTTACAAGCTAAATCTTGGCAAGATCTTTATCAAACAATAAATAAAAATTTTATTTTGGAGAAAGATAATGTTTAATCCGTTTGGAATGGGGAAAGACCTTAAAGGGATGGAAAAGATGGTGAAGCCTGCTTTAGAGAAATTTATGAAAGAATCAGGTTTTGTAAAGCAAGAAGAACTCGATAAGGCGCTTGAGAGAATAGAATCTCTTGAACAAAAATTAAGTGAATTAGAAAATAGGGTCTAGTTAACCGTTAAAGCATCTAGCATATATTGTACTGAATTTTGTATTTCTTCCCTCGTGCAATCCTGGCACAAACCTTTAGCGGGCATAGCGTTATAGCCGTTATACGAGTTATTAACTAAAGTCTCTAGTCCTTTTTCAACTCTACCTTGCCATTGAGAAACATTAGCAAACATAGGTGCACCTGCTAATCCGGCAGTATGGCAAGCTGCACAACCAACATTATAAACAGTCTCACCATTTCTTGCTGTAGAAGCCATATCTTCTGAATTACTAGGAGTCATTGCCACTACAGGTTTATTTTTTAATAATCCAAGTCTTTTTCGTACTTCATCTTCATAAGGAGCTGAGTAGAACTGTAGTGAAAGGACTATTGTCACAATACAAAATATAAATTTTTTCATTTTTATTTAAAGGTCTGATAAATAGATAATGGTAGATATATTTTTTTCAATATCTCTGCCTCTTCTAACCTTATATTTTCCATTAACTATTACAGTTGGAACTCCATCGAACACTCCAGAATTACTAAGCGAGTTTACGAGTCTTAAAGCATTTTTTGCTTTTAAACCGACACCAAATGAATTGTAGACTTCCATGAACTTCTTGGCATTATAACCATGACGCTCAGCAAAAGCCGTCATGTCTGACTCAGTTCTGAATGATTTTCTTTTTAATTGCCAATCCTTATAAACATTCATATGAGCTTCTTCTCCAAGGTTTAATGCTTTTATTGTGTAATAAAGTCTAGCTATAGTTTCGTCGCCAGCTGGTACTTGATTTATTGCAATATCTGGTCTTCTTTCTTTTATATCCTGGACTGTGCTCTCAAAAGTGAAACATGCTGGACACCAATAGCCAAAAATTTCTGTAATACCTTCATCATTAATAAGACCTTGTGGTATTACTTCGTAATCTTTATTCAACTGAGGTTGAGCAGTAATTGCTAAGGAAAATAGCAGAAATAAAGTCATTGAAATATGTTTTACAAAGAAGCTGTTCATGCGAACATGATTATATAACAAGTTGGTTATAATTTATTAATGAAAACAAATTTAGATCTTGAGTTTGTGACAAGTGCGGCTTTGTATGACCAGTGCCTTGATCATCAGGAAAAAGAGATTGCATTTGTCGGGGCATCTAATGCTGGTAAATCATCAGCTATAAATGCTTTATCAAATAATAAAAAGCTTGCAAAAGTAAGCAAGACTCCTGGAAAAACTAAGTTATTTAATTTTTTTAAATATAAGCAAGGGTATATAGTGGATTTTCCTGGCTATGGGTTTTCGAGAGTCTCAAAAGAACAAAAAAAAGAGTGGTCACGAGAAATCCCTAAGTATTTTCAGTATAGAGATAACCTTATAGGAGTTTTAATATTTACTGATATAAGACATCCAATGAAAGAGTCAGATTTAGAAATGGTGTCAATGTTAGTAGACCTTAAACTTCCTTTTATGGTGGTGCTAACGAAATCTGATAAGGTCAGTGCATCTGAAAAGAAAATTGCCGAAGATCGTAATAAAAAAATATTTTCAGATGTAATGTCTTTATCAATAAAAGACCAAGGTAGCATAACTGATTTGAGGAAAGAAATTAGTGTGCTTCTCTCCAATTAACTCCAAAGCCATACTCAACCTTCAATGGAACACTAATTTTTGTAGTTTCTTCCATAATTGAAATAATTGGCTTTATATCTTCATCTGTAAAATCAGTAGGCACTTCAAAAATTAGTTCATCGTGAACTTGTAAAATCATTTTAATTTCTGGCTTATCATTTTTAATTAAATCTTGAATCTTAATCATTGCGATTTTAATAATATCGGCAGCACTGCCCTGTAGAGGCCCATTGATAGCAGCTCTTTCTGATCCTTGTCTCATCATATAGTTGCCAGCTTCTATATTTGGGACATGTATTTTCCTGTTATATAAAGTTTTTACAAATTTATCTTTTTTTGCTTCTTCTACTATCTTTGACATAAAACTTTTAACAGCAGAATATCGTTCGAAATAATTATTTAAGAAAATATCGGCTTCAGGTCTTGAAACTTCAAGTTGATTAGATAGTCCAAAAGCGCTCATTCCATACAATAGACCAAAGTTAATTGTTTTTGCTCTTCTCCTCATTTGGCCATCAACATCATCTATTCCAACTCCAAATATTTCTGCTGCTGTTCTTTTGTGTATGTCCTCATCATTTCTAAATGAATTAAGCATTATTGGGTCTTTAGAGTAATGAGCCATTAGCCTAAGCTCAATTTGGGAATAATCCATCGCTAAGAGCTTCTTGTCTTTTGGGGCAATAAAAGCCTCTCTTATTGTTATACCTTCATTCGTCCTGATTGGAATATTTTGTAAATTTGGGTCTGATGAAGACAGTCTTCCAGTAGAGGTTACTGCTTGATGATAAGACGTATGGACTCTAGAATTTGCATCACATATATCAGAGATTTTATCAGTATAAGTATTCTTAAGTTTGGCTAATGTTCTGTACTCCAAAATATTCCTAACAATCTCATTTTCAGGGGATAATTTTTGTAGAACTGACTCTGAAGTTGAGTAATATCCGGTAGAGGTCTTTTTCAATCCTTTAGAGTCTATTTTCATTTTTTCAAAAAGAACCTCACTAAGTTGTTTTGGAGAATCGATATTAAATACGCTACCTGATATATCATGGATTTTTTTTGTGAGACCAATAAGCTTTGATCCAAATTCATTCGAAAGTTTTTTGAGGTGCTTTGTATCAATTAATGCGCCTTTATTTTCCATTTTTAATAGAACATTGACTAAAGGATACTCAATATCTTGTAGTAAACTTTCAGTTTCTTCATTTATTAGCTCTTTAAATTTTTCATATAGCTGAAAAGTTATATCAGCATCTTCAGCAGCATAGTTTGTAGCTTCTTTTATGGGCACTTCATTGAAGCTTTTATATTTATTGGCCCCTTTACCCATTACATCGGAGTACTTTATTGTTTGAACATTTAAATAGTGTTCTGCTAAAGCATCAAGATTATGTCTTGTGGCAGTGCTATTAATGGCATAAGACATTAGCATCGTGTCAGCACAAAATTTGTTTATCTCAATATCGTATTTTTCAAGTACAGATAAATCATACTTTAAATTTTGGCCTACGATTTTTTGTTGATTCCTCTCTAAAACTGCTTTCAGCCATATAGTTGTTTCATCGGCATCTAAGTCTGTTTGTTCATTATGTCTAATTGGTACATAAACGCCTGTGTTTCCTTTTAAAGCAAAAGAGAACCCTACCAATTCAGCTTCATGAGCCAATAAAGATGTTGTTTCTGTATCAAAAGCAAAGCATTTTGAATCATCTAACTCTTTTTCTATTTCTTTTAGCTGCTTTAAATTTTTGATAGAGCTATAATTTTTTGATACTTTTTCTCCAACTTTATCTTCTATGAATGAGTTAAATTCCAAGCCTTTATAGAAATCTTTTAATTCATCATTAGTTGCTTCAGGTATATTTAAGGAATCTAGCTCTAAATCTAAATCCAGATCTTTTTTAAGTGCAACTAAAAAAAGGTTTCTTTGTAAAATATTTTTTTCATTTCTTAAGTTTTCACCAACAACTCCGGTTATCTCATCTGCTTTAGCAACTAAACTATCGATATCACCATATTGATTAAGCCATTTAGATGCTGTTTTATTGCCAACTTTTGTAATACCAGGGATGTTGTCAGACTTATCTCCAACTAGTGCCAATAACTCAGCAATTTTATTTGGTAGAACTCCAAACTTTTCCTCTACATATTTTTCATCAAAAAATTCATTTGATACGGAGTTATGTTGTATAACATTCTTTTTTACGAGCTGAGTAAGGTCTTTATCGGGGGAAGATATCAATACTTTTTGTTTTTTACCTAATCTGTCTGCAAGTGTTGCTATTACATCATCTGCTTCAACTCCCACAACTTCTTGTATTGAAAAATTAAATAATTTAGAAAGATTTTTAATATCATCAATCTGAACTCTGAGCTCATTAGGCATAGAGGGTCTATTAGCTTTATAAGCTTGGTAATAGTCACTTCTGAAAGTTGGTCCTTTTGCATCAAAAACCATAACCATTGGTACGCCTGGGTATGTAGAAATAAGTTTGCGCAACATTGAAGCAAAGCCTCGTGTAGCTCCTGTTGGTTTTCCTTTTGATGTGCTCAAAGGCGGCAGAGCATGAAATGCTCTATATATATATGATGATCCATCAATTAAAATTACATCTGGTCTAAATATCATAGGACTTATATATATAATACTTAATAGTGAAAGCATTTTTTGAAAACTACTTAGATTTCTTCATAACTTTTTGTGCAGCAATTGTTGTTGGAAGTCAGTATTATCTTGAGAGTATTGTAGGTCTTGAGCCATGCAATCTATGTATATTACAGAAATACTCTGCTCAAGCAGTCTTTTTTATATTCCTATTCAAGATGCTAGTTCTAAAATTTAAATTTCTTTTTGATTTTTTAGGGATTTTTGCATTAGCATTTGGTGTCTCAGCAAGCGGAAGACAAATTTATCTTCAAAATATTCCTAAAGATGAATTAGCTGGTGGTTATTGTGATACGCCCTTTTACCTATTATTTGATATGAATCCATTTTTTGATGCCATGGCAAAAGTTTTTCAAGGCAGCAGCAAATGCGCTGAAGAAGTTTGGTCACTCTTAGGGCTAAATATTGCTGAATGGTCAATGGTATTTTTTGCTTCAATGATAGGTTTAATGTTGGTAAGATACCTTCTAATTATTTTAAAGGGCCATAAATATAACTGATGTCACGAGAGCTTAACTTAACTAATTCAAAATTAATCGAGCAAGCAATTGCTAATGGCGAAGGGGAGCTCACTAATACAGGTGCATTCTTAGCACTAACTGGAAATAGAACCGGAAGAAGCCCAAGTGACCGTTTTATAGTCCAAGAAAATAGTACAGCTGATAAAATTGATTGGGGTGAAGTTAATATTCCTTTTGAAGCTGATCACTTTGATAATCTATGGGGTAAGGTTTCCGACTATTTAGACAGCAAGGACTGTTATATGTCTGAAGTCCATGTTGGCTCTAATAAAGATCACTATATTCCTGTAACTGTTAAATCTGAGAAGGCATGGCATTCATTATTTTCAAAACTTATCTTCATAGTTCCTGAAATATTTAATGAAGAAGAAAAAGAAACTTGGAAAATTATGACAGCTGCAGACTATGTTTGCGATCCAGAGGTTGATCATACTAATTCTGAATCTTGTGTAATTATTAATTTTCTAAGAAGAAAGGTATTGATAGCAGGAATGAGGTATGCCGGAGAAATGAAAAAATCAATGTTTGCCGTTCAAAATTTCCTATTGCCTGAAAAGGATGTTCTTCCAATGCATTGTTCAGCTAATCAGACTAAAGACAAAAGAACTACACTCTTCTTTGGGCTCTCTGGCACTGGAAAAACAACATTATCAGCAGATCCTAAATGTTCATTAATTGGTGACGATGAGCATGGCTGGAGTGATGGGTCAGTGTTTAATTTAGAGGGTGGGTGTTACGCCAAATGCATTAAACTTTCTAAAGAAAATGAGCCATTAATTTGGGATGCTATAAAGTTTGGCAGCATTTTAGAAAATGTTGCGATTGATGAAAATGGTATTCCAGATTATGACGATGACAGATATACCGAGAATACAAGAGTTTGCTATCCAAGAGATTTCATTGAGGGGTCTGTCCCCGAGAATCAAGGTGGCGAACCAGATAACATTATTTTTCTTACTTGTGATCTTTCAGGTGTCCTTCCTCCTGTAAGCATGCTGGACGAAAATAGTGCAGCTTATCATTTTTTAAGTGGATACACAGCAAAGGTTGGGTCAACTGAGGTTGGCAGCACAAAATCAATGGATTTTGCTTTTTCAACCTGCTTTGGCGCACCCTTTTTTCCTAGACCCGCTGGTGAATATGCAGATTTACTGATAAAGAGAATGCAGAAAAATAATACGAAGGTCTTTTTGGTTAATACAGGGTGGACTGGTGGTGGTTATGGTGTTGGCGAAAGGTTTCCTATTCCTGTAACCAGAGCAATTATTAATGCCATACAAGAAAATGAAGTTGATACAGATGATTTTGACCATCTTAAAAAACTTAACCTAAATGTTCCAAAAGATATTAAGGGAGTTAAGCAAGAATTATTAAATCCAAGAAATTGTTGGGCATCTGCTGATGATTATGATGAGGAATGCGATAAATTATGCATGAAATTTAAAGAGAATTTCAGAAAATTTGATGTTGCTCAGCAAATAATTGATGCAGGACCCAGGTAATCTATGACTAAGGTTGAAACCAGCCAAAAAAAAATCTCAAGTTTTTTAAATTCTGATAGAAAAACGATAAAAGGCTTAGAAAAAGAAAATTTAAGATCAGATCCAGAGGGAAAAATATCAAATAATGATTTTCCTAAGACTTTTGGAATTCATAACTTCAATAGTTTTGTCACACTTGATTATTCAGAGCCTCATTTAGAAATTGTCACCCCTACATTTGAAGACAACCAAGAGCTATTTGGGTTCTTAAAACACCTTCATACTTATGTCGAGTCTAATCTAGGTGAAGATTTTCTATGGAATTACTCCATGCCTCCAAGATTTAAAAGAAAATATATCAAACTACCACCTCATAGGGATGCAAATATTACAAAGCTAGCTCATTTATACAGATTGGGACTAAGAAATAGATACGGTGACAAGATGCAAAGTACAGCTGGCATCCATTTCAATATTTCTTTTTCTGATTCTGTAATTAAGTCACTTTCAGAAAATAAGACAGATATATACTTGGGTGCTTGTAGAAATTTTTTGAGAGCCTTTCCTCTTGTTTTGAGATTAATAGGCTGTTCCCCTGTCACGCATAAATCTTTTCTTAAGGATAGAAACCTCAATATTGATAAGTTAAATGATGAAGACTGCTACCTGCCTAAATCTACTTCTCTAAGGGTAAGCCGGCTAGGCTACTATTCAGAAGAACAAGATGAAAACTTTATTACTTTCAATTCTCTAGAAGAATATCTTGAAACTATTCAAAACTATATTAATACTCCAAATGAAAAATTTAGTGACATATCATTAGACCTGAAACAGCAAGTGAATAATGGCACTATTCAGATGGAAAGTGAGCTTTATAACCATATTAGACCTAAGGGACCATTTTCTACTACTGAAAGACAGTACAACCAACTTAAGAAATCAGGAATTGAATACTTAGAAATTAGATCGATCGATCTCAACCCCTATTCTGAGATTGGAATCTCAATTGAAGATGTTGAATTCTTAGAATTGCTTTCTTTATTCTGTGCTCTCTCAGATTCACCAAAGATAGATGAAACTGAAGCTACTGTCATTAAGGAAAATATAAGGCGTGCTTCAGAAGTTGGACAAAACTGTACTTTATTGAATGGTTTAGGTGTAGAAAATGGTGAAACAGATATAGAAGAATTAACCAATAACCTTTTAGAAGATTTAGAAAGTTTTGCAAAAAAAATAGAATTGAGATCTCAGTTAGATAATATGTTTTCTGAGTATTTCTCTAGAAATAAGAACCCTTTATCATCTCGTTTACTTAATGATATTGCTTCCGATCAGCTGCTTAATTATGTTTTGAAAAATTCAAAGAAAATAAAAGATAAAGTGCCTGATTCAGTCTTAGATCTCTTTAGGAAAGAAAGTGCATTATCTGAGAAGGAATACCTAAAGGCTAAGAATCAAGATAATATAGACTTTCAAACTTTCATTAAAAATTTTAGAGAGGAGATTAAATGAAAATTTTACATTGCAAAGAATATGGGCCAGTAGAAAATCTTGTTTGGGAAGATATTGATTCGCCTGAACCAGGTGACAACGAAGTTATAGTAACGATAAAGGCTGCGGCCTTAAATTTTCCAGACTATTTGATTGTACAAGGGCTTTATCAGTTCAAGCCTGAGGTTCCTTTCGCTCCAGGTAATGAAGGTGCAGGTGTAATTAAAAAAATTGGGAAGAATGTCACTCGTGTCAAAGAAGGAGATCGAGTTTCTTTTATGCTTCCCTATGGCGCTTTTGCCGAAGAGGCTTGTACGCATGAGTTTGGAGTGTTTCCAATTTCTGACGACATTACATTTGAAATGGCAGCTTCATATCAAATGGCTTACGGCACAAGTTATCATGCCTTGATGCAAAGAGGACAACTTACAGACCATGATGAAGTTTTGGTGCTGGGAGCATCAGGAGGTGTTGGTTTAGCGGCTGTTGATATAGCTAAGGCTAAAGGTGCAAGAGTTGTAGCTGGAGTCTCAACCGAAGAGAAAGCAAAAATTTGCCGCGACTACGGAGTCGATGATGTTGTTATTTATGGTGATGGACCAAAAGACAAAGATGAATCAAAAGCTTTTGCTGCTGAACTTAAATCTAAGAGCACACATGGTGGCTATAGTATTATTTATGATCCTATTGGCGATTGTTACACTGAGCCTGCATTTAGATCTATTGGTTGGAAAGGCAAATATCTCGTAGTTGGTTTTGCTGCTGGGCAGATACCTAAATTACCTATTAACTTAACTCTTTTGAAAGGGGCATCTCTAGTTGGTGTATTCTGGGGAAGCTTTACCGGTCTTGAAGCAGAAATCAATCAACAAAATATTGCTGACATAAATAAAATGTTAGCTGAAGGTAAAATTAAGCCTCTAATTTCAGAAACATTCCCAATGGAAAAAGCTGTTGATGCTATTCAAATGATCGGCAATAGAAAGGTGATGGGTAAAGTAGTGCTTACTAACGAATAATTTATTTTATTCAATTTTAATTAGAGACATTATTAGATCAAAATCTTTTTGAGGACTGGTAGATTCGGTTATAGTGAATGTTGTTAATCCGTCTTCCATAAAATTATTAATGTTCCCTGAAGCTTTATAAAGAATGCCTCCCGTTTTGTCCTGATTGCTTTCTTTAAACCAAATTAATAATTCATCATCTATTAATTTTATTGAATGTATTCCGGGTGGCTTCCATCCAGACAAACACCATGGGCAGCTAATGTTGGGGTAAGCTTGATTGCCATCATAACGTTGTCCAAACACTATACTATAATCAGCACCAACCCCATTAAATTCAAGGTCTCGTGCTAAAACCATGTAGTCATCAAATAGTTCACATTTTTCATTGTTATTAATAAAATCTAGAATGCATACACCTTCTCTATGAGGTTCGGGAGTAGGCCATTTTAGTTGTCCTCCGGGAGAAGAGACGTCATCTGGCAAGCCTTCACGCATAGCACCTCTAAATTCTGTAATGGTATATTTGGGGATGGAGAATGATCTGTCTTCACTATCATTATTTACCTTATAGTTTATTGTTAGAGTATCTGGTAGCTTACTATCGCCTAAGTCATCCATTGAAGGAATATTGAATACTATAAGGTCATTATCTATACCAAACATTTCAAGCGAAATACCACTTCTAGTTACTCCGTCAGCATCTAACCACTCAAGATCAATAACTTCTTCGGTTGGCCAGCTAACTCCTTCAATTGAAGAGGTTGGGCTTTTAGGAGATAGTGTTTTTACATACATAATATATTGGTCTGTTAAATTAATAGCAGGATACTGAATAGGCGCTATTCCAGAAGATCTTCTTATGTGAGTATTGCTTGGTAGGCTTCCATCATTTGCTGTAACTTTTATTGCTCCAGAGACATTTATGGAGTCATTTACAACTTCTTGAATCTCAAGAATATAAGATGG
>NZGL01000011.1 GCA_002690945.1 Gammaproteobacteria bacterium | reverse complement strand
TGGACTTGGAATTACTTCCGTTAACCCTGCTAACATTGTCGGTGCTACTATGGCAGTTATATATCAGTGTAAGTATCGTAAACTTGGTGTTTATGTAGCAAGCGACGAAACAGGATTTAAGGTAAAAGGTACATCGTTACTTAATTACGATGAAGATAACTCCACTAAAAAGACCCTCCGTAAACCTAAAGAGCAACTTGGTTTTGCTAAGAAGGCTACACGACATAAGTTTGGTAAATGGTACGAGTCAGAAGTAAAGACTACTGAAACCAAACTTACAGGACGTTTTTCCGACGATACAGTTATCCTGCAAGTATTCAAATAACATACAAGGTCTCCGAATAAATACTATATGCGGAGACCAGTATGGCTAAAACTCGTCAAGAATTAATTAAAGAGATTGAATTATCCCTAGGCGGAGGGATGATAGATGTTGAGCTAGATCCCGAACACTACAATCTAGCAATAGATAAAGCATTATCAAAATATAGACAACGAAGTTCAAGATCGACTGAAGAATCATTTGTTGCTATAACATTAAAAGAAGAAATTCAAGATTACGTTTTACCGACCGAAGTAATAGAAGTAAAAGATATTTACAGAAGGCAAACAGGATCTTTTGGTTCAGGAGTAGGTGCAGATATCGAACCATTCGAAGCCGCATATCTCAACACATACATGTTACATTCAGGTAGAGCAGGTGGACTAGCAACATTTGAAGCATACCATTCATTTAGAGAACATATTGGTAAAATGTTTGGTTCAGAATATCTATTTACTTGGAAGCCTTGGAATAATACATTAAATATTCATAGAAAAGTAAAAGCAAACGATGATGTATTTGTGCATTGTTACAATTATAAACCTGATGTAACTTTAATAACTGATACGTATTCTGCATCATGGATACGTGAATGGTCAACGTCAGAAGCAAAAATGATGTTGGCAGAAGCAAGAGGAAAATTTGCTTCAATAGCAGGCCCACAAGGAGGCACCACTCTTAATGCAGAAGTGTTAAGAGCCGATGCTGCACAAAGTTTTCAATCGTTAGAGGAAGAACTAAAGACATATGTCGATGGTGGCGACCCTCTAGGTTTTGTAATAGGATAAAATGAATGAAGCAATCCAAGAAGGACTCAAAGAGTTCGGTAATATAGTTTTTGAACAAGTACCTGGTAAAATAAACGATTCTTTTATACTTAAATTTCCTAAATTAATACCAGCAGACCTATGTTTTGATTGTATATCGTTATATGATCATTTAGAAGACCAAGGATTATCAGAAAATTCAGGATTTAATACAAAAGAAGGTCCTAGAATAGAGATACCTGGTGATAGAGATAAAAATAAAGAAGTTTTTATCTCTAGTTGGAATCTTACTAGATTAAGTAATGTGCCTCATGCAGCAGGCATATGGAGTTTTGTTAATTTGGCTCTACATAGATACAAAGAAAAATATGGTGTTGCATTAGATGATCTAAGATTACGAGGATGGGATGTAAAATTACAAAAAGTTGAGCAAGGCGGAGGATATCATGTATGGCATTTTGAACATGCTCCTACAGATAATCGTGTTCTTGCATGGATGATATATTTAAATGATATTCCTGACGGAGAAGGCGAAACTGAATTTTTATATCAAGGTATAAGAATGAAACCTGAACAGGGTACATTAATAATGTGGCCTGCAGGAATAACTCATGTTCATAGAGGTAATCCTACATATAGTCAATCAAAATATTGTATTACTGGATGGATTGAACGAGTAGATTAATGAAATTAGAAAATAATTGGCATGTTCATGCTCCTTGGGCCCCTTTGGTGTGTGTTACTAAAATTCCTAATGACTTATTTGATAAATTAAATTCTATAGTAAACGAATTGTGGAATAGAGATGATAAAAAACATGTAGGAAAAAGATTAGTAGGACAAATTAGACACGAGTACGAAGTACCTATAGAATATTTAATAGAATCTAATTTAATAGATTATATGATAAGCATGGGAAAAAAATATTGGAATACTATTTTAACAAATGGCAATATGGGTACAACATTAGGAATTAATGGAGTAAAAAACTGGCAGTATGCATTAATAGCGTGTTGGTGTAACTACATGAGAGAAAACGAATATAATCCCATTCATAAGCACGAAGGAGAAATTTCAGCCATAATTCATTTAAATAGTATAAAAACAACAGGAAGTATAAAAAGTAATGTACCATCAGATGGCAAATTATTTTTTCTTAGCGGGAATACAGATAGCAGATTAACAGAAGCTCATTGGAATATAACACCTGAAGAAGGTATGCTATACTTATTTCCTAGCTCTTTAAATCATGGTGTATATCCTTTTGTAGGTAAACAAGAAAGACGAAGTGTTTCATTTAATATAGGAGTAAAACCAGATGAGTCTCAAGGAGCTAACTAAAGAACAACATACAAATGCAGAAAGACAAAAGTTTGTTCCTATTCTTATGAGTGGAGAAATAGAAGTTAATGTATATTTTCACTATTTAGTAAACCAACATGCATGTTATAGTGCATTAGAAACTTGCCAGTTTAATTTACCTGACGACAGATTAAAGCGAGCTTCTGCAATAGGTAAGGACACAGAAGAATTAAAGTTAATGGGTCCGATACCTAATACATGTTATAACTTAGAACCCAGTACAAAAAAATATGTAAAGTATGTTAAAAATAAAATAAAAGACGAAGATCAATTTTTAGCTCATGTGTATGTTCGTTACTTAGGAGACTTACGAGGCGGACAAATGATTGCTAAAAAAGTGCCAGGCAAAGGACACTACTATCAATTTGAAGAACCAAAAGAATTGGCAGAATCAATATATAGTAAACTACATGACAGTATGGTAGATGAAGCAAGATTAGTTTTTGACTTTGCTACAGATTTATTCAAAGAATTATATGAAAGACATTTTTCAAACCCTAAAAGAGTGCGAAGAAAATCTACTTAATCAATTATCTTCAACCGGTGCTCCTGTTCCCGATCATCATGAATGGCCTTGGCGTAATTACGTTTTTGAATCTGTGTTTTATCGCAGAGCTCATTTGGATGCAGTCGAAACTGACAAATTATATATGTTTCATTTATGCATATTCCCTCGTATTTTTAATCCTGCACCTATATATGGTGTAGACGTAATAGCAGGTAAAAATATAGTAGGCGGAGCATTCCATGATTTTAGCAAAGCAGGGGACAAAGAACATTATATGATGAAATGGTTTCAAAATAAAGTAAAACCATATAAATGGACAAAAACTCGAGAGCTTCCTGAGTGGGCTCAAAATATATTCAGTCCTGGCATGGTAGCAGTTAGTAGAACTAAAGAACCCCAAGATTATATTAATTTTTGTAAATTGGCAGTAGAAAATTTAGAATACTATTTAACAGAATTAGAAATAAGCCACAATACATCTTTTGAAACTAGTGATAAAGATTATATAGAAGAACAAAACTGGTATTGTAAAAACCAAAAACTTAATCCACATACGCCTAAAGTAATGCGAAATTTTTGCGAAGATGACGAAACTGTTCGCAAATTTATACACGAATGCTTATTTCCTGAAATTTAGACCTCTTATAACCACCAGGTTTTACTGATCTGCCGATAAATAATTTAAATAATGAATTTAGTCATTAATAGTGAGGAAATAATATGGCAACATTAGCATCTCCTGGTGTATCAGTATCCGTCATTGATGAAAGTTTTTATGGATCTGCTGGAGCAGGTACTGTACCTTTAATCATAGTTGCGACAGGTACAAACAAAGCACATGTCAGTGGTACGGGAACTGCATCAGGCACAACAGCAACAAAAGCAAAAGCACCTCAGTTGGTAACAAGCCAACGAGAGCTTATTCAAACTTTCGGAACACCTTATTTTAAATCGGTGTCAGGAACTGCTCAACACGGATATGAGACAAATGAATATGGATTATTGGCGGCATATAGTTACTTAGGTTCTGCTAATAGAGCATATGTCGTAAGGGCAGATGTTAATACAACAGAATTAGAGCCAAGTGCAACAGAGCCTACAGGAGCTCCTGCAAATGGCGCATTATGGTTAGATACTGCTAATTCTTCATTTGGTGTATTTAGATATAATGCAACAACAGGTGTTTGGGATAAGAAAACAGTTACAACACCTGTAAGCACAGATATGGATGGTAGTACTAAAGATAAACCAGCTGATGCATTTGGATCAAATGGTGATTATGCAGTTTCAACTGAAGATCAAGACGGTTTTGCATTAGGCACAACGGCTGAAGCTATTAAGTTTTGGCAAAAAGTTGGTGGTACATGGAAACAAATTAATACTGCCGGCAAAAACAATATAAGTCCTGTTGCTGCAACGGTTACTGTCGGCGGTACTGCGGCTCAACCTAGTTCGCCTGCAGGAAATGATGTCTGGATTAAAACCGAATCTGCAGGAAGTGGTACTAATTTTGTAATTAAAGAATATAATTCTACCACAAGTGCATTTACTACAAAAACAGTTAAGCCTTATGCAGATGATAATGCAGCGGCACAACCGGGTAACTTTGATTCGGGTAGAAAAGCAGATATTATTATTAGTGCATTAAATAGCGGAGCGTTACATCATTCAGTAGGCGGAGCTAATAGTGCATCGTTTACTATTTTAGATGGCGGTTCGGGATACGATCCAGATAGTCCCCCAACAGTTACTATTGCAGCTTCACCAGGAACTGCACCTACTGCTCAACCTACCGCAGTAGTTGATAGTACAGGTGCCATTGTTGCTATTGTAACAGCATCGAACGATACAGCAGGATTAGGTACTGGTATGTCAAATATTTCCGGAGTATCTATTACATTAAATGGCGGAGCAAAACCTGCAGAGGGTTCTTTATATGTTGATCCAGATACAACCGCAGGATCATTTCTTTTTAAGAGATTCCCAGGTGCATCAGGAACATCGGCAACCGTAGCAAAGCAAACAGATACAACAAATTATTTTGCAGCCGACAATGAATTAGAAGCAAGTGCAACCGCTATTGTAGGATCTCCTACAACAGGTACATATTGGTATGATTCAAGATTGCTTGCAACTTCTTTTGATATTTACAAAAAAGGAAATGGTGGTTGGCAATCAGTGACTAATGCAACAGGCGCATCTGCTGGAGGTTTAGGACTTACATTAACTGTAGGCACAACCGCTCCAACTTCAGGAGCCGGCGCAGGCGATCTTTGGATTGACACTAATTTCTTAGAAACTTTTACTATTAAAGAATATAATGCCGCAGGTAAGTGGGTGGCTAGAGATTCTTCAGATCAATCAACATCAAACGGTGTTGTATTTGCTGATCTAACTGCTACAGCCGGAGATAATTCTACAACATTAACTGGTTCTAACAATAAGGGTGCAACAAGAATTGCTAATGCTCCTAATCCAGCATTATATCCAGATGGAATAATTTGTGTTAATATGATTCATAGTTCATACCACGTTAAGCAGTATGACTCTACATTAACTACAACAACAAAATGGAGAAGTGCAGCCGGTAATAAAGCAGATGGTTCTGCTTATGTAGGTAGAAAATCACAACGACAAGTAGTTGTAAAAGCTCTTCAGGCAGCACTTACAACTAATACTGCGATTAGAGAAGATTCTCTAAACTATACATTAATTGCAACTCCTGGATATCCAGAATGTGCAGACGAAATGTTATCATTAAATGTTGATAGAAAAGAAACTGCATTTGTAATCATTGATTCACCATTTAGGTTAGCACCAACAGGCGTAACTGCATGGCAAGCAGGTACTAATGGTACAGAGAATGGCGAAGATGCATTAATTACATCTGGATCACAATGTGCAACATATTATCCAAGTGGATTGGCAACAAACACCGACGGTACATCGGTTGTAGTACCAGCATCACATATGGTACTTAGAACCATAAGTTATAGTGATGGTATTGCATATCCTTGGTTTGCACCAGCAGGATTAACAAGAGGACTTATTTCTAATGCAACTAATGTAGGTTACATAGACAGTGAAGGCGAATTTACTGCTCTTGCATTAAATGAAGGTCAGCGTGATACATTATATGGCGCTAAAGTCAATCCTATTACAAACTTTCCAGGTCAAGGTTTATTTATATATGGACAAAAAACTTTGAGTGCAACTTCGAGTGCATTGGATAGAATTAATGTAGCAAGATTGATTGCTTACATGAGGGAAAGATTAGATCCTCTTGCAAGACCATTTGCGTTTGAGCCTAACGATGAATCAACTAGATCAAATGCCCAAGAAACTGTTTCAAGGTTTCTTGCAGACATCATGGCAAAACGAGGGATATTTGATTTTGCAGTAGTTTGTGATGCAACAAACAATACCGCTGCAAGAATTGATAAAAATGAATTGTATATCGATATTGCAATAGAACCTGCTAAAGCAGCAGAATTCATTTATATTCCTATTAGAATTGTAAATACAGGTACATTATAAGTTTTGAAACAAGGTAGTTACTACGGTAACTACCTTTTCTCATGATTAAAATTTCTGCCAATTCTTATAAATACATATAATATAAAACGCGATTAGGGAGAGTTATCAATGGGTTCATTAACAAAATTCGGAGTTCCAGTAGCAGGTGCAACTTCTACTGTATTGATGCCTAAATTATCGTATCGGTTTCGTGTTGAATTTAATGGTATGGGCGGTCAAACAAATGCCAATTCATTAACTCATCAAATACAAAGCGTTACGAGACCTACTATAAGCCATGAACCAATTACACTAGATGTATATAATTCAAGGGTTTATTTGGCAGGCAAACATACTTGGGAGCCTATTACTATTGTAGTAAGAGATGATATTGAAGGCGGTGTAATTAGTTTAGTAGATAAACAAATGCAAAATCAAATAGATCATCACGAACAATCGGCACCAAGAGCAGGAGCTCAATATAAATTTACAACAAAAATAGAAACTCTCGACGGTACCAATGCAGGCTCCGAGCCCGGAATATTAGATACGTGGGAATTGTCAGGTTGTTTTTTTACTAATGTAAGTTTTGGAGAAAATGATTATTCTAATAGTGCTCCGGCGACTGTTACAATGACAATACAATACGACAATGCTAAACATACAGATGAAGCAGATACTAATTTATTAAATACCCAATCAATTAGTGATACCACATTAGCAACATCAACAGCGGGCAATTCTTAATACCATAAGGAGTAGAAATGGCGTATTTCGGTCGAGTTCTCCGTAACTACTCCGATATGGCTTTCGGTACTGTTACAGAGTACGGGAAAACTTTAACAGAAGTTCCAAGATTAAAATTCCAATTTGTAGTAGAATTTAAAACCACACTAGGTATAGGTGGCGGGGATAAGAACTATAGAGAGATGATAAAAGATTTATCATTAGTAGTTCAATCTGTCGAGTTACCTAGTTTTCAATTTGACACCCAAACATTAAACCAATATAATAGAAAACGAATTATACAAACAAAAATGAATTGGAATCCTATTAGTATTTCCTTTCATGATACTAGAGATAATAAATGGTTAAATGTTTGGAAAGAATATATGAAATTTCATTATAAAGATGGAAGAGAAAAGTATTCTAATTTTGGTGCAGGAAACCTAACACCTGATATTGTTGAAAACTCACCAAACATAGACGAATTTGGATTTCAAACCCCGTTTTCAAAAACTAGCATAGCAAATCCTGATTTAACAAATGTAAATTCTCAACCCGGAGATTCACAAGGTAGTCTAGAACCGGAAGAACAAATGGGAGCAGGTCTCGGTGCCAAAGAACGTGCAGAAGGCTATGAATATGAAAAATATTACTTTTCGCAAATTAAAATTTATAAACAGTTCGGCGGAAGAAATGGTCCTATTGCAGATCCTATAACATTATATAATCCAGTAATTTTGTCCGTAAATAATGATTCATTATCTTATGCAGATTCAAGTCCTGTACAATGGAGTGTACAATTTGGATTTGAAGGTGTATCATATGATAAACCAGTAGTACCTAAAAATAGTTATACAAGCATGTGGTCAAGAGCCCAAGACGAAGTAACAAGCTGGTTCGGTGACGACGGATCACAAAGTGGAGAAACTCCTGTAGGTGGTGGTTCTTTAGTAGAAGATAACTTTGGAGCAGGCGATCCTGAAGTGTTATAATGGCATATTCTTCTTCCTCATCTAGCACAACATCAACTTCAACAACTTCTGCTTCATCTTCTAGTGCGGTTTCTAGTAGCAGTTTAGACGAAGCAAAACGATTACGATCTTCTTTAGGTGCTGATTCAGTATATTTTGATCAAAAATTAATAGGATTAAAAGGTAATATATATTCAGAATTTAATCCTAGCCAATATGATGTTATTATGGCTAATATACAATCATCAGGTGTATCTCTTCAATCTGCAAAAATATTAGCATATGAAGTTTTAGCATTGGCTAATTACTATAACGAACCTTACGATAAATTTTTACCTTTAATAGAAGCAGGAAAAATTTCTGTTACACAAGACAAACTAGAAAAGTTAAATATTACTCGACCTTCTACTAATCAATTAAATTTAATAAATTCTAACATAGATGCTGAAATAAATAAAGAACAGGTAGACTAATGGCTAGGAAAAGTCCTAAGTTTAAACAAGGATATTTCCAGCCTAAAAATCCTAATAAATATAGAGGCAAGCATGTTCCTATTTATAGATCAGGATGGGAACTAGCATTTATGCGATTATGTGATGGCCATCCAAATGTAGAATGTTGGGCATCAGAAAGCCATTCGATACCTTATCGTAATCCGTTTACCGGTAAGATGACCAAATACATACCAGACTTTTTATTATCATATGCAGATAAAAATGGTAGAAAACACATAGAACTTGTAGAAGTAAAACCAAGCAAACAAGCAGGTATTACAGAATCACGTAGTAGAAAAGATAAAGCCGCAGTTATATTAAATAAAGCCAAATGGGATGCCGCACAAGAATGGTGTAAACGTAGAGGAATTAAATTTAGAATAGTAACCGAAAACGAAATATACCATAAACCTCAAAAATAGTAAATGAATTGGACCGAAACAATTTCACAAATTATTAATGGAACAAAAGACCTGGATGCCGGATTAAGAGATATAATTATAGCATCTGTTAAAAGGACTCAACGTAGTTATAATTCTCAACCAATTAATTATTGGGCACCTACGTTTGTTAAACATGATGACGATAATACACATTACAAAGATGGTAGGTACCCATCGAATCATTGCGAAATTAAAAAATTTAAACATAACAACGAAACAATAGAAATAAGGTACGATCATAATGCTTATGGTTTTAGGTCTGACGAAATGTTAGAAAAGACCGATAATGATCTTGTAGTTGTTACAACCGGAGACAGCATTACGTATGGACAAGGATTAAATGTTGAATATAGATATAGTGATTTATTTTGTAAAAAATTACAACAAAATACAAAAAAAGTAGTAAAAAATTATAATATTGCTATGCCGGGTCATAGCAATGATTATATATCAAGATCTATATATCAGGGAATACATACATTTCGACCTGATGTTATAATTTTTTTATTTACATTTAGAAACAGACTTGAATGGGTTAATGAAACAAATCAACTTCAGCAAATTGTTCCAGGTTTTGATGATCATACTATATTTAACTTAATAAATGAAGATTGGTCTATGTATAATTTTTTTAAAAATTTTGTATTAATAGATACATTATGCCGTCTTTACAATTTAAAATTTTGTTTTGGTAGTTTAGATCCTGTTATTGCAGAAGGAATGTGTCAGCATACAAATTATATAGGTAATATAGAGTTAGACAATCTAGCATATGATAATGAGCATCCCGGAATTGAAAAACATAAAGAAATTGCCAACAAAACATATAATAAATATATAGAACTATATGACAAAGAAACTTGAAGAAACATTTAACTTACCAGATATAGCAGAACTGGCACCGGAAGATCAATTAGATAAAGTATACGATCCTTCTGGCGAAGTTGCTTCTGCTCCGCCTGAGGTAATACAAACAAGAGAAGCATTATCTTTAGCAGATAAAATAGATAGTGCATTACCCGAAGTAAAAGATATAAACACAAGTGATAACGACATGGATCGTTATGCAGATAAGGCAGAAAAAGCATTTGAAGATTTAATGGATTTAGGATTTAATGTAGAAGATAGAAATGCCGGACATGTATTTTCGGCAGCACAAACTATGTTAAAAAATGCTATTGATGCTAAAAATGCAAAAGCAGACAGAAAATTACGTGCAATAGAATTACAACTTAAAAAGTTAAGATTAGACCAAAATGAGAAAAAAGATACAAGTTATGAAGTAATCGATGCTGATTATGTTATTAGCGATCGCAATTCACTTATAGATCAGTTAACAAAAAAGCTAACTAATGATAAATAAAATAACAACAGGAGTTTATTATGGATACACCTAAAACATATGCAAATTCACAAGTATCTTCGGCTGATATGATGCGAAAGTATCAAGACATGATTCTTGAAAATCAAGAAGAAAAAGAAGAAGTTGAAGAAGCAAAAGAAGAAGATACTGAAAAAGAAGAAGTTGAAGAAGCAAAAGAAGAAAACGACGACGATAAGGAATAAAGTATGAAGGCGTTCGAGCAATACTTAACAGAAGCTCAAAAAGAATATTCTTTTCGGCTTCGATGTGCATGTGATTTAACTGAAGATCATATGCATAAAATTGAAAATCGACTAAAAAAGTACGAAGCGTTTTCTGTTTCTAATCCTAAAAAGACGATGTTTCAATCTTCACCCCCTGGCTTTTCTCATTTATCAGGAGGAGAAATTCATATAGTTGATTTTAAAACACGTCAACCGGTAGCGCCTCATGTGTTACATGCAGAAATTTCTGAATGTTGTGACATTTCTGAATCACTTGTACGGGTTAAAAATGCAGGCGAATTAGATATGGAAGAAACACCAGAAGCATCAGATAATACTACTGATAGCTCAGAAGCAATTTTAGAGCAACCATACGAAAAAGCAGATAATTCACATGCATATGGTCCTAAATTAATTGGTAATTTACTAGGCGATTTAGCGAAAGTTGCTCGTAAAAATGAGTTTGCAGGTTCTGATTCTGCGGCAAAATCTGCAGAAGTAACAGAAGAAAATACAACAAGCCCAATAGGAAGTTAAAATGGAAGTAGCACCACAAGAATTAGCAGCGTTATTAAAATTAGCAGGCGTAGGATCTGATCCTGAACCTGAAATGGTTGCACAACCCCAGGTTAGTGCAATAGCAATTCCTTCAGAAGATGAAGCACCTACTGGTGGTTGTGGTGGTGGTTCCGATATGAGAAGTTTAATAGATGCATTAGGACACGACGAAGTAGAAGAAGAAAAAGAATGGGCAAATGCTTCACAAGAATTCACAGGCGAACCTGCCGAAGTTCAAGATAATTATGATGATTTTTCATATGAACCTGCAGGTAACAGTTCTATGCAACGTAGAACAAATGGATACGGTGATAATCCATTGCGTGAAGAAGAGTTGATCAAAGAATACACAGAGTTCAAAAAAAAAGACTAGACGAGCGTAGTTGGAAAGATTTTTTTGGTTTTGGCGACGATAAAGAAAAACCAACTGCTAGAGATCTATATGCCGCAAGAAATCAAGAAGGTATTGCATCGTATAATGCCTTATTTGATAATCCGGGTAAACTTAAAAAAACTTTATTAGCATATCAAAAAGCATATAACGCAGGTGACTTCAAAGAACAAAGCGACATAGTAAAAGCCAATCCTGAAATAAGAGGATTGCTCGACAATAATTATAGAGATGTTGTAAAAGACCAAGGTGGGTACAATGATGTTCGACGTACAGATATTGCAATGCCTGTACGAAGATGGTTGTCTGGCGAAAGAGATATAAAATCATTAGTAAGTAACTTTGATAAAAGTTTTACAAANTTAGGTATTGAAAATAATATTAGAAAGTACGAACCACCTAAGCCTGAACCTGATCCTTCTATTTTAGGAACCGATGATGAGAAGGTTACACAACCTGCAACAAGTGGTATAGAACCAGATAATCAAGATGATGCTCTTGATCTAGGAAAAGAATATCAAAGAATGGCACAATCAAGGACACAACCTGATCTTGAAAGAGAATATCAAAGAATGGCACAATCAAGGACACAACCTACTAAAACTTCTTCTGCAGCAGTCCGAAAGTCTACCGATTACGAAGAGTTTGATGCATCTGATCCTAGGGCAAGAAATCCTAAAACTTTTAGAAGTGCATCTCCGACCTATACACCAATAAAAAGTACATCTAAATATGAACCAGAAGATACAGACCGGTTGGATACTGGATCAAGAAGTCCTGTAAATTATAATCAACAAGACATCCAAAATATAAACAACCTTGCAAGTAGAAGCAGTTCAAATCAACCTAAACCTAAGCTGTCTCCTGAACCTAAAAAAATATCTACCGCATTAAAAGAGCCAAAAAATACAGGTCTAGGTAGTTATTTTACCCAAAAGAGAGGTCCTAATCAGCCAGCAGCATCTAAACCAAGCAACCTAGGTCTAGGTAGTTATTTTACCCAAAAGGGAGGTCAAAGTCGGAAACAACCAGCTGCAACAAAACTTGAGCCAGAAATTAAAACATCTACAAGCCCTGTGGTTAAAAAAAGAGAATTGGTAGCAAAGGACACTGAGCCCGGTACTAAAAATTTTAAATTTAATTATCTTAAGTAATGAGTGCAAAGTTTGATACAACCCTTGTAAAACGTCCACATCAATCTGAAAAGTATACTAACGAAGAAATACAAGAACTTGCAAAGTGTATACAAGACCCTATATATTTTATAGGCAACTATTGTAGTATTCAGCATCCTACTAAAGGCAGAGTAGACTTTCATTTANTTGATTATCAAAAACGATTAATTAATACATACGATAATTATAGATATGCAATAGCATTATTACCTAGACAAACAGGAAAGTCGACTGCGGCCGCGGCATATCTATTATGGTATGCTATGTACAAACCTGACTCTGTTATATTAATTGCGGCACACAAATACGCAGGTGCTCAAGAAATAATGCAAAGGCTACGTTATATATACGAAACATTGCCTGACTTTGTACGTGCAGGATGTACAAGTTATAACAAAGGATCTATAGAGTTCGATAATGGGTCACGTATAGTTTCACAAGCAACAACAGAAACTACTGGACGGGGTATGAGTTTAACACTCATTTACTTAGACGAGTTTGCATACGTACAACCTCGCATAGCAGAAGAGTTTTGGACTGCATTATCACCTACATTATCAACCGGCGGTAAATGTATTATTACTAGCACACCAAACCAAGATAACGATCAATTTGCACAAATATGGAAAGCGTCAATAGATAACACAGACGACTTTGGTAACGAACAAGAAATAGGCAAAAATGGATTTAGAGGGTTTACATGTCATTGGAGCGAACATCCAGATAGAGACCAAGAATGGGCAGACGAAGAAAAAGCAAAAATTGGCGACGAGCGTTTTAGACGAGAACATGGATGTGAGTTTATTACTGCCGACGAAACATTAATTAGTCCGTTAAAACTTGTATTATTAGAACATAAAGATCCTATACGCAAATCAGGACAAGTTCGTTGGTTCTCAGAAATTAATAGAAACTCTACATATTTTATAGGACTAGATCCATGCATAGGTACAGGTAGTGATTTTAGTGCTATTCAAGTGTTTAGTATGCCTGGACTAAAACAAGTAGCAGAATGGAAACATAATAAAACAGATGTACGTAGTCAAATGTTAATACTACAAGGTATATTACAAGATATTTACGACGAAACAAAAACTGAAGAAAACATTTATTTCAGTTTAGAAAATAATGGTATAGGTAGAGCATCAATACAATCATTAGAAGAATTGGGTAGTGCTAATTTTTATGGTAATTTAGTTAATGAACCTAAAAATAGTAGAACTTCACGATTTACAAAAGGGTTTACAACAACATTAAAAAGTAAATTAGAAGCATGTAGTAGGCTAAAATATTTTATAGAAAATGATAAAATTAAAGTATATAGTAAAAGTTTAATACAAGAATTGAAGACTTTTGTAGCAAGAGGCAGAGGTTTTGAAGCAAAAGACGGCGAACATGACGATTTAGTTATGGCCTTAGTGTTATGTGTAAGAATTATTGATCAAATTACCAAACACGACGAAGATGCATTTAATGAATTAATAGATCCGCTTAGTATAGACCCTGTCGATATGCCTATGCCAATTGCCATAATCTAATAAATATATTAAATAATGGATGTAATCTTATGGCAGTAAACAGCGACATTGTTGCAAATGATTTATTTAAAACAATTAAAGGTTTTAAC
>NZGL01000010.1 GCA_002690945.1 Gammaproteobacteria bacterium | reverse complement strand
AGCTTTTAGCAACATCACCATTTTTATCTGTCGAAGAAATAGATTCATTCATTGATGATATGATAAATAGTGACTTTGATACAATGATCTCGGTCTCAGATATTAGGATTGAATGTATTTATAATGGAGAACCAGTTAATTTTGATCAAAAAATGCAAACCCCACCATCACAGCTTTTAGAACCTGTGAAAGCTTATGCTTGTGGTATAATGGGATGGAATACAGAAAACTTTAGACATAATATAAAAAAATATGGTGCTGCCTACCATGGTGGAGATGGCAGAATTGGTTTTTTTCAACTAAAGGGTTTCTCTACCGTTGATGTTGATAATGAAGAGGATTTTATATTAGCGGAAGCAATTGCTAAATCCAAAGATTTAGTGACAGGTAAACCAAAATACTATTCACCAAACCAAATTCAAAAAATTTACGATGCGGATGTTGCTCAAATTTTAGAGGGCGATGGGGTGAAGAAAAACAATCAGTTATCTTATAATCTTGAAAAAGTGAATTTGGAGAAACTTATACATAAATACGGTCGAGAAGAATCATGGTCCCATACCGTGATAAATTCTCCATCTAATAGTGCTACACTTATTGCTCAATTGCCAGGAGAGGGAAATCGAATGCACTATCACCATGATTGGGATGAATGGTGGTACATTTTAGAGGGGGAATGGGAATGGTTGGTGGAAGGTGAAAAAAAGAAAATTATTGCAGGTGAAGTTATTTTTATTGAAAGAAACAGAAAGCATAAAATTACCGCAAAAGGTGATAAGATGGCTATAAGGCTTGCCGTCAGTAGATATGATGTAGACCATGTATATATAAAAGATGATTACAAAAGTAATTAATTATTTAAGAATTAAAATAGAAAGAATTAAGCTTTCCACTGGGTATTACAATACTCATTATATGCAAAAAAAGTGGACCGAAATTGCAATCAAAAACGATCAAAGAGGGTTGCCAAGAGCTTGGGGAAAACAATTAGATAAAGAAGATGTTTTGGGCGATTACCTTAAGATTAGAGATGAATTTTTATTACCAAAAATTATTAATAAAACGGTACTAGAGCTTGGATGTTTAGATGGGAAATGGAGTAAACATATTGTGCCAAATGCGAAGCATACATTTTTAGTTGATTTAAGNAAAGATATTCTCCCAGTATTATTAAAAGAAATAAAAAGTAATAGAAACAATTTTACATTTTATGAAACTAAGGGGAATGAGCTTCAAGGCATAAGTAACAAAACAATTGATTTTATATTTTGTATAGACACCCTGGTTCGGGTTGGTAGAAATTCCATAAGAAAATACTTTTCTGAATTTAAAAGAGTATTAAAAGAGGATGGAAAGATGTTAATACATTTACCTTGTAATGCTCAAGAGTTATCAGTCAATAATCATTTTACTAATTTATCATTAAATGAAATAAAGAAATTTCAATATGAAAATAGTTTTAATGATTTTCATATTGATACTAAAACTATAAATCATGGAGTGCTTTTAAAATATGGTTACTAGTAAAAGCATGTATCTATTCAAAAATCTCAATTTTATGAAGATTAAAAAAGACGAAATTTCCAATGTTAATCATTGGAGTCTTATTTAAAGCGATGAACCGAAGTTCAATATTTAAAAGGAAGATAGATTTTAAAAAAAGTCATGGATCTTATCTTGTAGATAAAGATAATGAAAAAAAATATCTAGATTTTTTCGGTCAATATTCAACTTTAACAATAGGTTACAATCATAAAATATTCAGTTCATCTGAATACATAGAAGATATTAAGCGTGTGGCTCATCAAAAAATTACAAATTGCGAAATCTTATCTGATGAATCCTCCGAATTTGATAGACTNTTTAGAAAATATACTTCTAACGGTTATTTTAGTCATTATCATTATTCATGTACCGGTGCTTTAGCAATTGAGGCTGCAATTAAAACAGCTATGGATTATAAAGGTAAAGGACATCATTCTGTAATAACCTTCAAGGGCAGTTTTCATGGTATAAATTCGTATGGCGGATTTTTAACCTGTCGGTTCCAACCCGTAAAAAATCGTTTAAGTGGTTTTCCTAAGATTATGGAAAGACCATTTGATAACCCAGTCATAAAATATCAGGATGGGAAAAAAATAGTAGATTCTAATTTTGTAAGTGAAGTCTTAACTAAAGTTGAACATCGAATTAAATCAAATGATAATGTCTGTGCTATCCTAGTCGAACCAATTCAATGTACATATGGAGATTATTATTTCCCAGATGAGTTTTTTATTGGTATCAGAGAAATAGCAACCAAATATGATATTCCTCTTATTTTTGATGAAATACAAATTGGTTTTGGGGGTACTGGTAAAATTTGGTATCATGAGCACTTATCAATAGTACCAGATATTTTAGTATTTGGTAAAAAAACTCAATTATCCGGAATAGCTGTTCAAGAACAGTTTTCCAAAATTTTCAAAACTTCTATTAGATTGGAGGTTACCTGGGATGCAGATATTGTTGATATGATTAGATGTAAATATATAATGAAAGTTCTAAAAAGCGAATCGATACTACAAAATGTAAACAAGATGGCAAATAGATTAAAATCAGGCTTAGAAAAAATCAAAAAATTAAAAAACTTAAGAAATAAAGGTTTACTATTTGCATTTGATTTTTCTGATAAACATAAGAGAGATATTTTTTTCAATGGATTAATTAATAATCAAATATTAAGTAATCCAACCCGTGAAAAGACTGTAAGACTGCGTCCTCATCTTTGTGTAAGCAAGGACGAAATTGATCATGCAGTTGAAATAATTAAAACAGTATCAAAAAAAATATGAAAGTTGCTTTAATCCAACTAAACTCAGGTAAAAATAAAAAAAAAAATATAGAAAATGCTTGTCTGCTAATAGAAAAAGCAGCGAGTAAAAAAGCAGATTTTGTATTGTTGCCTGAAGTATTTAATTACCGTGGGTCATTTAATACTTNAGANTTATTTAATAAAATTGGGGAACAGATACCNGGTGAGTCNTTATATCCATTNATGGATATTGCTAAGAACAATGGNATACATATTCTGTGTGGCTCAATATACGANCGCTCAACAGNTGAGAGGAAAGTTTTTAATACAGCCGTGGTAATAAGTGATTCTGGNNATATANTTTGNAANTACAGAAAAATNAATTTATTCAAAGCTATTATTGGCGGAAAAGAGATTAATGAAAACAAAACATACTTAGCTGGCGACAAACCNGTAATTTTTAGTATCAAGACTTTAAAGATAGGGCTCGCAATATGTTTCGATCTTAGGTTTCCTGAGTTGTTCCGTGAGTATTTTAATAAAGGCGTAGATATTATAGTGTTACCCAGTTCTTTTACTTCAAAGACAGGAAANTTACATTGGGAGGTTTTGTTGCGGGCTAGAGCTATTGAAAATTATTGTCATGTTCTAGCCCCAAATCAATATGGTTTTGATGGAAATGGTGTAGAAACTTATGGTCATAGCATGATAGTTAATCCCTTTGGTCAAATTGTTGACGTATTGCCTAATCANCAGGATGGTATAATATTGCATGATATTTTTCCATCTAGTAAAAAACTTTTCCCAACCTTAGATTAGCATGAATAACAAAAAAATAGAGTATCTCAATTATAATTTATCAGAAGATACCCCATTATACGGTAATGGATCTGGAATTGAATTCAAGCCTGAAAAAGAGATAGCAAAAGGAGATAGTTGTAATACTNTAATATTAACTTTNCCTAATCATAGTGGAACCCACATTGATTTTCCTTGTCACTTCAAGCCTAATGGAGAAACAAATAATGATTATGCTCCTGATTTTTGGGAATTTGAAAATGTTGAACTTATTGATTTTTCAAATAAAGTAGAGGACAACCAGCTTATTGGTCCAGATATGTTTTTAGATAATAAAAACAAAAATACTGAATTATTATTGATTAGAACAGGCTATCATTTGCACCGAGGTACTGATCGTTATACCNTAACACCTCCTGGGTTATCNCCCGATCTTGCTTCATTTCTAAGGTTNAAATATCCNAAGCTTAGGTGTATAGGGTTAGATATAATTTCTATATCTAGTTATGGAAATAGAGAGGCTGGTCGGTTGGCACATCACGCATTTCTGAATCCAAAAAATGGACAGCCTATTCTTCTGATCGAGGACATGAAACTTGAGGAGAAAGGTCCCTATGATAAAGTAATAGTTGCGCCACTAATGATTGATAAAGCTGATGGGGCTCCGTGTACTGTATTAGCCTATAAAGGGGATCAATGAAAACTGAATTTTTGAATAAAACGGTGTTAGTTACAGGNGGGACTCGAGGTATAGGAGCAGCAATAGTAAAACAATTTTATGACCTTAATGCTAATGTNCTAATAACGGGTACAGATAGAAAATTATTGGAAAAATTAAATGATTCATCAGGAAGTCGTTTAAAATATTTATATCTTGATTTTACNTCAACTCAATCAATTAAAGGCTTTATNCTTAAATTAGAGAAATANAATCAGATTGATGTACTTGTNAATAATGCAGGTGTAAATAAAATTGATTCTATCGATAATATTATTGAAGAAGATTGGGATAANATAAATAATGTTAACCTGAAAGGGCCATTCCAAATAACAAAGANAGTTTCAAAAGTAATGAAAAAAAACCAGCAAGGAAGGATCGTAAATATTTCTTCTATTTTTGGTGTCGTATCCAAGGCAATGCGGGCATCCTATTCGACAACTAAATGGGGTTTAGTAGGATTTACGAAGGCAGTTGCAGTTGATTTAGCACCGTATAATATTTTAGTTAATGCAGTCTCCCCTGGNTTTATAGATACTGAGCTAACAAGAAAAATTTTNGGCAATAATGGTATTAAAGAGGTTNTNNAGAGTGTCCCTCTGAANCGTTTAGCAGCCGCAGAAGAGGTAGCTAGGCTTGTCGTTTTTTTATCAGGNAATCAGAACTCGTATATAACTGGTCAAAANATCATAATTGATGGAGGGTTTACNAGTGTATAATTTTAGAATAAAATCTATTATACATGACTATTCTGTTGAATTTATTNAAGATTTTGTTTCTNTTTTAAAAAAGGAAGTCAAATCAGGCGATGTTTTTATTTTAGATAATAAAATTAAAGCGTTGTATCCTCAAGTGGTAGACGTGGTTAAAAATGACAATTTACTCATTGAAATAAAAGCAACCGAGAGTCACAAAAGCTACGAGGGTCTTATTCCCATAATTAATAAGTTAATCTCAAAAGGATTTAGAAAAAANCATCGNCTAATAGGTATCGGAGGTGGCATCACTCAGGATATCACNGCCTTTACAGCTTCAATAATGTATCGAGGTGTGGAATGGTTGTTTTTCCCTACAACACTTCTTGCTCAAGGGGATAGTTGTATTGGAAGTAAAACTTCAATTAATTTTGGAGAATNNAAAAATCAGGTAGGAGGTTTTTACCCGCCAAAAANAATNTTCATAGATTTAAAATTTTTAGANTCTCTTTCAACAGAGGACTTNAANTCTGGTTTTGGAGAAATGTGTCATTANTTTATTGTTGCAGGCGAANANGATTTTAATCAATATGTTCTTGATTATGAAAGCGCTTATNATAATAAAGANGTATTAGCTAAAATAATCTCAAGAAGTTTAAAAATAAAAAAAAGTTATATTGAAATAGATGAGTTTGATAGAGGAAAGCGTCAGGTGTTTAATTATGGTCATTCATTCGGCCATGCTATTGAGACACTCACAAACTATGAGGTNCCTCATGGAATTGCAGTGAGCTATGGGATGGATATGGCAAACTATGTTTCTGTGCACTTTAATTTTTTAGAATCAAAAATAAGACAAAACATAAGGGAGTTTTTATCAAAAATTTGGAAAGGGTTTAGTATAAAAAATTTAGATGNTGATAAATTTTGTAATGCTNTAGCAAAGGATAAAAAAAATATCGGNTCAGAGCTNAGGTTNATTCTNTGTAANGGCTATGGNAAGGTTTTCAAANCTCCGGTAAAAAACGATGAAAAATTTAAAACTATAATATCAAATTATTTCAAGGATGAACTTTAATTGAAAATTTGGAAGAATACTGCGACTTTAGATGGTTATGATGCTGGGTTAGGTTTCACTGAATCAAAAGATGATGCCAAAATCGCTTTATTGGGTAGTAAACCCATTGTCCTTGATGAATTTCCTAATTTAAAAGGAATTTTTCGGGCTGGGATTGGTCGGGATAATGTTCCTGAAGAAGAAGCTAAGAAAAAAAATATTTTAGTTAGATTTCCTTCCCAAAAAACAATTGGAATTATATTTGATGAAACTGCAAGTTTTACTTGCAGCCTGATTTTTCGTATGATTTATTCAAGCGTAGGTATGATTGATCCTTGGATAAAATATAGCAGGCGTGAATTTTCAAGTAAAACCCTACTGGTAATTGGGAAGGGAAATATAGGATTAAGGGTAATAAAAACAATGAAACATTTTATGAATGTTGTTGATTTTGATATAATTGAAAATAAATTAGAATTGTTACCCGATTTATTAAAGATGGCAGACTGTATTACTTTGCATATTCCTAAAAGTGAGGATAATAATTCTTTTATGAACAAAGAAAGATTGGCGTACATGAAAGATGGATCTGCGCTTATTAACACATCAAGAGGATCAATTGTTGATGAACAAGCGCTGTATGATGAAATCAAAAATGGGCGCATTAAAGCAGCTTTTGATGTATTTTGGAATGAACCCTATAGTGGAAAACTTAAAGAATTTTATCCAAATCAATTTTATATGACTCCTCACGTAGCTAGTACTTGTGAAGGGTTTNTAACTGGNTGCAGACAAAGTCTAGATACCTTAATTGAAGAACTGAAAAATGATTAATGTNGGCATTATTGGTTANGGGAAAATGGGCCAAATACGGCATAAGGAGATATTAAAANTTGATAANGCTCAGGTTGTTTCCATTTATGAACCNTCTGATATNGATATTGATTTGGAGATNACAAAANCCATTGANTCTGACGANGTCATAAATGATCCAGATATTGACGTTATTTTTATTTGNACTCCTAACTATCTAAATAAACCATTTACTATTTCAAGTCTTAATGCGGGGAAACACGTCTTTTGTGAGAAGCCTCCTGCGTTTACGGCAGATGATGTAAAGGAAATTTGTGAAGTTGAAAAAGAAACGGGCAAATTGCTTATGTACGGATTTAATCATCGCCACCATGGTAGTATTAAATATATGAAAAAATTAATAGATAAAAATCAATTTGGGAAAATACTTTGGATGAGAGGCCGGTATGGTAAAAGTGTGGATAAAAATTATTATTCTAACTGGCGAGCCAAAAAAGAATTCTCAGGTGGTGGCATTTTAATAGATCAGGGTATTCACATGGTAGATCTATTTCTTTATTTTGGAGGAAATTTTGATATGATTCACGCTTCGGTATCAGATTTATATTGGAATTTAAATGTAGAGGATAATGTTTTTGCAACGCTTGAGAATTCAAAGACTGGCTTAGCTGCTTCTTTGCATTCAACTATGACCCAGTGGCGGCATCTTTTTTCATTGGAAATTTTTTTAGAAAAAGGGTATTTTGTGCTAAATGGATTAAAGACATCATCTAACACTTATGGCGACGAGATTCTTACAATAGCGAAAAACAGGACAACCGCTCCTGCTGCTACATGGGAAGATGAAGAGCATATTACTTTTCATAATGATGATTCATGGGAGTCAGAGATAAATGAGTTTTTTCATTTAATAAATCAGAATAAAAAGAAAGTTAAAAATGGAAACTCAACAGATGCACTTAAACTCATGAAAATTGTTGACAAAATTTATACTTATTCAAAGGAGAACAAATGATGGAAGATCTAAAGTTCATAGAAGACTATCTAAATAGATATAAAAAATCCCTGTTTGAGACTGATGTTTCTCAAGAGATCATAAAAATGAAAGAAATGTTATTAGAAGTGAAATCCAACGGTAAAAAAGTGATGGTAGCAGGCAATGGCGGTAGCGCAGCAATGTCCAGCCACGCTGCAGTAGACTTCACCAAACAAGGTGGAATAAGAACTATTAACTTTAATGAATCAGACTTAATAACCTGTTTTGCTAATGACTATGGTTATGAACATTGGGTGTCAAAGGCTATCGAGTTTTATGGAGATAAAGGAGATTTAGCGATTTTGATCAGTTCCAGTGGGAGCTCAAAAAATATATTAAATGCAGCTGATGTTGCAAAAGGTCTAAACATTAATGTTATAACCTTCAGCGGGTTTTCGAAGGATAACCCATTGAGAAAAAAAGGAAACATTAATTTTTGGCTCGATAGTAAAGCGTATAATGTTGTTGAAAACACTCACCTTATTTGGTTATTAATGGTTTGTGATTTAATTATTGGTGATGCAGAATATTCTGCTTAAAACATATTTTAAAAAACAAATATATTTTTTAAATCTTGAATTATTTAGCTCTTATCGGCAGAGATGGAGTTATTTTCATATGTGGTCTGTTTTCAAGCATATTTCTAGCTCGTCATTTAGGGCCTAGTATTTATGGAGAATATGTTTTACTACTACTAATTATATCATATCCCCAGCAGTTTGGCCGTTTTAGTTTTTCGCAAGCAATTATACCGTATTTAAAAAATAATTCTCAGCATGAAAAAATAGTTTTTTCTTTAGCTTTTGGCCTAAGCATTTTTTTGTGGATAATAGTAAGTATTATATTTTTACTTTTAAGCAAACATTTAGCCTTTTTCGAAAACTATTCCTTTTGGATTTATCCTGTAGTGTCAGTAATGATTCTATCCGAATTTTTATTAGTTTTTATGACTTACGCACTAACTTTTCAACAAAAATATAAAATACTAAGTTTTATAACATCTCTCAGGCCAGTTCTCAGCGTTTTAGGGATTATAGGGTTATATTTTTTATTTGATCAAAATAAAAATATTTTCCCCTATTTATTTGTTGGTTGTATTGCCTCGTTTATAGTGACTTTAATTGGACTATATTTTGTTAAAAACTATATAAACAACTCATTTTTTAGTTTTAGAGAACTCGAATTAAAAAACTATTTTGATATTTCATTAAAATTTTATTTATCTGAGGTAGTCAGCTTTCTTTCTAGCAAAGGTATCACCACCTTTGTTGCAGTTAGTTTATCATCATCTAGTTTAGCTTTTTATAATTTACTTTTTAATCATTTTGAATTATTGAGGTTCCCAAATAATGCTTTGGGATCAATGATGTACCCCGAGTTAGCAAAAGAAAAAGATGATAAAAAACAAAGATCGTATGTTTTACGAAAAATAGGTTTCAATTTTGTTGTTTATGTACCAATTTTCGTAATTGCTTATTTTGCTTACCCAATATTAGTAAAATTATTTTATGGAGATGATTATTTGGTTATTTCTAGTTTTTTTCCTTTGATTTTATCATTTGGCTCAATATACCTAATAACATATCCTGTTTGTCATTACTTTAGTGCTAATGGAGCACCTCATTACACTGCAATGCATTTGTTGTTTAGCTTGGCTTTTCAGGCTGGGTTAGTATTATTCTTTGTAAGTGAGGAAAATTTTTCATTAACATTAGCAATCATATCTCAGCTTCTGGGATTGATTAGTTATACTTTTGTTGTGTTAGTTACATATAAGTTCAAAAATTTTGATTAATTAAAACTGTGAATAAACCTACTGTTTTATATTTTATCAGAGCCGAGGCGGACCTGGAGCGCATATCATCTATTGCAATCGCAGGAAAACCTTATGCAAAGCAATATTTTGCTTATTATGGAGACATAGATTTTCTATTTTATTTTGGAATAAAAAACAAGTTCCAAAAAGAGATATTAAGGATGAATAATTTTGAGGTTTTAGATATTATAACAGTGTCTATCTCTGGGAAGGTATATAAATGGATGAGGTGTTCAGATACCAATCTACCTTTTGTGAAACTCTTTAATAAATTAATTCAAAAAGCATTCAATAGGTTTTTCCATAATTACCAAGATAAAAATAAATTAGCAGATATATTATTAAAAAAAATTAAGCCTAATGTATTAATTACTGATAACTCTATCGAACGAAAAAATTATTTTCCTCATTTATTGAGGCAGTCCGCACTAAAAAAAAATATAAAAATACATGTGACTGGGCATGGGCCCGCGGGAGGGCTCCACAAGGAATACAGTGAATATAACATGGCCCCTCCAGATAAGTTTCAAGGATGTGTTG
>NZGL01000009.1:478-21392 GCA_002690945.1 Gammaproteobacteria bacterium | reverse complement strand
GTTGACTTCTGCCTGTATTGTAGCACCATATGTATCTAAATCAGTACCATCATCGCCAATAAAAATTATACCTCCAATTTGATCATTGTCTGCTAAGGCTGTAAAATTATCAGCTGTACTACTACGACTTTTTGCAAGTATTATACCTGAAGAATATTGACTAGTATCTCGTCTAACAGCCGCCATATAACCATTAAAACCAGAACCTGTAACTTGTAATGCTGGTTGTCCACCAGACAGTGTTGTATCTGTTCCAATTGAACCTACTGTTAACCTACCGCTTGTATCAACAGTCATCGCTTGAGTTGTATTATTAACTAAGAATTTTAAAATACCACCAGAAGTCATCTGCATATGTTCAATGTTGTGATCGTAACCTATGTAACCTCTAAATCTTGCATCAGGTGAGCCTCCAGTTCCATCAGCAAACATCAAATAACCTTGTTCGGTAGTTCCATTGACGATAGTGATACCACCTTCATCTGCGGCGCCTACCACAAGATCTTTAGCATAGTAATCACTAGGACTTATTGTAGAACTACCAATACCAACTTTACCATTGATAGAAACCAATTCATGTTTTAATATCATAGTATCAGATCTATTAAATGCCTCAGTACCACTTGATGACATCCTAAAACGTATTGAACCATCTTCAGTGTTGTTAGAACCGTCGTCTGCTTCGACATACATTCTGGCATATACATGCGGAGTGGTGTTAGACGTATTTGTTGCTACAAAATCTATAGTTCCGATATTATAGCCATCCATAGTGCCAGATGGTGGATCTCTAAAAAGTTCAATTATTGGCCCATTATTTGAATTGTTTGCTGTATCTTTAAAGTGAAAAACACCATTGTATGTGTTAATAAATTTCATGTCGCCAGTATCACCAGCAAGAAATACACTTCCACCGATAGAGGTTATATCAACATTACCATTATTTGCATTTAAATCTAATACACCATCTGAAGTTATATCTATTTCTGCCATACCAGTGCTTACAATACTTTTACCATTTACATCTAAATTGCCACCTAGTTGAGGAGTAGTGTCGTCTACAACATCGCCACCCGCGGCGGCTTCTAAACTTACTTTTTTACTTGCATCATCGTATGTTAGAACATAGTTGTCTTCACTGGCTGTACCAGTGGCTGTAATATTTCTTAAATCTCCTGCTCTACTCATAAGTATACTCTCCAAAATCCAGGATTATAAGTTCCTTCAAATGCATTTACCCATTCAACACCGTTATACTTTAATCTATCCAATGTTGTTGTATTTGTAACAAATTGTTCGGCACTGCCGTTTGCAATAGCATCAAATGAAATATTCCATTGATTTGTGCCTACACTATATTGTATTATATCATGTTTCTTTGCACCACTACCAAGCCAACCTGCTCCGCCTGCCACATCTTTTGTTAGCAAGTATCTATCACCGTCTTGTGCGGCTGATATTGTGCCGTCTCCGGGTTGATTAGCTTGTGGATCAACTACTGCATCAACGGCAGTCTGTGTCATAGCAGGAAATGTATTTGTGTCCATTACAACATCAAGTAAGTTTACATTGCCTGCATTAACAGTAATGTTACCCACTATATCGCCAGCTGTTACACCAGGATTATCTGTTTGTTTTAGTCTAAGTTGACTAATGCTATCTCTAAAATCTCCAAAAGGTTTAAACACTTCTGCCCAATTTAGTATTCCGTTTGCGTCACTGTTGGTGCCACTTTCACTTAATAGTTGTGCAGTTCCATTACCACTAGCATCCATTGTAAAACGCATTTTATAATTGTCTAGTGTTACAACTTTATAACTTGTAAACAATGGAACATAACTATTTCCAGCCCTAAGAGCTTCTAGTCCAGCTTCGTCTGTGTCATTGATGTTGTCAATAATAGTATGAATAATTGTTTGTTTTGTAACTTTTGCTGGTGGATTAATTAGCACAGGCATTGTAAATGTCATTGTGCTGATATCTATGATATCATCAACTCCACTAGGAATTGCTCTCATACTCCAAGTACTGGCTATTAATTCTACATAACTTAGTGTACTCCAATCCAGTGCATTGTCACTGGTATGAATATTAAGTGTAGGATTAAACAATACAAGTATTTGTTCTAATAATTGTAGTTTTTGTTCAGTGTTGCTTGTCCATATATCAACTTGCATTGTTAAATTATATGGCACAGGCTGATGTCTTTTTATACTATATGCTCTGCCTTGTTCATTTTCGTATGCACCTGTAGACTCGTTAAATTTCTTTTCGTATACCGGTACATTTTCTTCATAAGAAGCTAGTGTTCTTCTATCGGGTGCAGTTTCTAAACCTGTAACATGACAACTAATAAACGGAGTCGTTTGTATCATATTTTCACTATTCTCTCTCACAATGTGAGCCGCCATTCTACTAACATCACCATAACGTACAGGCGCTGTTTGAAAAACTGTATTACCTTCATTGTCTGAATGCATTGCAACTTGAAAGCCTGCAAATATTCTAATAAACTGCTGAATATATCTACGAAGTTGTTTGTCGTAGAAGTAAGGTACTGCGGTAAGTTTTGATGTTTCGTATGCCATTATGTATTATCCGCTTGTGGTTTTATTACTTCACTTAATGGAGTTTGCTCGTTAAATTCTTGGTCATCTACCACTGTGGTTCTATTATTGTTGATGTAATCACTAGCATTATAAGTTTTATCTGTCCATGTTTGATCAGTGATATTATCATAAAGTCTATGCCATCTACTACCTCTTCTCACAAATAATCTATTTGGATTAAAGTCAGTTCTTATAAAATATTCACCTTCAGTGGGTGAACTTGGAAATTGGTCACCGCTGTTAATACTTTCACCGTGACTGTAACTGTTTTGTTGATTTACTAAACCGCCACTGGTTGCATAATCATAACCAAACAAATGTTCGGTCATCGATGTACCATTTGGATCTTCAGCATCTGCGGCTTCTACAATAGCATTGCTGATATTGTATTCAGCTTTATATGTGCTAAGATCACTCTTAAGACTATTTTCGCTACCATCTCCAAGTATGTCGTAGTATTCCTGGCTGTCTGTAAGTGGGCTTAGTTTAACTCTCCAAATGTGAGGATACCATGTTTGACTAAAACCTTCTGCACCTCTATTAGCATCATTAACAACATAATATTTGTTGATTGCATTTTTATCAGCATTTAACAATAGTGCATCACGTAGATGAGGAAGTTCTAATACATCTCCTGGCATTAGTCTTCTACCCATTATGTCTACCATTTCATTCATGTGAAATGTCATGTACAACATGTCATTGCTTAAAAATAAGCCAAACTGTGTTAGATCAAAATCAGTGTCCTGTACATTGTAAACACCTCGTAATTCATAAATGTCTTTGTCGTATTTTCTATCTCTGTTTTCCATAAACAGCAAGTCTTGTACTTTTGTTTCATTGATGATTCCTTCGACATTGATTACTTCTCCACTAAGTGGATCAACTTCTCTACCATCAATATAATTAGGCTGTGCAGGGTCATTTTTGTCTGCCGTTACTGCTGGTCCTAAATATTTGTGTACATGTACTCCTGTTCCACCAATACTAAATTGCTCACGGATATTGCGATCCATAAAGTGATAATCGTTAGTTTTGGTCGGTTTGTATAAACTTAAACGTGGCATACACTTATTTATCGATACCTTAAAGGTTGACAAATTAACAAAAGATGCTAAATTAGTGTGTAAGGCACAAAACAGAGAGGACAATTATGGCACTTCCAAAGGCTAGAAAAAAATCTAAAGTAAAACTTGCAAGGCGCAAAATAAAAGGAATGCAAGCACCTGGCTTCGAAGGTTGGGAAAAACTAGACGGCGATAAATTTCATACCTTAAAACGGCATAACAACGATTTTTGGTATATGAATTACAAGCATACAGATAACATTGAACACATGTATACTTGGATGAAAGAAAATGGTTATTCCAAGACTGACATTTCAAATGCCAAAAAAGCGGCAAAATTTGAAGGATTAGTAGGAATCTACTGCCGTATGCTACTAGATGGCTGTCCTGATTACAATGAATTAGAACAAGAGCATTGGCAATCTTGTCCTGGCACAAGTGGTGATATTGCACCTATGACAGATTATATTAAACCTAAAATTGCTGAACTTATCGAAAAAGGTAAAGGTATTGCTGAAGTTAGAAAAGCAGACGATAAGAAAAAGAAAAATATCCATGTTCCTAGTATACAAGAAAGACTAGAAGAGGCGGCTGGAGAAAAAACAGAAGATTTGGATCAGTGGATTGATGATTGGATGCAAGATAGCAAAAAGAATCCTCTTAAAGATAAAATGCCGTTGAAACTGTTTAAGAGAAAACAGATTAATCTTGGACACTTGCGTTTTGTTACAAATTGGTATACAGGTAGTTATGAAGAACTACAAGAACTAAATGATTTGCCAACTGCTAGTAAACGTGATGATATGCAATCACAACTTGCAGAAGGTTATGATTCGTATAGCAAATCTCAAATAAAAGAACTTACAGATTTTTACAAGCGATTGTTCGATGCTATTGAAATTATGAAGGCAGAGCAAAAACAAAATCGTGCAGTACGAAAACCCAAAGTGAAAAGTGCTCAAGAGCTTGTAAAGAAACTAAAGTTTAAGCCTAGTGATGGAGATTTTGGAATTACTAGTATCCCTCCAAGTGAGATTATCGATAGTAAATGTGTTGTTGTTTTTAATACAAAGAATCGTAAAATAGGAATCTACCATGCACAAGAACATGCTGATTTAAAAGTTAAAGGTACTACATTACAATACTTTGACGAAGCAAAAAGCACACAAAAAACTATAAGAAAACCTACTGAAGTTTTGCCTATGTGGAAAAAGATTACCAAACACAAACTAAACGCACAATTTGGATATCTTAAAACAACTGAGACCAAAATGAATGGTAGATTCAATGCAGATACCATTATACTCAAAGCCTTCAAATAAATACTTGTATGAGATTGCATGAACTAGTCGAAGCACGGGTAGAACCTGACAAAAAATTTATGAGTCAGGTAGAGCAAATTATTGACGACAGTATAGAAGAGTATCAAAAATATTTAAATGACAACGGAGATGTTGATGACATCTTCGAGTTTGAAGAAATACTCAACCAAAACAACTATGATGACTTGCCAATAGAGTTTATTGCCACCGATGCAGAACGTAAAGATCCCAATGAATGGATAAGTGCAGAAGCTGGTATAGACAAAAACGGCAAGTTTATGCAAGTATATTTGTTTACTAAAAATTTAGAAGGCAAGTATGGACCAAAAACTTTTAAACAACTAGTAATGCGTATGCTAGCACACGAAACTATCCATTGGAATCAGTATGCTAAAATAGGTTTGGATCGTGTAAACAAAATTAAAAGTGGTCACCAAAAAGGCACTGAACTAGCAAATAAGACTGGTAATCAAATGGATTGGATGCGTGAGTATTTGCGTGATCCACATGAACTTATGGCATATGCTAGTGACCTTGCTAGTGAGATTAAAGATACAAACAATCCTGAACAAGTGTTACGCAATCCAGAAGCATATAAAGATGACTTGCCAAGCTATGCCAGATATAGACAGGTTTTTGAACCTAATAGCAAAGAATTAAAACAACTGCTCAAGTATACTGCGGATTACTATAACGGATAAATATTAGTATGGCACAGGTAGATGAATTAACAAAAGAGATAGAACTTAGACTTGGTGGTCAGATGGTCGACGTAGAACTTGACCCTGAACATTATGATTTGAGTATCAAAAAAAGTTTTGAAAAATACAGACAACGTAGTGAAAATGCGTTGGAAGAAGCATTTGTAAAACTAGACCTTATCAGAGAAGTAGCTGAATACACTCTAGACAATGAAGTTATAGAAGTTAAAGATGTTTATAGACGTAGTAGTGGTACACTTAATAGTGCTAGCAGTGGTGATATTGAACCGTTTGAAACTGCATATCTAAATAACTTTTTATTGTACAGTGGTAGAGCAGGTGGTTTAGGCATTTATGATGCACTAGCACAACACAGAGAACATTTGGCTAAAATGTTTGGCGGTGAATATACATTTACTTGGAATACAGTAACAAAGAAGCTATTGTTACATAGAAAAATAAAAGCAGATGATACAGTTTATATTCATGTGTACAAACATAGAAGTGATGAAGAACTGTTAACAGATCCTTATAGCCTACCATGGATAAAAGAATATGCACTAGCTCAAGCAAAACTAATGCTTGCTGAAGCCAGAGGCAAATTCAATACTATCGCAGGACCACAAGGCGGAACAAGTCTTAATGCTGATTCATTGCGTAATGATGCTCTTACAACTATAGACAAATTGGAAGACGATCTCAAGTACTATGTTGACGGGCAAGCTGGACTTGGCGTAATTATTGGTTGACTTTACCAAAAATTTCTAATATTATTAACTAAAGCAAAAGATTGGAGTATCAATGATAATTGGTATATGCGGTTTAATCGGCAGTGGCAAAGGAACTGTTGCCGATATTTTAGTTGAAAATCACAACTTTGAAAAGCTAAGTTTCGCTGACAAATTGAAAGACGGCGTAGCTAGTGTTTTTGGTTGGGATAGAGATATGTTAGAAGGTGACACAGATCGCAGTAGAATATGGAGAGAAAAAGCTGATGTGTTCTGGTCAAACGAAACAGGCAAAGAAGTTACTCCTCGCCTTGTGCTTCAGTTATTTGGCACTGATTGTATGCGTAACGGATTTTTTGACGGCATCTGGGTAAGTTTAGTGAAACAAAAAATATTAGAAAATCCAGATAAAAATTGGGTAATACCTGATGTACGTTTTCCAAACGAAGTTAAAATGATACAAAGTGTACAAGGTCAAGTATGGCAAGTACGCAGAGGTGAATTACCAAAATGGTTTATAGATAAACGTGATAATGGCACAAATCCTAGTGATGTACATGCCAGTGAATGGGCTTGGATTGATAAAGACAGTGAATTTGAACAAATCATACAAAATGATGGTAGTTTGGAAGATTTATTAAAAAAATTACAAAAAATGTTATAAAAAAGGTTGACAGTATGACATCTTGGTGCTATAGTGTATGTATAGTTAGAAACAAGGAGTTGATAGATGTTTAAGATCCCTAGCTTTTATGAGATGAATGTGACCTTTGATGATGCATGTCGTACAATTAAAAACTTTGGTAATGGCAGTATGCTTGAAGGTATGGAAGCAATGAATATGGCTTGGGAAGAACATTGCAAGTCCGATGCTGAAGATGATGATGTATTCTTTGAGCATTTTGAATATGAAGTGAATGCTTTTAACAAAGTGTTCTCAAAAATGAAACCACTTTTTGTAGCTTAGGAGATTATAATGCAACAGGATTTAACTGATTATATCAATGCTCAACGTGCTGAAGCTATTGAATTCAGCAAACAACCTGATTGCTGGATGGGTATGTTGCCTGAAGCATCTGATACTGCTTATTGGAGCCAACGTGTTCCTAGTGGTACTCTTGCAGAGTTCGAACGCATTGAACTCGAAGAAAGTGCCTACTATGCAACTGCCGACGCATATAGCAAAGGCTATGCTCGCAGTTTCGATTTTTCAACTATGTCAGATGCACAGTTGGAAAAACTTGTTAAAGAAGCATGTGCTGAAATGGATGCCCAAATTGAAGAAGATAAAGCATACCAGGCGGCAGAAGAAAAACGTATAGCTGAACTTGCTAGTTCGCTGAGCGTAGATGTTAACACACTTAACCGATGGATGGAGGCGGCTTAATGGCGTATACTTATCTTAAAACTGAGGTAAAAGCTATCTCAATGGCAGAACTAGAAGCATTGCAGAATGCTTATCTAGAAGCTGAAAAAAATAATCAGGCTTGGATTATGCAAGCTATGCAAAAGGTCTTCGACGATATTGACCTTGGCGTAGTCCGGATCTTCGATTAATGGGAGGAGATGTTGACCTAGCATGGGAGGTATTAAAACCTCTCATAATTGGTGGTGTCAGTGCTGGTGTGTTTTTAGCAGTAGTATTTGGCGCAATAAAAATTGGATGGAAGTATGCACCTTGGATAGTTGTTGGTGCATTGTTAATATGGTTTTTTGGATAGGAGAAAGATATGACATACGATGATAGACATGGTGGTCCTTATGACCGAGGTGGAGCAGACAGCTACTATCAAAGAGGATATCACCCTCATTATTATACAGGCGCTAGTATGCAAAGCGAATGTATTCCAATGGAAATGATGACACCAGCAGAAATTACTGCCTATACCAAAGGCTTTAATGATAATGAAGAAGCTGGCGACTTCAAAGATTGGGGTTAGATAAGTACACATATGGATCAAGCATTAAATATAGCCCAACTTCCGATATTGGTAAAAGACTTGTCTGATACTGTTGATTGTGATAGTGTTAGAAAAAATGTAAGCGAATTGGAATTAATAGAAAATATAAAAAACAGTATAACAGAAGAAAAAGATATGTGTAAAATGCCAGAGTTTGCACAACTAGGCGAAGCATTGAAAAATGAATCTGCACAATATCTGAGAAATTTTTGGATGGATGATCCAACTCATTCATTTGAAGATTTACAAATTACTGAAAGCTGGGCAAATCAATCAGTAAAAGGCGAAGAGCATCATCTACATCAACATCCTTTTAGTGTTGTTAGTGGTGTTATGTTTTTAAGTGATACACAAGATAATTTAAATTTAACATTTGAAAATGAAATAACTCCAGTTCCTTATTGGCGGACAGGAACTAGAAGAGCATATTATAGTATAAAAGATTTGATTGGTGATGAAAACAATTTAAAAAATCATGTTGTAATTTTTCTCAGTACTACAGGTCATATGGTTCAACCAGTTCAAGGAGATACACCTAGAGTTACTATTTCTTGGAATACTTTTTGGAAAGGCAAAGTAGGCAATATTAATGCCAATGGTTGGAGTAACCATAGGTTTATTGATGCTGATGTTGTAGATAACAAAGGCAATTATCCTGGACCAAGAACTGGGTATGCGGTGTTCAAGTGAATGAAATTAACACATATAAATCTTGCACTTAGTAATAGATGTAATGCAAAATGTATTTGGTGTCCTACTAGTAGAGGCACAAACCATAATTTTGACATGCCCAAAGAGATGGCTTTTAAAATTATAGATGAAGCAAGCCAATTTGATTACGATTTAGAAGGAATGCATTTTAGTGAAAATGGCGAAGCAATATACAACAAAGATTTCATTGAAATATTAAGTTATGCCAAACAAAAATTGCCCAACACAAAGTTGAACATGTTGAGCAACTTTGGTCTGATGACTCGTAAATTAAGTGAAGACATTTGTAAGACACAAGCAATATATGAATTTCAATTGAACATAGACGGACATGATGCTGACAGTTATCGTGCAGTTAAAAAAATAAGTTATAACACAGTTATTAAAAATTTAAAATATTTTTTAAGAATGAGAGAAAAATATCATCCAGATATGCGTTTTGTAATTAACGTGATGCCTGCATTTGAGTATAGCATAACAGTGAATGCACTATTCCGAGATGCTCCTCATCAAGTACAGAACGATGAAGTACCTTACAGTAATTTTGAAGAAGTAAAAGCAAGTTTAAAACATATTACTGAACCTTATGGTATTCATGTAAGACATAGCCAAAGTGGGTTTTGGGCTGAACGTAAAACTTTTCTTAAGAATAAAGAAAAACTAAATTTAGATCAAAGTAAAATGGATTGTCCAATGTTTACTAGAGTACAACATGAAGCCTACATTGCACCAAATGGTGCTTGGTATCCTTGTTGTTTGGATGATAACAATGATATTGTATTAGGCAATGTCAAGTTTCAAACTGTGCAAGAAATATTCGAAAGTCAACGAAGACTAGAATTTATTAAAAAATTAAAAAACAGGCAATACGAAGAAATCGGGTATCCTTGTAATACGGTAGCTTGTTGCCAATCTAAGAAGATACCAGATTCTTATTACAACGAAATGACTAAAGATTTTACAGTAGGAAAAACTGTTAAATTTTAACTACAAAAAGGTTGACAACTAATTTATGTGGTGTTATACTGCATGAATACTAAGGAATAATCCTTAAACTTAACTGGAGGCACATTATGGCTTTTACAAAACTAACTACTAACCAGAAGACTTTCTTGGAAACTTATCTAAGAGGTACTGGTAAAACTTTAACTGCCAAAGACGCAAAAGCTAGATTTGGAATTCAGCAACTTCCTGCAAGGATGAGCGAAATGAAATCAGCTGGTCTTAATGTTAAAACTGATGTTGCAACTACTGGCGCAACTAGGTATAGCATTACTGCTCGTGACGTTAACGGTAGTAGAGCAAAAATGTTTATTGGCTAATAACCAATACAATGTCTAAAAATAGGACCTACGGGTCCTATTTTTTTGACTAAATCATTAACTACTAGGTTAATCTACATAACCACCCAGATATATAGTGGTCCAGGTAAATACTACTAGCAAATACTTTTATAAGGAGAAAGACATGGCAGTATTAGTATCCCCTGGTGTAAATGTATCCGTAGTAGATGAAAGTGCCTATGGTGCCCCCGGCGCTGGTACAGTACCACTACTAATGGTTGCAACACGTCAGGACAAAACAGATCCTACAGGAAGTGAAGCTGACGGTATTGCAAAATTTACCAAAAGTGCCCAAGCAGGCAAGGTTGTGAAAGTAACAAGTCAAAGAGAACTTTCACAGTTTTTTGGTAATCCATCATTTACCACAAGCGGAGCTAGTGTAGTACAAGGCAGTGAAACCAGCGAATATGGTCTTATGGCGGCTTACAGTTATCTAGGACAAGGTAACCAAGCATTTGTTGTAAGGGCAGATTTAAGTTTGGGACAATTAGAAGCAAGTACAACCGCACCAACGGCGGCTTATACTACAGCCAATACATTATGGCTAGATACAGATGCTAGTAAGTTTGGTATTCACCAATACAACAACGCAACTAGTAAATGGGTAAACAAAATTCCAGCAGTTGAAATTAATGTAGACGATGGTACAGATGTTGGCGGTGATGTACACACACCAGCCACAGCCGCAAGTGCATCAACAAACGGAACATTTCTTGTTGTTGTACACGTTGACAACGAAGCATCAGTAAGTGCCGCACGTCAAATGAGTATTGAATATTTTTATGGCGTAGGTGGTGCGTGGGAAATATTAGATAGTGATACTGTTTTAAGTAGCGGTGAAACTGTAACCTATGATGAACATTATAGTGCTCCAACTGGACCAGGCGATAACGATGTTTGGGTGAAAACCACAAGACCAGGTAATGGTTTAGCATTAGCATTAAACACATATGCAAGCAATACATTTATTGCCGCAACTGTTCAAGGTATTTCAACTACAATGGCAGATGGCGCAGGCGCAATTGGTGATTTTGTTGCACAAGACGGATCAAGTGTTGCTGTTCTTACAACATCAACAGCCGTAGTTGGTAACTATCTACTTGATATGCAAGCAAATACAAAAGCAACTATTGTAGTAAGAGAAATTGTAGCCGGCGGTGCAGTAGGCGATATTTCAGCAACTACAGTATTGGCACAAGCCGCAACTCCAACTGCTACAGTGGCAGATGGTACATATTGGTTTGATGACACAATCAACAGTTTAGACCTATATAAAGTAACAGGTGGTGCATATGTAGCCGCTAGTGCAACATATTCAACAACTGCTCCAACGGCTCCTAGTGGAGGTGACGTATGGGTTGACACAACATTAGCTGGACAAAATCAAGCAAATGAACGTGCATATCCAAAAATTTATGTCAGAAATGCAGGTAACAGTGCATGGGTATTACATGATAACTCAGATCAAACAACTTCAACAGGTGTATTGTTTGCAGATATTGATGATACAGCTGGCGGTGGAGCACCAATCACAGGAGCACCAAGTCCGGCAGTATATCCAGCAGGTATGATGGTTGTCAATATGGCACAGAGTAAAAATACCGTAAGAGCATATAATGGTACAGCAAGTGCTTGGAGAAATGGTACTTCTAATCATGCAGATGGAAGTGGACGTTTTGGCAGATATGCACAACGTGGTGTTATTGCAACTGCAATGCAGTCAGCTATTGCTGGTACAGATCTTAGAGATCCACAGTACAAGTATAGCTTAATTGCTTCACCTAACTATCCAGAACTAGTTGACGAAATGGTCACACTAAACAGTGATAGAGGTGAGACAGCATTTATTATTATTGACTCACCAATGCGTAAGAATCCAACAGATGTTATTTCTTGGACAAACAATAGTGGTAGTGCAAGTGAGAATGGTGAAGATGGACTAGTTACTAAGAATACATATAGTGCAGTTTACTATCCAGCAGGACAAACAACAGAACCTGCAGGTGGCGCCACTGTAACTGTTCCAGCAAGTCATATGGCACTTTACACATATGCATACAATGACAACATTAGTTTCCAATGGTTTGCTCCAGCAGGAACTACAAGAGGTGTTGTACAAAACGCAAGTGCAGTTGGACATATTACAACAGAAGGTGAATTTAAAGCAATCAGCCTTACACAAGGACAACGTGATGCAATGTATACTGCAAAACTGAATCCTATTACAACATTTCCTGGACAAGGTACAGTAGTATTTGGACAAAAAACTCTACATGCTACAACAAGTAGTTTGGACAGAGTTAATGTTGCTAGATTGGTTGCATATCTCAGAGAAAGATTTGATGAGATTGCTCGCCCATTCTTGTTTGAAATCAATGACGCACAGACTAGAGCAAGAGCCAAAGTTGTTTTCGAAAGATTCCTCGCAGACATTTTAAGTAGAAGAGGACTTAATGACTTTGCAGTGGTTTGTGACGAAACAAACAACACACCGGCAAGAATTGATCGTAACGAATTTTATGTTGATGTTGCTATTGAACCAGCAAAAGCGGCAGAATTTATTTACGTTCCGATTAGATTAGTGAATACAGGCACACTAAGTTCAACTAATTAATAAAAAATTAACATAATACTTAATGGACGGCTTCGGCTGTCCATTTTTTTTGGCGTTTTTTAATAAATACAATTAGCCGGTATTATGAGGAGATCGAAATGGCAGTTATTACAACATTAGGTGTTCCAGACAACTCAGGAAACACTACAACAATTATGCCTAAGCTACAATATCGTTTTAGAGTGACGTTTGTAGGCGAAGGCTTTAGTGCTACTCCTACTAGAAGCGTTATGAGTACAACCAGACCAAGTCTCACACATGATGAGATTCCATTAGATGCATACAATTCAAGAATCTATCTTGCAGGTAAGCATATGTGGGAAGCGGTTAGTATTGTACTTAGAGATGACGTTGATAGTGTAGTGCTTAGAGAATTAAATTCACAACTCAACAGACAAGTAGACCACGCAAACCAAAGTTCACCAAGAGCAGGTGCTAGTTATAAATTCCAAACTATTATGGAAACACTAGATGGTGCAAGTCCAACACCAGGAGTGTTAGACAGATTTGAACTTGCAGGTTGTTATATTGCAAACATAAACTATGGTGATATGGCATATGCAAGCAGTGAACAGGTACAAGTAACAGTAGGTATTAGATACGACAACGCAGAAATTTTTGACGCCGCGGGTAACGCCACACTTACAGGTGCTGATTTAGATCAGACAGTAAGTAACGCAACAGGCGGTGGTACACAGGCTTAATTAAGGTAGCAAAAGATGGGATTAACTAGTAATACCGGCCCATACAATGCCGCCGCAGAGCACTTTGGAGCAGATGACCCAGTAATGGTCAAAACTCCACGTCAACTTTATAATTTCAGTTTAGAATTCATGCTTAATGAAAATGTCCGTATGGAAGATGATAGCTTTGGTCGTACTTTTACATTCAATAGAGTCGTAAGTGTTACTATGCCTGATTTTGATTATGGACTTGTGCCAATTAATCAATACAATAGAATTAGACACGTTCCCACTAGAATGACACCTGGTCCTTGTAATATAGTTTTCTATGATACAAAAGACAATCAGTTTCAAACAATGATGAAAGCATATGCAGGACATTATTTTGGACATCCAGAAACAGGCGCTCATGACTTAGATCCTGTAAATTTCAGTGGCTATAATATATTAAACAGCAAGTTTGCGGCAGGTGAAGCTCAACCTTTTGGTGCAAAAACTATTACACCTGATTCTAGATTTTATTATCAACAGATTAGAATACACAACAAAGATTCAGCTCAAGGTGGAAGAACAACTGTGCTTTATAATTGTATGGTAAACACTGTGCAACATACTACATTTGATTATGCACAAAGTGGTTCAGCATCTTACTCTGTAAGTTTTCAAGCAGAACATGTAAACATAGGTGTCGTATCCGCTGAATTGATCAATGCTCAACAAGCCCAACGTCAAGCATTACAAAGTACTATTCCAGGCACAGTGGCTAATAGAGGTACAGTAGTAAATGCAATAGCTAATAATCCTACCGGACAAATTCAGGAATATGTAGGTGATATACCACCAGGAACAAGTTTGCAAAACAAAGACGGAAAGTCATTTATAGTGGAATCTAACCAAGCGCCTGAGGAATAAAAGTAGTAATAAATACTACTACAATGGCAAATAACTTTCAACAAGGCATATATGAGGTCAAAAATCCTCGTAAATATGTGGGCAAACACCGCCCAAAGTATCGAAGTGGCTGGGAATTAAAATTTATGCGTATGTTAGACTCGCATCCAAACATACTTGCCTGGGCAAGCGAAGCTCATAAAATACCATATCGTAATCCAGCTACGGGTAAAAACACTCATTATGTGCCAGACTTTTTTATAGTATATGAAGATAAAGATAAAAAACGCAAAGCGGAGATGATTGAAATTAAACCAGCTGGACAAACACTAGCATATGCTAGAAGTCCGATGCAAAAAGCATCAGCTATAGTAAACGAAGCAAAATGGCAAGCCGCAAAAGTCTACTGTAAAAGACAGGGTGTAGGGTTTAGAGTTTTAACAGAAAATGAATTGTTTAATCAACCTAAGAAGAGAAAAAGAAGATGACCAAAAAAATTGAAGAAGTATTTAATTTACCTCCAAATGAAAATGAAGTAAACTCACAATATCCAACAGATCAAGAAGAGATTACAACAAGTTTAGATTTAACAAAGATGCAAGAACAATTGGATGTAGCTGATAAAATAGATGCCGCACTTCCTCAAGTTAGAGACTTGGAAGCATTAGACAGTGATATGGACAAATATGCGGACAAAGCCATGCATGCCTTTCAGGACCTAATGGACCTTGGACAAAATGTAGAAGATAGACATGCCGCGGCTATATTTGATACAGCCAGCAAAATGATGACCAATGCTATCACAGCCAAAACAGCAAAAATGGACAAAAAACTTAAAATGGTACAACTACAACTGCAAAAAGCCAAGTTGGACCATGCTGAAGCCAAAGTAAAAGGCGGAGATACAGCTATACAAGGTGAAGCAGAAGAGTTTGAAGACCGTAATACATTGATAAATGCAGTCATCGATAAAATGAATAAATCGGATAAATAATTACAATGAAGGAAACAGCGATGAAAAGTTTGAAACAATATCTAGCAGAATCTGAGAAAAGCTACAAGTTTAGACTTCGTAGTCTAAATGAGATTTCAGATGAGCATATGGACAGAATTGAGTCGCATATGAAAAAGTATAATGTAGAAAGCATAAGTGCTTGTAAAAAGACAATTATGCAAAGCAANCCNAGAGGATTTGGTGATGTAGGTCCAAATGAAGTTTNNATTTGNGATATGGAACTTAAATTNCCNGCNACTCCAAACGCACTACAAGAAGAAATTTGTAGAATTTGTGGTTGTCCAGTAGGAAGTATTATTATTAACAATATGAATGAATCAGAAGAGCTTTGGAACGATGTTGAAGAAACAACTGACGAAGAACCAAAGAGCGTATTAGCTGATGCTGAATACAGTGATGCCGAAAAGGTAGATCACAGTGAACACTATGGGAATGACTTCGTTGACAAATTTGTCAAAGAACAACCCAAAGGTGAAATAAACAAAGAATATAAGGTGTGAAAAAATGAATTTACAAGACTTAATTAAACTAGCAGGAGTTTCAAAGTCCCCATATGACACACCAGTGCAAGAACAATTACCTAGCGATTCCGATGGTATGAGAACATTAATTGCATTGGTAACTCCAGAGCAATTAAACCAACTACAAGGCGAAGCTCCTGTAGAAGAAGAAGGATTTGCCAATAGCGGTGACGAATATGCTGGCGAACCTGAGGAATATAAAGGTACACTAGGTAGTCCTGCTGACCTAAGCCTTAGAAGATATTTGGGTGCAAATGGACAGCCAGTAAAAATGGAAAACGTATATGCTGATCACAAAGTACAAGATATTACTGAAGCATGGAAACAATACAAAATAGTTGAACATCATCAAAAAGATGCAGAAGGCAATACAATTCCGCATGACGATGAAGTTGCTGAACAAAAGGTTGCAGAAGAGCCAAACGAAGCAAACAAATTTATCAAAGCAAAAATTGATGCTGAAGAAGATGGTGATGACAGCTTTACAGTAGACGGCAAGAAATACAAAGTAAAAGATAGTGCAGACCTAGACAGACTNAGANNACTTGCTGGCGCACAACAAGTAGACGAAGCGCCATTTCCAGGCGAATATGATTATTCAGATGACAAGTATGATGATGATGGTGCCGTAACTGGCGTTGCTGGCAAACAAGACGTTGACCTGAGATTTGCTAAATGGAGTGAAGATACGCCAAGTGAATTAATGGCAGTTATTAATAAACACAACATTACTCCAGATGAAGCTTGGCAAATGGGAGCCAGAGATAACATGGCAGACGTTGATATTGTAGTTGATTATCATGATAAGTTTACAGATCGTTTCGATACTAGCGGTATGAGTGATGATGAAGAAACAGAGGCAATTGATATCGATGGTGGCACAGCATGGATGGATTCACCTGAGCATGATGCACTATACCGCGATATCATAAACCCACTTTGTAAAGCAATGGGTATGGAAGGCGGAAATGTAGAAGAGTGTGGACAAGCTCTTATGAAATATATTGATGATACCCCACCACAAGAATCAGCTGATATAAGCGATCTTAGAACGCTAGCAGGAATATAATTATGCCAACCAGCCAAGAAATGAGAGTCCAAAGCACATTTGATAAAGCAATGGATCAAATTGATCGATTGCAAAAAGTATTCAGAGACGAAGGTCAGATGGCTAAAGCAGTGGTTGACATTGGTGGTAATCAAGACTTTGGTGCTATACAGGAAGCATTTGACAATCTATATGGTGCATTGGAAGATGCACACTATGATGCAATGGCACATATAGAAGTTGAATCAACAAAACAAAAACTTGGTATGAATGAAGAACGTGAACCAATGTTTGTATATTTTAATGCAATCGACGGCATGGTTAAGATGCAAGTAGATAATGTTGAAATTATAAAAACAGCAGATCCTAATGAATTAGCAGATGCAATGAAAAAAGCTGGTGTTGATGCTAGTGATAGAATTTTTCATAGCAGTGATGTAGATTTCGCAGACGAAGAAGGATTTGAAGACCAAGACGGCGCACACAATTTAATTAATAAAGCATTAGGAATAGCAGGCGTATTTGGTGAGTCAGTAGCAGAAACAAAAACTGATGATGATGCTGGAAAAGAAACATTTAACGAAAACGACTTGAACAAAATGTTAAAAATGATACAAGGTAGAGGCTCATTACGAGATTTAAAAAGAGTTCCTAAGCCCGGTGGAATGGGTTATAATATAGTAGACAGAGAAGGCAATATAGTCGGCAAATCATTGGAATATGTTCCAGGCAGAGACGACACTAAAATTGATCCACGCGACCCAGTATTACCGAAAGCAGATCCAAAGAGCTATCTAAAACCAATGAACTTAGATTCAATGAAAAGAGAATCTCCAGAAATTACAAGACTAAAGCAACTTATAGGCACTGATTCAATTAGAGAGATGAAACAATGATAGAAAAAAGATTTAGAAAATATTTGTCTGAAGGCTACGAAGGTAAAATTATAGCTGTTTGTAAAGAAGCAGGTATTGATTGTAGTTTTAAAGATGGAAAACTTTATGTTGATAAAGGTGATGTAGCAAGTGCTAAAAAAGCAATAAAAGCAGATGATGATATTATTAAACTTCCAGAAATTATAGGCGAATCAAAAATTAACGAAGACAGTGTTGATATGGAAAAACACAATACACTCAATGATATTTTCCAAGCACTTGAACAACTAAACACTGAAGTTGACGAATTAGATGCACTTGATTCTGATATGGATTCAACTGGTGTTGGTGATTTAAATGACCAACTTACAACATTTAGAAAACACATTTCAGCATTATATCAAGTACTTGATAGAGCTGGTAGAATTGTACCAATGGAATCAGTTAACGAAGCAGTTGACCAGGCATTAATTGATCAAGTAGTAGATCAAATAATCAGAGATATAGAAATGGGTGACCAAACAGCAATCGAAGAATTACTGATGAGTTGTCCAGAAGATAAACTAAAAGGCTTTTTGTCAGAACTAGAGGAAAATAAAATGAACGAACTAGATAGAATCAAACAACTTTCTGGTATTTACGAAGCATATAAGTTAGATGAAAGACCATCTGACAGATCACGCAGAGGTACAAGACCACCGGATGCAATTGGTCCAGGAACAACAACTCCACCAAAAGTAGGTGAGCCAGTTCCACAGCCTACACCACCTAAAGAAAATCCACGTTTTGATCCATTTGGCGGTGCACCAGGCGATGAAGGCGAAGGTGATCCTATGGGAGGTATGGGTGAACCAGCTCCAAAACCAGAACCTAAACCAATACCACCAAGTGATCCAATGGGAGGAATGGGAGAACCTGCTCCTGCACCAGACCCAGTAGGTACTAAACCACCAGATGCGATTGGACCAATAACTACTACACCAGACGTAAAACCAAAGGCACCTGTTGCTCCAAAGGCAGATAAAAAACCTGAGGCACCTAAAGTTACAAAACAAATGAGAGCAGATGCTCAAAGATATGCTGATGAAGTTGGATTGCCAATGGATCAAATAGGTTCTCTAGTAGGAGGTACAGTCGGAGGAATAGCAACAACACTAGAAGTTGACAAATTTGGTACTGTTACTGATATGAAAACAGGTGATATTATTGGCGGTGATGATGCCGAAGCGGCAAGGAAAAAAGCAGGCATAAAAAGTGAAAGCCTACGAAGAATAGAACAACTTGCAGGTATTTACGAAGAGTACAAGTTAGATGAAAGACCATCAGACTTTGCTAAAGATCGAAAAATGCAAAATCCAAATATAGCAGGTGCAGATGAAATTGATGCTGGACTACAAGCTATTCTTAAGGCACCAAAAATGAATCCAGATATTGACGGAGCAGATGAAATTAACATTGGAGCAGATCCAATAGGAACAAGACCACCAGATGCGATTGGACCAATAACTACTCCAAAACCTAAGACAGGAACAAGACCACCAGATGCGATTGGACCAATAACAACTACTCCACCAGACATGCCAGAACTTGATATAGGTATTCCAGATCCAGATATTGATGGAGCAGACGAAATTGATGCAGGTATGCCAGAACCAAAAGATCCAAATATCGATGGAGCAGACGAAATTGATGCAGGTATGCCAGAACCAAAAGATCCAAATATCGATGGAGCAGATGAAATTGATGCCGGAGCGGGTACTGATGAGCCAAAAGTAGATGATTTGGCAGTTGATGCATTTGGAAGAAATATACAATCTAGAAAAGAAAGAGACGCATTATTTCAAAAATATGGGTTTGCTATTCCTAGAGCAGAACTTGAGGCACAACAAAAACGTGAACGAGAAAGAGCTGAGCGTAGAAATGCCGCCATTGCCGCTGGTGAAAGTGTAGATCTTAGTAGAACAAAAAAACTAGCAGGTCTCTAAAATGAGAATGTCCGAATTATTTGAAGATCCTGGTGATCCTGATAGTCCAGTAACAACTACACAAAAAACTGTACCACTCGACTTACATCGACGTGTAGTTAAAGGATACAAGGATCAAGAGGCGAGAACTGATAAATTTATAGGAAGACTCGGCAAGGATAGAGAAGCTGAAGTAAAACAGACTTCTGATATGTATAAAAGAATGATGCAAAATCGTAAAGATGCACTAGACACAGGACATGTAAAAGACCAAGGTGAAGTAGATATTGGTGCAAGTCCAAGAGCAGATGTAGGTTCTTATATGCAATCTCAACGGAAAAGACGATAGTTTTTATAACACATAAGTACTACTATAATGAGTGTAGATACTAACCTAATCAAAAAGCCCTATCAAAGGGAAAAATTTACAAAAGCAGAACTGGAAGAATTGGTCACTTGTACGCAAGACCCTGGTCATTTTCTTCGAGAGCATTGTTATATTCAACATCCAACTAAAGGTCGTATGAAGTTTGACTTGTATGACTTTCAAGAACGTCTAGTAGATGTATATCATAATCATAGATTTAGTATTGCTATGTTACCAAGGCAAACAGGCAAATCAACCTGTGCGGCTGGTTATTTGTTATGGTATGCAATGTTCAAACCAGACAGTACTATACTAATCGCGGCACACAAATATTCAGGTGCTCAAGAAATTATGCAACGAATACGATTTGCATATGAAACACTACCAAATTTTATTCGTGCAGGCGTAACAGCATACAACAAAGGCAGTATGGAATTTGATAATGGTAGCCGTATTATTGCACAAGCTACAACAGANAANACAGGACGTGGTNT
>NZGL01000009.1:0-473 GCA_002690945.1 Gammaproteobacteria bacterium | reverse complement strand
TTNCANTNGNATACTTAGACGAGTTTGCATTTGTANNACCTAGNATTGCACAAGAATTTTGGACATCACTTAGTCCTACATTATCAACAGGTGGTAAGTGTATGATTACAAGTACACCAAACCAAGATAATGATCAATTTGCACAAATATGGAAACAAGCTATAAAAACTATGGACGAGTTTGGCAATGAACAAGAAGTAGGTGTAAATGGATTTAAAAGCATCAAAGTTGATTGGCAAGAACATCCAGATAGAGATGATGATTGGGCTAGAGAAGAAGCGGCAAAAATAGGTGAAGAACGTTTTAGACGTGAGCATGGTTGTGAGTTTATTACAGCTGATGAAACATTAATTAATCAGCTAAAACTTGTTACAATGGAAAGCAAAGATCCTTATAAACGTACAGGACAAATACGTTGGTACAAACCTATTGTAAAGGGCAAGACTTATATAATTGGACTAGATCCTAGTTTA
>NZGL01000008.1 GCA_002690945.1 Gammaproteobacteria bacterium | reverse complement strand
TGTGCAGTTGAAGTATCAACTGTTATAGTTGTACCTTGTACAGTAAGATTACCTGTCATTGTAACATCACCTGCAAAAGTTCCGCCAGTACTAGCACTCACCACATCTGCTACGCTAAACAAATGTTGTGCAATAATTGTAATTTCATCACTTACAGCCGCACCTACACCTAACACAACACTAGTGCCGTTGGTTGCTGTATAATCACTGGGTGCTAGTAAAATACCATTTTGATAAACGTCTACATAACCAGGTGAGTATGACACATTAAAAGTTGTCTGACTAGCAGTTGCAGTAAATGTGTGTAACTGTCGTCTACCTTGTTGTAAACCTTGTCCAATATACGGCATATGTGAATCCTATTCTCTACACATATTTATTCACCCTTTGGCGTCTAGTTCATCATCAAATTCAGCATTGCGTTGTGCAACTGTTTTAACCCAGCCTCTTGTGAAAGCGTCTAATACTATTTCGTCTTTAGAACTAGGCACTGTAATTCCTTCTTCTAAATATCTGTCAACAGTAGTCCTATATATTTCATCATATGCTTCTCTACATCTTAACTCTATTGCACTTTTTGCCCATTCAGCAGGATCTGATGCCGCTGATTCTAATGCTTTGTACATTGCATCGCTTATTTCAGTTGTAATTGTTTTTGTCATTTTTCCTTATCCTAAAAAGTATATTGCACAGGCAGTTTCGCCGCCACCTTTAATTGTGCTTCCGCCACCTGCGCCATGTGCTTTCCATTCTATATAATCGCCACTGCTACAATTCAAAATACAACTGTGAGTATGATGATAGTATGTAGCATTTGGTTGAGATTGTGGAACAAAGTCTGCAAAGTTCATACCATTGCTTGTAGAAGTAGACCCGTTTATAGTCGGAAACAAATATCTCCATGTTGCTCCACCGTTGTTTTCCATTTGTACACTTGTTGTTACTAGATATAACCCAGATTCTGGACAGGTATATCTTTCATTACTACTATCCCATGCACTGGTGTTTCCATTTTGGTATACTATTGTATCCAAATCTACTTTTTCCCAAGCCCATGTTCCACTACCTGGTAATCCTTGATTGCCGGATAATGTAAGACAAATACCACTTTGTCTCGGACGCAGATTGTTGCCATTGTTTTTAAGTTCAAGTGCTGGATTTTCAGTAATTTGATCTGCACGTTTGGTTGTTACCGCTGTAGCAGGTAATTTGAATTGCATAGTACCATAACTACTCCAAAGAGTCATACGTTCTTGACCTTTGTGATCGTATTGTATTCCACCTCTGGTATTGGTGTCATAACCAAATGCCATACCCCATACAGTATGATCTCCGCTAGCGTCTCTGTTTTGGTTATCATGGAAAAAATTGAGATAATGTCTTCCAGTATAAGTTGCTGTAGTAGTATACAGTTGAGCTATGTCTTCTTGATAGCCTGTTGTATGTCCAGTAGCAGGTTTGTTTACTGTAAATTTTGCTGTCATATTGCCGTCAGCACCAATACCAACTTTACCATCCCCAACTACATAAAGGTATGAATTGGAACCATCTTTATCATATACTCTAAAACTAGCATCAGCACTAGTGCTTCCTGCATTAATACCCATACCCCAACTAGTACCTGAACCCGCATTGCCTTTTACAAATACAGCATTTGAACCAGCATCACCCATCACATTTAATCTTGCACCTGTTGAAGCTGGATCGCTAAAGTTAATTCCAGCATAGCCATTATGTAGCATTATTGTTTCAACACCAGCGCCAGACTTAAAGGCCAATTTACCTCCCGAAACTGTTGTACCCATTATCATCTTATTAATGTTTTGACGATAGAAAATATCTGCTCCACCTTCATCACCTGACTCAGTAGATGGACTTGTAAATCTAATTCTAGCAGATTGATCGTCAGGTGTCATAAGTGTAATGCCACCTTCTGTACTAGCTTCAACTACTAAATCATCTGCTTGTGATGATGGCGTAACTGTACCAGCATCTCCAGACTGAATATGTAATTTACCTGCTGGACTAGTTGTACCAATACCAACTGCATTATCTTCTATTCGCATCCGCTCATCGTCGCCAGTTGCAAATCTCAATGTAGTGCCACGTAGACCCATACTACGCAATCCGTCATTTGCATCATTAGTTGCTTGAAATCCTGGCACACTACCAATTTCACCAATAGCTCCGGTGAATCTAATTTTTTTATTAGTACCCATGTCTATAGCAGGATCAGTTATAGGTAATTTTGTTGCTATACTGTTTGTTACTGTAGTGGCAAAGTTTGCGTCATCACCCAATGCCGCGGCAAGTTCATCTAGTGTGTCTAGTGCCGCCGGTGCATCTGATAACATTGTTGCTAGTTGTTTTGACTTACCCATTATGTCTGCTCTAATACACTTACTATTGCATCACAGCTACTAGCAGTATCGCTGGTTACTATAATAGTATCGGCGGCTTCTGCTATAATTTTTCCTTCTAGTACACTTAATGCACCACCGCTTGGTATAGGTGCATCTTTAACAATATATGTTGTTCCTAGTTGGGCACTTACTGTAATTTGTGATGCTGTTCTATTGGCTAAGTTTACTCCTATTAGTATAGAAGTGGTTGCACTTGCTACTGTGTAAACAGTTGTTGGTGTTGATCCTATACTTGCCGCTGTATAATTTTTAAATGTTTGTGCCATATTCTATCCTAACGCTATCGCCAATGCAGTTGCTTCAGCAATAATATCTGTAAATTCCTTGTCGTCTAATTTGTCAGCGTTTAGATTACTGACCATTGTTGTACTTGCTACTGTTAATGGTGCAGTACCTGTTGCTATTGTGCTTGCTAGTGTATTTACACTGATGTCATTTGTAGTTGTTGCACCTCTTCCAGTTACACTATCTAATGTATCTGTTTCACTTGTCAAATAAGTTGATAAGTCAGCTGGTGCAAAACTAAAAACACCAGTACTATTATTATAGGTTAGTGTGCCAGATCCTGATGCAGATCCTGTTGTTACTGATAAGTCTGTAAGTGCAACACCATTATCATCTGCTACTTCCCATTTACTACTAGTACTGTTATATTTTAGAATTTTATTATTTGCTACACCAGTTTCATCTACATTGTTTAAGTTTCCAATATCTGCGGCTGTGATTCTAAGTGTTGCTCTAGTATCTGCTCTAGTATTAGTAAAATATAAATTTGTAGTACCTTCTGTGATATCATCAGTTGTACCTGTTAGTCCACTTAGTACTGCTGGTGTGTATGTAAATTGTTTTGTACTTGGGTCGTAGCTTATTCCACCATCACCTGCTGGAGTGGCATCTGTTGCTATACTTAGATCACTTGCAACCAATAGTGCATCTGAGTTATAAAATGGTGCTTTGTTGAATACCCATTTGTCACCAGTGCTTCTATAAATTAAAGTAGCATTTGCACCGTCTACTGTTAGACCTGCTCCGTCGGCGGCACCTGCACTACCGGCTCCTTTTGCTACTGTGATATTAATATCTGCAATGTCTAGTGTTGTGCTATTGACTGTAGTTGTTGTTCCATTTACTTGTAGATTACCTTTAACTTCAACAGTACCTGTATCATCTCCAACAGTTGCAGGATCAATTACAAAAGTAGCTGGACCTGCTAAGTATCCGCCTACTGTTTGATGTCCCATCATTTGGACATTGCTTTTTACCATAAAGTCTTTTAATGCCATATTACACCAACGTACTTGTTCTTGTTAATTTATATTGTGTGCTATTAGTACTTGCACCAGTTGCTAGTAATCTAGCATTTCCACCGTTTACATCTGCATTTAGTGTAAACAGTTCAGCACTACCTGTCATTACAATACCATAAACACTGACATATGCAGTGGAGCCATCATGTATTAATAATGCTTCTGTAATTTGATATTCACTACTGACTGTGTCAGTAGCTTGGATTACATATTTGCAACTTCTAAATTTTGTAAGTGCAAAGGAATCTATTGCCGACTGAGTTGTTGTTGCGAGAGTGGTTGCGGCTGTTTCTAGTGTGCTAACACCATTTATACGGATGGCTCCATCTACATGTAGTTTTTCCAACGGATTAGTTTGACCAATACCTACATTACCAGTTGTATCTGGTATGATTTCAATATCTCTGCCACTAGTGCTAACAATCTGATGAGTAATTACATCTAAGTTACCACCTAGTTCTGGACTGGTATCTTCGTTAACATTTTGCATGCCACTGCCACTTAGGTTTTGAACACTAGTAAATACCAGTTGTCCACTTCCATTTGTAGCTAATACTTGGTCTGTGTTTCCATCTGCTGTTGGATAATTAATTCCACTGATTTGTACTTTGCCTGTACCATCAGGTTGAATAACAATATTGCCACTGCTAGTACTTGTTATCTGTTTTCCGTTTACATCTAAATTACCGCCTAGTTGCGGAGTTGTATCATTAACAATATCACCTCTAGCTTGTGTAAAATATAAATTTGTGCTACCTTCTGGTAAGTCATCTGTATTGACTTGATTTGCACCTGTACCAAAATCAATGTGTGTATCGTTTATACTATTTGCTGTTGGACTAAAAGTTGGAGTAACTGTACTAACTCCAGTAACGTGTCCTTCGACGTCAACAGTCACTACCGGAATAAGTGTAGCTGATCCATATGCACCTGCACTAACACCACTATTACCACTATGTACATTGTCACCATTTATTTGTGTTGCACCAGTTGTGTAATCAATTGTAAATGCGGTTAGACTTGCTCCAAATCCAAGATTTCCATTACTTGCAATTTGCATACGTTTTGTACCAGCAGTAAAAAAGTCTATTTCATCATTATCGTTTGTGCCTGTTTCAAAAGTTATTTTTGTGTCACCGTCTGAATCTTCTGTGCCTCCACCTTCAACTGCTAGTTTTTTCCATACAGTATTAGTACCATCATAGTACTCCATTTTATCATCATCGGTATTATATCTAAATATACCTTGCACAGGAGTTGGTCTTTGAGCTGTAGTTCCAGTTGGTCCTTGAATGCCACCTGTGCCTACTGCACCGAATACATTACCTGTCCAGTATAATGCGTTTGATCCTATTAATTCACCGCTGATAGCTGTATAAGGAATTTGTGTTGAACTTAAATTTTGTGCCGCTAAACTTGTTGCTTCTAAATTACCAGATGAATCAATAGTAATTAATGTGTGATTGGTAAGACCTAACTGCGGAAGTGTAATAGCATTTATTTCACCAGTAACAATAATATCAATCTGATCGCCGTTTTGTGGTGTTGTTTGAAATGTAATTACGCCACTTGATTCAGTGTAGTCGTTTGTTTTTTGCATCAACACACCGTTTAAAAATACCATACTTACAGTACCATCTCCTGCATTTGGATCAAATACAGTTGTGTTGCCATTAGCTGTAAAGTTTACAGGAATAAAACCTGTGTCAGCACCACTTACAACAGATACCCATTCACCACCTGTGTATACATAAAGTTCAGCAGTAGTACCTGTATCAAACCAAAGATCACCTTGAGCTACACCCACTGTTGGCGCAGTGTTTTGATAAAATGCTGTTCCGCTTCCACTAGCAATAGTTTGAAATGTTGCATTGCCGTTTGCATCTAATACTGGCACTTGTCCTGTAGTACCTCTTGTAGTCGGAAGTTTATAAAATGTTGATGTATTAGGATCACCAATAATAAAATCACCATTACTATCTATTCTTGCACGTTCTGTACCAGCTGTAGTAAATCTTATTTTATCTTCATCTGCGACAGTTTCTACTTTTATATGTGTGTCAGCATCAGCATCTATAATAGCATCTCCTGTACCACTGCCTCCACCTGTAATAGTAATTGTTTTAGTAGCACCTGTGCCAGTTGCTGTAACTCCTGTGCCTACAAAATTAATTGTAGTAGCCGCTGTAGTAAGAGGTGTACCTTCATCTTGAATAGTAATTGCGCCGCCAACTGTTCCCCAACTGTAGTCTGCACCATCATAAATCAGTGCCTGTCCGGTTGTTGCTGTACTTAAATTTAAGTGTGTGTCAACATCTGAATTTCCATAGGACCCGCTTTGTACTATCCAATCATAATCAGTACCATTCCAACTAAGTACTTCTCCTGTTGAAGCTGTGCTTGTGTTTAAATGTGTATCAACATCACTGTCTGAATAAGAACCAGTGCTTGTAAACGTTACACTATCATTATTTGAGTTTGTTGTAATGGTCATTCCAGTACCAGCAATGAATGTTAGTGTGTCTGCTACATTATCAGCAATTATATTGTTCTGTCCGCTGACTGCAATTTTATCAAATAAATTTTGTGCTGATCCGCCACCGCCACCTACAGTTTGAATTGTAATTTCATCTGTAGTGGCATTTGTAGTAATTTGAATACCAGTACCACCAACAAGTGTAAGTGTATCACTGTTTCCGTCTGCAACTACATCAGATTGCCCACTTACAGAAATAGTTTTGAAAACATCATTGGCACTACCGCCACCTACTTCTACCCAAGCTGTACCATCATAAACTTCTGCTTTGCTACTGGTGGTACTAAAACGTAACATACCAGTTTGTACAGTTCCTGGTCTTTCAGCATCAGTACCTTGTGGAAGAATAAATGACTCTGTGCTAGTACTAGCATCTATAGTACCTCCCATAAAAATGTTTTTCCATTTTTTAAGAGCACTACCTAAATTATATGTACTATCTAAATTGGGAAGTAAACTATTATTAAAATCACTGTTGATGTTAATGCCATCTGTATCAGCATCACCTATTGTAATGTCTCCACCGATAGTTACATTACCTTTAAATTCACTATTACCTTCAATAGTAAACTTTCCTGTGTTATCTATGCTTGCACGTTCAGTTCCTGCTGTAAAAAATTTTATTGTATCATTGTCTAGCGGATTATCAACTTCAATATATGTGTCTTGATCCGCATCCATTACACCGCCAATGGATGTCCAAGAGGTTCCGTTGTAACCTTCAAATCTGTTAAGTTGTGTGTTGAATCTAAGTTGACCCGTAGAAGCATTTGCACCCTGAGGTCGTTGGGCTGTATTACCAACTGGTATTTTTATACTACCATTGGTATTGATATTAAGTGTACCACTCTGAGTGGTAATTCTTTCTCTTTGATGGTCTAAATTTAATGCCATATTTGTCTCTCACAACTACTTTTATATATTTAGTTGTTTGAAACCGACATTTGTTTAAAAAGTTCTGTAGCAAAGTTAAAACATACTTTAGCTTCATCAGACATACTATCATCTAATCTTGTACGAATTTTGTCTTTGAGTATATTTACATCTTCATCGAACTGATACATAGTTCCTTCACCGGGTGTACGTTTAGAGATCATTTGTCCACCACTTAAATCTCCCATATGACGCACATATATGTGTGCCATTAATTTATGCGGATCTTCTTTAATTTTCATTAAATGATCTGTGTACTCTTTTACAACCGGATATATCTTAGGTTTGTAATCTGTAAGTTGTTTTTCTAATTCTAGTATATCAGCATGTATCTTTGGAGCAATAATTACATCAGTTAAACTATGTAATCTTGCAAAGTTTTCTAATAAATTATATTGTGGATGTTGGTTATGTAAAAAATCACAATAACGCTCGACACTAATACCACCCATAAGTTCTTTGACAAAGGCTTGTCGCTCAGCATTCTTGTGTTCTTCCCAAGTAAGTTCTTTAAGATTGGTCATGTTTTTATTTTAGCACACTTCTTAGATTTGTCAATCTCTGGTTATATTAATTGAACCACTTATACTTAGTCCATTACCTATCGAAACATCTTTTACTACTGTATCTTTGGTTGTATGACTGTATGTACCACCTTGATATATTACTCTAGCAGTAGCACCTTGCAATCCATTTAAATCAGCATGTCCAGTGCCGTCAGCAGTTGTCTCTTCAGCAATGTCATAAAAATCATTCGTAGTGTCTTGATTCTGTAGTGTTCCAAGCCATGTTTTGATATCCCAAACTGTCCAATTTCTATTGAATTCTACGATTGTTGCAATAAGTCCACACGCATTAGGACATGCACTGCTGGTTCCACTGAATCTAACATCTCTACTATTTAAAGGTGATCCAGTACTACCATCACTCCAATTGGTGTTACCTGTTTTACTAACGTATGTACTATCAAATCTAGGCACTCCAGATGTAGTAGTACCAATATATGCGGCTAAACTACCATCAGCAGGTGAAAACAAATCAATCATATTTCCCATGTCACTGTAATTAACTTTACGTTCTTTTGAGCCAGTAGCATATTCATCATCTAATGCACCAACATTTATTGTTGGATTTGTTACATTACCAGATCGAACATTTATTACTCCTTGCATTGAACTGTGAATTGAACAAATATATTTGAAACTTGCACCTGTGGCAGTTGAAGGAGTACGTTGATTAGGTGACCAGCTAACTGTACCACTTGTTGCTCCTTGACTAACCGCTGTCGGAAATTGTACTTGATCTCCTGTCCCTGTACCTCCTGCACTAGTTTTGATGTAAAACGGGTGTCCACCAGCGTTAACAACAAAACTTACTGTATCACCTCTGTTAATTGTGATTGTTGGATTGCTACCACTTACACTACCAAGTCTGTCTGTACCAGTCATAGTATATGCACTAGAACCACTATTTGAAACTTGTATTGTATAACTTTGCGGATCAGCAAAAGTGGCTCCTGCATTTTGAGGAAATCCTGGTCTGTTAGTAGTTGTCATAACTTGATATCCAAATTGAAATTCTCCTATTCCATCACCAAAATGTCCAGTTGCTGAGCTATGCCAATAGTTGTCATAGTCTGGATGATCCCATGCGACTTGTTTTTGATTACCATTTCCTGAGGCAACTACTGTAATTACTCCAGCATCCACCATTTCTTTTGCACTGGTAACAATAGAACTAGGTAAAAATTCACTTTTCATTCTACTATAGTCTCCAACATCTCCAACATAACGCATAAATCTTGGTTTGGTACCGTCAGTTGAATAGCTAATCGAACCTCCTGTTCTATGAAATCCAAACCCACTACTGTCTATTGAAGATCTATATCCCCAACTGTTGGAACTTAATGTAGGGTCTTTTGTACCATAGTTTGGATTTACAGGCTTTGCTTGATGAAATATTTTTTGAACGTCCCATACAAGTGTTAATCCTAGTCCTAGATTACTGTAACCATCAATCATCCATTTGTTGGCATTATATGCCCAGCCATGTGTTCTACCATAAATTTGACTACCACACTGTGAACCGTGTGTTCCACTGTATGGATTGGTAGCGTAATCTCCATGTGCTCTAAGTCTTGTATAAGAGGAAGATATTGTTACTGTACCAAAACTAGCAAAAGCGGCACTTCTATTACTTGCACTTCCCCACCAAGCTCTTGCTTCACTTTCTGTAGGAACTGTAGTTCCGTCCCACCTAGTTTCGAGTCTACTGCCAGGTGCGGCATTGAACCAATCTGGATCAATATAATAAGGGCCATCATGTACAAGAGATAAAACATCACAAATACCACCTCCTGGTAAAACATTTCCACCTATGTAGTCAGTGGGTGATTCGCCAACTGGTCTATTGTTAATAAACTCAATATGTCCAATCCATGTACCGTTGTCCATACAAACGATATCAACATCTTTTCCTGTACCATATTTTTTAATATTAGCAGTTGCTACTGTTGATTCGCTTGACCATATTTCTCTTTTTGTTTTTGGTCCGTTTTCTCTTGTTGTTCTTAATAGTTGATATCCACATCTTCTCAAGTCAGTTGCGTCTGGTGTTGTAGGGAAATCAGCTGTAGAAGTATATCTTGGGTGATGTTTCACTGGTTCATTATATCTATATGTTTCTGTGATCATACAATGCAATTCATCTTCAGGAGGTCGAGGATAGTCGTCTGGATTTCTATCTGGGTCTTTGTGTAAAAACAAAATTTGAGGATCTTTTTCTAGCTCTGCGACTTCTTCTTCACTTAACCAAAATACACCTCTTGTAGCACTATGAAGTATATCATCTGTTTGTTCTACCGCTCTATTAATATAAGTCGGATCGTCTGGATCACGTAAACTAACGTCTAATGCGTCATATTGTTCCTTGGTATGTGTACCTAAATGATAATGAAAACTTGCCATTTATATCTCCTATGGTGCGAAAGGTCGCCCGTTTTTTAATCCACCTGTATTTGGATTATCTATTATGTTTGAATGCGTATTGTCATTGCTTGCATACCTAGTTGGTAACTCTGTTGCGTCTACTGAAGTTACTGCATAACGACCAGGTGTCACTGTATTTGCATCTGTTCTATCTGTGCTAGCTAGTGCTAATTTTTGATCTTGTCTATCTCTTTTATATTGTAGTGTTGAAATTCCGTTAAGTGCCATTATTATTTTCCTAAACTATGTTAATTGTATTGCCCATGGTACTGTGACTTGTACATTGATAATACAATGTTGCAGGTGCAGACATAGGAACTTTAAAAATAATATCACCACTAGATGCTCCATTATTTGTTACACCTGTAGTATAAGCTGATCCGCCATTGCTTACTCTAATTTGAAATGGATGTGAACCACCTGAGTTGTTTGTGAAAATATATTGTTCACCTCTACGAAGATATAACACTGGATCATTTTCTGTAGTAGGAAACCATACGTTTCCTGCATCACTGAATGTATAATCACTGGTTCCATTTGCACCTAGTGTAAATTTATATGCAATAGTACTTCCATTTGTATTAATATCTGCACCTAAGCGTATTTCATCTTCTTTTCCATCTAGGAAAAGAATTCCTTGTCCACTAGTAGATCCAACATGACCAGTTACGTCAAACCTCATCATTCCTTTGAGAGAACTAGCAGTTACTTCAGGATGCGAAACAGTAATTTGACCTGTTTGTTGCAAACCTCCAGAAGTATCTCTGCTGGTAAACGCAAGAACTGTACTAAAATCGATTGTGGTAGGACTGGTAGTATTATGATCAAATATTATATAAGGACCGTGAAGACCATCATCGTCATTTGTAAAGTATAATCTTTGGGCAGTTTGTCGTATGTAGTTGTAACCATCACCAGCATCGTGATATATTTGCATATCAGTGTTAGCACCAAAAACTAATCTATCATCTGAAGCACTTGCACTGTCACCAAATGTAATATTTTTTCCATTTACATCTAAATTGCCACCCAACTGAGGAGTAGTATCATCTACTACATCACCTAATCCAGAACCAGTTCCGTTGGCTGTCCAAGCATAATCTGAACCATTCCAAGACAACACATATCCTGAGGTTGGATTGCTTTGATTTAAATGAGAGTCTATACTACTATTCAAAGTGCCATCAAGTAACACAGTACCAGCGGCATCTGGTAAATTTATAATTCTATCTGCTGTAGGGTTTATTGCTTGTAATTGTATTTGAAAAGCATTTGTTTGAGTACCTTCAAAATATACAGAACCGTTTACATTCAATCTTACATCATCACCAATTAAAGAACCACTAGAACCTACACCTGCTGAAACGTCACCTGAAAAATTACCAAATTGAGCATTAATATTATTAGCGCCTAAGTTTACTTCACCATTAACAGTAAGCGGATCATCTATTTCTACTAAAGTGCCACTTGAACTAATTGTGTCTCCGCTAAAACTTATATTACCTGTGCCACCGCTACTACCAAGTGATCCCCAACTACCGTTTATAAATCCTTGAAATCCATGTGTTGTGTTATTGTATATTATGTCACCATTTGCACTTGATAATGCATCTCTTTGGGTCGTAGTAAAACTGTGTAGTTGTAGTGGAGTATTAGAAATAATTGTTTTAGTGGTTGCTTGTAATGATATAGAAGAAGCACTAGTTAAAACTGGTGCACCTGCTTGACTACTTGTTAATGTTCCAGTAATTGTTACATTATCATCAAAGGTAATAGTTGTACCAGTACTAGTCATTGTACTTCCGCTTACAGCTAAATCTCCTAATGTACCTCCACCTGAAGTAGAATCATCGGCTATTTCCCATTTACTGGTAGTACTATTATATTTTAAAATTTTATCATTTGCTACTCCAGTAGTATCTACATCTGTTAATCCATCTAGTGTACTGGATCCTCCTCCGGAATTTGCTACCCAATCGTAATCGGCGCCATCCCAGGATAATACTTGGTTTGCTGTTGCTGTACTTGTGTTTAAATGGTTGTCTACGTTAGTGTTGTTATAACTTCCGCCTCCTCCGCCTGGTAAATTTGTTAACCCACTTCCGTCACCTACAAACGTATTAGCAGTAATCGTACTTGTAGATTCTAAAGTTCCATTAACTTTTATCCCTTGTTTATAATGTGTTGTCATTTACCCATCTCCTGTTGTATATATTTATTTCTTCAAGCACAAACAAAAACAGGGCCCGTAGGCCCTGTTCCGTTTCTTTGAAAATACCTATTAGGTAAATGCAAGTTGACCAGTTGTAACTGCGATTTTGCTGAGGTAATCAGCCGCGTTACCAAGTGAGCTAGCCTGGTTTGAAAGCTCTACATAACCATATCTGGTCATAAAGCTAACTACTGGCTCAAATGTACCTGGATCAAGTACTGTACCGCTTGACATCAACGGAATGTATGGGCAATAGAACGCCGCGGCGTCTGTTTCTGTTGCACCTTTGTAACCAACTAGTACGTCATCATCTGCCGCATATTGATTTACATAAATTCTCATTGTGCCGTTTAGAGTACCTACAAATTTAGTATTTGTTGGTGCCTCAAAAGCGCCTTCAGTTGATCTTGCGAACGCTGAAGTTGTAGCACTTTGTAGTACTGTTAGTACAGTTGGGCTTACTACTGCCCAGTTACCAGCGCCACGTCTTGTTCTTGCGGCGATAGTGTTTGCATTCTTGTTAATAAGAACTGCAAGAGCGGCATGCTCGTCACCTACGAATGTTGCAGTACCTGATACGCTACCTTGTGCGTATGTATCAGCCGCCGCACCAGCAAGTGATGTTAAGCTAGCAATGATCTCTTGATCGATTTCAGCAGTAATCTCTTGGGCTAGTGCTTGCATGATTTCTGCTTCTACGTCCAAGCCGTGCATTGACTGAGCGTCTTGAGCCGCTTCAAAAGTCCAGCGAGCTGATAGCTTTCTGGTCTTCGCTTCAACTGTTTGTTTCAACACTTGAATTGAGAGTTTCTTACCACCAAGTCCCTCTAGGGCTGATGTGGCTTCACCTCTGTTTGTTGTTGCATTACCTGAGTATCCAGTTGCAATTTGGAATGGGCTCAATGCCTCATCACCAGCTACAGCTGAATCAAAAGTTTCTGCATATCGTACTCTAAGAGTATGAATCTGTCCAACAGGGCCTGTCATAGGCTGTACACCAACGATTTCGTTGGCGATAACTGTTGGCATGACACGTCTAATCACTGGAAGGATAACCTTGTTAAGAGTAGCAATGTTACCTGCTTGAGTGGCACCACCTGTCGCGGCCTCTGAGAGGTACGTCTTAGTGTTTTCAAGCGTGGTTTCCATCACACTTTTTTTCGTTCCAGTTAGACCGTCAGTAAGAGCGGCTTTAGTTTCGCTCCAATTTTCCATTAAATTGTCTGCCATTTTCGGTCTCCTTAACTTATACCGGCTAATTTTTGAAGGTAAACAATATCAGCTGTGTGCTTTTCAGCTGATGCTGAAGCTTCGGCTTTGTTTCCAGTGACTTCTGTATTAGATTCACTTAATACCTTCTTATTGGTCTTTGGTTTAGCGTCTTCCTTCAATACTGAAGGTAGATACTTGTTGAATGCATTCTGTAGCTTGTCTGTTTTTACACTTTCAAGCAATGCACCCATAATTTCTTTGTGATCTTTGCTGAGAGGTTGCATCATTTCTTGCATAATTGCTTTTCTATCTGCTGTGTCTTTAGCAATTCGTGTAGCTTTTTCACTTTCTGCTATCATCACTTCCTTTTCAGCAATGGCTTTATCTTTGTTTTCAATCTCACTGTTTAGACCTTCCACTATCTTGTTCAACTTATGAACTTCTGTTCCTTCGTTGAGATAGCTTGACATAAACTCAGCGGCAAATGTTTCAAATATCTTACGTCCAAAAGTATTTTGTTTGGCTGTTTGAATATCTTCACGTAGTGTATTGAGTTCAGTACGGATAGTATTTTCCATAATTCCTTCAATTTTGCCTGCGGCTGTTTTAATAAAGTTAGCCTTAGTTTGATTGATAACCTCTTTGCCTTCTTTGATCATTTTGACTTTTGCTTCAACTAGTGAGCGTTTGTCTTCATGAAACTCATTGAGCTCTTTGGTTAGTTGCTCCATCACAAAACCTTCCAACTTGGTCATGTTTTGATCTTGAGCATTACGATCATTGCGAAGTTCATCAATTTCTTTCGCAAGTGTTTCCATCACAAACTTATCAAGAACTTTTGCATGTTCTTTCATGTGCTTGCGATAAGATACACGATCTTCGTTGACTTTTGCTTTATCTTCTTTGAACTCTTCGAGTTCTTTTCCAATAACATCACCAATCATTTTATCCATAGCTTCGACCATATGCTCTTTGTCATTTTCATAACGCTGTGCAAATTCTTCTCTAAGTTCAGCTGTGATAGATTCACGAGCTTCCGTTAGTTGAGTATCCCAAGCTTCAGATATTGAAGATCTAACCTCTTCGGAGAGCGTATTTGAGTTTAATAGTTCATCCATTGCATGAGCCATATTAATCTCTCCTATATCTCAGGTTTTTAATAAAGTTTGTCACCTCTTCCTGGAGATAACGTTGTGCGCCTTTGTCGTGTCTAGTTGCATCAGCGACATCCATCAATACGTTACCCCGTCTATGATTCATAATTCTTTCATAGATTGGATCAGGGTAGGCATCTGGTGCACTTGGATTTGCAACGATATCTACAGTAATGATTTCAAAATCTTTTACTATACCATTTTCGTTAACATTGCCACTGCCTCGGCTTGACACGCCTAATTTTACGCCACTTTCCAATAGGGTCTTACAAATATTTCCCATTGGTGTTGGCAAGATTTTTAGCTTACCGATCCCATTTGCTCCATCAACATCCATTTCTGTGATCATGTGTGACACACGATCTAAATTGATATTGAGGTCATCTGGGTGATCAGCTTCGCCTAATACACTATATCCACCTTTGATTTTTTCATTTATTGCTTTAACGGCAGTATAAATTTCATCTTTGGTGTATATTCGGTTATTCTGGTTTCTAACATCGCCTTCAATAAAAATACCTTTCATATACAAGTTCTTACCGCTACCTTCATCTAATGTTTCAGTAACAATATTCGCTTGATTATACGTTAAGTGTTCTTTAAGCGAGGTCATCATATTACTTCACGCCTTTAATTGGGCTGTCAGACTTTGTATCTTCGTCTTTTGCCTTTGGCGCTGGGCTTGGTGAACCAGCTTCTTGTGGACCATCTACACCCATGTCTTTAGCCGCTGGAGCAGGTCTACCCTTCTCTTCGCCGCCTGGTGTGTGATGTGCCTTAGCATCATTTGGTGCTTTTGCTTGAGATGCCACTGGTGAGCCTTTGTCACTGCTATCACTATGTGATACACTAACTGCTTTCATTTCAGCGCCTTCTTCGACAGCTTCCATTTCTGGCTCTTCTTCATCGCCTGGCTCTTCGTCGCCTTGCATTTCTGCAAATGCGGCTCTAAGTTCAGCAATAGCATCTTCTACATCGTCCATTGCATCTTCAACGTCAGGTGCATCACCTTCTTCTGCGTCTGCTTCTGGTTCCATGTCCATAGCTAAATCCATTTCAGCTTCTGGTTCTTCCATGTCCTCATCGTCCATGATTTCTTCTTGGTCAATCTCTTCTTCAGCTGTTTCAATGTCATCAAGGAAATCTTCTTCGGCATCGGAGGCATCAATTGCTTCTTCCACTTCAGCTTCGTTCTTTGAATCATCGTCAGCTTCGTCAAGATCGATAGTTTCGTCTAGGTCTTCGTCAGCAATCTCGTCTTCTACAATCTCATCATTCTCTTGTAGAGATGCCCAATGATTTTTGGCTTTTTCTACAAACACATTGTGAAGTAGATCAGCCGCTTTATCTTGCTCATCATTAACGATATACTCGAGGACCTTTACTAAAGATTCCTTGTGTTCGCTCATATCATTCTCCTTAAAAAATTACAGGCTTACCAAGATGGTTTACATCTATATTTACACAACCAAGACGTTTTGCTTGGAAAATACCCTAAAAAATGGGTATTTTATGAATATCTCTCTGAGATAAGTACTTTTTACACTAAAAAATTAAGACGCTGGAGGTTTCGCATATATCTTTTTAATGCGTTCAACTCTAGTAGCATGTTCAACATTATGCACTTCTCTTTGCTTTCTTAGACGATTTATATGCTTTAAAGTAAGCCTTTGCTTACGAACATCGTCAACTTTTCTATTGTTATAATCGTCATTTTCAGCATCATAATATTCATTTAAAATGTCATTACTACGCATTTTCATCTCCCGTAGGTGCCGCTTCTGCTCCACTAATTGGGCTTGCACCTTCCTCTGTGCCTTCTTCCGGTGCGTCTGTTGGAATGTCTATATCAGTTCCGTCAGGTACATCAAATCCTCTTACACCTACATTACCTAGTCCTGGTACACTTTCTGAATCTGGTGTTGAACCACTAATGTTTTCTTCTTCCCACATACGCTCGTTTTTAAGTATTTCTTCTTCAGTTAATCCTAGGTATTTTTCCATTAAGAAACGTCTACTCATATAAGGAACAGCTTCAAGTCCACCAAATACATTGGCTCTAGCCGCATGTACTTCAATTTCTTTATATTGACTAAAGCTCTGTGGTTCTACAAATTTTAAATCAAATAATCCAGCATCAATACTAAGTCCTCTGTTTTTCATAAACAGTTTAAATTCTTTGTCCATGGTAGGTGCAACGGATTGTTGCAATCTCATACAGTATTGATTGAATCTGTATTCTTGTATAAATGCAGTNCCTACTCTACCATCTACATAACTTGCTGTTCCATCATCAGGTCCAGTTGGCAAGTAACTGCTGGGTACACGCAATGCTCTAAGCATTTTGTTTGTAAAATAACGCAAGTCATCAATCTGTCCTAGGTTTTCTCCACCTGGTAACACTTCAACTTTACTACCTCTGCCTTCAGCAGTTTGTGCAAAAAAGTAGTCTTCCATAATTGATAACGGATTATATGCCGCATCCATAATTGTTGTACCGCCGCCTGTTTTGTTTGGAATACGTTTTTGATGTATTTCATTTTTAACACGTTCTACAAAGCCCATAGCTTTGTTTGGTGGCATGTTGCCTACGTCTACATAAAACACACGTCTTTCAGGTGCTCTTTGTACTCTGTAGATAATAATACTATCTTCAAGCAGTTCTTTTTGCTTGTATGTTTTAAAAATTGGATCAAGTATACTGCTACCAAACGGCCAATTTGTATCCATGCCTTCTGTCATTCCCAGATGAACAACATGTGTAGCGTCTACTGTGTATTCTTGTATTTGTCCTAGGTTACCACTGTAACTGCCTGGTTGCATTCCATAGGCTTGTTTATCAATAGTTTGTCCACGCATCATACTGTTAACTGTACCATATGTTTGTGCATGTTGTACAGGCTTGCTGACAGTTTTTTCTTGCATGTTCAAGTCAATGTTTTTTACAATATACTGCTCAGGCTTTTTGCCTTTTGCTTCATTGACTACTGCTTTGGTAACATCAACTGGATTGATATAATATAGTTCCCATGTTTCAGGATCTCTTATAAAAAATTGATCTCCGTATTTGATTGTGTTTCTAAACATACGGAATATGCGTTTGTCCCAATTTTGCAACGCACACCATTGTTGTAGTGTCTGCTCAAGGATTTTAACTTCGCTTTCAGTTGCTTGTTCTTTGAATTCTATTTTAAAAGGAACACCACTGTGTTCATCAATCTGTGTACTGAATTCACTAATAATGTCAAGGGCCGCATTGATCTCGCTGTCCATGTCCATTTGGTCATACTGTGTATATCTTTCAACACGATTAGGTTGACCACTGTAAACTTCAGGTAACCAGCTTTGAAAACGGCTAGCACTACTAGGCTTCATGCTATCTGAGCCTTGTGCGCCGTATGCTGTAAAATGTTTTTTCCAACTCATTGAGTACTCGATTCCTGTTTTATTATAATGTATTTATAGGATTTGTCAACCTAAGAAATTTGTATACAATCTACTGGAAGTTTACTATAATCTACTTTATAATAATTATTATCCAGTATTACTGCATCAGCATATTTTGTATTCAGTAGGTCTTGTGCCATTACACCTTTCCACTTGCCTTTTATACCATTTGTGTAGTTCCAAGTGTATAGTTGAAGATCTTCAACTTTATCCAGTTTCTCAATATTGGTTTTTAATCTTATGTCGCTGGAAATAATATTATTTAGAGCATTTGCAATTTTGTCTGCAAGACTGTTTAGTGTGTCTTGTGCGATAGCTACTGTTTGACTACCTTTATCTTGTAAGAATTTTTCAATATCAAGAGTACCGTCAGGTTTTCTATATCTCGCATCTTGTCCTATTGTTTGTTGTAATATTGTATTAATTCCACTAGCACCAGTCATCGCCAACTGTGGTGCCATCAATGCATTTGCTAGCGTAGGATTGAGATTCATCGCCTGCATTACCTGACCGCCTAAATAAGCCTGCGACGATATTTGCTGAAGCCTTTCCTTTTCGGTTATTTCACCATCTCCGTTTATGTCAGCATCTACGGCGTTAACAAGTGGTCGTATTGTTAATCCACCAAATATGTTTCCCATTGCTTGGAACAATGCTGTTGTAAACTGATTGTTTAATACGTCTATCTGTGTTTGACTGAAGCTTAACATCTGTTGTGCTATTCTATCACCAACAAAATCTTCATCAACTTGTACTCCGGTCATTGCTATAATCGCTTCTCGCACCTTAATTTCTTGTGTTGCTATTTTTCGTTCTTGCACTTGAATAAATTTTGTCATGTTATCTAAATGTTTTTGACGCATCTCATTTTCTGCGTTCATCAGTTCAGTACGTCTTTTGGCTATATCACCTTGAACTTCATTTGTTTGGATTTGCATGGTGAGTAAATCCATCATAGCTTTATTGCCACCCATAGTACCAGCTGTAAGAAATGTTTGTGTATCACCTTCTCTTTTAAAATCCTGAATTAGTTGTGCAATTCTTTGATTAATTTGGTCAGGATCTCCTCCAGCTTTAATCGCCGCAATTCCTTCTTGAATAATTCTCATAATGTTGCCACTCGAGTCTAGTGCCGCCATTTGACCACCAGCAGTAGTCATTTCTGTTCCTTCAACTGCTATACCTTGAGCAATAGCATCTCCAATCGCTTTACCAGCTGGTCCTAGTTGTTCTGTTAAGTTTGACGCAACACCTGTGATTGCTTGTCGCTGTTGGTCATTCATGCCCATCATCGCGGCTTGAACTCTTATGTCATTACGCATTCTCATCTGGGCGGCAATACGTTCTCTAACACTATCTCCTGTGATCTTAGACATTCTTTCTTGTTCTCTGATATTAGCAATCATTGACTTGTTAAGATCATCTTGAATATGCAACTGCAATTCGTCTGCACTCATTGTTCTTCGTTTAATTTCTAATTCTTCAGCTAACAACTGTGCCATTTCGTCTGACTTCAAACCAAAGTTACCAAATTCATTAGTACCTTCAACAAACTTTGTTAGTGCTTTAATAAAATTTTGAGAACCTTCTTCTGTATTTTTACCCAGTTCACGCATGGTTGGTAAGTTTTGTGCAACAATATCACCAAACTGATCCAAGTTTAAACCTACATAAGAAAGTTTCTGTTGTGTTTTAATAAAACTGTCTCCGAATGTAATACCAACATCTCTAGCAAAACTAAAAGTCTGTGCTAACTCGCCAGCTAGACCTTCGACCAAACCCAAGCCAGTAGCTAAACTTCCAAGTCCTAATGTACGCATAAAACTACTCATTGCTTGAGGTTTACCAAGCCCTTGTATTACACCAGCCGCACTTGCATTTCCTAGATTTTTTGCAAATTGAGAATCACTAAAACCTTTTTGATTTTTTTTAGTTGTAGCATTTAAATCATTGATTGCACGTTCTACGTCAGCTTCACCTCTGCTTTTTGTTCCAAAAGCAGTACGCAAACCAGTCAAACTGCTTTGCATATCACTCATAATGGCTCTAACATCTTGTTGTGTTGATTCCATCGCAAAGTCAGGAACATCAACTGTCATTGGTCTGCCGCCTGCATTGATTGTAATAATTGCCATTAACTGCTCACTTAACTATGATAAATAAATTTACACATATATTGTATTTATAGGACAAATCTATGGAAAATCCACTTCAGAGCTATTATCGGCACAAAGAAATCTTTGTCAGATTGCCTACTAGAGCAAAATGGATGTCTAATCCTCCTGAACTAACACCAGACGGAGAAATAGGTGTTAGACCAATGACTGTAAGTGACGAACTGTTGCTTACTATACCTGATGCTTTATACAACGGCGAATCCATGTTTAATTTAATTGAAAGTGTTTGTCCTGACATGGGAAATGCTAGAGACATAATGCTTCCAGATGTAGATGTAATATTGCTAGCCAGCAGAGCTACCAGCTATGAAAAAACTTTTCCTGTTCAGGCAACTTGTACACACTGCGAAGCCAGTCAAATGTTCGACATAAACTTGCAGAGTGTATTAGGTAAAGTAAGAATGATCACTGATGAAACTGAGGTAGAAATAGATGGATTGGTAATAGAAATGAAACCGAATTCATTAAAAGCACTTGCCGCCAGTAATATTAAAGCAAGTGAAACTGCAAGACTATTAGCAAGTGTTAAGGGACAAGAAGATTTAGAAAACATAGAGAAAAAAGATGAGTATATAGCAGGTCTTCAACAAATTGCCGCGTCAAATATTGTTTTAATTTCTGATGCTATTATAAAGGTCACAATGCCTGATGGAACTGAAGTTACTGATATACAACACATTATAGATTGGTTATCCAATACAAATAGAAAAACACTTGAGGTACTTAAAAATCAGCAAAAATTAATGAATACAAATGGTATACCAAAAGTGTTTGATTTTACTTGTGGTGAAGAAACCTGTGCAAAAGTTTTCAATGCAGAAGTAGAATTTAATCCAAGTTTTTTTTTCACAAAAAGCTTCGATTACAGGAAACGCCTGAAGAAATCAACGAACTAGTAAAAGCATACGAAGATAGTGGTAAAGCTCTGAGACAATCTTTATTAGAAATTGTTTTATACTCTAGTGGCTCATTTAACTATAGTGACCTTGAACAATATCCAGCACGTTTAATTGGTGAAATCAGTGAAGCAATGAAAAAGAAAATTGATGCTGAGAAAGAAGCTATAGATAGTGCAAAAGGAACTAATCGTAGAACATTTTAAACATTCTTTCGAAGAGCTAAAGCTCATCGTCATACTCATTTCATTTCGTATGATAATTTTTTTTAAACATATTTTATATGATACGTTATTACCTTGTTTTCAGTCGCACTTAGCTTGTTACAGCCAAGTGCAAAAAAAAACGAAACGGTCATTACCCCGTCTCCAGTTCGCATCGTTATAGTGTAACCTTTCTAGGCAGAGGCGGTTTTGCTNTNCCCCTTTACANACTGCTTAAAACGCAGAAACACTCTAAGCCATAACGACGACNTTNGAGNTATCCGTGGGTTACAATGGCNCAGTAGAGCCCACTCNTTTGGTTTGTTTGCTTCAAGCAAGATCCGACGGTACGATTAACATACAATCTCAATGCTGTCTATAGAGAAGCTATTTTACTTGTGTTTGTTTAGTGATTCTATCAGTGCCTTAGAACTGCCAACTCTTACATTTATAATGCCGTTGTAGTATTCATCAGTTTCTAAAACTTTACGGTCAAACTGTTCACGAGCTTCTAAGTAGCTCATTTCACCTCTGCCAGTGCAGAAGTACAGTATTTCTCTAGTAAAGTTATTTGGGCCTAAGTTTTGAACATCTTCGTTCAACGTGTCACTGGATCCCCAATAGTCTCTCCAGTCACTTTCTTTTGTTGATCGCCTTTTGTTCTTTTTGCCTTTTAAAGGTTTTTTAGTTACTTTAAATTGTGCTAGTTTTTTGCCTATGTACTTTCGGTTATCTGTAAGATTGGTAATAAGGTATACGAATCCTACATATTCCTCGGGTATTTGTTCAACTAATTTGCCTTGATAAGTCCATTGCATTTGTTTTCATTGCAACAATTATATATATCTTTTTCTGCTATTGTCAACCGGTTTTATATTGTTTTTTGAGTATTTTCCAAGTTTCTTTATATCCGTGTGAGATTTGATGAAACTTAGTGCTAGACATGGCACTACTGTAATCATTACCTCCTGGATGACAATGGTCACCAAAATATATTGTTGTTCCTTGTTGTTCTTTAACAGCTTGACTCTTGTCACAGCCTATTTTAAAAATGTCTATGCTGGTCTGTCCAGCCACCTGTGCCACACTATCGGAGAACTCTTCATTATAATACATGGCTACAGTTTCTCTACCTCGATTGGTATTTTCCCATACTGAATAATCTTCACGTTGTTTCCAGTTTGCATTTCTACCAACCAAACTAAAGTTAGCAGTGCCAATGCGTTGTTCTATATGATTTCCAGTCATTTCTGGATACTTGATAATGTTTAGTTGTTGTGTTAAGAATGTAACTTGTTCTTCATTTAAATTCCAATCACTGCGATAAACTTCTTTGTTTCCAACATATACATGATTACCACTACAATGATATACTCTTGCAAANCTNTTGGTCAANTNTTCACCAATCTGTTCAATAGTTTTAGGTCTATCGCTACCTGTAACAATCATACATGTGTTATTTGCAACAAAGTCAAACATAAACTNTTTAAACTCTGNTTCAATNAATCTGCGTGGATCAGTAAGTGTACCGTCTACATCGAACATGAATATTGTATCTTTAGTCGTCGGCTTCATAATCTTCTTTCATTTGTTCAGGATACCATTTGTGTAGTAAATCAATTGGCAATCTTTTTTGTATTGACTTTGCAAAATTTATTCCTTTTATAGTAAAAGTTGGATTAGTATATGTAATTCCACTATTTGAACCTGTAATTATACTTGTATCCACAGTAGTTGAATAACNTGACAAATCAACTGTATATCCTTCACCATATGCTGAAGAACCTTCACCTAATGTTCCCGTTGTAGCATCTGGAACAAATGGAGCTTCATCTCTCATCCAGGTTTCGAAATCATCGTCTCCTTTTTGACCTTTGTTGTTAAAACTATCTATACTAATAGTGGATTCGTTCATAATATCCTCCTCACGTTTACCACACCAATCACATTCTACACCCTTAGGAAATCCAACAACATCATGTTGTCTATCACAATAGTGTTCCCAAAATTTATCCTGTTTCCATACACTTTGATCATGTCTAGGATCCATCATCTGTTTTATGTGTTCTTTAGAATAATCACTTGGCATCTATAAACTCCGTATCTGTACTGAATGTAGTAAAACCACCTTCTTTTATTACTTGTAGTATTGTGTTTACTCTGCCAACAAGTTCGTCTCTGTGTGAGATTAAAAAGATGTTTTTGCTACGTTCACGTTCTATCTTCTTTAGCACACCTAACGCACCGTCAACACCATTAGTGTCCATACCACTGTCAATAAGTTCGTCTATTGCTAAAAAGTTTATAGGCGTATTCATACTTTCAAAAACATCTCTAAAACTCCAACTTAGTCCTAGTATCAGTCTGTTACGTTCGCCTCTGCTTAGATTATCAAAATCTAAATCTCTGCCTAGTTCTGTAATCTCAACTGTTAGATCAGGTTGGAATTGCACTTCATGTGGCAAACCTAGCTTGGTCAAATAGTAAGCTAGTCTACTGTTTAAGTATTGCAAGTTTTGTTCAATGATACGTTTTCTAATAAAACTGTCTTTGTTGGTTAACAGTTTGTACAAAAAGTCTTGGTGATCTTTTACATTGTTCAATTGGTTAATAGTATCCCAGGTTATTTCTTGCATACCTGTTTCACGCAAACTTTCAATTTGTTCTTGATAAGTGTCAACTTCGCTTGACTTTGTAGTAGCTTGACTACGCAAGTTTTCTACTTCCATGTTGTGTTTGTGTGCTTCTGTTTCAGTATTATAGTGTGTAACTGGTATTTGTCCTAGTTCACCAAGTTGTGTTATAGCATCAAACCATTCTTTTTCTTGCTCGTGATTTGCTTTGACGTGTTGTTGTGCTTCACTCAACTGTTCTTGTTTACTGTTTAAAATACTTTCTTGTTTTTCGTCATGAAGTTCTTGCCCACAAGAATGACATTTATGATCTTTTAGCAGATTAATTTCTTTGTTAAGTTTATCAATCAGCTTTTGCTGTTTTGTATTATCGCTTTGAATATTAGATAACCAACGTTCTGCTTCATCTTTCAGCTTTTTCTTTTCTAGGTAATCACTCAACAATGTATGATTATTAAGTTCTGTTTGTATATCTATTTTTTCCAGTGTGTTTATTTGTTGCTGGATACTTTGGACAGTAGTTTCTTGTTGATCCCGCCAAATTTTCTGCCTGCGTTCCAAATCACTGATACTTTTCTCAATTCTGGTATTTGCTTCTTCAATAGCTTTAATTCGATACTCTTCTTCTTTGATTGCATCTCTAGTCAACCTTTGTTGTTCTTTGAGAACCTCTGCTTTTTCGCTGAGCATTGTTATACCCAGTAATTGTTCAATGATTGCTCTTTGATCATTTGCCCTCATACTGAGGAAAGGTTCTGTGTATGTGTTTAATGCAACAATGTGTTTGAACATGTCATGACTCATACCAAATAATTTTTCTATATCTGATTGAGTTTGACGATTTTCACCTTGTGCTTCGTCTCCGTCAACGTTTTGATCATTGACATAGTATTTAAGCAAATTAGGTCGTCTACCTCTTTCAATACGGTATTGAGTGCCATCTTTAACAAAATCCAGTGTAACTAGCATACTTTTGCCGTTGGTTTTGTTTATCAAGTTGTCTTTGCGTATGTTTGTTAATGCATTTCCGTATATAGCATAACTGAGTGCATTTATAATAGTAGTCTTGCCTGTACCATTACGACTGCCATCTCCACCTAAGTCTACATTATTACCTAATACAAGTGTTAGTCCGTTGTCAGTAAAACGTACAGCTTGTGTAACGTTACCAACACTCATAAAGTTCTTAACNGTTAAATCTTTGATTGTTATCATAGGTTGTTATATATGTCCACTAGCAGTTTTTTATCAATCATTTCGCTGTCCACAGCATTTAAACTATTATACACTATCTGGTCAACATTTTCAACTTCAATATCATCTACAACTCTCCAGTCCTGTGCATGTTCTTCTTTTTTAGTAGGCATAAGTGTTATTTCTCTTACACCAAACTGTTGACTGAATGTTTCTTTAATAAAGCTAGCTTCTTCATAGCTGATTGCAATATCTAATGTAGCTCTACAATAAGTTTTATTATTGAGTATTACGTCTGGTTCATCTATCAGTCTACTCAAAGGAACAGTTCTGTATCTTGGACCAGCAAAATCTATATACTCAGGTTTACCTCCCCATTCTAATACCATCATGCCACGCTCATCATCCCAAGCATCAGCATAGTTGTGTGGAAATGGTGAACCCAAGTAGTGTACATTGCCTTTGTTTTGTCGTTTGTGAAAGTGTCCAGTAAACACATACTCTGGTCCTTGCAAGTGTTCTGCGTTAAGTTGACCATGGTCTGGCATCTCTACCATTGCATTCATTTTAAAGTACGGAAGTTCAAAATGACCAAACATGTATCTGCATTTGGTCTTGCTGACTTTGGNCCATTCATCTCCGACTAGCCAAGGAACAAGTGCTACATCATCTTGTACAAATGTTTGTTCGTTTATAAGATGCACATTGTCAAAAAGTTCTGCATAAGGCAAACTGTTATAGTCACGTTTTTCTCTATAATAGAGATCGTGATTACCTGTTATCATATACACTTTTTTAAATGTTTTACTGAGCTTTGCTACATTTTCAACACTATAGTTGAGTGTACTAACATTCACACTGGCTCTATGATGATGCCAGTCTCCTAAGAATATACAAGTTTCACAGTTGTTAGCTTTTGCTTGTTCAACAAACCAATCAACAAACTCTGCACAATCACGATTGTGTTGTTTGCTATTGTTCTTGTTTCCGAAATGTATATCCGTAAAGCAAGCCGCACGGTTAAAGAATGACATGGTTATCCAATTCGTAGTTCAGACGTTAAAGCTAGTATAGTTTCATAACTACACCTTGTCAATGCCTAAACGTTAAATCCATGTTCTTTGCGTTCTTTGTCTGATTTTTCGTCCCATTTAGCACGTTCAGCCATTTCGTGTTCGATTTGACGTGTCCAACTTGGTGTTTGACCTGCTTCTTGTAGTAGGTCATCTCTGATATTTTGGTTACGTTTCTCTAGGTTCAATACTCTTGTAAAACTATTGGTAACCGCGGCTGTGTAATATGCAAATGGATTTTCACTTTTTAGCTCGTTGAACTGCAATCCAATTTGCGATAGTTGTAATAATGCATGACTACGCATTTCATCTACATAAGTGTATCCACGCCAGTTGCTACGCATACTGTAACGTTCACACAGTTTAATATACATTTTTGCTAGATTATTAGTAATAGCACCATGTTGTGTATTAAATTTACCATTGTCTAATCCACCTTCCCAATGACTACGCAAGCATTCTTTTAGTTCACCATGAATGTAAGCATAATGTTTGAATGGAGGGAAGTTACATTTACTATGATGATCAGCTACAGTTTTTGGCTTGTTTTTTCTACCAGGCTCCAGTGGAACATGGTCAAAAGTCATAAGTCTAAATACTAAACTTTTTTCATCTATTGTGTCTGGATCGATCTTGTAATTAATTTGTTTGGGTTTTTGACTTTGTTTGCTTTTCGGATCATCATACCAATCGAAATATGCACGTTCATATGCTTCAATACTTAACTGTCTAGCTCTGTTTTCTTTTGCTACTTGTATCACTTCTGAATTTTTTACATCATCAATATTTTCTACTATTGTATCAAATCTACTGTAATCATCATCTAGTACATAGCAATAACTGAGTTTACTTTTATGTATTTCTTTAAGCATGTCTTTATTATTAAGATAGTTTTGTTTCCTCATTTTAATTCCTTATCTGATTCCATTATACACAATATTTGGTACAATGTCAATAACTACACATATAATTATCCTATAAATACAACTATAGGAGATACCTCATGAAGTATGCACAGTTGACAGAAGATATAGCAAAAGACGTTGCTGTTTTTTACGGCGGTCGATTTCAGCCTATGCACAAAGGTCATCATAAAGTGTATATGGATCTAGTAGAGCAGTTTGGTTCTGCTAACGTATTTATCGCAACTACAGTAAGCAAAACTGCAACGCCAGAACGTGATCCGTTTAGCTTTGAAGAGAAGCGTATGATAATGAATGACATGTTTAATATACCATTGGATAAAGTTGTACAAACACAACCATATAGACCTGATGTAAGTTTGACTAGAAAAGATCCAAAAAATACTGCGGTTGTACTTGTGTTTAGTGCCAAAGATGCAGGAAGATTAAAGCGTGGAGGTTTTCTCAGAGATTATGAACCAGGTGCTGAAATGGTACCTAGTGACCAAGGAGCATATATCCTTGAAGTTGGAATACAAGAAGGTGGCATGAGTGCTACTGATTTTAGGAATGCAATGAAAAATGCCAGTCTCAATGACAATCAAAAAATGATGGTGTTTAGAGAATTTTTTGGTACTATTGAACCTAACACATACGAATTTATAAGGGATAAACTAAATGCCGGTACTAGCTAGAAATCGTGCAAGATTATTGTTGAAACCTGGAGCATTAAGTATATATATGGGTGCGCCTGATCTTCAGCCTCTAGTAGAACATGGAGGTATTATGTTTCCTGTACAGCCTGATATTACATATTCACAAAGTGTAGGATATACACCTTTTGATTTGACACACACCAATTATACTTTTAATGCTTACAGAAATACACCAAGTCCTGATATACAGTTGACTTGTCAATTTGCTAGTGTAACAGACGATGAAGCAAGATATACATTTGCTTGTATACACTTTTTAAGAAGTGTGAGTAAAATGTTTTTTGGTAAAAATCAAACATTTCCTGCTCCTGGAACACCACCTCCTGTGCTAGAATTCAGTGCGTTTGGTTCAAGACAGTTTAATCAATTGCCAGTTGTGGTAAGTCAGTTTTCTACTACATATGATTCAAATGTAGATCTAAAACTGTTCAATGGGGAGATGCAAATACCAGTATTAATGAATTTGTTTGTAAACCTTACTGTTCAGCAAAATCCAGATAGACAAAAGAATCAATTTACAACAACTGATTTTATCAGCGGTAGAGCATACACAGGGAAATTTATCTAATGAGTTTATATGATAACAAAAGCAATTATGCCAATACAGATTCCAACAGCAGATACCTTGAGTTGTATAATCCTCCAATAACCTCCGACACACTTTCAGTTGAAACAATAACAATGATAATTCAATCAAAATACAATAAAAGACCAGACCTATTAGCATTTGATATGTTTGGAAGTGCAAGGTTGTGGTGGGTATTTGCACATTACAATAGAGATACTCTCAGAGATCCAATCATGGATTTTACTTCTGGGACAAAGATAGTAGCACCAAAGACATATAGAGCCACGAGGACTTCTTAATAATGGTCCAAATATATCAAGACAATATTTTAAATCAATACGATAATGTCACTTACAACTGGACTGTCCATATGATGAGGCCAGAAGATGTTAACCTTTACAACGAAGCTATTGGATTAGGTCGCACAAAAATTATTGCACAAAGCGGTGTTGAGAGTGAAATCAACATTTCAAGTGTTGAACACAATATGAAAATGGCACACAACAAAACAATGCCAGACAGAGAAGCAGTTGGTAATGTTTTTAGTTTTACACTAACAGAACCACAAGGTGCTACTTTGTATACGAGAATATATGAAGCCGCAAGACAGTTGAATATAGTAAATCATCTCAAAGCCTGTTATCTACTTGAACTAAAGTTTTTAGGATATGATACACAAGGTAATCCAATTGATAGTATTGTTACTCCTTATTATTATGCATGTACACTGACTGGATTGGATTTTAATTATGCTGATGGTGGAACAAGCTATAGAGCTGATTTTATCGAAACAACACAAGATGCTTTTAAAAATCTTGTGTTAAGCATCAAAGAAGACATTGATATCAGTGCTAGTAACTACGGTACTTTCATTAGTGAACTAGAAAGAATTGTAAACGAGCAAGAACAAAAACAAGTGGTTACCAGCATGGCAAGAGATCTTTGGCACACTTATAAATTTGGATATGGAGAAGGTGCAGAAGATTGGGCTAGTTGGGGATTTGATACTGGTAGTGGATCAAAACCTAATACAGATAAACTAGGTAGTGTTAGTATTACTGGTAGTGGAAATTTAACTTTCGGTATAAAAAGAGGTGCTCAACTCAATGATTTAATGATACTAGGTCTTATGCAAACCAAAGAGTTTAGAAGATTACCAACAGCAGAAAATGGATTTCACAAACAATCTCCAAATGATGAGGAAGCAGATGCTCCTACTTTTGCAGATTTAAGTAAATGGTTTACATTTGATACAAAAACTACATATGATGTATATGATTCGACTGCAAGAGACTTTGCAAAGATATTTGATATAAAGATACAAGCTATAATTACACCAGAACTTCATCATGATGTTGTTTCCTATGATAAACTTATTAAAAGCGAAAATTTACAAAAAGAAAGATTAAAAAATATAATTAGAAAAGGACTGTTAAAAAAGCGTTTTGATTATTACTATACTGGTTTAAACACAGAAGTAATGAGTTTAGACATATATTTGAACACAACTTATTATCAAATACAAGCACTCAATCAAGGTGCAGGCAAGTTTATAGCCAATACTCAAGCAGGAGAAGGAGGCCCAGGCACAGAATTTTCTAAGGTAAAAGGTGACTTTGGAAAACTATCAAAACAAATACAAGAGTCAAAAAATGAGATTTCAAAACTTCAAAGAGAAATTGAAGGTTTACAAAAAGCACCTATTGACAGTACTAGTCCAACAGTTGAATTACATTCAAGATCAGTTACAATAGAGAACAATAAACAAGCTATAAAAGACCAAGAAGAATTAGTCAAGCAGTTAGAAATCAAACAGGAAAAACTTATTCCACAACTACAAGAACTTACAAAAGCCGAACAAGCACGACGAAGGTTGGAACAAGGTGATGTTGATAAAATTACAGGTACAACATATCTCACACAAAGAGATTTAGTTGGTAGACAACAAAGTTTTGGAGAAACACACCCACTTACGCACAGTATACAGAATATCAACAGTAAAGCAACCAACGGTCCAGACGAAGGAGATACAAGTGGTGCAGTTTATTTAGGTGCAGTTGAACTTAACCTAAGTACACTAGGAGATCTTGTACAACAAACAATTATGATCAGAGGAGACCCTTATTGGTTAGGTAGACCAAAAAGTAGAAAAGCTAAACTGACAGGTCAAGCAGATTATCAAACGGGTGGCGTCAGCTACTTTTTAAATCTAAACTTTCCTACATATCCAGATGAAAATACTGGACTAATGAATATACCAGAAGCAAACTATGGTATTGTAGGTATGTATAGAGTTTTCGAAGTTACTGCAAACTACAGTGAAGGACAGTTCACTATGACCTTAAACAGTTTTAGAGATATCAATACAAATGTAGGATTGGTATGGGATTATCTCAGCACAGGTGAAGTAGATTTAGAACCTGCTAAAAAAGGCGAACCACTAAAACTAGCTGAAGATCAAGGTGAAGGTGACCAAGAAGGAAATGAACTGGAAGATTTAACAGGTCCAGAATTAATTGAAGAAGGACTTACAACCGGAGATGTTACAAATCCAACAGTAACAGAAGCACAGCTTACCAATGGAGCAACGAGAAATAAACCTATTAAAGCCAAACTAAAAAATATACTACAACAAGCCGCAGAGGCAACTGGACTCAATGTAGTTGTTTTTAGTGGAGGTATGGATACTCAACTTACTGGAACGACCAGACACCTCGACGGGGGTGCGGCAGATATTAGATTGTTTACCGCAGACGGCACACAGTTAACCTTAGACAATTCTGATCATTTACCATTGGTTCAAAATTTTCTTAAAAAAGCAAAAGATTTTGGTGCTACAGGAATTGGTGCAGGAAATGGATACATGGGTAACGATGGCTTTCATGTTGACATTGCAAAAGAATTAGGAAATACTGGTCCTAATAGCAGTACTTATTGGGGAGGGCCACAAGCTAGAGCTCATTTGGCAGAACAATGGTTAAAAGATATAATGTTAGGATAATAAAATGGCTTATAAACACACAGGATATGACACTTCACAAACAGTAAATTCAGCTGAGACCAACAATTCTTTTGCTCACGGATCCAGAGGAGTACAAAGACGTGAAGGTATCTATATTTGTAAAGTTGTTGATTTAGTTGATGATCGTTATGAAGGATACATGTATGTTCAAGTAATAGGTGAATACTATCAAGGTGATAAAAGTACACAAGCAAGTAGACATGAATATCACAGAGTAAGAAGAGCAAGTCCGTATGGTGGCGCTTATCAGTACGCAAATGCAACCAACAGTTATGGAATGAGCGGACATCCTCCAGCACCAGGCAGTGAAGTTGTTTGTGTTTTTCCAAATAACAGTGCCGTTGGTATTGTGCTAGGAGTGTTGCCTGATATTACTAGAAATTCTAGTGTTCCTACTAACCCTGGCACATTTATAGACAGTGAGAGCGATGTGGTAGGCCCAACAGTTGATCCTAGTGTAAAAAAAGATGGTAGTATGAATAAAAGACCAAGAGGAGCAGGAGAAACTGTTAAATCCAGTGAAGAATTTAGTGAGCACTACAGAGATACAGAAAATCATCCAGGGCTTGGTATAGATAGTTTAAGAGGACTAAGCAGTAGTAGTCAAAGAAGAGAATCACCAACTAATGTTTTTGGATTTAACACTCCTGGAGGTCATCATTTTGTAATGGATGATGGCACACTTCCAAATAGCGATTACAGTTTAGCACCAGACAAAAGTAGGAAAGGTGGACTTAGTAATCTTATGCGTTTGGGTAGTGCTGGCGGAGCACAAATTTTATTTCATGATGGCGCTGGATTTATCTATATTATAAGTCAAACAGGTAAGTCATGGATACAAATGAGTCAAGACGGAAAAATTGATATCTATGCAGAAGATGATGTTAGTATGCGTACAAGCAATGATTTTAATTTATATTGCGGTGGTGATTTTAATTTAGATGCAGATGCAATTAATATAAAAGCAAGAAAAGGTGATATGGCAATTGAAACTGCTCAAGGTGAATTCAATTTACACAGTAACAAAGATATTAAACTAACAACTGATCTCAACGGACATATCAAAGCAGTAGGTAATATTAGAATCAGCACTGATGGTTTAATTGATCTTAACGGTCCACAAGCCACAGAAGCAACAAAACCTACACCTAATAATCTTGAGATTAATACTAGCATTAAGGAAAGCATAACTGGTCGAGTACCTGAAGCTGAACCGTGGGGAGGACATGCAGAAGAACAAGAAATGCTTCCTCAACCTGCAAGTCCTAACGCAGATTTAACTGCAAAAGACATTGATATGTCAAAGATCAAAAACAACCAACAGCCCAATAGTAGTAAAGGAAATGTTCAAGGCAAAGGTTCACAAAGACATAATCCTAGAAACAGTCAAGAAAAAGTAGATAACTTTAATGAAAATCCAAATAACAATCTATCGGATGGCAGAGTAGCAGGAAATAATTTACCACCACAGTTTAATGAAAGAGCAGGACCAACATAATGGAAACAGTAGAAGATAGATTTAAAAAAGTTTGGAGTGATTTTACTGTTAGAGATGAAACAGCATATGCTACCAAGTTGGATATTGCAGGTGTTACCAGTAGTGATAATGCAAGATTATTAGCATTAAGTTTTTTTAGAGATTACAATGGTTTTGATGGTACTGCATACGGTGAAGGATTGTACAATTTCGGAATGACCGAACAAGAAGCATATGATTTATGGTTGCTAAGTTTTAACAGTCAAGAACAGATCGCAAAAAGACAACTTTCAACAAATGGAGTTGTAACTATAAGTCAAAGTGCATATGACGGTATGATACTTTATCATTGGGCCACAGGAAGATCACTTCAAGTAAATCAAGGTGAAATAGAATATCAATTAATAAACTCATTGNTAAANCATGACTATGAAACTGTAGCAAATATGATTGTTAATAGCAGTAATAATGTTGAACTTTGTAGAAAAATTGCAACTGTAATTAGACTAGCTGACTACGGAAGACCTAAAACAAGAGCATGGTATAGAGAAAAAGGTGTTTTTACAATGCGTGACTATAATGAAAAAGGCACACTCAGTAATGANCAACTTGCTAGAGCTAGATTTAGTTATTATGCAGAAACACTTAATTTTTTACCTTATACACCTGAAGGATTACAAAGAATACTTGCTAAAGAATATGAAAAAACACTTGTTATACAAAATTTTACATATAGTGGTACAAATACGTTTACATTAGAAAGAAGTGTAAGCATGAGTCCAATAGAAAAGCTCAAAGTTACTATAAATGACAACATTCAACAGCATTTATTTGATTTTACAGTTGATGGTACAACACTCACTATCAGTGAAAGTATGAACACTGGTGATATTATAAAAACTACAATTAAAATATAAACTGAGTATTTAATTTTACCATAAATAATAGTATGGTAACCTATATCGGATATAGCACAATAGACAGCATTAGTGGTGCAAAGACTCTGGTAGATTCAGATCTTGCAAAACGTGATTTGTTAAATCATTTTTACACTAGGAGAGGTGAAAGAGTAGCTGACCCAACATTTGGCAGTATTTTACCTGACCTAGTATTTGATCCTCTTGATGATCGTACTGAAAGACTAGCGTTAGATGATGTTGATACAATAGTAAACAATGATCCTAGATGGAATGTGCTAGAAACACTACTAAGCAAACCAACAGAACACAGCTTAGAAATAAAAGTTAGGTTAGAATATATTAACACAGGATCAGCAGAAGAACTGCTCCTCAATTTTGTAGGTGAAGAATAATGGCACAAGGCGCACGTCAAAGTAGTTTATTTGCCGCGGAAGATTTTACAGTAGCATACGAAAGTTTTGCTCAAGCAAATCTCCAAGCATATGATTTTGAAACCATTAGAAATGCTATGGTGGATTATATCACAACAAACTATCCAGAAAATTTTAATGATTACATTAATTCAAGTGAATTTATAGCACTCATTGAATTGATTGCATTTTTAGGACATAACCTAGCATTTAGAGCAGATCTAGGACAAAGGGAAAACTATCTAAGTACAGCAGAACGTAGAGAAAGCGCCTTGCGTATTGCTGAATTTTTAGGATATACACCTACTAGAAATACAGTAGCCACTGGCTATATGAAAATAGACAGTATACAAACTGATGAGCAAGTTTTTGATGCTACTGGTGAAAGTTTAGCTAATGTCGTAACACAATTTGAAGATGTAACCAATCCTCAAAGTTATCAAAACTTTTTAGCAATCATGAACGCTATTTTTCAAACCAGTAGTCAATTTGGAAGTCCTTTTAGTAGTGCAACTGTAGGTGGAATACAAAATGAAGTATATAGATTAAACAGTACTCGAAACACAAGTCAAAGAGATTTTAACAATAGAATTAACAATGCTAATGCAACTTTTAGTTTACATAGTGCCAGCATAGACAGTACTACAAACACAATAATAGAAAAAGCACCTGACCCTTATGGATTTTTTGATCTGTTATATAAAAATGATAACAGTGGATTTGGATCACCTAACACAGGTTTCTTTGTAGGCTTTAAACAAGGATCATTAAATTTTAAAGATTTTCAAATTGATAATGGGCTACCTAATCTATCTATTGATATTAATACAGACAATGTTGCAAACGGAGAAGTTTGGGTACAAACTGTTGACGAAATTGGTAATGTACAAAAGAACTGGACAAGGGTAGATAGATTGTTTGGTGCAAACACATTATTCAATGCACGTCAAAATAAAATTAGAGATATCTACAGTATCAGCAGTAGAGAAAATGATCAAATCAGTATTGTATTCAGCGACGGTCAATTTGGTAATATACCACGTGGAATAATTAGAGTTTGGTATAGAACAGGTTTAAACAGAACCTATAGCATTACTCCTGACAGTTTTAGAAGCATAAACTTTTCTATAAATTATGTTGGAGCAAGCGGTAATACACATACTGCAAACTTTAGGGCAAGTTTAAAAAGTATAGTCAGCAATGCAAGTGAAAGAGAAAGTATTGAGAGTATTAAAGCAAACGCTCCTAGATTCTTTACCACACAAGATAGAATGATTACAGCAGATGATTATGCTATTGCTCCGTTGACTGCCAGTGAAAANATAAGAAAAATTAAAAGCATTAATAGAGTACACAGTGGACACAGTAGATTCAGAGACATATATGATCCAACNGCAACATACAGTGATGCAACACAGTATGCAGATGATGTTTACATATATGAAAAAGGTGTTACAAACAGAAGTGTCGTTAGTTTGCCAAGTAGTTTAAATGGTACGCAGATATACGACAAACATATAAAACCTTTNTTNNCAGATCCNGAAATTTTTAATTTTTATTANAANAGGCAAGGATATGACAGTACAACTNACAATNCTTTTACTGACTTTAACGACACAACNAANGGNATAACATTTTTTAATAGCAACAATTCAGAANNNAATGTTTANAGATGGAATCAAATNACAAAAGGTAGTGGTAGTTGCAGTGGTTACCTAACACTCAATAGTATTGTACAGCGTATGGGACAAACNACTACAAGTGTTTTGAAAAAAGCAGATGTAAATGGATTAGTTGAATTTATTGAAGCACCATACAAAATGGGATATATTAATGGAGCTACAGTTGTTTCAGGNGGAACTGGATACACAAGTGTACCAACAGTAACAATTACAGGAAAAGGCTCAGGAGCAACAGCAATTTGTACTATAGCCAATGGTGCNGTNACNACAGTAGCTATTACNGCNAGTGGTAGCGGATATGATCAAACTACTAATATTTCAATAACAGGTGGNGGNGGTNCAGNNGCNATAATAAANGGCGAGATANTAAACGCAAAAACACAATGGNTAAAAGTTGATAGACTTTANAAAGATGGACTTGGAGATGATGATAGTGCTGGAGTTCCGACTGGTATAGANAATACAGGTAAAGGCTCGGTTGTGTTAANTGCAGTTGTAGGAAGTGGAAGTAGAATAAGACGTTTGGTTCCTAGATTGAGCACAGACTTAGATACTACAACAAGAACAAATGTTATAGCAAACATTGAAAACAACAATAGTTTTGCTTTGAGATATGATGCCTCCAGTACAAAATGGATTATAATTGACGGTGCTAACTTACCACTCAACAGTGAAACACTCAATGATGTATCCAATTGGAGTAGACAACACGAAGGTGATGGATCCAGCACAGGCATTGATAACAGTTGGATACTAAGATTAAACTACGGAATTAACGAATGGGAAATGCTTACTAGAAGAACACAGTTTATAGTGGGTAGTCCTAAAAAACTAAAATTTACAAACTTAAATTTTAATGAAACTTTGAGTAGCGAAACACTCAAGGCTTTAAGAGATAATATAAAAGTGCTGAAAATTAATCCTACTAGCATAAGCGACCCAAATCCATTGGGTAAAGATTACCAGTTTAATGCGTATGGATACTTTACATATGACGACGGATATACTGANCCACATAACTTGAGAGTTAGTTTGAGNGATCCAGACAATGACGGGTACCCAAATGACCCAGAAGCATTTGAAAAGATTGTAGGTTTACAGACAATTAAGCTAGGAACTAAAACAGTAGATGGATTTGACTATACAGTACAAGACGAAGTAGATGGTACAAATATAGTAACAGGCGTTGGAAGTTTGCATACACAATACAACAGAATTGCAGATATCAATCATTTAATTGACCCAAGCACAACAAACATTATTGATACATATGTATTGTTGGACAGCTATAATAGTTTATTTAGAAATTGGGCACAGTATGATGGAAGACCTGAAACAAAACCAAACTCTCCAACTATTAGTGAACTTACTGATATGTTTGAAAGTCTAAACGCTAAAAAATCAATCAGTGATCAGGTAATATACAGACCGGTAAAATATAAAATATTGTTTGGTAATCTAGCCAGTGGAGAACTTCAAGCAACATTTAATGTAACAAAAACATCAAACACTACACTAAGTGATACTGAAATAAAACAAAAAGTAATCAACTTGATTAATACTTACTTTAATATCGATAATTGGGACTTTGGAGAAAACTTCTACTTCAGTGAACTGGCGGCATTTATACACAACAATATGATTGGCGAAATCAGTCAGATAACTATAAGCAGTGTTGCAAATCCAAACGACAGTGGTGCATTGTTCCAAATTAACAGTACCAGTGATGAATTATTTTTACCAGTGGTAGAATCAAATAATATTGCAATTACAGGATCCAGCACAGGAAACTTAACTACCATTGGTGAAAATACAAGTGGCAACATATCTACTAGCAGTGGCTCAGGCGGAGGTTACTAATGAGCGAACGTAAACCCAGTCCAGATAAAGTTTTTAATACTACTCGACCTGGTGAAAGCCTACAAAAAATTGGTAGTAGGCGTGTAACTGAATTACTACCTGATATATTACAGACTACAGTTAACAAACAATTCTTTGATAGCACATTTGAACAGTTGATGTCAAGTGGTAGTTTAGAGCCTATTAAACATTATGTAGGCGAAAACATTGGAACTGAAAAATTTACTCCAAGTGTTACAGACAATTATCTACTAGACAATAGAACAAACGATCCTTATCAATTTTCTCCATCATTGATAAACAAGAATGATGATAATAGTATTGACCAAGTGCTTGCGTATGATGATTTACTCCGTAGTTTAAAATACAATGAAGTAAACACAAACAATCACAACAAAGTTTTAAATGAAAAAGGTTATACGCTTGACCTTCCAATTAATCATGACATGTATATCAATCATCACAGATATTATTGGGTACTTGATGTTTTACCACCAAATGAATTAAAATACACAAGTGCATTTGACGTTGATACAATTATAGGACTACCAGACTATACCACACCAACAATGCAGAATGGTAAGACACTTACATTTGAAAATGGTATGAGAATTAAATTTTCTCCTCATACTGTTGATAGGTTTACACAAACCAATAGTGCAAATACAACGTTTACAGCAAGTGTTGTCAATGCTACTCGAGCTTGGGTATTTGTAAACAATATAAGACAAATAGCCAATACTGACTTTACATACAATTTTACTACAGGTGTTGTAACTCTTACTAATCCTCCAGCAGTTAATTCAGAGATTGAAATACATACTCATTACACATATACAACTAGCGGTGACTATTTAAATGATGCAATTTTTATTGTCGATGGTGTTGGCGAAACAGGTGGTATTAGATTAACAAAACAATTTGAGGGCGGACAATATCAAGGACAGCAAGGTAAACGTACATGGTTGAATGTAACAGTTTACAACAATCAAGAACCTGCAGGTTTTGATACAGATCAATTTGCTTTTGACTTCAAACCTTTTGATCTCAGAGAACATAGAATGACCACAAGAGATTATACTTGCGAACAAAGACATGCACCAGATCAAAGTGCATGGAGTCGTAGTAATTTATGGGTGCATGAAGAAACCATTGCTAAAAGTTTAATATATCAAGGTATTACAGATGACATCTATACTTTGGATAGATATAGAGCTGTTAGACCAATTATCGAGTATAAAAAAGGTTTAGAAAAATATAGACACGGACTAAATCAAGTTTGTAATGTGGATCACTTTTTAGAATCAACTGACGATCCTGCTACAACAATAATTGGACAAACCAGTTACAATGTTTTAATAAGCGGAATAACACAAGAATGGTCAGGTACTTTTGGATATGATAGAGGTCAAAAAGTAAAAGTTACCAGCGGGACATCACCAAATTTTGTTATTACATATTGGGAATGTGTTGAAGCACATGGCGAAACACTCAACCCAACACATGGAGAGAATAGAAGATATTGGGAACAGATTGTTCCAGTTGAAGTAGAAGACAATGATCTTATGATTTTCTTCAACAGCTCAAATACTTTATACAACAATAAAATTTGGCGTATAGGCGGAGTAGGAACAAGCATTACCCTTACAGTTGCATTTAACTTTGATGGTAGTAGTGGTGCAACACAAGTAAACACAAATGATAAAATTTTAATCTTAAATGGTTTTAATACTTTTGATAGTGGAACTTTAGGTGGATTTGGACAAGGTGAAAGAGAAGCACCTGTAGCCGGCTGTGAATTATTTTGGAACGGAACAAAATGGGCATATCAAAAACAAAAAGAACACCGCAGTCAAGGTATGCCGGTTGTTTTATACGATACTGATTTAACATCTTTAGACGATGGTACAAAATATTCAGACAGCGACTTTTTTGGAACAACACTTTTTGATTTTGTACATAATACAAACAATGATTATGATGATGCACTAGGATTTAATCCTGAATATGTCGACTATGGAAATAATCCTGGATTAAATTTTTGTTGTAAATTTTTAAGTCAGAGGTTTACATTTGTTAATCAGAGTGCAGATAATTCTAGAAGCAATCAAGAAGAAATTAAAGGTTACTATTATTACAAATACTTTACAACTGGCAGATACCATAATGGTTGGTCTGAGCTAAGAGACACACAGAGAGTACACAAGAAGATTAGACGAGTTGTAAGTGATTCTGGTACTCCTATGCAAGTTGATGTTGGACATTCAAGTTTTGTTGGTGATAGATACTATAATATTTTTAAAGAAGATCAGTCGTTAGCAGTAAGCAGTCAACCAACAGCAGATGTAAATGTTGGAAGAGTAAGCAGAATAGGTGGAAAATTACCCACGCTGTTCTTTCATAACAGTAATAACTATACAATCAATACTGTTTTCCCACAAGCTGAAATTGAATTTGTTAACATGAACGATAGTCCATTGGGTACAACAGGTGTAATTAGAACAGCAGGCAGTCAGAATCAGTTTCAAATACAAGTAGGCACTCCTACAGTATCTGGTATCAAGTATAGACTTGTGTCTGATCCAGCAAACTTTGGAGTAATATTTTTTAGTGCAAACCCAAATGAAACTAATGTTACTGTATTGAGAAACGGTAAACCATTTTCAACATACAGCCATACAGGAAACATTATAAGCATCACAAGTGGACTTATAATAGATGACATTTATGAATTTAGTTTTTATACTGATGCAGAATATACTGACACAGGAGAAGGTGTTTTTGATATTGCTCAAACACAAACAATGAATCCACAAAATACAGATTTCGGTACAATCAGTTTTGGAGATTTAATACAACACCTTAGTAGTCAAATGACAAATAATCCTTTGCTTACAGGCAACTGGTATGGAACAAATAACTATAGAAATATTGTACATGTAAACAACGTTGGTGGTACAATAAGACAACAACCATACAGTACAGAATTATTAAATCAACTACTGGTTGATGTAGCAACTAACCCGTATAGTAGTTTACAATTTGCTAGTGCAAACTATGAACAGTTTAAAGAAAGATTTAAACTTAAAATTGTACAACTTCATGAAAGTTTAGATCAAACACTGCCAGTTTATCATCTTGTTGATAAAACACTAGAAGCACTTAACTTAGGTAAGAATACATCTAGTGTTTTTGCTAAAAGCCAAATGGCAATGTATAGAGATTACAAAAGTATAGATGTTAGTTGGGTACTGAATCAAACACCAGTGTTTGATTTGCCAGAAGAAATTAATAATTATGATGATACTTTTAATCATGTACAAGTATGGATCCAAATACCTGATGCCAATGGATATCACACATGGAAAGCATTAACAAAAGATAGAGACTATAATATATCAGCTAACAAAGTTACAATCACAGCAAACGGTATTAACAGTATGCCAAGCTCAGGTAAAAATAACGCACACATAAGATGGTACAAGCGTGAAAGTGTTAGCTTTGTTCCTCCTAGTGCAGTAAAACTAGGACTAGTTAAACCTAGTACACCTGAAGTCAGAAGTGATTATAACAAAGATAGTAATGAATTTTTTACAACAGAACATATTGTAGGACATGACGGTAGTATACATATTAGAAACGGAACTGAATTACATCAGAGACAAACTGTAGGATTTAATCCTGTTGATGCTGGACTTTGGGATTTAGAAAATAGAATTTACAACAATCTTGGTACTCAATTAGATGAAACTATTAATCAATCAACATATATGCCAAACGCTCATAGACCAGCAGTATACACATTAAGTGAAGTTAATGAAACTGTTAGAAGTGAATTTAACAAATGGAAAGCCAATAATAATATTACTGAACTTAATAGTACAACATATTATGACGGCAGTGACAAGTTTACTTGGAACTACAGTAGCGTAGGTCCTGGTATTGGTGGCTGGAGAGGATTGTATCAATATTACTTTAATACAGATAGACCACATTCACATCCTTGGGAAATGTTAGGTTTTAATAAGAAACCAACTTGGTGGGACGCAAATTACAGTTGGACAGATGCTACAAAACGTTCAGCACTATTACTAGCACTTGAGTTTGGAAAAGTTAGCGATCCAAGTCTAGCAGATGTTTATGATATAAATTATGCACTTAAAAATTATAATTGGCAAGTAGACACGCTGGTTACACTAACAGGTATACTAAATGATCCAGATACAGCAAATGTAGTAGCAACACCTAATTCAGCTGACGCCGCCAAAGACTTTGTATATGGTGATTGGGGACCAGTAGAAGAACAGTGGCGTAGAACAAGTTCTGGAAAAATTGCAAACATAATTGCATTTCTAAGAACTAGACCATTAGTATCAACAAACAACTATTTTAGAACTGCAAGAAGAAAAATTAAAAATATCTCAGGATATAACAGCCCACAAGATATTGATACGCAAGCATTAAAACTTTCCAGTTGGAAAGATATTAATATCAGTGGAAGCAGTATACTTGGAAAAATTATTGAAAGTGTAAACATTATCGATCCAGGCAGTGGTTATACAAGTTCCCCTACAGTTCAAGTAAGTGACAACTTTGGATTAGATGGTGCGATAACAGTATTTGTAGAAAACGGAAGTATAGTAGGCGCTAGTGTAAGCAATCAAGGTTATCAATATTTTAACAGACCTCTATTAGAACTATCATCAGGCAGTGCAGTAATAGATCCTATTTTGGCAGAAAATGCCACTCACTATTACAATGGATTAAGCAATGCTGTTACAGAGTTTAGTAAACTGTATGGCACAAATTCAGATGTATTAGAAAAAAGATTAGAAAACATCAGCTTTCAAGGTGTAATTAAAGCTGGAGGTTTTGTAAACAGAAACAATAAATTTATACTAGAAAGCAGTCAAGACAAAGGCAGAGTATTCATACCTGAAGAAAATGTCAGCACCGTAATGTATACAAGTAAGCCTGATACTGAATTCTTTTTTGGTGCGATAACAGTTAGTAAAACAGCAAACGGATATTTAATCAACGGATTTGATAATAGTTTATCATACTTTAATTACAACAAGCCTAACACAGCAACTGACGGTGTGCAAGTAAAATTTGAAGGTCAAACGACTTCAACTGTTTTACGTTATAAAGTATATGAACCTACAATTAGCAAGTTAGATTACAAAACAGAACTGAGAACAATTCAAGAAGTATATGACTTTATCAATGGATATGGACACTACTTAAACAGTTTAGGATTTACTCAACAGTGGAGAACAGCCGCCGCTAATTTTGTTACATGGGCAGTTGGTTCAAGTACTATTGATATATCACTTATACCTGATCAAACTAAAGTAATTGTTGATGATAAAATTAACGGATACTTTGATAACATCGATAAAAAGTATGACGGTGTTTATAACATTGTAAACAAACAAGGTAAACAAATTGCTAGTAACGAATTGTTAATTGACAGAGTAAGTATGGATCCAGAAGCAGAAACTATTTTTCAAGTTAAAGATACAACTGCAACAGAAATTTTTGGATTAAGATTGTACAAGGTGCAACTAGAACATGTTTTTGTTTTTGATACAATTACAAACTTTGATGATGTAATACACGATTTAAGTATTGGACTTAGCCATAAGAGAATAATTTGGAGAGGCTCAAGAACTAGAGATTGGAATGGTAAATTGTATACACCAGGTTACATTGTAACAGATAATACTGTAATACCAAACTACGATACAACTGTAAAAGAAGTTGATCAATATTTAGGTAGAACAAATACATTGAGTAATAAACAACTCAGTGATGTAGCAAGATTTAATGCAGGATATAACAAACCAAAGTGGAGTGAAAAACTAGATATCGACGATGATACACTTTATGAATTTGTCAAAGGCAGTTACAAGTATCAAGGTACTAATAGAACACTGTCAGCTTTTATGCGTAATCAAGGACTATACGACGGTGAAGCAAGTGCAGAACTATTGGAAAAATGGGCAGTAAGAATCGCTGACTTTGGAGATACATCTCCTAGAAGAACATTGGAATTTCAAATTACTCCTCAATTACTTGTTACAAGTCCACAACCAGTTAGAATAAGCAGTGGTTTTAAACATGACGTACTCAGTGATATTGTAATCGATGTTGATCAGACCAGTCCATTAAAAGTTCACGACAGTACTGAAGATAACTTTTTAACTAGACCTGTGAATACGTTTAAAGATTCAAGTGATGAACTTTTTGCAGGCGACTTTACAACCAGTGGGTTACCTTTACTTTCAGAAAGTGACTATAGAGTTCTTAACAAAGAAGACTTTACACAATTTCCAACTGAAGTAAAGTCAGCGTATGATCACAGTGGAAATTGGCAAGACATTGGACAATGGGATAGTAAAATAAGTTACAAGTTCAATGAAAAAGTTTTATATAATGGTAGAACTTGGAGCATGATAGACGAAGATGGTAGTAGTGGTGTTGCTACAGCAAACGATCCTATTGCTATTACAGGTACAACTGTACTTCCTGTAATTCCTAGCAGTGGACAAACTTTAGTAATTGACGGAAATACTGTATCACTACAAAAAAGTGCAACCAGCACAACCACAAACGTAATTACAGTTACTGGTACAGAAGATATTAGAACAACAAATGTAGTACCACATGGATCAACAGTTATACTAGGTCAATCCAGTGCGTTGAATACTACTGTTACTTTTGCAAACAGTGTAACAACTACAACATTCAATGACGTTGAAATAATTGGCACAGTAACTAATCCAACAATACAAGGTTCCAACGGTGCTACATTGATTATTGATGGTACTACAGTTACGTTTGCAGATACGATACCAACAAGCACAAATATTTCAGCTCAAACTGCTTATGAAAATGCCTTTAACGCCAGTTGGGTGCAAAACACAGGTCAAATTGCCACTACAGCAAGCACTAGAATATCAAGAATTGAAGGATTAAGATCAGCCTATGTGGCGGCTAATAGTACAGCGGATTGGACCACATGGATAACAACATACTACACAAACAATGCAGGTTTAAACATTGATCATCTTAAAACTTTGATAGCACTAGGTGGTAGTACAGAAACACCAGCTCAACTGTTATTGGATCAAGATTGTATTGCTATCAACAATATAAGACAAACATCTTATAATGGAACAAATGTTGGTGATGGTACAGAAACTATTGCTCCAACAGACATTACAAACAGTCAAAACGCATTAAACGGCGGAGCATATACAAGTGATATAGCAACGTTCTTAAAGAACAGTGCAAATGCTGGTAATGCATTTTTGTCAACCACAGTAGTTGCACAACAAACAGGTACTACTTTTAAAAATTACACACTGGCAGAAATTATTCAAGAAATTACAGATGCAGGTATCTCTAACATCACAGCAAGTGCTGATGCCAGCAGATTAAAGATAACAAAAACAACCAACACTCCTTCAAATCCATTTACTTTAACAATAGGTGTAGGTACAAGGAACAACAGCGTTGGATTCGGAACAGCAGTTCAACAAAAAACCAGTTCAAGTCAATCAGTAACCAATGACCTACCACTTTCACAACAACAGGTAATTGATCAAATCAATGCGGCAGGTATTACAGGAGTTACTGCACAAGCTGGAGCCACAAACAATTCACTATTACAAATTAATTCAACCAACAGCAATTTGTTTATTGGTGGAGGAACTTCAAACACAACAACTGGATTACCAAGCGGACTTATTCCAGCAAGTACAACGCAATCAACAAGTAATGTTGGTTTGAACATTATAGACATTGTAGAGAAAATAAATACGTTAAGTATTGCAGGAGTTACAGCCAGTAATGCCAGCAATAAACTAAGACTAACAAGTACAAACAGTACATTAGTAATTGGTGCTGGTACTGGAAATACTACAGTTGGATTGACTGCTCAAACAATTAGTGCAACACAAAGTACCACTAGTGCAGTATTCAATGCACTAGTAGACAATAATGGTAATCCTGTATTCCAAGAAGATGCAAATGATCCAAACATTTTTAGTATTTGGGTTGCAGATGACAGTGAATTTGGCAACTACAACCTGGGCTATCAAATTTACCAAACAATGGATTTTGGCATGTATACTTTTGATATATGTGCAGGGCCAGAAGCGGCAGATGAAGCTGAAATCAAAGTAAACAGACAAACTGGTGATGTTCAAGCTCACAATCTTGCAGTTGGTGATTTTATTTTAATCAGAGGTAGTAATAGTGTACCTAACATAGACGGCGTACACAAAGTTACAAAAATCAGTAATCAAGTAAACAAATTTTTCATTGATGCATTTATTGAACAAAATGGTAATACTGGTAACGTTTATCCACTGAGAAAAATGCGTTTCTCAACTTACACAGCATTAGAAGCCGATAGACAAGTTAAAGTTAATAATGTATTCAAATACAATTTTGCAGATATTAGACAAACACTATCAGCAAATCCAATTTATGCATTTGTTGATGATGATGGCACCGGAGCAAGTGCAGTATATCGTTGGATAGGAACCTGGAATGATACCAACGGACATGTCGGTAATTGGGATAAAGTAAGAAGTGGAACTGCACAAGCTAGAAATGATTTACTTGAAAACATAACATTGTATGATGCTGAACAGCAAAGCACTATTACAACATTAGAAACCTATGATCCTGCTAAAGGTATAATTTTTGGATTTGTCGATAGAGAAATAGATTTTAAAACTACAAATGATATTGCCAACTATAACTTTAATAATATAGATGGTGGTGTTACAAATATTGAAACTTGGGGAAGAGAATATTTAGGTTTACGTTGGTGGAATACAAGCACCGCAGTATATTTGGATTATGAACAAAGCACAATAGATTACCAACAAAACAACTGGGGAAAACTATTTGATGGTGCTAGCATTGACATTTATGAATGGACAGCAAGTCCAGTACTTCCTGAACAGTGGAGTGAACTAGTTATACAAAAACAAATTGTTGATGGCAGAGTGGCAAGCGGTGAAGCATATAGTGTTCTTATAAATGGACAAACTGTTTACAACTGGTCACAAGAGAATTACTACAATACATCAAGTAAACAAACTGAAACAGTTTACTACTTTTGGGTAAAAAATAAAACAAATAGCACAAGGCAAAGCAACTATAACGTATTTCAATTAGCACAAGTGCTTACAAATCCAAATAGTTTTGATTTGAGTTGGTCTGCACAAGTTGGAGGTGATAGTTTATTACTAGCAAACATTACTAATTTTGTCAATGATGATACAGTTGCACAACTTAAACAAAAAGCAACAGGACTTGCATTGCCAATGCAAGACTGGATTATGCTTGCTGAAAAAGACAATAATATAACAATACCTGAATATCTACATGTAAAAGTAAGAGATAGTTTAGCTGGATTTAATCGATTTAGTGTTGATAAAGACTACACCACATGGAGCAATGCTACTGTTTACGCAATCGATTCGGTAGTTAAAGAAGGTGCAAACTTTTACATAAGTTTAAAAGACAACAATCAAAATGAACAGCCTAGCACAGACAATGATATGAGTAATTGGAGTAGAATTTACGATTACGATTTTATAGAAGATACACAAAAAGATGATATTAGAATTTGGCGTGGGCAACCTGTGCCAGATCTTAAACTTCATAAGTTCAACAGATACGGACATCAGGTACGTCCTAGACAAAGTTTATATAGAGATGTAAAAGAAGCTAGACAAAACTTCGTACATAGTGTAAACTCATTGTTAAGTGAAGTAAACGTTATTGATGAAATTAATAATTGGGAAAATGCATTTAGCACTACGTTTGTAGAAGGTTCAGTAACATATAAAGTAAAAGACTATGTAAATCTAGTTGATTGGCATCTTGTAGAAAAAGACAGTGATGGAAATGTAACATACAGATTCAATCCTAACACAGTAGCTGACTTGGTATATGATAATAAAAATGATTATATCAATGCAGGTGAACCTACTGAAAGTGGCACTTATGTATTAATTAAATCAACAAGTCCAAGTGCAGATTTAGATAGAGCTGAAATGTACTATTACATAGATGGGATAGACAAGTTAGTTTATAAAGAAAAAGCAACTATACAACTCAGTGAAGAACTTTGGAACCAGTCTAAGTTTGGTAACGGATATGATGCAATTGGTTTTGATGTTACTCCTTTTGACAAGTGCAGTGACAATGTAATTGGTCAACTGATGGATTTAATTAGAAGTGAAGTTTTTATTGCTAAACATCATGTAAAATACAATCAACTTTGGTTCAAGTTACTTTATACAGCTATACTACAAAATACAGCAAGCGACTTTGCATTTAAAACTACTTTTGCTCACTTGGGAGTTAAGAGACCATTGCTACTAAACAAAGCAAAATATCAAGAGTATGATATAAACACTATAGAACAGTTTGTCAATGATATTAAACCTTTCCATACAAAAATACTAAGCAGTATGGAAAGCAATACCTATGGTGAATCAACTATGATTAATGTTGAAGAGCAAAGTAGAAACAGTGAAATTACTATAAAGTATGAAGATCATAGCACAAGAACTTGGGCAGGTGATACAGAACTATTAGGTGGAACATTTATAGATACACCAACACATACAGATTCTTCATTGTTTACACATGTACAAGCAGACCTAGAATATGATTATAATGGACAGGTATTTGTACAGCCGGCAACTGAAGGTTGGGGAGGAGAACTTGTACCTACAGACTTCACAGAGAATATCAACATGTTAGTTCAAACAAATGAAAGTGGTCCTGTTACAATTACATCAGGTGCATTGTATAGTGTAAATTCAGAAGAAAATCAACCTAGAGGTATAACATTCAATGACAATGGAACAAAAATGTTTATCATAGGTACAAATGGTGATGATGTGAATGAATATACTCTTTCAGTAGGATTTGATTTAGCATCTACAGTTACATTTGTAGACAGTTATGCAGTTACAGAATGCCCAAATCCAACAGCAGTAAAATTTAGTTTTAATGGTTCAAAAATGTTTGTTACTGGTGTAGGAAATAGTAATGTTCATGAGTATTTTTTAACAACTGGTTTTGATGTTTCGACTGCAAGTTTTACTCAAACACTTGTTACATCAACTGTTGACAATGATAATTTTGGACTTGACTTTAAACCTGATGGCACTAAAATGTGGATTACAGGAAATCAAAATGACAAGATATATGAATACAATTTATCTACTGGATTTGATATTTCAACAGCAACATTCAATCAAGATTTATATTTAGGTGCTATAGATATTGAACCTTTTGGTATAGAGTGGAGTACCGACGGTCAAAGATTGTTTATAGTAGGAACACGAGGAAACGGTGTAGATGAATTCAGAGTAACTACACCCTGGGATATTTCAACTGCAACACATGTAGGATTTTATGCTGTGGTAGTTAATCCTTCGGGTTTACATTTTAGTCCTGACGGATTAACAATGTTTGTAGTAGGAAATATAAGTGATGTAGTAAAAACAAGACACTTATCACATCCTTACAGACTGATATCAAACGACGGATATAGTCCTACAGCAAATAGTAGAGCATTTAGAATGATGCAGTATCAACCAATGGATATTCAAATAAGTAATGTTATTATAGATAGTCAAAAAACTGAATTACTTGCTGATATTACAGTATTCAGTGATGAGATTACTGTTAATGACGTAACAGTATTTGATGATCCTAATGTTGCAATAGCAAGTGTTCCTGGTGTAGCATGGATTGGAACTGAACGTATTGAATATGAAGCAATAGATATAGGAAACAGTAAACTTTTTGGAGTAACAAGAGGAACACTAGGCACTAGTCCACAAGCACACAGCACGGGTGACCAAATATGGAACACAGGCCCAAGTACACGAATTCCGACCACAGAAAAGTTCTCACATTATGGTAATGGTCTAAGACTAGCCTATAATGATAGTGGCGTTAGCCTTGCATCTGCAGGAACTACACCTGAACACGCATTCATTAGAGATGCAGGCAAAGGAACGATATAAATACATTAAATGGAAAGAACAATGAGTTTAGACAAGATCAATGATACATCACTTATAGGAATCGAAGGTCATATTAAAATATGGGATCCTGACTCAGGTGAAGTTTTGGTTCGTAGAAGAAATGCAATTAATTTCGAGAATATGAGTATTGCGTTAGCTAGTTTGCTTGCAAACGAAGCCGGCAATACCGGAACACATCATATTGCTACATTAAGATTTGGAAATGGTGGAACAACTATTGACGGATTGGGAAATGTAACGTATAAAGCTACTAATACAAATAGTGCAAGTGGTGTATTATATAATCAGACATTTAGTCAAGCTGTTGACGAAGCAGTGACTTCAAGTGCCCTTAACGGTACTGAAATAAGTCATACTAGTCCTAATACATACAGTGATGTTATTACAACATGTACACTAGATTATGGTAGTGTTGCAGGACAAGATTCAACAGACGTAGCTACAAATATGAATGACACATATGTATTTGATGAACTTGCAATTTTTAGTGGCAACAACGATTTGTTGACACATGTTGTTTTTCATCCTGTGCAAAAAAGTGAAAACAGAAAAATACAAGTAATTTACACACTAAGGATTCGATCAAGTTTTGCAGACTTATAAGGAAAAGACATGCCGTATACAATAGATTTTAGTCAAAGCAGTAAAACAGCAATAGTTGTTAACGATGGAACAATTGATACCAGTACTAGTATAGGATTAATTGGTAAAAATTATACTCGCTTTGGAGAAACATTAAACGAAAATTTACTACACTTACTGGAAAATTTTGCTAACACAAATGCTCCAAGTAATCCAACTGAAGGTATGCTGTGGTACGATACAACAAATAGTCTCTTGAAAGTTTATGATAATGGTGTTTGGACACCTTTACTTTCAGGAGCAGGAACTACAAGGATTGAATTCAGAAATAGAAAAGATACGGGCGGTACTTTCCATAAAACAATAGAACTTATAGTTGATGCAAATATTGTCCATATTACAACAGATGATACTACGGCATGGACACCACACAACGATGAGAAATTGGAAGATGGCGTAACTCTACTCAGTACACAGTTTCCTACAATACAATCTGGTATTACAATGAACAATACCACACATTACAAGTTTAGAGGTATAGCCACTAGTGCAGAGTACGCCGACCTTGCTGAAAGATATGAAACTGATGATGAATACGAAGCAGGTACAGTAGTTAGACTAGGCGGAACACACGAAATTACGCAAACATTACAGGAAGCAGACGAAGATGTATTTGGTGTTATAAGTACTTCACCTGGTTTTGAAATGAACGCAAGTGCAGGTACAGATGCTACACATCCTTTTGTAGCACTAGCAGGTAGAGTTCCATGTAAAGTAATTGGAAAAGTAGCCAAAGGTGATAGAATGATAAGCAGTTCAACTCCTGGACATGCAATGGCACACAAGTATGCGCCATCATTTGTAGGTGACAGGTTTAGTTGGAATATAGTAATAGGAAGAGCATTAGAATCAAAGGATACAGACGAAGCTGGCACAATAGAAATAGTTGTGGGGTCAAAGTAAATGTCTGGAACTATCGGTGGATTAGCTACAAACGAAGAATACAATTTAGTTGCTGTTGATGTAAACAAAGTATTCGGAGACAAGTATCCAACTGCGGCTGTTACTGATAGTAACCGAGTTAACACACATAAATTTGGTTGGGGTGCAGTAAACCTTGATGATGCACTGGCTGACGGTACATTGATTACCGCAGAGCGATTACAAGGAATGGTAACCAGGACAAACATCAGTTTAAATCATACAGAAATACCTGACAGCGTTTTAGTTTTTGCTGTTCCTACCAATAGAACAACTATTGCGGCTAATACACCAATTAGAGCTGAAGATTTAAATTTAGTAAGAACAAAGTTTAGCCCAATACTGGTTAATAATGAGCATACAAAAGTAGATGCTCAAAATGCCAGTGCATTCAATTCAGATACTACAGGGTATGAAAGAAGCACTACTTGGAATAACAAACTTGTAGGAGAGCATAAATTTGAATGGGCAGATTATAACAAAGCAAGATACTTTTTTAACGGAGGTGGTCAGCTTAGATTAGCACTCAACATGACCGGTGGATCAACTGCTGGATATTTTAACTGGAGTGATGTTATTAACGAAATGGGTGTCCTTAATATGAATTGGGATACCGTTACGCAAAGTGCGGCTATTACAAGTGGAACCAGCGAAGGAAAAGGCTTTTACGATCTTACAGACAAATACGGAGATGGTAGCGACGGCCCAACTACAAATGAAGGCTTGCTTTTTACGTCAAGTGGTGTTACAATAGGTAGAAAAGTTGGAACATATGGTTCTTATAGCTATGGATACGGATATGGTTATATCACAGGACAAGGATATCATCCAGCATGGACAGATCCTATGCAAAGCGGATATGGCTATGGTTACGGTTACGGCTATGGTGGCATTTATGTAAGTTCTTATAGCGCCTATAGTACATATCAACAATTAAAATTTAAATTATATGGAAAATATATTAACAATGGAGCAGGTGTTCAATTTAAAATATTCTTAGACGATACAACACACAACAATTTTGTAGATGGAACTATCACCCCTACAGTAAGTTATTTGATGCCTGATACATTAACAATAGGCACACATAGTTTTGATGTTACGCCTGCACCAACTTTTACAGTAGTTAATGATTTTACTGGTCCAGATGATTATTAAAATTAAAAAACTGTTGACAATCCACACATAAATAAGTTATAGTAGCATATAATTAAAAGGAGAAACTCAGTATGGACGAGAGACTCGAAAAAGCATTAGAGTTTGCAAACTATAGAATTACGTTAGGTAATCAAAAGCGTACACTGAAACAAAGAACACAAGTTCTGCAAACAGTACACTACGCTAAAGGTGTATTCCATTCAAGTCAGACTACTATTGCTTTCGTCAAAGCACTGGTTGATATTGGAAAAAAAGAATCTATTATTATAGATACAAAAGAAAATCCTATTGTAATTGATGATCTTGCAGATTTTTTAGAGACACTTGTAAGTGCATATACCGAATCGATGAACGAGTATAAGATACAGGCTGAAAAAATTAGGAAAGCAAGGAATATCAAAAGTTTGATGGATTGGTGATAAATGTCAGAAAAACAAGGAAATGGCATTTGTCTTTTTTGTTATAACAATGAACAACTAGACTATTCTAAATTTGCAATGTTAGCCTCGACTTATGCTAAAAAGCATTTAGACTTGCCAGTTACATTAATTACAGATGATGGCACAAAAGATTGGATGGAGCAAAACCATTCTCATGATGAGATTGATGCTTGTTTTGATCTAATGATATTAGATAATTCAGGAGTTGCTAGCAAACGCAATATGCGTAAACACATGGATAGTCCATGGACAGAATTTAACGCACCATTTTTTAACAGTAACAAACACACAGTATTCTATCATACACCTTATGAAAGAACACTACTGTTGGATACTGATTATATTTTAGGTAATAACTTTTACAAATATATTTTTGATACAGACGAACCTATTGCACTACATAGGTATGCACAATATATTGGCGGCGAACTTCCATACAGAAATGAAATAACATTGAATGAAGCAGGTATTCACCATTGGTGGAGTACTATTGTTTACTTCGACCAAAGCGAAGAATCTAAACTATTTTTTGATATTTGGAGTCATGTAAAAGATAATTGGGAATACTACAGTCTATTATATCAATATCCTAAATTGTTGTTTAGAACAGACTTTTGTGTAAGCATTGCCTGTCATTTAATGAACGGTATGAACAATGATAATTTCATACATGATTTCTTAGGACAGCCATTATTAAATATGGATCAAAAAGACGATATTGCAAAAGTAAATGGTGTTGATGATCTTGTGTTTTTAAAACACAATAGAGCAGAAGCTTGGAAAAACATTTTGTGTAGATATACAAAACAAAACCTACACATTATGAACAAACGTGCATTAGATAGGCACTACAATCATTTAATGACTTTAGCGAAAGAAGAAGCCAGTGTCTGACAAATTAGAAACACTTGAACTAGAAGAAGAAACACCACAACGTGGATATGTTACACTTGGTATAAACACCAGTGAAGATAATATTAGATATTGTTATGCCCTAGCATGTAGTATTAAAGTTTGTGATCCAGATGCAAGCATTACACTGGTTGTAGATAAAGGTCAACTAGGTAATGTACAAAGTTTCTATGAACATGTATTTGATTATATGATCGAATTACCCTACGGAAATAGTGCTCATAAAGATGGCTTCCACGGAATGAACTTATGGCAAGTGTTTTATGCTACGCCATATGAAGAAACAATATATGTTGACTATGACACACTTTTTATCAATGTTGATATACATAATCTATGGGACACAATGGCAAGTGGTACAGGAAGCATAAGTGTACCTAAAAATGCTTATAGTTATAGAAATTTTCCAGCAGTACCTATGTGGAGATTTGAATACGAAAATACATACAAGTTACCTAAGTATTGGTATAATTTGATATATTTTAGAAAAAGTAGTGAAGTTGCAAGAGAATGGTTTAAGATGGCTGACCCAGTTATGCAAAACTGGAGAGATGTATACAATCATGTTTTTCCAAACAAAAAACCAGAATACTTTCAGAAGAATCTACTTGGAAATGTTATTACACATTTTGTTGATCATACAGATGAAATTGGTGTAACTCTTAATAATCATTATGACCTACACAGTCAGTCACATGGTGCTTTTACAGATCCAAATGAAATTCCCAAGAACTGGACTGATATGTTAAATTATTGGGTAACAGACAAAGCCAAAATACAAATTGAAAATAGTATCATTAGCAGTGGAATTATTCATTATAGCGATGAGACTTTCTTATCAGATGAAGTAGTAGATGTCTTCAGAACTAACCTTACTCAGAGACTACAAGAAAGATAAACCAGCACCCAAGTGGTGTGTTTATTATGATACCGACACAGGTGATATTGTTACGGTAACAAATCGTGAAAAGGATTTCATTAAACATCCTTTTATCGAAACTAATAGTGATGATGCAAGAAAAATACTTATGGGTCATGTTGATCCAAAAAAATTTGCAGTAGTAGACGTAAATCAAGAACTAAAACTAGTAGAAAAATCAGCTGTACTTAGAATTAAAGAAGCTGAAAGACGTCTAAGTGTGATTCCATTAAATGATAAAACTAAAGCAGATGTTAATATTATTATGTATATTAACAACTGGAAAATGGAAGTAAATTTTAACCAAGACACACTTTATCGTATGACAGGTAAAAGATTTTTTCGTAACATCAGTTTGAATCCAGAGAAAGATGGATCGTATGATCCTATTACATTGTTTTTGATAAAAGACAACGACCCAAATTTTTTNGTNANAACNATAGAAATTGATCCNGNAGAATTAATNGAAGAAGGNTATNTNATTTTTGATATGGCNCCNNTGCGNAGANTATGTGNNNTAGGNGANNTNAGTNTTNTNACTAANAANATATTTTCNANCTTATAGACTACANNGAAAAGCAAACTTTACAGGAATAGATTATAGAACTAGATTTAGCAAGAGAAGAGCTTTCACTCAACCAAGTCCTATCATGGACGACATAAGTGCAGACTTTACAGTTTCTCGGGGCGATGGAGTTACTAGATTTAAGAGTAATTTTCAAAACCCACAAGAACAAAAGATATATACTAATGTTGCAATATATGTAACCGATAGTAAAAACCCAAGCCAATTGTTAGAAAGGATCGAATTACCTTTAGCTGATATTGGTTGGAATAGAACTGTAGAAGTACAAACACCAAACATCGAAGACTTAACACAGTGTGGTCTACTTTGCAGAGAGTCAAATACAGATTTGACTTTTGACTATGCTGAATAACACGGAGAAAAACCTATGCAATTAACGCCAATCACTGAATTTGATATTATTTTTATAAGCTATGATGAGCCAAATGCAGATCAAAATTATGCAGACCTGCTTGATAAATGTCCTTGGGCAAAACGCAGTCACGGAGTATGGGGTAGTGATGCCGCTCACAAAGCCGCGGCGGCAATGAGTGAAACAGATAGATTTGTTACTATAGATGCAGATAACATAGTAAGAGAAGATTTTTTTAATGCAGAATTAAACATGAATAGAGTTAGTGATACAGATGTAATTAGTTGGGCAGGTAAAAATACAGTAAATGGTTTGGTGTATGGTAATGGTGGTATTAAGTGTTGGCCCATAGATGTTGTTAATAGAATGCGTACACATGAAGCGGCTCCTGAAAGTGATAAAGCAAGTCAGGTTGACTTTTGTTGGAATATACGTTATATCCAAATGAATAATGTGTACTGTGATGTTATGAATAATGGTAGTCCATTGCAGGCATGGAGAGCAGGTTTCCGTGAAGGTGTTAAGATGGGACTAGAAGGTGGTGATGTTGTAGATCCTAGTCGTATAAAAGCAATACACAGAGAAAATTACAAAAGACTGTTGGTTTGGATGACTGTGGGCGAAGATGAAACAAATGGTTTATGGGCAATTTACGGTGCAAGGTTAGGTTGTCATATGACAAATATAGAGAGAAGAAAATGGGACTGGCGTAACGTGAGAGATTTCGATTGGTTAAGTAATTTCTTTAAAACAGATTTGTTTCCTGAATTTGAAGGTGGTGATCAAATGTGTATTAACACCGGAGTAACTTGGGATTGGAATAAACTTAAAAACAAATCTGTAGAACTAGGAGATCAACTTAGATCTGAGTTGGATTTTGAAATTACTGATATGGATCATACCGGTAGTAGATTCTTTAAGACAGTATACAAGAATCCGCACAGATTAGGTGCAATGGTCAGAGAAGATCAGGTTAACGACAGTATTGGGTAAGTATGACAGACTGGGATGAAATGTATGGAGAAACATTTTGTGTTTACCCTTGGTTGAGTTTGATGGTCAATACCAGCGGAAGCATCGACTTCTGTTGTATTGCTAAACCCAGTGTACTCAGAGGCGACGACGGAAAAATTCTAGACATCAATAAAACTACATTAAAGCAAGCATGGAACGGCAAAGACATGCGAGATATACGCATGGCTATGATGCAAGGAGAAGAAGTTAGCAGTTGCAAACATTGTTATCTACAAGAAGAAGTAGGTAAGAAAAGTTTTAGACAAATGCACAACGAAGAATGGGAAAGACGCATTGGTGAAGATGCAATACACCAACGCATAGAAGCAAGTTACGAAAATGATTTTGGATTACCAGACCATGACCCACTTTACTTGGATTTGCGTTTAGGTAATCTATGTAATCTAAGTTGTAGAATGTGCAACAGTTTTAACAGTAGTACCATTGCAAAGGAAGATGCTAAACTTACTGACGTAGAAGAAGATTATACTCGCATACAAGAAAAGACTTATGGTAAAAGACCAGACTGGATCAACAGTAAAGAATACAGAGAAAAGTTTGATGCTGATGATTTTTGGGCTGATATCTATGAATGGATGCCCAAGTTAAGAAAAGTTTACATGACTGGAGGCGAGCCAACTATGATTCAAAACAATATGCAGTTTTTGGATTATGCGGCAGAAAAAGGACACAGCAAACATATCAATGTGTTTATGAACACCAACTGTACAAATGCAAATCAGAAGTTTTTAGACAGTATTAGTAAATTTGAAAGTGTAGATATTAATGCTAGTTTAGATGGAATAGGGGTAGTAAATGAATTTATACGTGGTACAAAGAGTTGGGATATTATCCTTAGAAACTATAAAAGTATATTAAGTTTGCCAAATGTTGCAAGCAATATAAGTCCTGTATTACAAATTTATAACCTAAATAGAATACATGAAATACTGTATCTTGCAAATGACTTGGGAGAAGAATTTTATGCAGGAAAGCCAGGATTAGAATGGAAAAGTATTGGTGTTGATATTTTAATTAACACACATCCTCCGTATTTAGATGTAAGGAATCTTCCTGTTGAAATGAGACAGGATGCAAAAAATAGATTGCTTGAATTTAAAGACAAGTGTAATATACTATATGAGAAGAATTGGTTGATTAAAAATAGTGTAGACGGTATTGTTGGATACTTAGAACAACCGCAACTGGACACATGGAAAGAACAATTACAAGACTTTGTAAAGATGACTGAAACATGGGACAGACAGCGTAATACCAACTTTAGCATTGTTGATGATAAGCTATATGAAGATATTAGAAAGTTGGTAGAATAATGGCACAAGATTTTTTAGAAGATTATGGAAAGAAGTTTTGCATCTTACCTTGGATGCACATGGCAACTTATACAGACGGTACAGCTTTGCTATGCTGTCTAGCTCAACCTACACAGGATCAGCGTATTAACTTAAACAATGCTGATATAAATGCAGTATGGAACAGTTACTATTGGAAAAATGCTAGAAAAGATATGCTTGCTGGCAAGGCTCTAAAGGCTTGTATGCATTGTTGGAAAGAAGAAGCGGCTGGNATTCGTAGTCATAGAATGAACGAAAATAATCTATGGGCTAGAAAACTTGGTAGAGAGTATATCAATGATTTGATAGCAAGTACAAATGAAGATGGTAGTTTAGACCAAGATGTAATAACATTAGACCTACGTTTGGGTAATACCTGTAATGTTCAGTGTGTAATGTGCAGACCAACTGATTCAAGCAAATGGGTAAGAGATGCAGAAAAAATTAGAGACTTGAATAATGATAACCCAGAAGTTAGAGGTGACTGGGAATGGAAAATACAAGATCATTGCAACAACAAATATGACTGGGCCGCTGACGATGAATTTTGGGAAAAAGAAATAGATCCTCTATTACCAAACATGCGACATTTTATATTTGCAGGAGGTGAACCTTTATATCTTAAAAATCATAAACGCTTTCTTAAAAAATGTGTAGAAAGTGGACATGCNGGAAACATAGAATTACGATACCATACCAATGGCACAATTATGCCAGATGATATACTTGAACTGTGGAGTAACTTTAAATTTGTAGAACTTATGCTTAGTATAGATGGCATAGGAGAGATGAACAAATGGTTACGCTATCCAACTGATTGGGAAACTGTGCATAAAACACTAAACAAAGTAGAACAAGCACCAGAGAATATTGTTGGTAAAGTTCTGTGTACAGTAAGTGCGTTAAACATTTGGTATCTACCTGACTTTGCTGAATTTTTGTTTAGTCAGAACTACAAAAAAATTGGAGTACACGATCACCAAGGAATGTTCCATCCTGGAGTATTACATTATCCACAATACATGTGTGCTAAAGTTTTACCACCAGCAATGAAAGAAAATATAACAGAAAAAATTGACAACTTTATGCAAAAGTATCCGGAGAAGAATAAAGTACAAGAACTTAAAAATATGACTAACTTTATGAACAGTGAAAATTGGAACGACAAATGGCCCGCATTAAACAAGTACATCAAAAGTATAGACATAATGCGTGGTACAGATTTCACACAAGATTTTGCTGAACTTTATAAAATATGGAGTCAGTATGAAGTTTGAGCTTGAGTTAGAAAACAAAGATAAAGACACGCAACTTATTACATGTGATATATTTGCTTATTGGTTTGACCTTGGATTAGATAGTATTGGTCAGCCAGAAACAACTCATTGGAATGTTTTTCATAAACATGATGCACTAGAAAGATTATATAAGGTTATTCCTCTACTCAATGATAAAGTCAATGAATGGAATACTATTGCTGAAAAATATAAAACAGCTGATGTTCCACTTAGCAGTATATTAGGTCATACAGTAATGAGTAACGGGCAAGCGTTTTGTACTATTGAAAATAAATTAGACAAGTTTAAACCACTAGAAGCCTGGTACAAATTAGATGCAGGAAAAATTGATCATAGATGGGGATTAATTGTACATCAAGATATTATTAATCCAATGCAAACACAATGTATACTGGTCTATCGTGTTTTAAATGACCAGGGTTATATAGACAATGTTAAAAAACTAGTTGACATATTCAATACACTAAAAGTATTAAGAGACATAACAACAACAATTACACAAGAAACAAANCTACAAAATTTTGGTTTAAAATTTAATGAAGATTTTCATTTACTAGATGATGAATGGGCAGAAAGATTTAGCATGGAACGAAATCCAGGTGAGATATTTTTATATCCTACACAAATTGGATACGACTATGATAATGTTATGATTGAAATGTATGATGACGACAAGCACAATGCTATTAAAATGACCAGTAATAGTTTTGACTTGTTAGAACAACAAGTTTGTTATACAGGAGAATTATTGTTTTGGTGTGGTGACCCAAGAACACACGAAGAAGCATTAGATCATTTAAATTACAGTCTTATGGATTATTGGGGCGGGTACAAAATTAAAAAAACTGATACAAGAAACAAATATGACATGCTTACTTGGGGTATGATAAAAGTAGGCAGTTTTGATGTTGTTCCAGAACCAGAGTTTAACACAGTAAGAAATTATAAAATTATTGAACAAGACAATACAACTGAACAAGAGGAAGAACTAATAGATGTTGTCAGATAGTGCTGAACTTGTTGAAATAAAACAGAAGTATAACAAGTACTTCCATATCAATTGGAACTTGACAAACAAGTGTAATTTTAGTTGTGCATACTGTCACCCTTATAACTATGAAGGAAGTAGTCCAAGTTTTGATTTAGATACTTACAAAAATTTTGTAGCACGAGTAAAAAGTTATCTCAACGAAGACGAGGAACTGGTAATAAGTTTTACTGGTGGAGAACCTACAGCATTGCCATTGTTTGATGACTTTTTAACTTGGCTTGTAGAAGAAAAAGTACAAGTTGGATTAACAACAAATGGTAGTAAAAGTTTAAAGTTTTGGGAAAAACACAAAGAAAGTTTTCGTTGGGTAAGTTTTAGTTTTCACAGTGAAAAAACTAACCTTAGACATTGTGTAAATGTTATCGATACATTATGGCCTTATACACTATTAGGTGTGCGTATTATGATGCATCCTGAACAACAGTATTTTGACAAATGTGTAGAATTCTTTAACATTCTCAAAACTGAGCCTTATTTGGGTCAGTTCTATGTAGAGAAAGTTCCTATTGTTGCTGACTGGTTAACAGAGAAAGAACGACCACATATCTATACTAAAGAACAGCAAGCACAGATTGATGAAAAAATTGCATTCAAAAGAAAAACTGGAAATTTTGATGTCAGCTTTGAACAGTATTCAATGCCTATTGATGCTACAGCGGTTTATAAACTTGCTGATGGTAGATATAAAGAAGAAACTATATTGGATACAAATGGATTATATTCAGCTAAGAAGAACAAATTTAAAGGTTGGAAATGCAATGCTGGTATAGATGGTTTATTTGTTAATGAACTAGGACTAATAAGTGGTGCGGCATGTTTACCAGAAGGTAAAGATGAAAACGGAAGCATAAAATGGTTGGGTAGAATAGACAAACCAAAAAGTTTTAGAATGCCTGCTTATGCGTATACATGTGAAAAAACACATTGTTTTTGTAATACAGATTTAATACTAAGCAAGTTTAAAGAAGCGGTAGCCGTATGAAAAAGTTACATTATATACCAAACTGTTGGCATGAACAAATTGCAAAATTGTACGACTTAGAGCTTGTAACTGAAAACGCTGACATAGTTATATTGCGTGATCCATTTGATAGAGCTGTTGAAGAAGTAATGGATTTTTTGGATAGTAAGGGTGATACTCGAGGTAAAACTTTTGAAGAATTGATATTTGAAAATAAAAATGTTTATTGTAAAAGTCTTAAAATAGATAAAGTACACACAGATGATTTAAAAGAAAAAAACTACAAGTTTGTTTGGTTTACAAGTTATGCAATATGGCCTAGAATAAGTGGAGTACTTCGACCTAAAGAACAAGTAAAAAATCATAAAAATTTTACATTAGAGTCAACAGCTGAACAACTCAGTAAATATCTTGGAGTTGAAAACAAGCCTATAAATGTAAATCAAAGATTTGATACATTTGAATTAGATACAGCATTGCGAGGAGACTTTCAAGTTTCAAACACAGAGGATTATAGTCTATTGCGTAAATTAAAAACTAGAGCAGATACTGGAGATAGATATGAAGTCAAATGATTTATTAGTATTTCCTCATTGTCCTAAAACAGGCGGCACAACTCTCAAAGAAAGATATAGACATGGTAACGAAAGTTTTGTTGTTACCGACCTTGGTGATCGTGTTACTGACAAAACCAAAGTTGCTTTTGGACATAGTGTGCAAATTGGAGAATATGATAAACAGTTTGACAAAAATATAGTTTACCTAACTTGTGTAAGAGATCCTATCAGTAGGATTATGAGCATGTACAATTTCTATCGTACACAACTGTTTTACTTGAATCCAGACAGTCCAGATGTTGATTTTTATCTTTGGTTCATCAATAAAGATGTTATACGACCTATGCCAGTAACCAAACAATACGAATACTATTTGTATCAGCATGTTGATGTTGATGATTGGTTTGCCAATAAAGTTCTACTAGACAATGCAAATATAAACGACATGTATAACAANACAGTTTTAACCTGGGATGTCAAAGAAGATAAGAGTTATGTGGATAATAAAAAGATACAGAAATGTTTGAAAGAAAAAAACAAAATTGAAACACATAATATGGAAGTTACTTGGGAACGCATTATGAATAAAATGAATCATGTGTTTTTTCAATGCGAAGATATAGTAAACAAGTTTGATGATTTAATAGCACACTATAGATTGGATCTTAGAGTTTGGGACAAAATGACTATAACCAATGAAACCAAATACGATCTTAAAAGACACAATTTAGAATATGTAAGTTTTTTTGAACTTGATGAAGACTTGCAATATCTAGTAGAACTAGATCTTCAAGCAGATATTGAATTTTTTAAAAGGTGCCAGCAAAAATGGAAACACTAGCAGTATTTCACATACTTAAAAATGCAGGTACTACACTGATTGACAGGTACAAACACAATGAAGGTTTTGTATATCAGAGAGTTGCCAATGAAGTAATTTATAGATATCAAAGCGAAAATCAATCAACTTATTATATAGATGAATGNAANGAANCACAACCACAAGTCGTNTTTGGNCATGGCGTAACCTTTGACTGGGATTATCGATTGCAAAANCGTGTANAGTATGCTACTATACTAAGANATCCTATAGATCGTATCATGAGTGCATATAATTATTTTAGAACAGAAATGGCTTCAGTGCATAGTCATTATACGGATATTGATTTTAAAACTTGGATGATTAACTGTAGTAGAATGTTGCCAACTCCTGTGTTTAATCAATATCAACAATTTAGCAAGCAAGTTTGCTTGCGTATAGATTATGGTAGGAATATAGATACAGTGCGTGAAAAACAATTATTTGATGAAGCTATAAAGAACATTACTCGTTTGAGTAGTGTGTTTTTTATTGAAGATAATTATATAAAAAAGTTCGATAAACTTGTAAAACAGTATGGAGTTAATCCAGAACCTACTGTCAACTATCAACATAATACAAAGTTTATTCTAAGTCAACATGGATTAGATTATCTGCATTATGAAAACTTAGATGACTCTGACAAACGTTTGATAGAACAAACAACTACTTGTGATGTTGAATTTTACAATTACTGCAAGGAAAAATTTGCATGAGAGACTACTACAAACCAAATAGAAAGTATGTAGGACAAATAACTACCGATAAACATGGCACTGCTTTTGAGCATGGGCTTGGGTATTACGATCTTCCATTGACTGGTAAATGTGCTGGAGAATTCGATTATAACAAAGTAACTGGTGTTGGTGCTAAGATTTGGGAGCATGGAGAAACTTATGTAGGTCAATGGATGCTCAACAAAAAAGAAGGTATTGGTGTACATGTATGGCCCACTGGTGCAAGATACTATGGACAATTTCAAAACAACAAGCCTTGCGGATACGGTATACTAGAAACTGTACACGAAGGCGTAAAATTTGTAGGTCGAGTAGATGGTATGATAGCTGAACCACAAGAAGGACAGTGGTATTTAAATGGCGAACCTTGTGGATTAGAAGATGCAAATATAGATGGAATAGGTCGTAGAATACAAGAAGATGGAAGTATATTAAATGCAGTTGGCGGCCGAACAACAAAATTTTTAGAAGACGGTGAGCATAATCAAATAGGTGGACAACTTAAAGATATATGGATCACTAGACATGAAGAGAAAAANATTATAACAGAAACAAAACATGTAGCACCTTTTGACTTTGAACAAGGCAAAAGAGATACAACTTATTATGGCGACTGGATGCGTACACTTAAAGGACACTTTTTAAGTGGCAGACCACANGGAAGAGCATTAGTACATCAGTTAGGNGCCNCAGATTTTAAAAGCAATTGGATCTTAGGTGACCCAGTTGACTTTGACACATACAGTAGTATTGCCTTTGAAAGTTTACCTACTAGAAGTATTAAGCGTAGAATGACAAGAAGATATTGTGCAATATATGATTTAGCTGTTAATCACTTGAAAAGAACTAATCAAATATATGGTTTGAACGAAGAGTTTACTATTGTTGAATTTGGCATCGGAAGAGGNGAACATTTACAGTTCTTAAGAAAAGTATTNCCTGAAGCAAAAATTATTGGAGTTGATAGTTTAACACCAGACAGTGAACCTCAGAGTGAACTACAAGAAAGACAAATTGCAGATATCAAAGTAGCAAGCCGATTACATGATAAATTTATATTGGAACTTGGTGTTGATTGTTATAGTTCAGATACATGTAAAAATTTACTAGAAAAACATGGTCCGGTTGATTTAGCAATACATGATGCAACGCATGGACCGTATGTTTGGAATAAACTAGGAGCAATAAAAAATTGTTTACATAGTCAGCGAGGTTTGTTGATTACAGAAGAAATGTGTTGTAGTACAGATGAGCATGACCGTGAAGGAATAGATTGGGTACAAATTAAAAAAGCCAAAGGTCAAAAATGGCGTATATGGGACTTGCGTCCTTTGAATTATCACACATACAAAAATAGTTTTATAGGTGTATGGACACCTATACTTCATCAGTTTGAAGCTGGTGCATTAGGATTATATGAGATTTATGATGACTAGACATCGCATTCCAAGAATAAAAGACAGCTTGATGTTTTTAAAAGAATCAGGTTACATGATTGATTACTGTCTAGACATAGGGGTGCATACTGGTACTCCTTGGTTAGTGTTTAGTTTTCCAAAAGCACATTATGTTTTAATTGAACCGGATACGAAACATAATACAGCAATACACGACAATTATAAAAATTACAGCTACAAATTAATTAATATTGCACTAGGTGGAAGAACCGAACAATCGATAGATTTAAATTGCATACATGAAGGTAAAACTTTTGGAATAACTTCTGATATGGTCACACTAGATAGTTTGCAGTTATCTCCACCCAAAAACAGTTTATGTAAAATTGATGTAGACGGTTATGAATTAGATATACTAGATGGTGCATACAAAACACTACCAAAGTTTGATCTAATTATAATTGAAAGTCAACTTGACAAAATGAGTAATATAGTGTACTCAATAGAAGACTGTGGTTTTAAACTTTGGGATATTGTAAACATGGATTACGAAATGGGTAATCTACATCAAGTTGATTTAGTATTTAAAAAAGAAGACTTTACAATGAAAACAGTTTTAGGATATCCCGACTATGACTTTTTCAGACAAGGGAGCGAAATTCAATGAGAGTAACTAAAATAATGCTCAGAAATGGATATAGCGGTCCAGGAGAGATGGACGACAGTGTTCATGAATACACAGGTGGTAAACGTAATGGACTTGGTGTTGATAAAACTTATGCTGGCGAATACAAAGATGACAAACTGCATGGTTATGCCATAAGCAAAGTTAGTAAAAATCTTAGTAGATACGAAGATGGCATTATTGCTGAACAACTGATTACAAGATATATGAATGGTAATATTTGGATTGGTACAGATGATACCGGCATACTCATAAGAGATGATGGTAGTATTGGATACAGCAAGCCTATCTATGTTGAAAATCCAGTTTATGTACTAACAGACAAAATGGAATACAAACGCATAAGCATGGTTGATTTAAAAATGCGTGAGATTGATTTCAGAGGTTGGTATTGTCCAATATATAAAAGTAACTTTAGTATTAATCCAGTCGGAGAAATATGCAGTGGTGTTTGTGCAAATGTAAGACATATTGCAAGTCACGAAGGACATTGGAAAGATATTAAAAAACTAAATCTAAAAAAAGAAACTTTGTGTAAAACCAAAGCCTGTTTTTGTGATGCTGATATACTACAACCAAAAGCAAAAACAGAAAAACTATTAGAATACTTTGTTACAAACAAAAAATTTAATCACTGGCAGTTGGAAGAATTACCAGTTGCAAAACCAGATGATAACCTTGTAGCAATGGGCAGAGGTATGGCAATGCCAATGGCTGAAGTACATTTTCATCTTGGGTTACGTTGCAATTATGATTGTGCATATTGTCCTGGCCCAACCTATGATGAGACAGGCAAGTTAATAAATGGTGTACATGATAATAAAAGTCCACACATGACTGTAGAAGAATTCAGACATGGTTTAAATTTAATAGATCCTCACTTGCCTAAAAAACCTAATAGAAGAATGTATCTAACAGGAGGTGAACCTACGCTTAATCCTGAGATAATGAAATTTGTTGAGATTTGTTTCCAAAGAGGATATGAAACTAGAATGAGCACCAATGGCACAGGCAGTGAAAAAAAGTATAGAGATTTGTTAGACAAAGGTGTATTTNTAGAATTTAGTTTTCATGTTGAGTTTACCATAGACAAGGTTATACAAAAAGTTGCAAATCTTGTTCAAGACTATCCACAAGAACAAATCAATGTCAAGTGCATGAGTTTTGAAGATACTCCTTTTGCTGAAAAAGTGCAACGCATTATACCCAAAGACAGAGATATTTTTTATTATCCTATCTATGGAAGAGATATAGAACACAAATACTATCATGAAAGAACTGAAGAAGAAAAAGAAAAAGCAGAGGTAATTTTCAGTGATTAAAGATAGTGTAAAACAATTACAAAGACCTCATTGGTCAGGCTTGTTGAACAGAGTAGAAAAAATTGAAGCAGGATATGTTAACCTTGATAGGAATGAAAATCAAGACGAAGTATTGTGTGGTCATATACAAAAAGCAATTAAACATTTTTTAGATCTAACAAGTAGTATGAAGTACGAAGACTACTATCGTTACTATGAAATGTTTGCTGACTATTACAATACCAGCATGGATAATATATTAATTACTGGTGGTTGTGACGAAGCAATACGTTTAACATTTGAAGCAACACTAAAAAGCGATAGTGTATTTTTAACAATCTCACCTACATACAGAGGCAGTGTTACAAATGCAATAGACCTTACTACAAATATAATTGAATGTGGAGAAGACGAAGACGAAATCACTGCTCATATAGAACAGCATAGACCAGACGTATTTTATATTTGTAGTCCAAACAATCCAAGTGGTCGAGTCTATAGTGCAAAATTTATAGATTATATTTGTGGTGCATATCCAAATATGACTGTGCTTATTGACAACACATATAGACACTTTTGCTCAGAAGATTATTTTGATTTATGCAAATACGAAAATTGTTTGCTAGCATTTAGTTATAGCAAAAGTTGGGGGCTTGCGGGTGCTAGATTAGGTATACTACAAGGACATGCAAATACAATTCAACAAATCACAAAGATTAGACCAATCATGAGTGTGAGCAGTATTACACTTAGATTAGCAGAATACCTGCACAAACATCATTATATAGTAGAAAAGAGTCTTGAACGCAATAGAGAAGGTATAGCTTTTGCACATAAATATTTTAGCAACTGTGAAATCTATAGCGAGCCAACTATTAATCATGTTGTGTTTGAGCCAACTGAAGATATAATCAGTAGATTAGATTCTCAAAAGATATTGTATGGCAAAGCACCAGAGTTTAGTAGCACAGCTATTAGGTTGACCACATTGCCCAAGGATCAGTTTGAGAAACTAATATGTTTAAATACCTCCAAATAGAAACAACAACATTTTGCAATGCAACTTGTTGGTTTTGTCCAAATCATTTAGTTCCAAAAGAACACATGGAACTTGATTTAATTTATAAAATTATAGATGATACTAGAGACATGGGTATAACTTATAGACCTTTTGGATTAGGTGAGCCATTGGTTGATACAAGACTTCCAGACATAGCAAGATATATTAAAGAAGATCCTACAGCAAAAGTAGAATTAAACAGTAATGGTGAACCCATGACACTTAAAACAGAAAGAAAGATTGCACCTTTTGTTGACATAATACGTTTTAGTGTTGATGGATTTACCAAAAAAACTTTTGATGAAACCAGAGGAATAAGTTTCGATAAAGTGTACGAAAACGTAACAAGGTTTGTAGATAACCATCCAGAAATAGACTGTGAAGTTAGAATGATTGATTTACCAGACACCGAAGCTGAACAAGAAAAGTTTTTGGATTATTGGAATAATGTAAGACCAGGCTGTGCTAAGATAACAAAATTATATCAACACCCTTGGGAAGATCAAACTGAAAGTTTAAATCTACCCTGCAAAAAAGTTGAAAATGAAGCATTTATATACATCGATGGTACAATGTATTTGTGCCCATGGGACTTTGGTAAACGTAATCCTGTGGGTAAAGTTGACATGCAAACAAGTCCTGTTGATGTCTGGAACAACAACCAATACGCAAAATATAAAGCCTTGTTGGCCGAAGGGAAACGCTGTGACATCGACCTCTGTAGCAGATGTAGTGCAAGATTCGATTAGATTAGGACGTGGTGCAGAATTAGACGAAAGTTTAATCCGTGCTGACGATAAAAATCTAAACGGAAGATACTGCGGATATTTTTACAATAGAGCAGAGATTGCCGCTTCTGGTAGAGTGTTTATGTGTTGTCCAAATTGGTTACCTGTAATTATAGGTGACTTAAAAACACAAACCATCAAGGAAATGTGGAACGGTCCTACTGCACAAAAAGTAAGGCAACAATTATTTGATGGCAATAACTGGCCCTTGTGTAGACACAAAACTTGTCCTAAAATAAATCAAAATGAATTAATATACATAAAAGATATTGATGCAAAACGTTTCAGTAACAATCCAGAAGATTTTGACTATCACCAGCTGAGTGACTGGGAAGTTAATGCTATTAAAAATAAAAGTACTGTAGCTGAATTCTTTCCACATGATATTCAAATCGGAACAGATGAAAGTTGTAATCTTAAATGTCCTAGTTGTAGAGCTGATAAAATCATGCACACTAGTGGTAAGATATATGAAAAACGCAAGTGGTTAACTGATAAAATATTTGACGAAATACTTGCTACGCCCAAAGACTATCCAATTAAAATGTGGGTAACAGGTGGAGGTGATCCTTTTGGCAGTAAAATTTTTAGAGAACGTTTACAAAGTATGGACTTGACTGACAGACCAAATACAGAAATACATTTTCAAACCAATGGAGTTATGCTTACTCCTAAAGTATGGAACAGCATTAGCAAATTACACAACAATATAGGCAGTATTATATTCAGTTTTGATGCAGGTACAAAAGATACATACGAAAATCAAACAAGACTGGGAGGTCATTGGGATCCACTTATTAAGAATGTAGATTATATTTTCAACAATTATAACAACTATGAAAAGTTTCATTTGAATCATAATTTTGTTGTACAGACTTGTAACTACAAAGAGATTCCAGACTTTTTACAAATGGTCGTAGAGCGTTGGGTAAAGCCTAACATAAAAGAAAGCATGGCTACGTTTAGTTTGATATTAGATTGGGGTCATATGTCAGACTATGACGAACGTGCAATTTGGAAAAACACACACCCTGAACATGAAGACTTTTTACGAGTATTACAAGACCCTAGACTTATGAAATACAGAAGATACGCAGACTATGGAAACATGACAACATTTGTAGAGCAAGCACACAGCAAGGACACAGGGCCTGGATACACATGAAACTATTGATACTTGGATGCAGTTTTTCGGCTGGTCACTATACCTGGGCTCAACTAGGCATTACCAATTTCGAACCAGATGAATTCAGCAATGAAAAATTGCATCAAGATTACTGTTGGTATGATGAACTTGGTATAAACTATACAGCATATGCACACCCAGGTGGAGGTCTTATGGCGTATTGTCAATGTTTGTCAAAAATAGATCTTTCCAAATACAGTCACATTATCATACAAGAAACATTTGAGCCTAGAATTGTAATACAACAAGAACTGTTATATGAACAAGGACAAAGACATAATGTTCATTTGTGGCGTATACAAAACATATTTCACAACAAGTTAGGCGGACTACACAATCAAAGTAGCCAACTGGCTACACGTTATCAATTTACTTGGCAGGATACAATGAACAGTTGGTTTTATGAAATGAACGAAAAGAAACCAGGATGGGACATGCTTGCAAATGCCTGTGCAAGTCATTTGGATACACTTGCAGAACGCACAGGACTACCAACATATGCTTACAGTTTTACAGGAATTAAATACCCATATAAATATATTAAGTATTTGAATGTCCAATCTGCAACTGAAAAATTGTTTTACAAAAAAGATGTCCACTTTGTACATTTTAATCGTAACGGCAATCGTATACTAGGACAAATGATTAAAAAAGGTTTGGATAATGTTCTATAAAAACAGTCTCAAATATCGTAGACATGTTTTGGTGTTAGGATGTAGTTTTACATCTGGAAGCTACACCTGGGATCCTGACTATATTGTTTATTCAGAGGCATTACAGCCAGATGGAACTTATAAAACCATTGACCAAGGTCTTGGCAGAGAAAGAATGGACTCAAATGGTACTTGGGTAAGATGGTTAGATTCAAGAGATTATTATACCATATTTGCACTTCCTGGAAGTGGTATTATACAACATGCCGCCATAGTCAAACACATGGATATGGAAGGTACACTAGATGATATTGATTATATAATAGTACAAAAAACATATGAGCCAAGATTAGTTTTAAGCAAACAACAAAGATTTTACGATCGATGGATGGAAAATTTTAAAATAGAACCTACACCTGAAGTAGAAAATATAATAATGTGGAGAAATGATGCAAAAAGAATTAATCTAATGAATGGTGTCGCCAATGGTGCAAACCTAGGAGGTCATTTTAAGAATGATCAATATGACCAATGGTTAAAAGATCTTTATCATAGTACAACAACAAGAACTGCAATGCAAAGTGCTTATGTTTATATTGATGAAACTTGTAAAAACAAAAACATACCTGTATACGAATTTTCATTTACTCCCCAACCCGGCCAAGGTAGGACAAAGTTAGATAACAGTATTAAGTTAGATTTACCTAATTTTTTTGCTGGTGATTGGGCAATGAAACATATGATGTACAAGAAAAAATATCATGTGTTTGGTCCTATTGATGCTAGCATAAGCAGAGATGGAGAAGATATATTTACTGGACATTATACATTCGAAGGTAACAAAAAAATTGGTAAAATGATTCGCAAACAGTTGGAAAAATACACATGAATATTTTAGTAATAGGAAATCGTTACTGTAATCCAGAAAGCAGTTGGCTTGAAACTGCAAATATGAAAGACAATTATACATTTTATATTATACCCAATGGCAACTACATTAATTACTATGATATCTTGACAAGGATCTATGAATGTAATATAATAGAACAGTATGAACATATAGTTATACAAGGTAAAAATGAAAAACATTTTTGTTTTTACCACTACGACTGGATAAGGGATCTATTGGAATATCCTAGCGATAAAAAGAATTTTAAATTTTACGCCGCTGATGCCAAGTATCTGGTTTGGCAAGACAACATATTTCACTTTGCCAGTTCACAAAAAGATAACTTACTGGAAAAATATGATATGACAGTAAGTGAAAGACAAGCAGAGTACTTGCAATTTTTTACAAACAACAACGAAATTACAACTGTAATGCAGGGCAGTAAAATATTGCTCAATAGAAAATTAGATGAAATAGGTATACCATATACCTTTATTAAGGAAACAAAAAATGAAAATCTTGATATTCGGACTGCCCGGTAGTGGAAAAACTACACTAGCAGAACCGCTTGCAAAACTATTAGGTGGAGTGCATATCAACGCAGACGAAGTACGCAGAAAGTACGAAGGGCATGATATGAGCAAATGGGACTTTAGTCCTGAAGGTAGAATACGTCAAGCAGACCGTATGCGTCATCTAGCAGACGGTATTGTTATGTCAGGAAAAATTGCTGTAGCTGATTTTGTTTGTCCTACTGGAGAGGCACGAGAAAAGTTTAAACCTGATTTTGTTGTATGGATGGATACAATACCAGAAGGAAGATACGAGGATACAAATCGTATGTTTGAAACTCCTAAAAAAGCAGATGTTGATTATCATGTTGCTGAATGGTTTAATGATACACATGTACAACTAGTACCAGTTGTAGAACGTTTTATGAAAAAACAAAATACAACACCAGTTGGATATATGGCATGGAGAATAGAAAATGACAATATTTGATTGGAAAAAACCCACAGCTCAGATGTTAGGAAGATGGCAACCTTGGCATGATGGACATACTGAATTGTTTAAACGTATACAAGCTGAACACGGGCAGGTATGTATTATGGTCAGAGATGTACAAGGTGCTGATGCTGGCATGGGCAACACAGATAATCCATGGGACTACCAAGACGTTGTAAGTCCAATTTGGTTAGCACTTAAAAAACACGGTTTTGAGCATGGGCATGAATATATTGTTATGAAGGTTCCTAATATAGTAAACATCAGCTGGGGTCGAGGAGTAGGTTATACTTTTACTGAACATGACCTAGGTAAAGATGTACACGATATTAGTGCTACAAAAATCCGTGCAGAAATGCGAGAGCGAGGTGAGCTTTAATGTGGGTACTAGTAGTAATATTTCTAGCAGGCACAGAACCTGTTGCATTTAATGGTGCAGGTACGGGCAAAACATTTGATTGGATGTATGAATGTTTTGTAGCAAGAGATGAAATGCTAGCTAGGATTGGTGATGAAGATGGATATTTTCCTCCGGGACAACAAGCCGTTTGCGTGAGGACTCAACATTGATTACATGGGGCTGGACCGGAATGTCACATGACGCCAGCCTTGCGGTATTTTCAGATAATGGTTTAGAATTTGCGGCACACAGTGAACGTTACAGTAGAATTAAGAACGATAAACATCTCAATCAATCCATAGTCGATGAAGCATTACAGTACGGTGAACCAGATAGAATATGCTATTATGAGCGTCCTTGGCTTAAAAAGACTAGACAGTTGTATGCAAAGCAATACACACTACTGAAGAAAGAATCACCTACTACATATATACGCAAATTCTATAATAAGGCACCTAGTTGCACTACAACTAGTCATCATTTAAGCCACTCAGCCTATGCATATTACACCGGTCCTTATGAACGTGCAGTAATATTAGTAATTGATAGTATTGGTGAATGGGAAACAGCCAGCATATGGACAGGAGAAGATGGTAAGCTAAAAAAACTATGGAGTCAAAAGTATCCTGACAGCATGGGTATTTGGTATAGTGCTATGACACAGCGTATAGGACTAAAACCACAAGAACACGAATACATACTCATGGGCATGGCGGCAATAGGTGATCCTTTAAGGCTTTATGATCGTATAAAGAAAGATTTTTTTATAAGCTATCCAAATGAAAATCATGGTGTAATTTTTGCTAGGAACAGTCACAGAGGTTGTTTGGATTGGTTACCTGGAATAAATCGACCACAGGATTATGCGGATATAGCCGCGGCGACACAAGCCGTATATCAAGAAGTGTTTCAAGAATTTTGCAAAAAAGCCAGTGATCTTACTGAACGTAAAATAGATAATTTAATTATTGTTGGAGGTTGTGCTTTAAATTGTGTTGCAAATCCACTAGCACAACAATTCTTTGATAATATACATGTTCCCGCCAATCCAGGTGATGCTGGAAGTGCCATTGGTTGTGTACTAGCACAAACAAAACAATTTTTAGAAATGCCACATGCGTTTCTAGGACATGATATACAAGGAGAATATCCAGTTGAAAAATTACTCGAACAATTACACACAAGAAAAATTACAGCGGTTGCCTCTGGTCGTGCTGAGTTTGGCCCTCGGGCTCTTGGCAACCGTAGTATTCTTGCTGATCCCCGTGGATCTAGCGTTAAGGACAGAGTCAACAAAATCAAACACAGAGAAGCATTCAGACCTTTTGCACCAGCAATCCTCCAAGAACATGCAAGCGAATACTTTGAAGGAATAACCGGAGACTTTATGCAGTACGTTAGTGAATGCAAATATCCTGATAAATTTCCTGCAATCGTACACTATGATAATACCAGTAGAGTACAAACAGTAACCAAACAAAGTGCTCCAGGATTGAGGAGTTTACTAGAACGATGGTATGAAACAACAGGCTGTCCTATGTTACTCAATACAAGTTTAAACATAAAAGGCGAACCTTTGATTAACACAAGAGAAGATGCTGATCGTTGGACCAAACAGTACGGAGTAGAAGTGTGCGTACCCTTGGAATAGTAGGTGGTGGTCGATGGGCTAGAATCATTGATCGTGTTGCCAGTAAAAACAAATATCAAACACAGTTTTACACTCATAATACTAGTATGCCAAGTGTTGATAATCTATTGAGTTTGGATAGCAATCATGTATGGATTGCAAATTTACCTGATGACCACTATGCCAGTGCAGTAGAATTGATCTCAGATGGTAGACATTTAATGGTTGAAAAACCTTTTGTAAGAACACTTGAACAGCATGATGAATTGGTCAAACTAGCCAAACAAAAAGGCACAAAACTATTTGTTGGACTTGAAATGTTACACAGTAGTCGAATAAATGAAATTGCACTACAAGTTAAACACAAACCCAAAGCTGTCCACATCACATGGAACAGCAAAAATAACGTTGAACGTCATGGCGAACACTATGCTAGTGATCCAACTATAAGTGTACTAGAAGATATTGGTCCACATGCTCTCAGTATACTGAGGCATATATTAAAAACAGATCAATGTCAAGTATTAAAAACAACACAAACACCGACAGGCGTTATATGGTTATTGGATTTTGCAGGTACTATTGTTGACATAAGTTTTGAACGCGACAGTAAAAACACCAGAGAAATAAACATTGATGGTCTTACATATGACTTCAGTCAAGATGATGGACTTACATTGGATAGACAACTGGAAAACTTTGTACATGGAATAATAGATTATAAAACACAAATACTAGACAATACAGCAAAAAATACTCGTTGGATTACTGAGTTAATTTGTGAAAGTGTACAAGAACTTGAACAACAACATTTAAATAATGTGAGGTTTGATAAACATTTTGATAGATCCAGTATTGTAGGACTTTATACAGCAAGAGATAGCATTGACTGTGGATTTGCTGACAGTAGGTATGACAGTAAACTTGTTGAAATGATCAATAACATTGTAAAAATTATTGATTTATACAGCGAAAATCCTTTTATTACACAACAAACTATAGCAGAACACCTCAACATAAGTCAAACACAACTGTTGGATATAAACACCATAATGAGAAACAGCAGTTTTGTTCAACAGGTAATCACACAGGACATACGCAATCAGCAGTATTGGAAAAACACAATAGTACCTCTTACACAAAGTGGTACAATACGCAATGTACTCAACAATGAATACAGTTACCCACACAGAATAGGTTTGCATATTGGACAAAGCTGTATGTTTTGGTGTCATTTTTGCGGACGCAACATGGAAACAAATGCCGCATACAAAAAGACTCCACTAAGAGAAACAACTCCGCATATTGTAAATTTAATTAAAACTGCACCCAACGATGATCCTTATAGATTTTATTTGAGTGGTGGATTAGAAACACTCACCAATCCAGATTTGATGAAACTAATCAGTGCAGGATATGAAAGAGGTTTTAAATTTAGCTTGTATACCAATGGGTTTTTACTTACTGAAAAATTTGTTGATGCAAATCCAGACTTGTTTAAACTAGAAGTATTGCGTATAAGTCTTTACGGAAGCAATCAACAGGTGTATGAGCAAGTGACCAAACACAAAAAAGGTTTTGAACGTGTAAAGCAAAACGCTATAGATTTTTTGCGTTACAAAAAACAAAACAATAAAAGGTTGCGTTTTGGATTTAATTATGTTATATTGCCAGGTTTAGAAGAAGATCTTTATGAAGTAATTGATTTAATTGAAGAAATAAATCAAACAGCAGGCGATCAAATTGATTTTATTACACTGAGAGAAAACTTTCAAAAGCCAAACGAACTGGATACATTTGGTGATAGAACAAAAATTAAACAGGTGTTTCAAAAAATAGAACAGCGTAGACATGATGAACATCTTAATCGTTTGCACATTGACTATGGATATGCCTTGAATGCACTCAGCAAAGGTATTGACGCACCAACAATGCATTGTATTACAGAAAAGGAAATGTTGCCCAAAGGATTTCCGCAAGTGGACCTTGTTGTTGATGCATATGGTTGTGTGTTTTTGTGCAGAGAAGCAGGATTTTTGGATAGACCAGGCAACGATAGATATATCATTGGACAAGTAACAGCCGACACAACCTTGGAAACTATTGTTAAACAGTGGATTCAAACAGGTGAGCCAGTGCAAATACAAAAAGGTGACACAGAGTTTATGGACAGTTATGAACATATAATAAGTTTAATAATAAATCAAAGTCGTGCTGATAATGAATACGGTATTGGTGAAACACTTGGACCAATCGCCAGTAAGGCACAAGCAACAGACACCGTTAGTGTTCAAGCATTTTATCAAGGAGACCAAAATGCTAAAGTCAATTGAAGACTATTGTCGAAGTTTAACCGACGGAACGGACACAGTGTTTTGGTGTATGGGTGATGAATCTGTATTACCACTTACAATGAATTGGGTAGAAAATTGCCAACGATTGAATATTCCTTTGTTGTATATTGCACTGGATCTTAAAACATATCTTGTGATGGCGACTAAAGTACCAACTGTACATATACCGCAAGGCAATCATCATGTGTTTGTTTACAAGTTTATAGTAGGACAACAGATTATGAAATGTGGATTAAACTGGTTTTATACAGATGTTGATTGTGTTGCTCAACGAGACTTTACAGTTCATATTAAAGAACAGCTAAAACAAGGTACTGATATGATCTGTCAAAGTGTAAAACAATATGCTTGGTTAGGTGATCCAATTGATGCACACAGTGAATACAACTGTGGTACAGGTATGTTTGGTATGAGATGTACAAGAGAAAACATTGCACTTTGCGAAACAGATTATCTGTATGCAAACGGATATAGACAAGCACAAACATGTCAGAAGTTTGTAAACACACATCTAAAACATTTACCAAAAAATTATATTAAACTATTAGATCCCGTTGAATTTCCCACTGGACACAACTTTGATATAGATGCTGATTGGAAGGTGTTTCATGTAACAGGTAAGTATGCTTATGAGGATTGGGACAACACCAAACAGTTCCTAGGAGACAGTGCAAAAATTGACAGTTTAAAACAGTTAGGGTTGTGGTACATATGACAATATTAGTAACAGGAGCCGCAGGATTATTAGGCAGTGAATTAACTCGACAACTTTTAGATCGAGGTGAAATAGTAATTGGATTGGACAATTACTACACAGGCAGTAAATCAAATATTGATCAATTTTTTGGACGAAATGGTTTTTATTTTGTACAGCGTGATGTAAGAGATTCAACAGAATATCCTCGCCCAATGGGTTTATTAAATCCTTTAAAACAAATATACAACTTGGCTTGTCCAGCCAGTCCTGTACACTATCAAACAGATCCATGGTGTACACTGATGACAAATATAGATGGTGTACGCAACATGCTATCATTGAGCTTGCAATCAGGATCGAGAATGCTACAAGCCAGCACCAGCGAAGTGTATGGTGATCCATTGATAACACCACAAAAAGAAGAATATTGGGGGAATGTAAATGCACTAGGTCCTAGAGCTTGTTATGACGAAGGCAAGCGTGTAGCTGAAACCATGTGTACTATCAGTACTGCCAACACTTGCATTGCAAGAATATTCAATACATATGGGCCTGGTATGGCATTAAATGATGGTAGAGCAATAAGCAATTTTATAATTCAAGCATTACAAAACAAACCAATTACCATGCACGGTGATGGAAAACAAACAAGAAGTTTTTGTTATGTTGAAGATACTGCCAGTGGATTAATTGAATTAATGAACAGTGATCTTCAGGGACCTGTTAATATAGGCAATCCAGATGAAATACAACTTATTGACCTAGCTGAACAAATCATTGATTTAACCAACAGTACAAGTGAAATAGTACATCAAGACAGTGCAGTTGATGATCCTCAGAGACGTTGTCCTGATATCAGTCAAGCTATTGGACAACTTGCATGGTCACCTACTGTTGATAGGCAAACAGGACTTGAACGAACAATTGAATATATAAGGGAAAAACTATGCGAGCAATAATTGATTTTATTTTACTGCCATGGACCAAATACAAAGAGTATCGTTGGCGTAAAAAGAAACTAAAAGAATTACGAGAAAAAGATCCATTTATATATGATTGACACGACTGCAAAAACCATATATAATCTAAACAACTACGGAGAAATGCATGTTAGATGTTGTTCAAATCAGCTACTATGAATCGTATGCTGATGATAACTTCGAGACACTACAGTTTTATGCACCATTGGCAAAGCAAGTCAAAGGTGTAAAAGGAATATTTGAAGCACACAAAGCCGCGGCTGAACTGGCAGAGACCAGTCATTTTTATGTGATTGACGCTGATGCTATTATGGAAGAAGAGTTTAGTTTTAAGTTCAGACCATTGAGTACTAGAGATCAATGGCCCGGCGTACCTGAAACAGATTGTGTTTATGTATGGCGTAGCCGTAATCCTGTAAATGATTTGTTATATGGATATGGCGGAGCAAAACTTTTTCCACGCAAGAAATTGTTGGAAGCAGATGATTGGCAGGTGGATATGACTACTACAATAGGTTGTCCTTTTGTGCCTAAATTTCAGGTAAGTAACGTTACAGCATTTAATACAGATCCTTTCAACGCATGGAGAAGTGCGTTCAGAGAGTGTACCAAACTAGCCAGTGCTATTATACCCAATGGTGATAACACTGATAACGAATATAGATTAAAAGTTTGGCAGACCAAAGGAGCAGATAGAGAAAATGGAAAATATGCCGTTCAAGGTGCTCAACAAGGTGCTGACTTTGGTCGAGCATATAGAAACAATATCAAAACTTTAAGTTTAATTAATGATTTTGAATGGTTAGAACAAACGTTTAAAGAGGCCGGATGAAAGTACATAAACCACAAATACCTTGTACATTGCCTGTGGTAATAATTGATACAGATAATGAACTTGTAACCAAAGAAATTTTTGAATACTGCGGAAGTTTTCAAGACACTATGAAAAAACGTACAAACGTACAAGCTGACATGACCAATTTTGATGTGTTCAGAGACACTCCAGCATTTGATAACATGCTGACAAAAATTTTAAAGTTGGTCAATGAACATAGATATGCAATAGAAATGGAAGAATGGGTAATTACCAATGCCTGGGTAGCTCGTTACAGCAAAGATGAAATTACAAAACCACATGAACATGTACCAGCTCAGTTGAGTTTTATATATTATTTAAATTGTACAGGCAATCCCAGTCCGCTGATTTTTGAAGGTGAACAAGACTATAAAGTAGAAGCAGAAACTGGTAGACTTATTATATTTCCAGCATGTATGCGTCATAGAGTAGATGCCAATGGTGATGGAGATCGTTGGGTTTTAGCTGGTAATATACACATGAAACAAATGAGGCTAGACGAAAAAGGTTGGGGAAGATGACAGACAATACAAAACAAGAGCAAGAACTAGACATTAGTTTGGATAAAACCAAAGCAATGATTGAAGAACACAAACATGCTAAAAACTTTTATTGGTTAAATGGTATTGAAGAATATCTACAGCATAGGAATCATCCACAGCTGGATGTTTTTCAAGACATTAAAAAGGTAATTTTATATGCAAACCCTTGGGCATTAAAAAATTGTGTAATGCGTGAAATTGAACGAGGCGAAACAGAACTAACTCAGGAATGGGTTAATATAATTATGGCAAAGTTTATTGATTACAAACATGTTAATCATAGAAAACTTTTGCGTTACATGTGTCATTGTATAGACGACGAATATTTGAGAACAGCTAGTATTTGGAGTATCAAGTGGCAGGAAAAAGCCAATGTAAATGATCATTTCAGCAGAGGTCAGGTGTTGAGTAAACTGTGGATGATAGATCAATTCAATGAATTGTTTGGCAAAGAACTGGGTACAGTTGTACACTATGGAGGCTGGTATGCCACTATTGCACAATTATTGTTTGAACATTTTGAAATTGAGAAATATTGGAATTTAGAAATAGATGCTGATTGTATAGGAATCAGTGAACACTTTAATAGAGTGCAACATCAAAATGAATGGCAATTCAAAGCCAGTATGCAAGACTGTGACAGCCTTGAATATAAGAATGGTGGATTTGATACTTGGGTGCAAAATAGACATGATGAAACAATTAGTATAAACGTAAAACCCAATTTAATTATTAATACCAGTTGTGAACACATGACTGACAGTTGGTTCCACAACTTGCCAGATGGTATGTTGGTGTGTTTACAAACAAATGATTATTTTGATAATCCACAACACAGTAATTGTGTACATGGAGTCGATGAAGCTAAACAAAAATATCCAATGAGCACACTTTATTATGAAGGTGAAATAGATACAGAACTTTACAATAGGTTTATGTTGATTGGCAAAAAATGAATTTAGATGATCTCAGCCTACGTGACTTGCAAAAAGAATGTGCTAGAGCGTTAAATAGTATGCAAGCAACCAATAATAATATTCATCAATTTAACAAAAAAGCACATCACAATAGCCAATTATGGTATAAAGCAGTTATAGAATGGTATATTAAAGAATATGGAGACTTGCCTTCCAAAGCTGGACCCGGAAAAGAGATCAAATTGATATACGATGTATAGCTATAAAGATATTAGGACCGTACATTTAGAAATAACACAACGCTGTCAAGCCGCTTGTCCAATGTGCGATCGAAATGAAAATGGTGGTGCTGATAACCGTCATATAGATAACAGTGAGTTAAGTCTAGCTGACTGTCAAGCAATATTTCCTTCAGACTTTATTGAACAGTTGAACACAATGTACATGTGTGGCAACTTGGGAGATCCTATAGTAGCCAAAGATACATTGGAAGTATTTGATTTATTCAGACACAACAATCAACAAATGTGGTTGAGCATGAATACAAATGCTGGAGCCAAGAGTGCTGAATGGTGGCGTGAATTAGCCAAAATAATTGGAAGCAGAGGTGCAGTAATCTTTAGTGTTGATGGCTTGCGTGACACAAATCATTTGTACAGACAAAATGTAAATTGGGATAATGTAGAACGCAACATGCGAGCGTTTATAGATGCTGGTGGTAGAGCTCGTTGGGACTTTATTATATTTGGACACAACGAACATCAAGTTGAAGAAGCAGAGCAGTTAGCACACGACTGGGGAGTTGAACGTTTTCAAAAAAAGAAGTCAGGTCGTTTCTTTAGTGCTACCAGTAAAAAGAAAGACACACATCAAGCAGTAAATAGAAAAGGAAGTCAAACACAACTATTAGAAAAACCTAAAAAGTTGGACAACCAAAATCTAGCACTATTAAAACAAAAAGAAATAGAAAAAACCTACGGTACTATGATGGGCTATTATGATAAATGTTCAATTAAATGCAAAGTAGTAGAAGAAAAAAACATCTTTATTACAGCAGAAGGCTTGCTAATGCCTTGCTGTTGGACAGCAGGACGCATGTACAAGTGGTGGCATAAAGATCCAAGAGTAGAACAAATATGGGATTTTATTGATAGAGCTGGTGGTAAAGAAGGAATAGATGTAATTGATAATGATTTAAAATCTGTAATAGACGGTAATTTATTACAGGATATACAACAAAGTTGGAACTTACCCAGCATTGAGCAAGGCAAACTTGGAGTATGTGCTATGAAGTGCGGAACTGAATTCGATCCATTTGCTGAGCAGTTTAGATAGAAATAAGTAATAATATGAAAACGGATAAAATAAGTCCGACATTTTGTGCATTACCTTGGTTGCACTTGAGTTCAAGACCCGACGGTAAGATGCGTACCTGTTGTACAAGCAATGCCAGTAGTGTACAAGATCCAGACAGTAGTAAAAAAGTAGGCGGCGGAGAAGTCGGCGTTGTTAAAAATGATGATGGAGTTCCAGCAAACTTCAATCATACCAGTTTGGCTGATGCTTGGAATTCGGATTACATGCGTAATGTTCGCAAAATGATGTTGCGTGGTGAAAAGCCAGCACCTTGTCTTAAATGCTACAAAGAGGAAGAAGCAGGACATCTATCAAAACGTAATTGGGAAACAAACTATTGGTTAAAACGCTATGATCTATTTGACATGGCTAAAGAAACAGCAGAAGATGGCAGTATAGATCCTAAAATACGCTACATTGATTTGCGTATGGGAACCAAGTGTCAACTGGCTTGTGTTATGTGTAGTCCACATGATAGCAGTGGTTGGATCAAAGAATGGCAAAGTATATATCCACAGTTACAAAATAAAAATCTACAAAAGAGTCAAGCATGGGAAAACAAAGGACGCAATGATGGAGCCAGCTACAACTGGCACAAAAACAATCCACGCTTCTGGAAGGAACTTATGGAACAAATTCCGCACATGTATCAGTTATACTTTGCTGGTGGTGAGAGTTTGATCATTGACGAACACTATGACCTATTAGAAGAATGTATACGTCAGGGCTATGCTAAAAATATTGAATTACGCTATAACTCAAATGCAGTTGAATGGCGTGATGATTTATTTGATTTATGGGCAGAGTTCAAACGTGTACGTTTTCACTACAGCATAGATGCACATGGCGAACACAACGATTATATACGCTATCCAACTCAATGGGCTCACCAAGAAAAGGTATTTCATTTGTTGGATAATACTGCACCACAAGTAGAAGTTACTACAGCAACTACTATTATGGCACTCAATGTAGCTTATATACCAGAGTTTGTCAAGTGGAAAGTAGATCAAAACTTTAAAAAGATCAACAAATGGCCCTTGGGTGCAGGCGGTATTAACATGCATTTTGCTTATTGGCCACCACAACTTAACTTGAAAGTATTACCAGCACATATAAAACAAAAAATCAGTGACAAATATGAAAATGAATTTTATCCTTGGATAGATGAAAACTGGCATAGATTTACTGGCGTACAAGAGTTGGGTATAGACAAAGCAACATTCGATCAAAATCCATATGGAATAAAACGCTATCAAGGTATTATTAATTTTATGAACAGTGAAGACTGGAGTCAGCGTTTACCTGAAATGAAAGAATGGATTAATGTAATTAATCAACAACGTAATTGGGGAAATAAATTTCCTCAAGTGTTTCCTATATTGGCAGAGATATTATGACAGATAAACCACATCCAAATCAACCGAGATATAGAGCAGGAGATCCATTTCCAGATGGTTATCCAACTTGTATAGTACCATGGACCAGTATCTGTTTGAGTGCAAATGGAGATATAAAACCTTGTTGTAATTATCGTAGCAATAGAGATTTTAACATATACGACGGTAATACATTTGAAGAAGCATGGAAACACTGGGACGAATTAAGAGAACAAATGATTCGAGGTGAAAAGCCTGACAGGTGTCAAAAGTGTTGGAAAACAGAAGATAGTTTGGGTAGCAGTAGACGCCATTGGATTTTTGAAAAAGTACAAAATAAACCAAACCCGTATGAATATCAAGCTGAAGCTCCGATGAATTTGAGACACATGGATCTCAACTTTGGTAACACCTGTAATTTAAAATGNAGAATGTGTGGTTCGTGGGGTAGTACACATTGGTTTAAAGAAGATAAAAAACTACAAGCAATTAATCCTGAATTTACAAGAAACATCAGTGACAGTAGACCTTTAACAATAGATCCTAGTGTATACAAAAATATGGAAGATAAACTATCAAAAATGGAACGCATAGACTTCAAAGGCGGAGAACCTTTAATGCAAGATGGCATGTATGAAGTATTGCAAATGTTGGTTGACAATGGAAGTGCTCCTAATGTAGAACTAGGTTATGTAACAAACGGAACAAAAACACCTGAGCGTTTAAAAGAATTATGGCCTCACTTTAAAAAGGTTACACTGAATATTAGTATAGAAGCAACAGGCAAACTGTATCAATACATCAGAGGAAGCGAAACACAAACTATAGAACAGCTTGAACAGAACTTGCATTGGTATGATCAATTTGAAAATGTAAAAGGACACTTTAGCGTAGCTATCAGCACTTACAGTATATTTGATTTACAAAATCTAGCAGATTGGATTGAACGTGTAACTAGTAATCTAAAACAATGGAAAACAGAAGTAGCCAATAGGACAAGCGACAGTGTACATTGGTATGAAAAGCCAAATCAATTTCAAATTATGGTTGTAACTCCACGTTATTTAGATCCAAATAATATGCCTCCGCATATAAAAAAGCGTGTTATAGAAACCTGGGATAAAAAATATCATTTGCTTGATGAGTTGCTTAAAAAAATGTATAATGATGATTATGATGCACACCAATGGGAGTTATTTAAACAGTTTACTATAAATTTAGATAAAATGCGTAACACCAATGTATTAGATTATATTCCACAACTGGAAGGTGAGTTTTAGTGCAATTAGTAAGAGTAGAACACAACAATAAAAAGTATAAAGAGTGGGTACGCATCGAATGGAACATGGGTAAACGCTGTAACTTTGATTGTAGCTATTGTGGTGCAGACCTACATGATAATACTAGCAAGCACATGCCTTTTGAAAAGTTTGAAGATGCTGTACGCACTATGCGTGAGTTTTATGCTGGCAAACAAATACGCATGAGTATAACTGGAGGCGAGCCTTTTGTTCATCCACATATATTGGATATATTAGAATTATTTCCCCGTTATGGAGTAGAAGAATGCAGTACTATAACAAATGGTAGTTTACCATTAGAAAAATATCAACGTGCATTGGAGCTAATTGATAATCTTATATTCAGTTGGCATTTTGAATTTCTGCGTGTAGACCATATGAAACATGTACTCAGTAACTTGAATCGCAAGCAGGTCAAAGTACATTTAATGTACTTGCCGGGCAAATTAGACGAAACAAAAAGTGTTGTAGATTGGTTACGAGAAAACAAGATAAAGTTCAATCTAAGACGTATTAGACCAATGACAAATAAACAAGGTGATATTAGACAACCTTATACTAGTGGTATGGAAGCTACACCAATGGGTTATGCACAATTTGGGGGTGCAATGGGTTATTACAATCAAGATGAGCTAGACTGGCTAGCTAGTTTTGATAACAAAAGTTCAGCTGAACAAAACTGTGAAATATTCACCAAAGACGAAAGTTGGTTTGACAATGTTAACACACTTACCAAAAACAAATGGAATACATTTAAACGCTGGAAATGTATGGCAGGTATTGAAACGCTGATGATAGACAATGACGGAAGTATCTATAGAGCTACATGCAAACAAGGGGGATTATTAGGTAATATTGAAACNGGNTTTNNACTNNAAGATGATCCTGTGCTTTGNATGAAACAATGGTGCAACTGTGCCGCAGATTTAAATACAACTAAATGGTTACCAATGGAGAATGTATGACATTTAATGCATGGCAATATACAGGTGAGGAAAAACAAAATCCTCCAGAAACAATAATTTATGTAGACAATCCAAGAGTTTGGTGCATGGGAGAAGACATGGATCACCCAAAAGTATACTATACCATACCCGACGGTGGTGAAGCTATTTGCGGATATTGTGATATTAAGTTTAGGATGAAAGATGACTGATACTTTTTGTATGATGCCTTTTACACATCTTAGTACCAGACCAAACGGTGACATAACGCCTTGTTGTCGTAGCAGAGATACTTTGGGCAATATACAAGACATGACTTTTGAACAAGCCTGGAATGGTGAACGTCAACAGAAATTGCGTGAAGACTTGTTGTCTGGCGTAAGAAATGAATTTTGTTATCAGTGTTGGGATTTGGAAGATCAAGGATCAATAAGTATGCGTCAAGCACACAATGTATCAAGAAAGAATATGATTCCAAAAAACTGTGCTAAAATTATGCCATTTGAAGTTCCGGTACTTGAATTAAAAATGAGTAACTTGTGCAACTTTAGATGTAGAACCTGCAAACCTGATCTGAGTACAACTTGGTTAAAAGACTGGGACAAAGTAAAACATGAATACGAAAGCATAGGCGTAATCAATGAAATAGAAAAACAAACAAAATTTAACAATGACCAGTTTATAGAAGACATAGTTAAACTAGCACCTACAATGCAAATTGTAGAGTTTGCTGGTGGCGAGCCTCTGATGGATCCACTACACTACAAAGTGCTGGAAGCATTAGAACCATTTGGCGATAAAATCAGTGTCAAGTACAGTACAAATTTAAGTAAAATAAAATTTGGAAAATTTGATACCATAGCCAGTTGGAGTAAGTTTAAAGGTGTTGATATTAGTTTGAGTATAGATGGATATCCTGCATTAAATGATTACATTAGAACTGAAGCTGATACTAGTGTTCTAGCACAAAACTTGCGTGAAGTCAAGAGTGCATTAGGCAACAAGTACAAAGGCAGAGCGGCCCTATGCTACAGTGCTTGGAATGTTATGGGATTACCAGAAAGCTATGATTATTTCCAACATGTATTGGACACACCTGTGCATGGTAATATAGCATGGGATCCAATATTCATTAATCCTGGTGTACTACCGCAAGAAATAAAACAACTTGCTACTAAAAAATATATAGATTATTTAGAAAAGATTCCAGCAAACAACGAAAGAAACAAACGTATTCATAGATTTATGAATCAAAACATGAATTTTATGAATTCAAAAGATAAAAAACAATACTTCGAACAGTTTCTTAGATTTACTCGCACACTAGATGAAAGCAGAGGAACGAATGTAGTTGATGTTATACCGGAGTTAGCACCTTATGTCTGANACTTTTTGCATATTACCTTGGATGCACTTGGCAACAAATGCCAGTGGAACTCTGCGGGTCTGTTGTAATAGTACACCAATGAAAAATTTTATTCATAAACCAGACGGTAGTAACTACAAATTATTCAGAGATAATATTGAAGAAGCATGGAACAGTGAAACTTATAATACAATACGCAAACAACTGTTGAATGGTGAACGACCTGAAATGTGTACAAGATGTTTCAGAGAAGAAGATTCAGGACTGAGAAGTGCTAGGCAAGCCTGGAATCATCGATGGAAAGAAGATAAAGAATACACATTAGATGCACCATTTGAAATAAAATATGTTGATTTACGAATGAGTAATTTGTGTAATTTAAAATGTAGAATGTGTAATCCTTATGCTAGTAACATGTGGTTAAAAGAATGGGCTAGTGTAAACAAAGCATTACCGCCAGAAGAATTTGATAGACTTAATAGAATGGACTGGCCCGAACGAAAAAAGACTTGGGAAAATCTTTTTAGTATTGCACACACAGTAGAAGAAATATATCTCACAGGAGGTGAACCCACTGTAATTAAAGAACAAATAAAACTTTTNGATTTCTTTATTGACAATGGCACAGCAAAGGATATACGTTTAAAATACAATACCAATTTGGTTAAAATGCCAGACTGGTTATTGAATCGGTGGCCTCATTTCAAACGTATACAACTTAATTGTTCAATTGATGCTTATGGTGATTTGGATCATTATATCAGACATCCAAGTAATTGGAACACAGTGGTTAAAAACTTTGACAGTATACAAAAATTAGAGAATGCACTAATAGAAATTCATTGCACAGTACAAATGTACAACATACTTAGGTTGCCTGAATTTTTACGCTGGGCTCATCCTTATGGACACAAGATACATTTTAATATACTCAATCACCCTGAATACTTGAACATACGCTGTCTACCCGAAGAGTTAAAGCAACAAGCTCATAGACAATTATTGCCTTGGTATCATTTGGAAAAAACTGATGGTGTAGTAAACTATATGATGGATGAAGACTGGAGTTGGAGATTACCTGATTTTTACAAGTATACACATACTTTAGATAAAAGTCGTAATGAAAATTTATACAGTATAGTTCCGGAGTTTGAACAATATGACAAATAATTTCTTCTGTCCACTGCCGTGGAATCATTTATTGTTTAAAAATGGTGGTAAAGTACAAGCCTGCTGTGAAACATATAGAGTACAGTTTGAACCAGAAAAAACCATACGAGCGACAGCAAATAATAAAATCATGCGTAAGCTGAGATTAGAATTATTAGAACCTGATACTATACCTGACATGTGTTGGAAATGCGAAACTAGAGAAAAATATCAAGATGGTTTTAGTGTAAGAACCAACAGTATTACCATGCATAAAAAGTGGACAGAGGAATATGCAAGACAAATGACAAATGAAGATGGTAGTGTGGATAACTTTAATCTAGAACATTTAGATATACGTTGGAGTAATTTGTGCAACTACAAATGTAGATTTTGTTGGATAGGAAGCAGTAACTTATGGGCCAAGGATCATGATTTATTATTTGGAAAAGGTGCTACTGCGGATGCTGGCTATCACCCTAAATCAGGTTTACAAGAATATGATATGGATTGGGAAGACCTTAAAACACATCTACCTCATGTAAAATACTGNAAACTAGCAGGNGGCGAACCTACTATTATGCCAGGNACTTATCAACTGTTGGAAGAACTGATTAGAATTGAAAACAAAGAAGTTTTTATTAGTTTAATTACAAATGCTACAACAATAAAATATGGCAAGTATGATCTATTAGAATTGCTAAAACATTTTCCTTATCGTGTTAGAATACAACTGAGTATGGAAGGTATGGGTGAAAGACATGCTTGGGCAAGGAGTGGTAAAGATGACTGGGATCAAATTAAAGAGAATATTGAATTGTTCACCCAATATGCACAAGAAAATAAATGGCGATTAAATTTTCACAGTGGTATTAGTTGGATGAACATGTATCATCTTGCAGACTTTATACTGGCATATCCATATACACAGTTTACACTCAACATGGTAACTGAACCAGACACAATGAGTTTAACTAATTTTTATAAAAATGAACTTGAAAAATGCAGTAAATATTATGCAGATACGATAGATAAAAACAAAGATAATACTTTATATGTACGTCAGCATCTTACTAAAGTTAAAAATGCAATAGACAAAGCAATCGAAACTTCCGAAGAAACAATTGATATGGTAGAATTTAAACGGATTCACAACTTGTTAGACAACAGTAGAAAGCAAAGTTTTGTTCAAGCATATCCAGAATGGAGTCATTTGTATGCATAAAGACACTTACTGCCCTATGCCATTTGTTACACTAGCAGTCAATCCAAACAATTGGCTGAGTAGATGTATGATGAGCAACAAAGAAATGGGACCAATAACCAAAGAAGGTTGGAGCAATGAAAAGTTTATTAAATTGCGTAACAACATGAAACGAGGTATATGGGACGAAAGAGGTTGTCACAGTTGTTGGTATAAAGAAAAAAATGGACAAAAGTCAAGACGCAATCGTTGGGTAGAAGCTGAAGAAACTTACATGGGTGCAACAGGTATATATGAAAACAATTTAAAAATCAGTAGAAACACAATCAAACACTTGTATATGAACTTTAACAATATTTGTAATTTTAAATGTAGAATGTGNGGNCCACACTNNAGNAATGCNTGGATNCCTGATTACAAAAAAATGCAACAACTGAATGCACCAGGATTACAAGTTGATGAGTTTCAAGCTAAACAACAAATAGATGTTGATAAATTTTTACATGAGTTTGGTCCTGAACTTGGCGAACTACATGGTATTTGGATAACTGGCGGTGAACCTTTTATGGATAACAGCGTGTTTGATTTTTTCGACAAACTCANACAATACTGCGACCCTGCACAATTAAAAGTTTTAATTACAACNAATGCNAGCAAATTAGATGTGTCAAAACTGACAGAGCTGAGCGGATTTAAAAAATTACGATTACATGTGAGTATCGATGCTACTGGAGATCTTTATCCTTATATGAGAGGATACAATTATTCATGGGACGAAGTCAATGAGAAAATAAAAGAAATGTACGATGCACAAGAAAAGTATAATTTTGCATTAAGTTTAAACGGAACATATCAAATATATAACATGTTNAANTTNGAAGAATTTTACAACTGGTGTTTGCAGTTTGTAAATATAGATGACATAGAACANAGAGTATTAACAGGTCCAAAACAATTACAAGCCAGACATGCAACTGATAGAATCAAACTACAGGCACTCGCTCAACTGAATAGACTACGAGAAAGGTTTCCAGAACATCAATACTTTGATGATATANTAAAAGAATTAAATGCAGAAGCAGATGATTTTCAACGCACAGCATTTGTAAAATGGAGCAAACAATTAGATAATCTAAGAGGAGAAACATATGATTATAACTGGTAATCCAAAAGAAGGNCTAGCTGAAGCATTACANAANNTNTANCCAAGAGCTGTNTTTTGTAGNCGTACANCAGGATATGATTTAACAAACACAGACCATATGTTTAGTTTTGCAAATGAATGTACTAAACATGACGAAATCATTATAAACAGTGCATTATGGCGTTTTCATCAAACTGTGCTACTGGATCTTGTATACAAGGCAGTGTATAACGCCAAAACAGAAGCACATATAGTATGTGTAGGCTCAACAACTGATCGTACCAAGAAAGGTCAGGCATGGCTGTATAGTGCAGAGAAAAAAGCACTAAGAGATTATTGCAATAGTTTAACTTTGGTTGGAGTATGGCATAGTGGACCTAAGGTTAGTTATATAAGTTTGGGTACACTGGACAATAATCAGGAAAAGCATCCTACACGAAGTACGCTGAGAAGAGACACCGCCGCTTATTATATAAAGTGGTTGCTGGATCAACCAAAAGATGTTAATATAAACGAGATCAGTATAGATCCAATGCAGGAAAGAAAAGAATGATAACAATATGCGTAGCCTTAGAAGCTGAATTACCAGATCCTCTTGGAGGAGAATTTACAATACTTTATACAGGAGTTGGCAAAGTACAAGCCGCAACCAAATTGGCAAAACATCTTTGTCATATCAACAAGCCAACAGAGATTTGGAACTATGGAACAGCAGGCGGATTAAATTCGATGGTTACAGGATTGAATGAAATAAGTGCATTTGTACAGCGTGACATGATGGCTGAACCACAAGCACCAAGAGGTAGTATACCTTTTACTGAACCATTACTAGGAGATATAAAAACAGATACATCTAATGCTGGTGTACGTTGTGGTACAGGTGATAGTTTTGTAATGGGACCTGATCCTTGGTTTACTGATGCTGATATAGATTGTGTTGACATGGAAGGCTGGGCACTTGCTTATGTTTGTAAACAGTATAACATTCCTTTTAGAAGTTGGAAGTATATCAGTGATATGGCTGACGAAAATGCAATGAAAGACTGGAGTGCTAATATAGCCAAAGGGGCTGAACTTTTTAAAGAGAAGGTAAGAAATGGCGTATAAAGTACACATGACCAACGAAAACTATGAAAGTTGGACTGTTAAAGAATTTTTAGAACATGAATTAAATGCAGTTCGCGAACTAAATGAGACGGCACCTGACCCAATGTGGAGTACTGTCATTGAATATTTGGAGAAACGATTAAGTGGCGAAATCCAATGAAGATTTAAAATGGAGTGAATATGACTTTACCAAAATCCCGTTTGAAGACCTTGTGCAAGTCGGTCAACGGACACTCTTATATAGAGACTTATTTACTGTTAGCTGGCTCCTCGGCCGATTCTGTAACTACAAATGTAGCTACTGCTGGCCCTACGCAAGAAGCGACAGGAAAGATCATAGACCTACGGAACTATGTCTCAAAACCATCGACGAAATAAAACGACAAGCTAGACAAAATGGTTTCAATAGCTTTCATTTTAGCCTTTCTGGTGGTGAGCCTACTTTCCACCCTGGGTACCTCGATATTCTTAAATATTTGGCTGACGATGTGGATAACACTAATTATACTAGCATTCACATGACATCAAATTGCAGTCGCAATATGCGATGGTTTGAAAAATATGTTGAATATGCAAAACCATTTCACAGAGCTAGTATCACAGCCAGCTTGCATACAGAACACTTAAATAGTAAAGAGAAGATGCAGGACTTTGCAGACAAGCTGATCCTGTGTCAGGAGTACGATGTACAAATTACAATTAATATGGTTATGGTTCCTGAATGGTTTGAAAAGGACTGGGAAAATGCCCTTTTCTTCCATGAGCAAGGAATCAATGTCACACTCAAACCCCAATCCGATCCAACGGCAAGTAGAGTCGTGGACGGTTATACGGAGGAAATGCTACAGCGATTGTGGAACGGTATGCCGCAAATGGCGTATACTGAGTCAAAGCGACAATGGGCACTTCGTCCAAGGCCTAGTTTCCAACTGCCGACTTACGCTATAGGTAATAACGATAAAAGTGTACCTTGGCATATGCAAATAGAATTTACAGATAGCAAAGGCAAAAAGTGGTACATGGATCAAGCGGAGAGATTTAATGCTTTCAACTTTAATAACTTCAAAGGATGGAGTTGTAACAGCGGTTATCAAGGTATTATCATACGCGAGCCTGATGGTAGTATCAAGCGTAGTTATAGTTGCCATGATAATCCTTTGGGTAATATAGAAACAGGATTTAAATTATTCAACAAACCAATGCCGTGTATTAGTCCAAGTTGTGTAAGTAGTGCTGACAGTAAAATACCTAAAAGGAAGCACAGTGACGAACATACAACTAATTAGTATTTCAAGTACATGGATGAATACTTTGCCAGTTACATTATCTTTACTGGAAAATCACTGTGACGATATACCAAATTTAAATTTCCTTCCATATGTTTTTCATACTTACAAGAAAAGTATTTTAGAATACATGCCTAGACAACCAGTTGATATAGCTGGTGCTACACTTTATATATGGAATAAAAACAGAAGTTTAAAGCTACTCAAACATATCAAACAAACTAACCCCCACTGTATGACGATTGTAGGGGCCGGAAACGCACCTTTTTATGATGCTGAGGCTGAATATTTTTTAAGAAACAATCCTTACATAAACTTTATTATACATAAAGAAGGTGAGCAACCTTTTAATCAACTGGTCAAGTATCACAAAGGCGAGTTAGATTTAACACAAGTAAATGCAATCAGTTGGATTGAAAATGACAAATATTATAGAAATCCATTGGGAAAATTTCCTAGTTTAGATGTACCCAGTCCTTATACAAACCAAAACTTTTTAGCCACAATGCAAGAAGTCGACAAGCTAGGACTTACCAGAGGAACAGTATGGGAAACCAATAGAGGCTGTCCTTATAGTTGTAGTTTTTGTGATTGGGGAGGATTGGTAAGTCAAAAAATAAGGCAAGTACCAACTGAAAGATTACATGAAGAGATTGATTTTTTAGTTCGTAACATGGACGAAGTATTTTTTGGTGATGCTAACTTTGGTATTTTTCCAAGAGATGTTGAGATAATAGAACGTGTTACTGAGTTATATGAAAGTTTAGACAATCCTAGACTAACAGTTATGCACACAGGCAATGCCAAAAACACAACAGACAGAGTTTACAAAATAGGACAAATGCTTACCAAACATAATTTACAACGTGGTGGTGTTAGTTTAAGTTTACAAACATACACAGACGAAGCACTAGCAAATGTCAAAAGAAGCAACATTAAAAAAGAAACATATCAAGAACTGACTAAAAAATTTGTTGCTGATGGCATTGCAGTATACACCGATATGATTATAAACTTGCCAGGTGAAACTTTTGCTACATTTTTAGAAAGTTTAGAAACAGTACTAGAAGGTGAAGTTACAGACATAAGAACATTTCTTTTAGAGATGTATCCTAATAGTGCGATCAGTCAACAAGTTGAAGAGTTTGATATAAAAACAAAAAACAATCTTATATTCAAAGGTGTTGTTGAAGACGAAAACGAATATACAACACAAGTTATCAGCACCTACAGTATGAATGAAGAAGAAGGTGAACGTTTACGAAAATTTACTATAAGTTTAGATATACTGCATCAAGGCAAGTTTTTGTATTTTATAAGCAAATATCTTAAAGAAGAATTGGGCATAAGATATGTTGACTTTTATCTAGACGTATTTGAAAACAGTACAGGTTTTTTAAAACTAATACAAGACCATGTATTGGTAATGAAAAAATTCAATGACGGTGTTTACAATTATGCAAAAGGACATATTCCTTTTGATATTGATTGGGGTGGAGGTTTTAGAAAACAGCAATACATGTGGACAATTATAGCTGAACAAAGTGAACAATTTTATAGTGATGTTACTGACTTTTTACAAAAGTTTAATGATAGTAAATTAAATGATCTATTGCAGTTTCAAAAAGATATTATGATAAGCAGTGATTACAATCCAGATATTGGTAAAACCAGTAAGTATGAATACAATTGGTATGACTATTTTTACAATAATAAACCTCTTGTACAAGAAGGACATGTAATCAAATATTGTGATACACATATTGGTAGCCTTAGCGAAAGAATACCTTTAAAAGATCCTAGTATGTTTATGAAATATGCTAGTGGTGGGAGAAGTTATTTTACACAAAGACAGGGCAGTTATATACATCACTCAATCGAAAAGTTGGTAGATCTCGTCCCAACTTAGATCATGTCTAAACAACCAACGCATGATTATTCTCGGAGCACTATCAAAAACAATACCATGCCAAGCATCAGTTCTTAATATAATAGGAATGTCATTGACCATTTCAGCACTATCAGCCAGTTCTAATACTTCTGGATTCTTGCACCAAGTACCTGTTCTTATGTTGAAAACATCTTGTTCTGGATGATCTTTATACCAATTTACTACACTGCCTGTGGCATTATACAATGGAAAAACTAAACTACCAGCAAATGTTTCGTATCCTTCTCTTTGATCGTTTCCGTCTTTGTGTATTCCTATCTTGTATTCATTGCCTTCTTTTCTATAGTAAAAGTTAATGTCGTCTGTTAGTTTTTCATCATCATATGTTATCATTGTAAAAGTAGTATGCATCTTTCCTGTATCTCTGAGTTTTATAAGTGAGGTACATTCTTCTGGAATATCTACTGCTTCAATTTTACTTTTAAAGTTATCGAATTCTCTGTAATGATAACTTGTTAGACCAGTTGCAATTTCTACATGTTTTCTGTCTAATGATATATTAGGGTGTTTATAATATGTGTTCTGCATATCTTTGATACTCCTGTTCTTCTTGCCAAGGATGAGTTTTGATCAAATCCTTTTTAGGAGTAAATCTTGTAATTCCTGTGCGTTTGTTTATCTTGTTTGCCAAGTGCTCTAGCACTCTATGGTCTCTAAAATGTTCCAGTGTGAATATAGCTTTGGTATAAAAGTCTCTAGTCCCTAGCCATTCTATCTGTGCTTTAGCCATTGGAGCAACTGGTGTATGCCTCCATAATGCTCCATGTCCAAATCTACTGTCAGGATCAAACCAAGTTCTTGTTAATATTCTTACTACGCCAGGTTCAAAGAAATGATCTTGTATACAACTGAATGCAACTAATTCGTCTGTGTCTGATTCAAAACACAATGTCCAAAATATATATTTTTCCCAGTCTCTTCTAAGATATGGTAGCCAATCTAAGTTTTTGCCTTTGTAATTTTTCTCTAGCTTGTCAAGGTATTCAAAGAATAATTCTTCGTTTCCTTTGAGATCTTTAATTGTAAGATTCATAATTAAAATTTGTTCTCCATAGTACTCGGTGACAATTAAATGCTGGTCTTCTATGTAGCATTCTAATGTTATCGTACACTAGTATATCACCATGATGCCAATAGTGTTTAAAAGCAAAAGGCTCACAATGTAAAACATAGTCACGTGTTCGAAATGGTTTATCAATATGCACCATTGTTTCAGGGCTAAAATATAATGTTGTTTGTCCTGTAATTGGATGCTCATATCCAATGGTTCTGCTTATTGCATCTTTTAAAAGGTCAGGTCTTGTATCCCACCATCTAGGTTTACCAGCATATGTACTGGTTACAGTTTTAAGATAATCTTGTGTTTCTTTATCTAAATGATCCCAGGCTATATTACAATCAACAAACTCTGTGTAAGTTTCAGTATCACATTCAATAAATGCTAATAAACTACCATGACACTCTTCTGGGTCATAACACATATCTCTATGCCAATCAACAGCATTACTTGATAATACTGCATCTTCGCTGACTTTAAGCACTTGTTTTTCTTCACCCATATAGGTTTCTTGTTTAAAAGTTTTAAGTTCTCCAAAATATTTGCTGATTTGTTTTACAATATCTACGGTTACCTTGCCCACATTTATGTGTACAAAACCATGTTCGATGAATTCGTTTCTAATTTTTTCTACATTATCAATGGACCGTATAATCATGCTCTTTGAACTCATATTGGAAGTTTACTCTAAGAAGTTTTCTATGTCCAGTAAAAGGTTTACGTCTGTGTAACATGCGTCTATTATCCCACAGTATCATACTGCCAGTATCCCAATGATGTTTGAATGCTATGCTTTCACAGTGTTTAACATAACGTTCTTTGTCAATTGGTTTGTTGGTTTCCATAAGTGTTTCTGGACTAAAATAAATTGACTTTTGGTGTGTTACTGGATGTGTCATTGCCATTGGTCTTTTCATTACAACTTTTTGGATAACTTTTACTTGTGTGTCACTGATTAGCCCGTCATACTTTCCTGGTATACCAAATGTACACTCAACGTCTTCAATGTACTTTTTATCTTCTTCACTTAGTTGAATGTATGCTTCGTTGCAGTCTGTAAACTCTGTATAAGTTGGAGTGTCTGCTTCCACAAAAGCCAACAATGAACCATGATAGTCTCCTGGACTATAACTAAAATCGTTGTGCCAAGGAACATCACCACTACCAAACAGTGCATCTTCTGATATCAATTGAATGTATCTATCTCCTGGTATATGATGCTTGCCTGTTACCAGCAACTTACCAAAATACTTTCCAATTTGTTTTAATACATCTGGATTAATGTTTTTAGGATCTGTTTTAATGTGTACAAATCCACTGTCAAAGTATTCTTTAACAATCGCTTCGCTGTCGTTGATATCATCAATAACCATATTCATTCTCCTTTACATGATGAAAGAAAGGAGCAATTTTCCAATCTTCCGTTATGCGTCCTCTAAGTTCACTTCCAAAATCCGGAACTCCTTCATCATTAATTTTCCAGTCAACTAATCTGATCATTACATTTCTATGCTTGAAAACATAACCTTCCATGTTGTTAACAATTTCATCAGTTTTGTTTTGTTGCATGTAGTCTTCAGTGATATTTAACTGATTACAAACATTCTGTTTGAATTCACTAAAATCGTATGTGTGTCCTTCCATACTCCTACCCAGTGTTGCAATCGTTCTAATCCTAACAACTGGTGGTATTTTTACTTTGTATTTTTCTGCATAGTCACACATTAAATCTACTTGTTCTTTGATAGTACGTTCGTTTACACCTTTAGCAATAATTGTACCTGTGTTTACAATAAATTTATGCTCTAATAAATTTTTTAATGCTCTGTGTTTGAGTGTTGCATACCTTCCATTGTCTAGTATTCTATAAATCTCATCATCTATTGCTCCATTCATACTAAGCAATACCAAACGCAATCCTGCTTCTTTTAGTTTAAGTACATATTCTTCTCTGCCTAGTTTTAAGCCATTGGTAGTAAGACTTACTCTATGGCCCATTGCTCTTACTCCGCGAATTATTTCAAATAAGTCTTCACGCATAGTTGCTTCGGCACCAATAAGTCTTATAAAAGTTCTTTTTGGTAACCTACTAATAAGGTCAAACAATTTGTTGATATCCATATCTGGTATATCTCTATTTGGTATATAACAGTTTGCACACTCCATATTACATCTATGGGTAAGGTCAACCATTATTGCGTCAAATGTATTCTCTTCAGGTGCTAGTATTTTCATGTTTTAAATTTTGCTTCTCTTTCTAATGGATCTTCAAAGTATTGCTCGTAGTTATCTGGTAAGTTACTTCGGTCCAATTCAATTAGGTCCTCTGAGGTATTTAATAGTTTTGTATACCCGTCTGTTGGCTCTCCGTCCCATGGTGCTCCTAAACATATTGTATATTTCCAATCTTCAAATGTATTAGTCATATAATGAGGCCAACTGCCGTCAATAATAAATGCACATCTGTGATCACTTTTAGGTTTACATTCACCATCTTTTGTAACAAAAATTAAACTATCAACTGTTCCTTGTAGCACTACTCTTAGTTTATGTTGCCTTGTTCCAAAGGTTTGTCTATTGCAATCTATGTGTGTAGCAAGGCTACCACCGGGTGGAGTTTTAAGTAAGATAATTCTACCTTTTGGTGTACTCCAAGGAAATATGTTATTTTCAAAATATTCCTGTGTATGTACATCTGCATATTCAGTCCAATCCAGCCCCGACCCTTTACTGTTTCTTGATCCTTGCTTACTTACTGCACCTCCAGGAGTATAAAGAGGTAACATATGTACAGTTCTATAAGAGTCCCAATACCACTTATCATCACTAATGCTTTTATAATGTTGTAAAGATTGTTTGTATTGTACAAACTCTATAGGTAATCTGCTATAAAGTAAGGTGTTCATAAAAATATTTAGCCTCGTGATAAATAAGTATATAACAACTACCAAAGGAGATTTTATAATGGCTGTTGAACATACATACACTGCAAAAAAGTCAGGTAGCTCTTTTACATCTACGGCGGAAGTCAAAGCCGATATGAGAGCAATTTGCAACGATTCTGCATATTTTACCTATATCGATGCCACAATAGCGGCTGGTAACCTAACACTTGATGAGAGTTTTGATGCCAGTACACAGACTTATACTGTGAAAAGAACGTGGGACGATGCAACTCATACAAGTTGGAAATCAAGTCCTCCAGGCAACTGGTCAAGTCACGTAACCGACTTAGAAGCCGCTGGTTATACAATAACCATTTCATAATTGCTTCGCAAGAGGAAAAATTTCACTAATCACTTCCGCACATGCTTTTGCCACGAGCTCATGCTCTTTTTGAGTACCGTGAGCAGACCTAAGATCAATATAATGAATCCAACTGCGAAGTGTCCCATTCATATATAATCGAGTTTTAGTGTTACCTTCGGGTAGCACTACTCTTGCCTGTTCTTTAGCAATACCTGCCTTTATAGCCCATTCATATGCTTCTTTGGCTCTGTCTATTACTTTTTGTTGTTCAGATGCCCAAGCATGATGTATATCTTCTTCGCTGTCTATTTCAATACTATTCTGTCTATTTTTGTGATCCTGTAGTCTAGCTTCTCTAATAACAAACTGTTCACCAAATTCTTTAGGGTCAGCATAACGTTGACTGAACTCTTGAAAACTAAAACTTCTATGCCTTACAATTTGATGTGCAATATCTCTGGTTGTGTTAATTTCTAAACAAGCACTTACCATTTCAAGTGGTGACCAATGAGCATGTTTAATCAAGTATTTGATTAACTTCTCACTAGTTTCACTATTCATTTGATTACTAGGGTTACTAACTCTGGCACAATATGCAATTAGCTCTTGGCAGTCGTATCCATCCCACCCTTCTGGTGCTTGACTAAAGCTGATTATTTTTACGTTCAAGTCTAATCTCCTGTAAATCTTTTATTCTCTCTTCTAAAAAACTAATTGTTGTGTTTATATGTCCAGTGTCGTGTGGCATTAACAAAGTTTTATAATATTCAACCTCTTCAGTTAAAACCATAAGTGTCACTAATGAATCTGTGTGATCTTTCATTTGTCTTTTAATAATGCTTTGGTCATTTTGTTAACGTCTTTTTCTAGTTTAGCATAGTCAATGATAATTTCTACGTCAATTACCGGACTTGGTAATTGACCATTATCTTCTACAAAGTTTATTAAACCTTCAACAAGATCCGTTCCAGGAAACTCTTTTATCTGGTCTCCTTTGAATTGTATCCGATTGCCGTCTCTACATATTAGACCAATGTTTTGAATATATTCCGTGGGAATACTTTTAATATCCAACTCACTTACAATATTTTGAAAGTTTCGGTCTCGCTTATGTATTGGCATCCGCAGTCGCCTTCATCTTTGGACGACCCCTTTTAGGTTTTAAATCCGGTGCCATCGCATAAGCTTCTTCGCGAAGACGTTTTGACTCTGCTTCATATGTAGTCGCTTGATCCAACATGTTTTGCGCCAATGCATTATCATCCATTACTGGATCATTTGTAGGCACTGCTTGGTCAATAGTTTGACTTGGGCTTAATGACGTTGCAGTTCTTGGTGGAGAATCAGTATCATCTACCATGCTATTTGCAATATCCTGTTCGCTCATGCCACTCTGTTGCTTTTGTATAATCTCATTGATTTCACTCAATAGAATACTAGTTGAACTATTAGGAGTCATTAGTATTTGTTTGGTTGGATACTTTTTTAAGTAACCTCGATTATTTAATTTTACCAACATGTTAATGCCGTCAGCAAACATACTTCTATGAGCAATTTGATAGAATTCATCTGCTTCTTGTCCAGCAGGCGATTCTACTACCCTAACAATATCATCATGTTCCATGTCTGGTAGTCTTTCAGTTTCAACTATCAAACAATTTTCAGGTTCTTTAACGTTACCATTTTCATCATAAATGTGTCTGAAAACTACAATACATTTTAAACCTGTGTTGGCTACTTGCCCAACGTGTTTCATATTAGCCATTATACCTCCTTACTGAGAAGCCGGAGCTTCTGCATTTTGGTTCTGTTGTTCGGCTACCGTTTTAATAAATGCTTCAATTTTATTGTAAACTGCACCTACTTGTGCGGCTTCATTTGCTCTGAAGGCACCTCTAGTCATTGCAATATCAATAATTTGTGCCGCATTTTGCAAATCTTGTACACCTAAACTCGGTGCTTCAGCTTCTGCAGGAGCCGCCGTTGTTGGTGCCTCGGTTACAGTTTCTGTTTTATTTTTCGCCATTGTTTACTCCTTATAACGAATTAACTACGCAGTTATTTATCATCTTTGATAGTACTGCTCATTTTATATGCCAAAATATTAGCTCTGAAGTCTTCATAATCTCTGTTATCTTCAAACCAGAACTGATAAATTTTGTGTCCAAGACTTTTTATAAAATAAAAGCCTCGAGTGCCTGCGAAATCTATTTCTTCTATGTTTGGATTCGTTTCAAATTCAACTACCAAACGTTGTTTGAGCATCTTTGCTATAACAGTAGAACCTTGTAGATGAACAAGGTCCTCCTCACTTAAACTATTTTTCTGCTCAACTATCCTCATATTATGCCGCTAATTTTTGATTAGGATTTTGATTATAGTAAACACTTTGACCAAAAGGTGCTTCGGGTTTACTGTAATTATTCTTTATCAAGAACAATGTATCACAGTAGTCTGGATCACCCCAACTTCTCCAAGGTTCGCCATCTGTAAACATAATGAACTGATCAGGCTCAATATCATTTTCTTTCATATAGTCCCAATTACAAACAAAGTCTGTACCGCCTCCACCAACAAGTTGATACTCTGTGATGTCACGTCCATCGTCATGTGTAAACTCATCATATGCATAAACTTTTGTATCAAAACTCCAAATTCGAATTCTGTATTGACCGAACTGATCCATAATACCTTTTACTTCACTTAAGAAGTCTGTAGCATCATTTTGTCCAATTGATCCACTAGCATCCATCGAAATACAAATATCAATCATTTGTTCTCTAGCCATTGCAGGAAGAACAACATTATTAAACTGACTCTTTCTATTAGGTGTCATAAATGTAAAGTCATTTTTCATATTGCTTTCAAGTGATACACGAACCAAAGCCTTCCAATCCATTTTAGGCTCTGTTAACTGTCCAACTATTCTTTGTATTTCAGCAGGAACATTACCAGCACCAACACTCTGTGCCGCCTGTATAACTGCATTTTTCAATTCATCTGAGATAGCTTTAGCATCATCTTTTGAGATAGTTGGCTTCTTACCTTTGCCTTTACCTTCGCCATCTTCTTCATTATCTCCGCTACCACCTGCACAAGGCTTGCCATCTTCGCCTTCACCTTCAACATCTAAATGGACATCAAGTGTCATTTTAATAGGTGCTTGGTTAGACTCTAAATCATCATATACATTTTCTGTATACCAATCATCGGAGTTGTATTTCTCATCATAACAAATTTTTACTTGATCAATAATCTCACCAATCTTTTCTCGCACCAACATGCCATTAATTTTGTAGTCACCAGCCATGTTCCAATATTGTTTGTTTCGGTCACCAACACGAAGAAAGTGTTCATATATACAATGTCCAATTTCGTGTCCTACTAAGAACACGTTCTGTTGAATATTCAAACTGTTTACAAAATTACGATTGTAAAAGAAGTGACGACCATCAGTAGCCGCCGTTGGGCACCAACCATCATCTGTTACATCTTTCAACTGTAGCCTACATGCAATATTACCAAAGAAAGGTTGATTAAACAACATCTTAACACGAGCAGTAACCAGTTTTTCTTTAGCTTCTTCTGACTCTTGTGCTTTCTGTTCTGGAGTTTTCTTAGCTTCTAACTCGGCTTCTTCAGCGAGTAGTTTCTTTCGCATCTCTTCCATGAAGTCTTTCATGTCAGTTTTAGTAGGATCTACTCGAGGAATGGGAGGTTGATTAACAGGAATATCATTTTCACTCATTGACCATTCATGTATTGTCCCTTGCATTCTTGCTTCTTCTATTTCTTCGTTTGTCCACTCATGTGACATGTTCTCACTCCAAATTTTTAATATACTTTATAGTAACACATCTTACTTATTTGTCAACCTTTTTAAATGATAGTAGAGCCCGTAGGCCCTACTATCTCCCAGGAGCATAGTCGCCTATGCCTGTTCAATCAGTTTACCATATTGTGCTATAAAAGGTTTATAGTTTTTCAACTGATTGAACTTTGGACGGATACCATATTTGCTTAAAGCAACTGTGGCTCCCATCACAACCATTTCGCTTTCGAAGTTCTTTTGAATGAACTCTAAGAAGTTATCAAACTTCTTGTTACCATCGTTATCGTTATCGAAAGCTTCTTTTAGCTCATAACATAGTGCAGTAGTCAATGAGTATTTTGCACTGATGTTGTCTGTTTTAAGGTCTTTTACCTTGCCATCAAGTATATCACTTGGGTTAGGAAGTTGACCACTTACCTCTCGGTGTGCTTTAAACTTGAGTGCAAGTCCTTCACCAATACCAGCGGCAACCATATCTGTTACCTCTTCTTCAGTAAAACCTTCAACATCATTGATAGTTTCACTTACAAAAGTCCAGCTTCGCGGAGTAGCAAACGAACGTTCGTTACTGCTCGCATCAAAGTTGTAAAGGTCGTTTTTAAACGTAGTAAGGTAACCAACTACATCAGGATGGATTTGGTTTTTAATAGCCCAATCCTGCCAAGTAGGAAAGTCTACACGAACTTCATAGTGTAGGAACCTGTTAGCCAAAGGCTTAGGCATTCTGTAAGTAACACCTTTATCAGTGTCACGGTTACCAGCCGCCGCAATTACAACATTGTCAGGCAACTTGTATTTTCCAATAGCACGGTTAAGAACTAGCTGGTATGCCGCCGCCTGTGTAGATGGGCTAGCACCATTAAGTTCATCTAAGAAAAGTATGATCACATCATACTGTGCCGCCATCTCCTCATCTGGGAGTTCATCAGGCGCACTGAATCGCATCTTGTTAGCAGTTTGATCGAAATAAGGATAACCTTTAAGGTCGGTCGGATCCCAAAGAGCCAATCGACAATCTATCAAATGAGCTTTTTTGCCTTGCTCAATATAAGCATTTTTAATTTGCTCAAATGTTTCGGACTTACCAATACCTGGAGGTCCCCAAACGAACATAGGTCGTTTAGTTTTGAAGTTATGCATAGCATACTTCTTAAGTTCTGTTAGTGTTACTTGACGGGTGTTTGTTTCAGTTTGCATAGCTATCTCCTGGGTTGTTTCTAACTATATGTATATTGTAGCATCTTTACGGTATTTGTCAACCTTTAAGATCCAGTTACCAAAGAAAGACTTCCATCTTCTTCTAATTCAAAATTCTCTACAAAGTAATGCCAATCACCAATTGCCAACTTTGCTTGCTGGTAGCAACTCTCAGCCGCTTTCCAAAGAGCACCAACTGTACCGTCTTCAGCAACGGCAGTAAATGTTATGTAAGTAACATCGTCCATGCTTTTAATTTCTTTAATGCATTTATAAGTAACTACCCTAGCTTTATCAGTTAGGATCTTCTGGTCTAAATTCAATATACCCGAATCCATTGACCAAACAGTTTCATATCCAAGTTCATCTTTAAGCTCATCATAATGTTCCATTTCAAGTTCAAACGCATCAACATCTTCAAAAACTGGAGTTTCAGTCTTATAAAGTGAAAGATTGTTTAGTGCTTCTGTTGTACCTGGGAAAAGTTCTTGCATATTTTTCTGTCCTTTTTGTTAACTTATACATACACTATAACACCAAGAACTCTTACTGTCAACCTTTTTATTCAGGAAAAGACAGAAAAATGTCAAAATAAATGCCATGACCATCTACTCTAACTTCAGGAGTTGTAAAACGTTTTGCTATTTTTTTGGTAAACAAGGGACTTTGTTTGAAGTTTGCTATTGCCAATGCTATTTCTGGTTCTATTTTAGGTTTAGATTTGAATGCTTCTTCCATAGGCATATATGCAGTTATAGTCCAGCCGGAGCCTTTTTCTTTGGTATTACTGTATTTTGCTTCGTAGAATTTCTGTTCATCGTAGTTAAATTTAACACCATTACGCCTAGCACCACGATGTGCTTGTAGAACAACTTCTTTCCAAATAACACCTTCGGCGACTGCTTGAGCCTCTTGTCTTTGGGCTCTATGGCTAGAGCTTAGAGATCGAAACAGACTCATCCACCATATTTATGGAATTTCAGGTATAGATTCTGTTAGTGTTTTACGCCAGATATTTAATCTTGTTGCAATTTCTGCTGATTGCATAGCTAGTATTTGTACTGCTATAAGCCCTGCATTATATGATCCTCCTATAGCCATTGTAGCTACAGGATAGCCTTTAGGCATTTGAACAATACTATAAAGGCTATCTACGCCTTTGAGTATTTTTGTTTCTATAGGCACACCAATTACAGGAACAATAGTTTTGCTTGCCATCATACCTGGTAAATGTGCGGCACCACCTGCTCCAGCAATTATAACTTTGAGACCACGTCCTTCAGCAACTTGTCCATAGTCCCACAACCGTTGTGGTGTTCTGTGTGCTGACACAATACGAACTTCATATTCAATATCAAACTCATCAAGTGCTTCACCTGCCAATTTCATTGTGGGCCAATCACTCTGACTGCCCATTATTATTCCTACTTGTATCATAAATTTTCTTCCATATGTTGTATAAAATTTTCCCAGTTTCTGCCGTACATTTTGTAGAATATTCTATCTTCTGTGCTAAAAAGTACTAGCCATCTAGTTTCAAAAAAGTATGGGTATTGCATATATCTATCAAATAATAATCTAACTCTAGGAGTAATTTTTATTTTAGGTAACGAGAACTCTTCACGTTCAATATCCATGCTACAAATGACATGTAGTCCTAATTTTGTCAGACTTAGTCCTTTATTATTTCTATAGTTTTTGAATAAGTCGTGTATTTTAGTTTCGGGTCTAGTACGTTGTGCATGTTGCAACAGTTTATTATACCATTCCTTGTTCACTATTGTTTTCAACTATTACCTCACCTTTGGTAAACTTAATTACTTGAAACTTATCTGTTTTGAATAATTTGTTTAATCTAGTTGCTAAGTTAAAAGCATGTCCGCTATTGCTAAAACTTACTTTTTTATATTTGGGTCCTGGAAAGTTTACAAGTGTATTTAAGCTACGAAGGTTAATAGGTTTGTTATCATAAAATACTGCATAAATGGCTTCAGCCGCAAGTATTTGTTCACTGCGATAGTTCTTAGGATCTGTGAACTCCATAAGTATCGTTGGTTTGGGTCTAGCCATCTTTTTTCTCTTTTAAACTTGCTGATTCTGGCATACAATCAAACTTAATTCCATAATACTCATTTGTTATGTGCATAGACCATCCTTTTTTATCTATTAGGTTTTCACATTGTTCTTTTTGCATTGGAGTATTATAGACATATTGGTTACCAATATACAACCATTCGTCTGACGCTGTTTTACCCCACATGCTTAATATCAATACATATAATTCCATTATTTGTATACCGATCCTTCTAGATACTTTATTCTAAGTTTTATAGTTTCTAGTTGTTTCTCTAATTCTCTTACACCTTTGACTGCTTCTTGTACAGATGGAGGTGGTTGAAAACTATTTACCCATTCGTAGTTAGATTCAACTTTTATTTTTTGCATGTTCATATCATGTTCTAAAAATGCAAGTCGTTCAATAATACCAAAGTATCCCCAAACTGCAATGCCTGTAAAAGCAATCAGCCCTATCAAGTTCTTTAGTGGTATTGTAAATTCACTACCTTCGTTTAGTTTATTTGCCATATCATTCTCTACTGCTTTAATGTATTTATTAAACTAGCACAGAATAAGTGGGTTATATGAACTTAAATACCTGTGTGAGAAACTCGATGATACTCACCCAGGAGAAAACATATGTATGTAACCGAAGCAATGATTCAAAGCATGGAAGATATGATGAGAAACGCATCTGACATGGAAAAATCAATAAAAATGATGATGGAATCAGAGGGCAGAATGCACGGCATTGAATTAGATAGACGTAACAATGCTAGAGACATGTGGGCACAATTAAGTGAACATATGACGAGTGCTGGTACAGAATGCTCAATGATGACAGAATGGACAGAACCTCCAATGACTGAAGCAATGATGCACGAAGATATGGATGGATTACCAAGTGATGTAGAACCTACTGGTGTACCTATGCCAAGTCCAGCAGACCACCAAGCAAACAAAGTTTAACTTTGTAAAAGGCGTATGCTACTATAGAGCTACGCCTTTTTCTTTCTTTGGAAAACTTTCAAGTAACTCTTTAAAATCTGTATCTAACATACAAACAACTTTTTCTATTGGTTTGGGTCCATTATCTTGTATAACTTTGTTTACAAGAATTGGTACAACTGCGGGATCGCTTATATCACTTTGACATTGTACTTGTGTTTCAAACACAGGGTTAGTAAACACATATAAATCTTTATTACCTTGTGGTGTAACACCAGCAAAGATTACAATTACAAGCCATTTCATACGCCTTCTCCTCTCTTGTAATGTACTACTCTATTTTTTGGATCATCTCTGGGTATTTCTCCATTACCAGTTAAAATTACTTTAGTACAACCCATTTCTGTTAAAGTCATACCTTGTTCATATTGACTATTTCCATGAACTACAACACCATTTTTTAAGTTTGTGGCATTTTGTAAGTAAAACGTTTGACATTGTTGATATGACTGGAAAGGTAAATTCCAGCTTATCACCTGTTGTTCTCTTTCCCCGTCTGGGTACAATAATATTGCATAAAGTAATATCGCTACTTTTATCATCGCTTTTCTCCATAGTCTGGTTGTTGTCCGCCATAAGGTTGGAACTTTGTACCGTTTGATATCATACAAGCCATTCCATCTTTATATACATTTAGTACGGTCCATGAGCCTGTGTCTTGATTGGTAAAAAACATCATAGCACCTCTATATGGATTTCCTTGCAATCCAAACGTCATTCCTTCTC
>NZGL01000007.1 GCA_002690945.1 Gammaproteobacteria bacterium | reverse complement strand
TCCCTTAGGGGTTGTTCGCAAATTCTTAAAATTGATAGGTATAGCGCTGAAACAATTTGGCAATTAGGGGGTAGCAATCCTGATTTAATTATATTTAATGATTCTTATCAGGAAATATGCGGACAACATACGGCTTCTGAACTTAATGGATATTTATATATATTTGATAATGGAGGTCATTGTATTGGATCAAGAGAGTCTAGCTTAGGCCAAGTAAGCAGAGCACTTAAGTATGAGCTTAATTTTGATAATAACTATGCTATTTTTGTTGATGATTATTCATTAAATGATACTTATAGCGAATACACTCCATCTGGTGGATCGCTGTTTTTATCTCCTAATGGGAATTGGGTGATTAATTGGTCATTGAGATCTGGCCAATTTTCTACAATTGATGAATTAAGTGAAGATGGAACATTAGCAATGAGCATCAAATTAAAAAAAGGCGATTTGAATCCTAGAACTTATCGTGTGTACAAAGAAACTGATTTATTACTTCCTGTTAATATCGCTGGTAATATATTTTTTTATGGAGCTAAAAACTAATAGAAGAATCCGATGTTAAATTTTCAGAAACAGGATTCTATGCAAACTCTTCATGAAGGGCTACTAGAATTTTATTCAATAAATCCACACTTTAGAGAATTAGTTGAAAAAGATAGCCCGAACGCCAGAGTATTTAAGGAACACGACTATACACATGTACTCTTTGGATTAGGCACATCCATTGAAGAAGAATCTATATTAGATACATATGTAATTTGGGGCATGAAATTTAATTGGGGAAAGATTTTTGATTTCTACAAAGATCCAGAATACAAAGAAGTTATTGGTGATATTGTTACCAAGCACGGTGGCTACTGGGGCATATTAAAAATATATTCAGGCTTGATATGGGTAAAACTGAAAGTCTTTTCAAGATGCATGAAAATGACTAAGAGATGGGATTATCATGATGTTTCTAAGGAGCTTCTTAATACTCCTTTGCGAGATATAAGAAAAGAATACAATATTCAATTGATCCCTCTAAAAGATATACCTATTGGTCGTTACGTTGCTGAATAAAAAAGGGCATATTTCTATGCCCTTTATCGAGTGAGGATGTCGATATTAATTTTGACTAAAAGAAATAGAAAAAGTTCAATCTTTTTCTACATGTATTGTTCTTGTTGGATAGGCAAAGTCTGAGCCATTGTTTTTAACTATGCGCATTATTTCCATAATTAGCTCTTCTCTAGCAACACAATAATCATGCCACTGAGTAGACTTTGTAAAACAATTAACAAGCACATCAATACTTGAGTCATTAAAATCTGTAACTCTTATTGTTGATTGGGCTTGATCTGAATCAACCAAATTTGTGTTTCTCTCTATAAAAGATTCAATATCTTTTCTAATTGCCATGATAGTTTCAGGGGTTGTCTCATAAAGAAGTCCAACATGAAATCTAATTCTTCTAAATGGCATCTCCGAAAAGTTAATAATCTCGGAATCACTTAATACAGAGTTAGGAACATAAATTGGGGCTTTATCAAATCTTCGTATAAGTGTAGATCTGAAATCAATTCTTTCTACTGAACCCTCGGCTACACCTTCAATATTGATCCAATCGCCTTGTTTGAATCTCTTTTCACCTATGATAAGCAATCCACCTATTAAATTTTTAAAGAAATTCTGTGCTCCTAGTGCTAGAGCTACAGAGAAAAGACCTAAACCTGCAATAATAGACGCTGCATCAACACCCCATAGTTCAAGTACACTAACTATTCCAAGCAAGTAAAAGACTATTTTTAATGTTCTGAATAACCAGGCCCTTAAAGTTGTAGATAAGAAGTCATATTTTTCACCAATAAAATCTCTAAGTGAGTCAGTGGTATCAGCAATGGACCAAAAAATAGCTATATAAAAATAACTTTTAATTAGAAGATCAGCATAGGTATTGTACGTATCTGTGAGTGGTAAAGCCTGAACCATGGCATATAAACCAATACCCAAAGGAATTAATGTAAGCGGCTTTTTAAGTGTTTTAATAAAAGTATCGTCATGTGCTGTTTCACTATTACTAGCGAAACTCATAAGAGCCTTAAATACTAATGTACGTGCAATTATGATAGCTACTGTTGTAAGTCCTGCAATAACAGCAAGATTTATAGCTAAATCTTCATTAAGTAGTTCAAAATTCATTTTTTACTTGATATTCCTATGGACATATAGTCATCCGATCGAGGATCACTTACACCTATTAATTTATCATTCTCAATCATTATAGATGATGTTATACCGTTACTGTAATCATAATTGGGTGGTCTTTGTTTTAAGGTAAAGCCAAGATCAATCAATTCATTTATTAACTCTTCATCAAAATCTTCATACATAAGTGTTTCTGGTTTCCATTGATGATGATATCTATAAAGATGTACAGATTCTTCAGCACTGAGATCAAATTCATAATAATTTAAGATTATTTGTAAAACAGCTGTAATTATTCGTGATCCACCTTGCGCACCTGTAACTAAAAGGGGCTGATCATCTTTAAAAACTATTGTTGGTGTCATGGAGCTTAGAGGTCTTTTCAAGGGTTCAATCTTATTTGCTTCATTGCCTAGTAATTCAAAATAATTTGGTTGATTAGGAGCTGCAGAGAAATCGTCCATCTCATTGTTTAATAACAACCCAGTGCCTTTAATAACCACCCCGGATCCATAAGCGGTATTGAGTGTTGTTGTAGTACTGACAGCATTGCCATGCTTGTCCACTACAGAATAGTGCGTGGTGTTTTCTTTAATCTTTAAGTTCTGCGGATCAAAATGCTTTGCATCACTTGTTTTGGAATCATTAACTTTGAGTAGTAGTTCTTTAGCAGTATCTTCATCCAAAAATGCATTTATTGGCACAGGATAAAAATCTGGATCAGCTAAATGAATGGATCTTAGTGAATAAGCAATTTGCATAACCTCACTAATTTTTAAAATATTTTCCGCTGTATGCGGTTTGGTTTTATCTAATTCAATGTTTTCAATCATATTGAACATCAAAGCTAATAGAAGTCCACCAGAAGATGGTGGGGGCATAGTCACGACTTCTAAATCTTTATAAATGAACTTAATTGGGTCTCTAAATTTAGCTTTGTAGTTCTGCAGATCTTTTAAAGAAATTAATCCACCATTGTTCTTCATATCTAAATGAATCTTTTGAGCAACACTTCCCTTATAAAATCCTGCTGGACCAAATTTTGCCACCAACTTCAATGTCTTTGCTAAGTCTTCTTGTACTAACAACATACCTTCTTTTAGTGGTTCACCATTACGAAAAAATATTTTTTGACCGTCAGATGTCTTGCTTAACTTTCTTCTATTAGTTTCTTTGTCCAATGAGTTTGCAAGAGTGGTTGTAACTTCAAATCCATTTTCGGCTAAGTCAATTGCTGGCTCTAATAACATCTTCCAAGGCAGAGAGCCAAACTTTTGATGAGCTATATAAAGTCCATAAACAGTTCCTGGTACCCCAGAACTTAAATATGATTCTAATGCGAGCTCTCTATCTACTTCACCATCAACAATAAACATATCTGCTGTGGCTGCTTTTGGAGCCATTTCTCTATAATCAAGTGCATAGTTTGTATTAGTTTCTTCATCGTAAATTATCATGAAGCCACCACCGCCTATTGGGCTTGCTTGCGGTAATACAACTGATAGTGCAAAAGAAATAGCAATGGTAGAATCAATTGCATTACCACCTTTTGCCAATATTTCATTTCCAACTCTAGAAGCTAAAAAATGTCGAGTAACGACCATTGACTCATTAGATTCAACGGTTTTACCTTCCTCAATAGTTTCAGCATGTGCTAGTGTCAAAGGGCATAATAAAATTACCAAAAAAATTAATCTATTTACCATAAAAAACCTTTCTTTTTCGTCGTCTTTTGAGCCCAATCTTTTTCTAATAGCCCCTTAAATTGATATGCATTATTAGGGTTTACTATTTTTTTATTCTTTAAATCAATACCACTAAATTCTTTGTAATCATTCAAGCTTCGTTCAGAACCAAGTCCATAAGGCCCTTTAAGCTTTCCTTTAATGATCTCTTCAATGCGTATTTTACTTTTTCTTTGTAACTCTACCCATTTTATAGGTCTATTTTTATCTTCTTCTTCATTCCAATGCATAGGCCTACTAAATTGATCTGAATCATTAACATAACAATGAAACATTGGAATTTTAGGAATATGGAAGATATCAAATCCTCTAGTAAAGATTCTTAAAGCTAAACTTGTTTCTTCACCTTCAAAATATAAGTGTGGATCATATGGAATAGTCTCTACGAATTCTTTAGTTGAAAATAAGAAGCCCGCAGATAATAAAAAACCTTTGTATATTTGTTTAGATTCAGTTGGCATGCCTTTCTGCATAGAAAAATATCCATCCTTAAAAACTTTGTCTTGATCTAGCACCATGACATGTGTAGATGAATCTTCTTCTTGATTCTTTTTAAAGACTTTTTTTTCAAAATCAATCACTTCAAAGCCCCTTGGATAGGCAGAAATGACAGGTTTATCATGACTCTTTTTTATGGTATTAATGTAATTCAATAAATACTCATCCCAATCTTTTTCAAATAATGTATGCGAATCAACCTGCAAAAAATACTCTTCATCTTTCATTAAAGTTTGAGCTAGAGACCTAGCCCAACATGGTCCTCGAGCTGCTTCAGGATCAAGGTGAGTATAAGTAATTTGGCTTGATAATTTTGATTTAGAAAAGTCTAATTTAAAGTCGCACTGATCAACTATCCCAAATGTTAGATTATCTTTATATTTAGCTGATGAATATGCACTATGTATTGTTACTGGTAATAACTTATCCTGATATGATGCAATTGATATAAAAATTTTCATTAGTGTTTAGTTATGATTTCGCTGTTTTGAATTTTATCAATATCATAGCCAACTTGCCCTGATATCTCTTTTACTAGATCTTTTGGGTCTCTTTCAAATACAACTAAAGGATCTATATCTAATATTAACCAGCTATTCTTTGAAACTTCATAATCTAGTTGACCTGCATCCCAACCACAATACCCCAAGGCTAATTTATATTGATCATTAAATTTACCTTGTCCAATTGACTTTAGTACATCAATGCTAGAAGTAAGATTTAACCCTTTTTCAACACAAAGAGATTCTTTTTCTTCCGCCTGATTATGGATTACAAATAATTTATTAATATCTACTGGACCGCCATTTAAAATATGTTTCTGATCTTTAGCAGTTTTTATATTTAATGACTTAAATATTTTTTCTTCGCTTATAGGAATAATTTTATTCATAACGACACCTAATGCTCCATTCTTATTATGTTCAAATATATAAACCAAAGCGTTATAGAAATAATCATTTTGATTTTTCTCTTGGAAAAAGAGGAATTTGTTCACAAAGAAATTTTCTTCTGACATAATCTTAGTTTAAGGTTTTCCATAAATTTTTAATATGCCCGAGACAAAGATAACAACAAAAACCAATCTAACGGCTGCTTTTGCTGAACTAAGAAAAAGCAACCCATTATTAGATCTAGAAACTCGTAAATTAGCCAATGATATTGAATACAAGGTTTTTAAAAGCGCTCCTAAAACTCTTAGAGATTTATTTGATGCGATACCGCTTTTACATGGAAACTTCCCAGTCCTTCTTGATGAAGGAATACAACTTAGTTATGAAGAAACAATAGCTAAGGCTAAAAATGTTGCTAATTACCTGACAGCACAAGGGATTAAACCTGGTGATAGAGTTGGCATATGTATGCAAAATTGTGCAGAGTGGATTATTGCTCATCTAGCTATTTCTGGTCATGGAGCTACTTCCGTTCCATTGAATTCATGGTGGCGAGAAGAAGAGCTTAAATATGGAATTGAACATAGTGAGGTAAAAATTATCTTTCTTGATAAAAAAAGATATGAATTCATTAAAGACTTACCCATTGAAAAAGTTATTGTTGACGATGATCAAGTAGATGGATGTACAAATTTTTCAGCAACAGTTGAAGGTAGTTGTGATTCATGGCCAGAGCTTAATGCTAATGATGAAGATGTAAACGTAATACTTTATACATCTGGAAGCACAGGAATGCCTAAAGGAGTTATGCTTTCACATTTAGCTGTAATAAATTCACTTTTTGGTTTTTATACTTTTGGTGAATTGAGAGGAATAATACATGAGGAAGAGCTTTTAGGCGTTGAAAATGCATCAATCCTTCTTAATGTGCCTTTGTTTCATGTAACTGGTTTAATTACTCAGTTTCTACTATCTATGCTGGGAAAAAGAAACATAATACTTATGCGTAAGTGGGATGCAACTGAAGCTCTCGAGTTAATTACTAAACATAAAGTAACTAACTTAAGCGGAGTTCCAGCTCAATCTTGGGACTTACTCAATCATCCAGAAGTTGATAATTATGATTTAAGTTCATTAACTGATATCTCCGCTGGGGGTGCTGCAAGGCCTGAAGAACAAGTTATAAATCTTGATAAGAAATTTAGCATTCCTCAGAGCTTCGCCTGGGGTATGACAGAAACAACTGCCATAGGAACTCTATTAAGAGGTAATGATTATTTAGAAAGACCAAACAGTGCTGGTTTATGTATACCTGATTTAACAGAGATAGCGATTATTGATGATGAGTGGAATTTTTTAGACGTAGGTCAGATTGGTGAGATGGTATTTAAATCACCGACAAACACTATTGGATATTTAAAGAATCCAGAAGAAACAAAGAGCACAATCAAAGATGGCTGGCTTAAGACAGGCGACCTTGGATATCTCGACAATGAAGGCTATATTTTCATAGTTGACAGAAAAAAAGCATTGATCATTAGAGGTTGCGAAAATATTTCATGCCTTGAAGTTGAGAATGCTTTAGATAAATATAATGGAATTGTTGAATCCTGCGTATGTGGAATATATGATGAGAAATTCGGAGAAATAGTGGGCGCCTATATATATACTGAAGATGAACTTGAGACAGATTCAATAAAAGAATTTCTCTCCAAATATTTAGCGAACTATAAAGTCCCTGAGATTTTTAAATTTATAGATAAACCCTTACCAAGAATTGCTTCTGAGAAACTCGATAGAGTTGGTATTAAGAAATTACTTACAGATAAATAATATGATTAATAGCAAAAAAAATTCTATTTATATAGTTGAAGATGAACCAGATATAAGAGAAACGCTTGCATACAATTTAACACAAGAAGGTTTTGTGGTTTCTGAATTTGCTGATGCTGAATCATGTCTTCATCAGCTTAATCAAAAAAAGCCTGATTTAATTATTCTTGATCTTATGTTACCTGGCATGTCAGGTCTTGATCTATGCAAAAATGTTAGAAGCGATAGAGACTTAAATCAATTATCTATCATCATGCTCACAGCAAAAGGGGAGGAAGTTGATAGAATTGTCGGTTTTGAGCTCGGAGCTGATGATTATGTTACAAAACCTTTCAGTGTAAGAGAGCTAATACTGAGAGTTAAAGTAATTTTAAAGAAGCAAGGTGAAGTACTTGAAGATCATGATTCAATAACGTTTGGTCCAATTTCATTAAATCCAAATGCTCATGAGGTCTTAGTTAATGATGATGAAGTTATTCTAACCGCATTGGAATTTAAATTACTTAAGCACCTAATTCAGAGAAAGGGCAGAGTTCAAACTAGAGATCAACTTCTTGAAGACGTGTGGGGTTATAGCTCAGAAGTTACTACAAGGACTGTTGATACCCATATCAAGCGACTCAGAGAGAAGCTTGGACAAGTTGGTAACTTTATTCAAACCATAAGAGGTGTTGGATATAGGTTAAATAGCCAGAGTTAATGCGTTCATTTTTTTCCCGAATAAGAGTCTCAAGAATTTTTTTATTGTCAGTTACATTTCTAACATTCGTTATTTTCTTTATATCAACAATCTTTTCAACATTTATTTATAACAACACCAAACAACAATTAATTGAGTCTTTGTATATTCAAGCTAAGGCAATAGATAAATTAGTACCTGAACTTAATGCTCTACCATTAAGTAATTACGACGCCATTGTTAATAAATTAGATATCGAGGGTACCAACGAAGAAAAACTTAGGGTTACGATAATTGATAAAAATTGGACTGTAGTAGGAGACTCATTTATTCCAACTGAGAAATTAAGCGATATTGAAATTCACTCACCAGAAACACGTTTAGAAATTAAAAATGCTTTACTCAATAGTTATGGAACAGCGACAAGAATAAGTGAAACTACAGGAGAAGAACTTATTTATGTGGCAATTTTAAGAGACCCAAATGACCAGACAAAAGGGCTAATTAGAGTAGCTTTACCATTTAATTATTACACCTCAATTTTTAATTTTTTTATCTATCCATTTATAATTTTATTAATTTTAGTCATAGCTTCATCTAGCTTCTTATCATTTAACGTCCAAACTGATTTGAGAAAAAATCTGGACTCTTTGTTGAGAAACACACAAAAGGCTCTTAAAGGAAAAAGAATCACTGAAAGTCTGGGGAAAAAAGATACGCAAATTGGTTCAATAGCAGATGCTGTAAACAATATCTCTATAAGATTAAACAGTGAAATCCAACAGACTGTCGAACAAAGAAAAGAATTTGGTAATGTTTTGGATAACGTCAATCAGGGCGTGATTATTTTTAACAAGAATTTTAAAGTGCGATTTTCTAATGACATAGCTCTAGAAATGTTCGGAAAACATCAATTCTTTCTAAATGAAAAAATTAAATCAAAAAAACTTATAAAGATTAACAAATTATTAAAATCGACCAAAGACAATCTGTCGGCGGAGAGCGAGCTATCAGTGAAGTTGTCAGGTGAAGACAAAAATTTTCTTCTCTCTGCAACAAAAATGGAAACGACCAATGAGTACATATTAGTCATAAATGACATTTCTTCACTCAGAAAATTAGAAGAGCTTCGAAAACAATTTGTTACAGATATATCTCATGAGATAAAAACACCGATTTCTGTAATTAGAGCTAATTCTGAGACTTTATCTAGTACTGGAGCAATAAAAGATCCAAAATTAGCAGAGAAGTTTTTAAATTCAATTCTTAATAATTCTGAACGTTTGAGCGCAATGCTGGACGATTTATTGGAATTAGAAAAAATTGAATTTGGTGGTCTAGTATTAAATAGAAAAAAATTCAATGTATATGATCAGATAGACTTAATTCTTGAATCTCAGCAGGCTTTAGCAGATGAGAACAATATCATAATCACTAATTATATAGATAAGAATATTTCACTAAAAGTTGATAAAGATTCTTTTACTACGATTTTTTCAAATTTAATTAATAACTCGATTAAATATTCACGGAAAGACGGAAATGTTGCTATAAAAGCATTGCAAAATAAAGATGCTCTAATAATATCAATTACAGATAAAGGTTTGGGTATAGAAAAACAATACTTGAATAAGGTATTTAACCGATTCTACCGTACACCAAAAGCACGTGCTAATACTAAGGGTACTGGGCTAGGGCTATCACTAGTAAAACAATTAGCTTCAAGAATGAACGCTGAGACTGAAGTGGAGTCAAAGATAGGGAAAGGTACAACAGTTTTTGTCACTTTTCCTACTTAATAGTAAAATTAATACATGAATAGAGGCGGCATAATAAGATTAACAATTTTTTCATTTTTTCTTATTTTGATTCTATTCTTTTATTACAACATCGGTTTTCTAACATTCAGTAATGCAAATATTGATGAGGAGCTACCAACACCTGTTAAAGATGAAAAAATTTCTATACCACAAAATATAGGTTCAATTGACAACGCCACTGAACTAACACTAGGCTTCGAGATAGTCGGAATGAGAGGTAATAACCCAGATAGTACAATCATAATCTTAGATAAAGATCAGTATAGGTTGATAGAGCAGGGTTCCAATGTAACTCAACAGATTACCTTTTCCCATACAGATGGCTCTAGAGCATATTTTTTTGATGGCAATAACTATACTTTTCTTGATATCATAGGTTCAGAGAAATCTTTTGATCAAAATAGAATAGATCTAATAAAGGAATAATATGTTTATAAAGAGATTAATAATTGCAGTATCTTTGTCTCTAACGCTTACAGCGCAAGACCAAAATATTTTCTATAAAGATGCCGATATCAAAACTTTTGCACAAGACATAGCTTTACTAACGGACAAAACCATTATTCTTGATCCAAGAGTAAAAGGTTTAATAACAATTTATTCAGACGCACCCTTAAATTCAGATTCTATTTGGGAGGTCTTTCTTTCAACAATGGAAGTTCAAGGCTACAACGTTTTAAAAGATGGGGACATCTATAGAGTTATACCATCACAAGAAGGTGTAAAAAACTTCTCTGAAGATGGTGATTTTCAAGGTTCTATTGGTTCAGAAGTAATTAAATTACGATTTTCTAGTGCAAAAGACATAGTAAGTGCTGTTAAGCCAATAGTTGGCGTTAGGTCATATATAGTTGCTTTAAATAATGATAGAGAAGTCCTTATCTCCGATGATGTTGACAATATAAAACGTATTAAAGACATAATTAGAAATTTAGACTCTGAGCTTGATACAAGTATCTCTGAATTTAAGTTAAATAATTTATCAGCCATTGAAGCACTAAGACTAATAAATTCATTAAAGACAGACCCTAATACTAGGTTTGATAAATTAGCTGTTGCAACTTTCCAAGGCTCGAATAAATTAATATTCAGTGGCCCATTAGAAATAGTAATCCGAGCTAAAAGAGTATTATCGCAATTAGATCTAGATAATAATTTAAATGAAAATACAAAAGTAATTTATCTTAACTATTCGAAAGCTGAAGATATATTAAAAATTCTTACCGATGTATCTGCTTCATTTAATCAAGAAGAGAACGTTGATTATAAAACTGTAATCACATCTCATGAGGAAACAAATTCAATAATTATTAGATCTAACCCTCAATCTATTAAAACTCTAACCTCGATAGTTGAGCAGTTAGATATAAGGAGACCTCAAGTCTATGTTGAAGCAATAATAGTTGAGATTTCTGATGAATCTGCACAGGCGTTAGGTGTCGATACTATATATTCTGGCGATTCTACAGGTAATACACCAATTGCATTAACAAGATTTCCTTCAACAACAAACCCAGATTTATTGTCAATAGTTGGTTCTGCTGATGATAATAGTGATATTGGGTCTTCAGCGGGTGCTGCTTCATCTATTCTTAGCACTAGAGGTTTTGTGGCGGGCTTGGGAAATCTAACAGAAGGAGAGGATAACTTTGCTGTATTATTGTCTCTTTTAAGAGAAGATCAAAATTCTAATATTCTATCCACACCATCAGCAGTTGTAATGGATAATGAAGAGGCATCGTTACTTGTAGGCCAGGAGATTCCTATCACTACTGGTGAATCTTTGGGAGCGAATAACATTACACCGTTTAGAACTACTGCTAGAGAAGAGATAGGAGTTAAGTTAGAGATAAAACCACAAATTAATGATTCTGGCTCTGTAGCATTGTTCATAAGACAAGAAGTCTCAAGCATAGCTGGTGCTCAGCTCCCTAACTCAAATGATTTAATTACAAATAAAAGAGAAATTGAAACAACAGTTTTAGCTGATAATGGACAGATATTAGTTCTTGGTGGATTAATAAGCGAGGATGTCCAAGAATCAGTTAATAAAGTTCCAATATTAGGCGATATACCCCTTCTTGGTAGACTCTTTAGGTCTTCTGCTAAGTCAATTCAAAGAAGAAATCTAATGATCTTTTTGAGGCCAACTATTCTTAGAGATTCATTAACAACAAAAGATCTATCAGAAGAAAAATTTAATTTAATCAAAGCACAGCAAATTTTAAGAGAAGAAGAGCAAGAAACTGATTAAAATGAATCTTCCTCTACCTTACAGTTACTGCAAGTTAAATAAAGTAACAATAACCAATGAGAATAACCATTCCATACTACATGTCTGTGGCGAACTAAAACCAATTATCTTATCTTCAATTCAGGATTTATTTGCAGATACAGTTGAGAAGAAAATTTACTCTGATGATGATTTTCAGAATCTTTTAACTGAACTCTATACAGACAAAACCGAAGATTTAGATTTTTCGGAGTTAGATAACCTAAATTTGGCTGATATTGCTAACTCTATTTCACCATCTGATGATCTTCTAGATGATAAGAACAAAGGACCAATTATTAAATTAATTAATGCAACTATTACTAAAGCTATAAAAGCTAGATCCTCAGACATTCATTTAGAGCCTTTTGAAAATAAATTAAGTATACGCTTTAGAGTCGATGGAGTATTGAGAGAAGTACTGCAATATCAAAAAAATATAACCCAAATGATTATTTCAAGAATAAAGATTATGTCTAAATTAGATATATCAGAAAGAAGGTTGCCTCAAGATGGACGAATTTCTATATCAATAGGTAAAAGAGAGGTTGATCTACGTGTATCAACTTTGCCTTCATCATTCGGTGAACGTGTAGTTCTTAGGATACTCGAAAAAGATAAGACTCATATAAATCTGGATGATCTTGGATTTTCTAGTGAAACTCTAGATAGTTATAAAAAAGGTTTGTCTAAAACAGAAGGCATTATTCTTGTTACTGGGCCGACAGGCTCAGGCAAAACAACATCTTTATATGCAGGTTTAAAGGAAATCTCAGATAGATCGCAAAATATTCTTACTATTGAAGACCCAGTTGAATATGCTCTCGACGGAATAGGCCAAACACAGGTTAATAATAAAACGGGCTTAACATTTGCAAAAGGGTTAAGAGCTATTCTTAGACAAGATCCAGATATTGTAATGGTTGGGGAGATAAGAGATAAAGAAACAGCTGAAATAGCAATACAGGCAAGCTTAACAGGACATTTAGTTCTATCAACAGTTCATACCAATAGTGCTGTTAATGCTATTACAAGATTAAGAGACATGGGAATTGAGCCATATCTATTATCATCAAGCTTAGTTTATGTTCTATCACAGAGATTAGTACGAAAGCTCTGTGAAAAATGTAAGGTTATTGATGATGATCCAAAGAGTTTAAAAATTCTTGAAAAATATAATATTAGTGGTGCTGTTTATAAAAGTTGTGGTTGCGATGAATGTGAGCATACAGGATTTAAAGGACGTCTGAGTGTTGGTGAACATATATTAATGGATGGTGTAATAAGTGACTTGATCCATAAATCTGCATCAGAAAATGAAATAGCGGAATACGCTTATTCCAATAACAAAAAACTTTTTGAGAATGGATTATTAGCATTACAAGATGGTAAAACTTCATTATCAGAGTTACTAAGAATTACAGAAGACTAATGGCAACCTTTAAGTATTTAGCCTTTAATAGCCACGAAAAAAAGATAAGTGGTTATATAAATGCTACTGATCAAGTAGAAGCTATATCAATGTTGCAAAACAAGGGTTTAAACCCTTTATCAGTGACTGAAAGTGAACAAAGAAAATCTAAAATTAAAATCTCAACCCGAGATTTATCTATTTTTACTAAACAAATGGCAGCATTACTTTCAGCTGGAACACCATTAGAAAAATCACTTGAATTATTAAGTACACAAACTACCAATAATAAATTTTCACAAGTGCTGCTTAGCATCATGGAAGATGTTACTGAAGGTAATAGTTTAAGCTCTTCATTAAAGAAATTTCCTAAAATATTTGATGAAATATACACTTCAACTATCTATGCTGGTGAAACATCAGCTGCACTCGCTGAAGTTTTTTCTGATTTAGCTGAACATTTAGATAAAGAAACACAAATTAAATCTCAAGTTACTGGCGCTCTTGTATATCCAAGTATCTTATTTTTTGTTTCATTAGCAGTAATATACGCTCTATTAACCTTTGTATTACCTCAAGTTGTCGAACAATTTGTTTCTTCAAATGTTTCTTTACCTCTGTTAACGCAAATACTACTTAGTTTCTCTGCTGTATTTCCTTATATAGTTTTTTCTTCCTTAGGGTTATTGGCAGGTTGTTATTTACTATTGCAATCAAACTTCCTCTCAACTGAGGTTAAATTAAGTATTTCAAAATTGTTTCTTAAGGCACCACTTTTTGGACAGATCATATTATTTGATCAAACAGCTAGATTCTGCTCATCAATGAGATTAATGACAAAAGCCGGCCTAAACACTATTGATAGCCTTCATATTGCAAAAGATACTTTTAAAAATAAGTATTTAAAAAATGAAGTAAGTATAGTTGTTAACAAGGTTAACGCTGGCACATCAATCAGCCAGGCCTTTTCACTATCTAAAATCTTTCCTACTGTCTTTCATCAACTTTTAAGTTCTGGTGACATCGGAAGTCAAATAAGTGTAATGTTTGAGAAGATTAAAAATTTTCTTGATCAGGAAGTAGAGACTAAAAGAAATGTTTTGCTTACACTCTTGCAACCTATTGTAATATTAACAATGGGTATTTTTGTAATGCTTATTGTTTTGGCAATAATGTTGCCTTTATTACAAATGAATAATTTAATATTTAATATATGAAAAAATTACTTAAAAAAGGTTTTACTTTATTAGAGCTACTTATAGTTATCGTCATAATGGGATTATTAACTTCTCTTGTGTCCTTCACCTTAATACCAATATTAAACGATGCTAATGTACAAACCGCAAAAACTGATATTAAAAAAATTGAACAGGCAATGCTCATGTTTAAAATTAATCAAGGATCTTATCCAACACAACAGCAAGGAATAAAAAGTTTAAATGAAAACCCAGGCAATCTTAAGAAACCTGGTAAATATCCTTCTGATGGATTTATAAACAAGCTTCCTGAAGATCCCTGGGGTAATGATTATGTATATATCTACCCCGGTCGATATGGTGAATTTGACATTATCTCTTACGGTGCAGATGGACAACCTGGTGGAGAAGGAGAAAATGCAGATATCAACAGTTCGACTGAATAAGGGCTTTACTTTACTTGAGATAGTTATTGTTCTGACAATAATTTCTCTTGCATCGACATCATTTTATCTTTTACTGCGACAACCAGTGCCTGAAGAAAGTCTCAAAGATAAAATTTCTTATCTTCAAGAAAATAGCCTCTACACAGGATTAACCTTCTCTTTTACAAAAGAAGCAATCAATGTATATAAAAATGGCGAGTGGATTAAATTTGAAGATTTTGATACTTCATATGTGAAAAGCTATCAAGATAGTAGTGGTCAAGATAGAGAAATAAAAAAAAATGAAATGTACTTAATTATTGCTCCAGGTCATCAAACTTCTGTACGACAAATTACATTTAATAATAATGACTCAATTGAATTTAACTGATTATAAAGGCGGATTTAGCTTATTAGAGGTTGTAATATCTTTGTTAATTATATCAATTACTTTTTTAGCCTATGGTCAATTGATTGAGCAAAATTTAAGAGCACAGGATTTAAAACAGAATTTTATCTATGACCATCAACTAAAATCAAATGTTTTAACTATATATGTAGCTAACCCTAGGGTTGATAATAGTCAGATTAGACAGTTACTAGACTTAGAGTCAATTTCCCATAGACAGCTCAGCAGATATAACGCTCTTGTTGAAATTGAGATTGAGTTTATAAAGGATTCCGATAAATTCTCATTTAAAGTCATTCAATGAAATTAACTAAGGGGTTTACTTTAATTGAAATTCTAGTTGCCTTACTGGCAGCATCGATAATTTCAATTATGTCTTTCGAGTTTCTTTCTAATAGTATTTTTCTTAAAGAAAGAGTTGATGCAAACATTAAAAGAGATTCTGATCATATAAATACAATTAACACTATTCGCTTAGATCTAATGCAAGCAGTTCCATTTAATATGAAAGATCAAAATGGTCGTAATCTTGACTTACCATTTATAGGAAACTCATCAAATAGAGTCATGACATTTGTTTCTCTAAGTACCAGCGATCATCTGCAATCAGTTTCTAAGTTACGAAGGGTCATCTATCTTTATGAAGATAATCAGTTAATTAGAATTACAACATTAGCAAATAAGGAGGAGGCCGAAACATCACGAAAGATATTAATTGATAACATCAATAATTTACAAGTTCGTTTTGGTGAAGAGCTAGATGATGCTGAAATTGACTGGCCAAATTTGCAAAACAGTTCAAGTATAGATTTCCCTAGATATATTTATTTCACTTATGAAATTGATAAATCTCAATATCAACAAGTATTTAGTACATTCAAATGAAAAAAGGTTTTGTTTTAATATCAACATTAGCTCTAATACTTATTCTTAGTTTTTTAGTTTTATTGTTAAGTAAAACTATTTATACAGATACGTTAAAGACAAATATTTATTCAACATCAATAGAAAAACGAATTGAGATGATTAATATAGAAAAAATTCTTATTGAAACTTTCATCAGTAATTCAGATCGATTAAGGAATGTTCAACTAGCAGAAGGTGAGCTTAACTTCATAGTAAACAGTAAGATTCCTGACTTGTTAATTGAGCTTGATGATTTATCAACATGCTTTAACTTAAACTCTTTAGTAAAACCATTCAGAAATATTTATGTAAAAAATGAATTAGTTGGTGAACGTTTTAAGAATTTTTTAAAAGTCAGTGAAATCGAAAGAATTAAGCATAGAGAGTTTTTAGATCGCTTATATGATTCACTAGACACAGACAATCTACCTGAACCTTTTGGCGCAGAGGATTTATTTTATATTTCTAATGAATCTCTATCATTAAGTCCTGACCAACCCTATATACACAAGAGTCAAATTAAAAATTTATCGTATCTTAATGACAATGAAATACTTCAAATCTATTCAAATATTTGCGCACTTCCAGATAACGAAACTCTATTTAATATCAATGGTTTAAGTGAACAAAATTATTTAGTCTTATTATCTCTGCTTCCAGATTTATCACTTAATGATATAGAGAAACTGATTATTAATAGGCCGCCAGAAGGCTATATAAACTATGCAAACGTTATTAATCTCTCAGGCATTAATGAAGATAGAATCGACAGCTCTATCCTTATATATAAGCCTGAATACCTCCAAATTAACTATAGTTTGGAATTAGAAGGCCAATTATTCTATTTTTACAGTGTAATAAGTTTAAAAACAAGAAATAATAACGTTATCCATAGAAGTACATCATTATGAAGATATTTTTATTTACTGATAAATCATTAGATTCAGGACATCTTATTGTCAAAGGTAAGAATACAAAAATTAAATTAGTTGATCTTGAGGACTTTAATGAAATTTTATTTGTTTTGCCGAATGAGATCTTAACTTTCGTAAAACATGATGCAAACCTTAAGAATAGAAGCAATTTATATGCTTCAATTATTAACTCAGTCAATACTGTTAATATTGATGAAAAATCTGAACTACAAGTACTTAGATCATCAAATTCCCAGAAAAACTTCTATACGATAAAAAAAGATAATTTACGTTTATTTAAAGAAAAATTTAAACATGCAGATTCAAAAATTATGATGACATCAGATTTACTTTTTTTTAGAGAAATCTTTAATGCCAATATTAGTTTCAATAATTCAATCTTTTACATTGAGGGAGAGAATCTTATTAAGCTAACTGAGCAGGCATTTTCTTTACTTGAACAAACTAATTTAGAAATAACACCTAAGTCTTTTGTTGACATAAACATAGATCCAAATAAAAAAGTTTCTTTTCATGAATTTGATTTATTTAATTTTCAAAATATATTTAATTTCTCTGTGGTTAAGAAATGGATCTATGCGGCAATATCATTAATTGTATTACTTAACTTAGTTGGTTTATTTAATATCATTTCTAATTGGAACCAAATTAAACAAATGGATACCACTTTGGCGGATCTATATTTATCAATTTATCCAGATGAAGATGTTGTCTCTCTTGAAGAACAACTTGCAGCGAAGTTTAATACTCTGGATGTTGAAACTAGCTCCATCACATCTAAAATTTCACAATTAACCCTTGATATAGCTGCTGCAGCCGAAGTCATGGAGCTTAGTTTTAATAATGATGACGGTCAGTATTTACTTGTAAAATGTATATTTCAAAGTGCATCTGAAGAAAAAATATTCATCGCAAATCAACAGAGTAATAATTTAACTATATCTGTCGTAGATAGAGCAGATAGTAACGATATAGTTGTCACACAATTTAGATATGAATTATAAGTTTTCAAATAGAGAAAAAATATTATTAAAACTACTTGGATTTTTCTTTGTTGTATTTGTAATCTTTTTTATAGAAATGAAAATGTTCACAAGTCTTACAGAGTCAAGAGATGCACTTCGTGATAAAGTGCAAATATTTAATGCGACCAAACAACAATTATCACAACTTAAGTCTTATCGAGATGAAGGTACCAATTCTAATTCATCTTCAAAATTTTCTACCCATCTTAAATTAAATAGCTATCTTAATCAGGGTAGTGAGGACATATTCAACGTGAATATACAATCAACTCAAGATTTATTAGAGTTGTTAAGATTTATACATGGTCTAAACTTGCATAGTATTGATATAAAATTAGTTGATGAGAATAAATATATATTGAGTGTAAGTTTTAATGATTAGGTTTGTAATTGCTTTTGTTGTCATTGTCCTTTTTTTAGGTCTTTCTTTATTTTTTGTACCAATAGATACTTTGCTTAAAAGAGTTAACACCTCTTCTGCGGTTAGTTATTCCCTTGCCGAAGGAAATCTTTTCAATGGCAGAATAAATGATGTTTCCTATAAGGCTTCTGATGATGCAATGCCACTTGCTCTCGGTGACTATTTTTATGAAGGCAACATATTGTTTACTGGCATTAAAGTTGCGTTTAATAATGAAGACAGTAGTACCGTAGGAGTTATAAAAACAAATTTTTTTAATGGCGATCTGCACCTTGAAGATTTTGTTACTGAAGCAGGATATTCAACTAATGGACTAGGTATGCTAGGACTAAAAATCAATATTGATAAATTGACATTGAATGATGGTTCATGCAGTCACATATCAGGCACAATATCACTATCAAATGATTCCTTTGCAGAATCTGTAAAAGGAGATTTAAGATGTCTTGAGAACAACATATATGAAGTTAAGTTATTAAATTCCAGTAATGTTGCAATGGCAACGATGATCTATAAACCAGGCTTTATAGATTTAGAAATTGAGACGTCAATTTTAAAAGCAGATGTATCAGTATTTTTAGGTAAAAGAATGGGTTTTACAATTCCCCTTTGACAGCTTTCTTAATCAACCCATCTGAAATGCTCCAAAAACTATTCTCAATCGTCTGAGCACCAATACTAGCCAAAAACAATAAGTAAATTTCAGCAGCTACAGGAACTACATCAATTCTATCCTTTGGTATTTCATATGTTTCAAGGAGAACTTTTTCATCTAACTCTTTATATATTTTAATGAGATTTTGTAGCTTAGCCGCATGTATTACTCCTGTATGGCTATTTGCTTGCATTATTGCTCTTAAATTCCCCCCTAGACCAAATGTTGTCCTAACTGGATTAAATTTTCCAAGCCATTTGCTAAATTCATTCATAGCTTCAGTTTTATGGTTCTGATCTAAATTAAGAAGTCTAACTGCACCAAGTTGAAAGGATTTATAATGCATTTCACCATTCTTATTTATACAAACTTCAACGCTACCACCACCAATATCTATGACTGCAGAATCGTCAATATTTTTATTAAAATCCACCAATAAAGATGCTTCTTGTTTTCCTGTCAGAATTTTAAGATTTATATTTATTTTTTTTAATTTTTCTTTTAAATAACTAGAATTGGTTGAATCTCTTACAGCAGATGTAGCTATAAAATATGACTGCTTTACATTTCTTTCTCTAAAAATCTTACTGTAGCTTTCCAGTAAAGTAACTAATGCGTCAATGGTTGTGTCTGATAATTTTCTATGGCTAAAAACATCTCTCCCTAATCTTAGTGGCTCTCTATAATATTCAAGTAATTCATAAGTTTCTGAGTTGAAAATCTTATATTTAACTGCATTAGATCCGATATCGACAATAGATATTTTCATGAATTTTAATCTGAAAAGGGTGCTAGAATTTTATATTGTTCGTAGGTTAGATTCTCAAATAATACTCCTTCAATGTAACAAGAATATTGTCCTATATCTTCACCCCATTTAGGTGGTTCGAGTATTTTTTTACGGTCATAATCTAGTGTATTCAAAATATAACGGAGCGCACTCAACCTTGCTATCATTTTATTGTTAGCATTAATAACAACCCAAGGAGAACTTGCTCTTGCGGTAACATCAAACATTTGATTCTTATATAAAGTAAAAACATCCCACTTATTCACCATACGTTTATCTGAGTCAGACAACTTCCAGTACTTTAGTTTGCTATGTTTTCTCGCTGAGAGTCTTTTTTTTTGTTGATCTTTATCGATTGAAAAATAAAACTTAACAACCTCCAAACCATTTTTAATGAGTTTGTCCTCCCACTTATTTACATTATTCATGAAATCTTCATATTGAGGTTTTGTGCAATAACCTAAAGTTGGTTCTGTTAATGCTCTCGTGTACCAAGATCTATCGAACAACACTAACTTTCCCTCATCGGGTAATTCTTTTTCCCAACGCTGAAACCATTCTTTCTTTTCTTTAGCTGTAGGTATGCCTAAATGTACATAACGAAAATTGGATGGTCTTAGGTGTTCAGAGAAAAAGTTAATTGTAGATGATTTTCCAGCGGTATCTCTGCCTTCAAAACACAGTGCTATTCTTCTTTTATTCTTAATTACATCTTCTTGAAGTTTGAGCAATTCAACTTGAAGATTATATTTTTCCTTCCTATATATAATTGGACCTAACGATTTGTATTGCTCAAATTTGTACTCGATAACGCTCATGTAAACTAATAGAAAAGAGGGTATAGTATAAACAAATATTATGTCTATAAAATGGGAATAGTTGAATTAACCTTATTTGGAATACCCTTAATCCTTATATCTGCAATTTTTTTAGGTTTTTTTTCAGCCTATGGTGTCGGTGCTAATGATGTTGCCAATGCTATGGGTACTTCTGTAGGAAGTAAAGTACTTACCGTTAAACAAGCCATACTTATAGCAGCAGTATTTGAATTCTTAGGCGCATTTCTTGCTGGGGGAGGCGTTACTCAAACTATAAGAAAAGGGGTAATAGATCCTGAGTTGTTTGCCGGTAATCTTGATATTTTTATCTATGGGATGATCTCTGCTTTATTTGCTTCTGGGGTTTGGCTCTTAATCGCCAGTTTACGGGGCTGGCCCGTCTCAACCACACACACAATTGTCGGTGCAATAGTAGGGTTTGGCATCTACACACTTGGTATGGATAAAATTAATTGGTCTGTTGTTGGAAATATAGGCTTGTCTTGGATTACATCGCCCTTATCATCAGCACTTGTTGCCGGAGTTTTTTACTACATCTGTAAGGAATTCATAATAAAAAAACAGACGAGGTATGAGCCACTTATAGTCAACTTTTATATCTTTCTTGCTGGATTTGCAATCGCATTAATTACAGTTACAAAAGGGCTAAAGAATATATTCAAGCAACAAGATTTTGCTCCAACTTTCAGTGATAGTGTTTTAATCTCAGTCGTTGCTGCTTTAGTCTTTACTTTTATATTCTATATATTCTTTAGATATAAATTTAAAAATACAACGCGTAACATAGAGTCACAGTTTGCGTATTTAATGGTCTTTACTTCATGTGCTGTTGCATTTGCACATGGCTCTAATGATGTTGCCAATGCAATTGGTCCATTAGCTGCAGTAAATCAAGCTACAAGCCAATTATTAGACCAACCATATTCATTGGATACACCTCTCTGGATCCTATTTTTAGGAGCTGCCGGTATTGTTGTTGGTTTAGCTACACTTGGTTATAGAGTCATGAAAACTATCGGTGAGAAAATTGTTACGCTTTCACCAAGCAAAGGTTTTTCTGCACAACTTGCTGCTGCACTAACTGTAGTAATTGCCAGTCAATTAAATATGCCTGTTTCGACTACACATACTTTAGTGGGAGCAGTAATTGGGATTGGTTTGGTCGAAGGTGTCGGATCCATTAATATTAAATCAGTTCAAACAATCGTTATGTCTTGGATAATTACTCTACCTGCAGGAGCACTTCTTGCTGTAATATTCTTAGAAATCTTCATGAATTTATTTACTTACTAGTCTTAGATACCTCATAAAACTTTTACTAAAAAAACACCTTTCTGTCACATTAAATTTACTTAATTCAACTATCTTCAATTACGTGAGGTTAAGAATATGAATAGATTCTATATATTTTTTTTATTTGTAAGCTTATTTATTTTCTCCCAAGAAGAAGTAAATAACGAAGAGGTCGAAGAGGTTGTTGTATCTGCAGTAGGAACAATAGCTAGCCTAAAATCTGGCATAGAAAGACAGAGAAAATCCAATCAAGTTGTTTCTGTAGTAGATTCAGATGCATTAGGAGAGTTTCCTGATGAGACAGCTGCTGAAGCAGTAAGACGTCTTTCTGGAGTATCTGTAGAGAATGATCAAGGTGAAGGACGGTATGTAACTCTTAGAGGTATGTCTGGAGATCTAAATGCAGTAACAATGAATGGTGCAACTATTCCTGCTCCTGAAAGTGGCAGAAAGGTTCTATTAGATGGCCTGCCAACTGAACTATTAGACTCAATTGAAGTGTATAAAACTCTCGTACCTTCACAAGATTTAGAAGGTATAGGTGGTCGAATTGAATTTAAAACTAAACGTGCTACAGATTTAGATNAGAGGTTGGTCAAACTTAGGTATGACATTCAATATAACGAATTCGTCGATGATGCCGATAGTCCTAAGTATTCCTTTACCTATGGCGACAAACTTAACGATAATTTTGGTGCTATTTTCGGCTACACATATCAAAGCAAGCATATCATTTCTAATAACAATGAAGTCGGTTATGAGCCCTGGAAAATTGGTGATAATGGCAACAAGTATCTAGGTAGAGACTGGGAAATGAGATATTACGATCTAACCAGAGAAAGAGAGGGCTATACCTTAGATATGGATCTAATAGTTAATGGTGATACAGCAATATTTTTTAATTATTTGTTTAATGAGTACACAGATGATGAAATTAGACATAAAGATGAATATAGAGCTAGAGATGTACTTGAACCATCAATAACATCAATATCTGCAGCATACCAAAGAATTACAGCTGATAAAGAATCTAGAAAGAGAATTGAAACTAGAACCATTGAAACGCAAGTAATAGGTATGGATACAGTTATTGCAGGATTTGATGTACGTATGCAAGTAAGTAATTCTTTTGCTGAAGAAGCTGACAATAATAATGTTGATGCAAAATTTCGTGCTGAGTGCCGTATAAGAGAAGGTACAGATGCATGTGGAACCTTTAATTGGTCAAACCCCAAGTTTTTAAGGTTAGATTTAGCTCCTGCGGCTGCTAATCTACGAAACCCTGAATCCTATGAATGGGATGAATTTGAAATTGATTATGGCCTAATACAAGATGAAGAAGATGCTTTTAAAATCGATTTTGAAACAAGTGAGATAAGTTTCGGTGAAAATCCAATGACAATTGAATTTGGTTATAAAAGTAGTACGAGAACTAAATCTAATAACGAAGGAAATTACGATGCTAGTGGAGATGTGGCTGAGGGACTGATTAACTATTCACCGTATACTCCTAGTCAATATTGGTATTTTCCCGTTAATCTCACATTTTTTGCGGATCCAAATGTTTTATTTGGACTTCAAGATCAATTTAGACCACTAAATACTGATCTTGCTGATTTTTGGACAACTAAAGAAGAAATCGATGCGCTATATGTCATGAGTACTATTGATTTTGGTAAAACAATTGTTGTTGCTGGTGTGCGTAATGAGAATACAACTTTTCATACTATGGGATATAACGATGGAAATGCTGATGATCTGCTAGAATTTTCTAGAGACTATAGTTACTTAGCTCCAAGTATTAACGTTAAGTACAACATGACTGAGAATCTCCAAATGAGAGCTTCTTATTACAGCTCTCTATCGAGGCCTGGGTTTGGTGAAACTGCACCAATAGCAGAAATAGAAGAAGGTGTAGCTGGTGAGTTTTCTGGTGAAATGGGTAATCCAGACCTTAAACCTTATGAAGCAGATAATTTTGACCTCAGTGTTGAATACTATGAAGAAGACTTTGTTTTTACACTAGGCATGTTTCATAAAGATATTGCTAATACAATTTANCCACGTGTCTTAGCCAATCAAACAGTAGGAGGTTTGTTCTTTTCTGAACTTGAAACCTATGCTAATGCAGGAGCATCATCCATAACAGGACTTGAGCTTAATCTCTTCTCTGAGTTAGATAAATACTTACCTATAGAAGGCTTCTTTATGGCATTTAACGCGACTATAAGCGACGGTGAAAGTGAATTTGATACTGGAATTGATACCTTTACTATTCCATTNAGAAAACTNTCCGAAGAAAATGCAAACTTNTCATTTGGATACGATAAAGGNAANTTTGATGCAAGATTTGCAGCTAATTATCGTTCAAGCTATTTAGACTATCTTGGNGATGAAGGTGATGATGTCCTTGANGGTGATTTTGGTTACGGTTTTATNAGATTTACTGACGATTATCTTTCTTATGATCTAACTGCTAAATATAAATACAGCGANAACTTAACNTTTAGATTTGAAGGNAAGAATTTAGCCAATAGACCTGAATTTAACTATTGGAATACTTCCGATAGACTGTCACAATATGATGAATATGGATATTCAATGTCATTCGGTATTAGATACACCTTCTAATAATATTTTAAAAAAAGCGGGCTTCCTTCTTGCTCTTTTTTTCTCAGCTATTGTTTACACTGCTGAAATTGATTATTCAGCTGAGACTGATCCAGTCATTACTAAAGGAGACTCTGCTGATGACCCTGCTATTTGGTTTAATTCTGAAGATCCAAGAAAATCATTGATCTTTGGTACTGACAAAAATTCCGGTATATATGTCTACGATATTGAAGGTAATGCTTTAAGTTATTCTAATCTTGGAAGAATAAACAATATAGATTTACGCGAAAAAGATGGAACTGTGCATATAGTTACATCAAATAGATCTGCCAGTACTTTGGATTATTGGTTGTTTCCAACAGATGGTCTATTTAATTACTTTAAAAATAAACCATTAAATTCTTTTTCTGAAGACATAAGACATGTTCAACTAAAGGCCGGCATGGACATTTATGGTATTTGTATGGGTTTAGTAGGAGGCAATCTACGAGCAATACTAACGGAAGAAGAAGGTAAAACAATTCAATATTGGGATTTAAAGAAACAAGAAATAATAGGTACCTTTGATATAACTGCCGAAGAAACGAATGTGCCTCTTTTTGGTAATGAGGCTGAAGGATGTGTAATTGATGATGAAAATGAACATATCATCATATCCAGAGAAGGTATGAGAGGTATTCTTAATGCCTATGATGCCAATACACTCGAATTTATTAAGGTAATTGATTCAAGATCTGGAAATATCGGAGGTGACCCTGAAGGAGTAACCGTCTATAAAACAACAGATAAAGAAGGCTTTATCATTGTGTCATCTCAAGGTGATAGTAAATTTAATCTATACAATAGACAATTTCCATTTGATTACGTTAAATCTTTTACAATTAATGGTGTTACAGATACTGATGGAATAGATGTAACTAGCATGAGCATTGACGGCTTATATACTCATGGATTTTTAGTTGTACAGGACGGTTACAATTCACCTGATAATCAGAATTTTAAGATTGTTGATATGGAGCAAGTGCTCAAAAAAAAAGTGACGAATCATGGCTCGACAAATTAAAAACATTTAGTTCAGAAAATCCAGTTTTAGCTCCTTTACTGCTTACTCTTTTAGGTTTTCTTGAATCTTTTGTCTTGAGTGGAGTTTTATTTCCAAGTCTATTTTTATATTTGCTTGCTGTTTTTCTTTACCTAGAAGGAATATCAAATATTTATCTAATAACAATCTTTGCTTACATGGGCTCTTTTTCTGGTGATCAATCTAGCTATCTAATGGGTAGAGTATTTGGAACAAAAATTATGAGCTGGAAGTTTTTTGAAAAGCATAAAGATAAAGTTGATAAAACAAAGAATTGGTTCGATAAATACGAATTTGGAGCAATTTTACTTGGACGTATGACACCTAGTATCAGACCATTCGCTCCTTTTTTTGTAGGTACTTTTAGATTGGACTATAAGCGTTTCTTAATATTTGATTTAATCGCTTGTACCGTTTGGGCATCGGGGTTAGTGCTTTTAGTTGTATTATGGGAATATATAGCTAACCTTTTTTAATATGATTGGATACTTAAGCTTAATTTTACTAGTTATTTTAACNGTTCTTTTGGTCTATTATTTTTTTACAGAAAAAACGACTGGGTTTTTGAGAAATTTTCTAGTCAAATTCTCTGCGCTATTACTAACCATAATATGTGTCTATTTATTTATAAGACTCTTTAGGTATGTTATTTGATGAATGATTCTTTATTTACCAAAATTAGAAAAGGGGAAATTCCTGGTAATATTGTTTATCAAGATGAACTATGCTTCGCTATTGAAGATATTGCACCACAAGCCCCTATACATATCCTTATAATTCCTATTAAGGAGATTGAAAAAGTTTCAGACACTTCTGAGGAAGATATTAATCTTCTAGGCCATCTACTTCATGTATCTAAGAAAATTGCNCAAGATCATAATTTAGATAATAGCTATAGGTTAATCATTAATAATGGTGCTAAAGCTGGCCAAACGGTATTTCATATACATGTGCATCTGTTAGGTGGTAAAAGCCTAGAATGGCATCCTGCTTAAACAAAGGTTGCGCCGACTAAAAGAACCAATACAATGAGCGCAATTACACCAAAAAAGATTACGATATTTCTAATAAGTGTTTTATCATCATCCATATTAAAATTTTATATCTATTAACATGACTCGCATAGAGCCNTACAGTGACAAAGAGGTTAAATTTGTCTTAGAGAACCTTCTAGAAGACAAANAGTTCTTANATTTTGTTAAAGANAATCTAAATTCTTCTACTTCTAAGTTTNTNTCTATTCCTGGATCAAAGTTCCTNGCCTTACAGCTTTTTAAATCNAAAGTTAGAAAGATAANTACAATTGATGAATTTCAAGANCAAGTANTGATCGTTNTAAAAAGTGTAATANATNAAACAATGGATAANTTTTCNTATTCTGGTNNAGANCANTTAGATATANATAAACCNTANCTTTTNATAAGNAATCANAGNGACATAACATTAGATTCTGCTNTATGTAATTATGCTATTCNTTCCNCAGGACTANAAACNACNCATAATGCNATAGGAGANAACCTTGTCAGNATAAATTGGATGGGGGACTTGTTAAGACTAAATAAAAGTTTTGTTGTTCCAAGANGNGGNGANTCAAAAAAANANANTTATAACAANCTNTTNAATGTNTCAAACTATATTANAAATACNTTAAAAGCTNGAAANCANATATGGATAGCACAGCGNCANGGAAGGGCNAAANATGGTNTTGATAAAACTGATCCTGCTGTCNTAAAAATGNTNCATATAGCATNAAGAAANANTGGTANTTTTGAAGACCTTACAAAACATTACAANATTNTTCCTTGTTCAGTTTCATATGANTTTGATCCCNTNGCAANAGAAAAGGCTAAACAAGANATTAATNNAGAAAATAAAAAAGAAGAGGATGANATAANGCATATTTTTANGGGGATNATGGAACNTAAAGGTTTNGTNCATNTNANTTTNGGAGAGCAANTNACTGGTAGNTATTCTCCTGANGANCTNGCAANAGANATAGATCGATCNNTNATNGGAAATTATAANGTTTGGGATACNAATATGTATGCCTATAAATATCTGCATGAACAGGTAAATGACGAAGATTTTCCACGAGCTAGTAGTTATTTTAATGAACTTAGAACTTCTATGACGAATAAAGAATTAGAATATATAATGAATCAATATTCAAACCCCCTAATAGCTAAAGGAGAATTTAAAAATGAGCGATGAACAGTACTATAAGTCAAAACAAGATTCAGATAACTCGTCCTCTGATGCGCTAGTTGCACTAGTTATAATAATTTGCAGTGTACTTGCTGCTACTTTATATGTGAGTTCATTATGAGCCTAAGTATTAAAGATCTTTTCAACATAGAGGGCAAAGTAGCCGTTGTTACCGGTGGTTCAAGAGGAATAGGTGAAATGATAGCCTCTGGTTTTTTAGCAAACGGTGCCAAAGTTTATATAACTGCTAGAAAAGAAGAAGCTTTAATAGCAAAAGCTGAAGAACTTAGTAACGAATATAATGCTGAGTGCATACCCTTTTGTGCAGATCTTTCAAAAGAAGAGGGCATAACTAGCTTTAGTAATTTTTTAACGGAAAAAGAGCCTGAAGGCATCGATTTTCTAATAAATAATGCAGGTGCTGCATGGGGAGCGCCCTTTGATGAGTATCCAGTAGAAGGGTGGGATAAAGTTGTTGATCTAAACCTAAAAAGCCCTTTTTTTATAACTCAAAAGCTTGCCAAATTACTGGAAAAGAAAGGAAATTCAGAGGATCCTTCAAGAATAGTAAACATTGCTTCAATTGATGGCATTGGAGTCTCAAATATGGCTGATGCTTACGCTTATTCAGCATCTAAATCGGGAATAATACATTTAACAAAACATTTAGCTAAGACACTTGTCGAAAGGAACATAATTGTAAATGCGATAGCTCCAGGTCCCTTTGATAGTCATATGTTAGGTAAAGCCGTAAATTTTGATTACAGTTTTATTGCTGATATGAATCCAAGAAAGAGAATTGGTACACCACAAGACATGGCTGGATTATGTATTTATCTCTGTTCTAGAGCTGGTGCTTTTACAGTTGGTGAAACTGTTACTTGCGATGGTGGTATGGTTACAACACGTTAGTTGAAATAATTAAATTCTATTAGTAATTCGATATTTAAGTTTATAAATTATCGATTAATTTAAGAACACAGTTTCCAAAGGACTCAGTACCTTTAACAAGACCCATACCCTCACAAATATCTGGAATATATTCGCCGTTCATAAAATATCCAACAAGTCTTTTTCCATTGGCATAAGTGTAAGTGCCTTGTCCGTGTTTTTTGTCATCCTTGAATTCGCCGACGTATTTGTCTCCATTGGCATAAGTGGAAGTGCCTTGTCCGTGCCTTTTGTCATCCTTCCATTCACCGACGTATTTGTCTCCATTGGCAAAAGTGTAAGTGCCTTGTCCGTATTTTTTGTCATCCTTCCATTCACCGACGTATTTGTCTCCATTGGCAAAAGTGTAAGTTCCAAAACAGTTATCCCATCTCACTGAAGTGTCTGAAGGACAATTCGGTAATGCATGGACGCTGATTGAGAAGAAGAAAGTGCTAAGAATAATTAATTTTTTCATATTTTTACTTTATTCAAGTGATGATAAGTAATGTTCAGCATCTAGAGCAGCCATACAACCGAAGCCTGCACTAGTTATTGCTTGCCTGTAGTTATAATCTGCTACATCTCCAGCTGCAAAAACTCCTTTAATGGATGTTGAGGTTGAACCAAGATCAAAACCTGTTTTAGTAATAATGTAGCCATCTTTCATCTCTAATTTGTCTTTGAAGATATTTGTATTAGGAGTGTGCCCAATTGCTATAAAAACACCTTCAACCGATAAATTGCTTTCTGTACCATCATTATTAAGTATGTTTATAGCTGAAACAGCACCATCGCCAAGAACTTCCTTAAGTGTTGAATTTAGTATTAATGAAATCTTGCCTTCATCTACTTTTTTATACACTCTATCTTGTAAGATCTTTTCCCCTCTAAATTCATCTCTTCTATGTATTAAATAGACCTTGGAACAGATATTACTTAAATATAAGGCTTCCTCTAGAGCTGTATTACCGCCACCTACAACTGCAACTTCTTGATCTTTATAAAAGAATCCATCACATGTAGCGCATGCACTAACTCCTTTACCAAGAAAAGCTTTTTCACTTTCCAAACCAAGATATTTAGCGCTAGCACCAGTCGCTATAATTAAACTTTTTGTTTTGTAAGTATCTTTTTCGCCTTGAAGTATTAAAGGCTGATTAGATAGATCAACGCTCTTAACATAATCAGTTCGTATATCTACATCATATTTTTCTGCATGTTTCTGCATACGAACCATAAGATCAGGGCCCTGTAAATCTTCAAAATCACCAGGCCAATTTTCTACTTCAGTGGTAGTTGTTAATTGTCCGCCTACTTCTAATCCAGTTATTAAAAGCGGTTTTAAATTAGCTCTCGCAGCATAAACAGCTGCTGTATATCCAGCTGGACCTGAGCCTAATATTATTAATTGCTGTTCCATAGTTTTTTATCTAAAAGCAAGTGTCCTTGTGGTTTTTTAGTTACAATATCTTAGCATGTCAATTGATAGAATCTATAGAGAGTTTTCTGGTGTTGCTCTAGTAATTTTTTCCTTATTTTTATTTGTTAGTTTATTTACATTTTCTCCACAAGATAATGTTCAAAGTTTTTCAAATGATGAATTAAGTTATGAGAATAGTCTTGGTTATTTAGGAGCATTGTTTTCATCAACCCTCTTTTATTATTTAGGATACTCATCCTATTATTTAGCCTTATTGCTGGCATATTTTGGGCTAATGTTGTTTATTTCAAAGCCTTCATCCAATAACTTTGAGCGCATTAATCTTTTTAATAAATTTTTAGTTAGCATGATATCAATTTTTCCACTTGTAACATTTTATGCAGCTTTTTTTGATGATATTGGAGGAATTGCAGGAGAAAATTTAATAAGTTCTTTTGGAGTATATCTAGTGACGTTTTGGCTTGGATTTATATCAATTATTATCTTTATATTATTACAGTATATTGTTTTTTATGATGCTATATCATTTGTAAGTTCACTCACTAATAAAAAGGATCAAAAACCGAATAAAATTCCAGAGAAAAAAACTGTCATCAAAGATGTTGAGATATCAAAATCGTCTACTAAAACTGAAACAAAAAAACCCTTAACTTCTAAAACCCAAGTGGAAGTAGAAGAGCAAAAAGATTTCCTTGATCTTCTTGATCAAAAAATTGATGAGTCAGCAGACGTAACCAAAGAATACTTAGAAGACCTATCTACTAATCTAGTGATCAAATTAGAAGAATTTGGAATCGAAGGTAAAGTGGAAGATTCATTTCCCGGCCCAGTAATTACAAGATTTGAGATTAGCTTGGCTCCAGGCACCAAAGCCAGCCAAGTTACAAATATAGCCAATGATCTAGCAAGATCCCTCGCTGTTAAGAGTGTTAGGGTAGTTGAAGTCATCGAAGGAAAATCATCAATTGGAATTGAGATTCCTAATCCTAAAAGGAAACTTGTAACTTTATATTCCGCTATCCATGAACACTCGAAAGAATCAATGAAGCCACTTGAATTTAGTATTGGAAAGGATATTTCAGGACTGAGTTCAAAAATTGACTTACAACAACTTCCACATCTTCTAGTTGCAGGAACTACAGGCTCCGGTAAGTCTGTTGGAGTTAATACAATTCTTTTAAACTTATTAAGAAACAATTCACCTAAAGATTTAAGACTTCTCTTAATAGACCCGAAGATGCTTGAATTATCTGTTTATGATGACATTCCACATCTAATTACACCAGTAATAACTGATATGCAAAAAGCCGCTAACGGCCTTAATTGGTGCGTAAAAGAAATGGATAAAAGATATAAGTTAATGTCAGCATTGGGTGTTAGAAGTCTGGAAAGTTATAACCAAAAGGTTCTTAAGTTAAATTCTATCGCTCAAGATACTAAAGAAAAGCTTTTTGAAATAAACGACGGTGAGATAGAACCTCTTCCCTATATTGTCATAGTAATTGATGAATTAGCTGACTTGATGATGGTTGCTGGAAAGAAGGTAGAACAGTTAATATCTCGTCTTGCGCAGAAAGCTAGAGCATCTGGAATGCATTTAGTAGTCTCTACACAAAGACCTTCTGTTGATGTCATAACTGGCCTTATAAAAGCTAATATTCCTTCAAGAATTTCCTTTCTTGTTTCATCTAAAATTGATTCTAGAACTATCTTGGATCAAGGTGGGGCTGAACAGTTACTTGGTAATGGAGATATGCTTTTTGTTGAACCTGGTACATCTATTCCTCAAAGGATACATGGTGCCTTTGTTAGCGATGATGAGGTTCAAAAAATTGCTAAATATTTAAGAGATACTGGAAAGCCAACTTACATAGAGGAAGTAATAAAATCAATTGAAGTTCAGGAATTGTCGGATGATTCTGAGATTGATGATGATTTATACAATGAAGCCGTTGAGTTTGTTATTGAAACAAGAAGAGCTTCTATTTCTTCTGTCCAAAGAAAATTTAGGATTGGCTATAATCGAGCGGCAAGACTTATAGAAGCAATGGAAGAGAATGGAATTGTTTCTCCGATGAACTCTAATGGTTCAAGAGAAGTCCTTTAATGAGAGCTGCTCTTTTATTTTTGTCGTCTTTCATATTTTCATCAGATTTACCTGAACTTTTATCAAAGAATCATATATTCTCTGCAGATATCATTATCTCTGATTCTGAATCAATCGTTTCTAAGGGATACATGTCTTACTTAGATGGGGATTTCATTTATTCTGTTGAATACCCAAGTAATCAAATTTTAGCCGGTTTAGAAGGGTTTCTTTACATACAAGACGATGATTTCAAGCAGGTAATGATATACAGAGATGATGAAGCATTTCTTGTTAAACAATTACTATTAAATTCATATGAATACGATGAATTATCGTGTTCTTCAAAATGTTATAAATTAAATATTAATGACGGACGCATAAGTAATGCCATTATAATTTTCAAGAATAATCTCCTATATGAAATGCATGTACTAAATTTTCAAAACAATAAGTTTTTAATTAAATTTGAGAATTTTGTTCTTGAATCTACTAATATTAGCTATATAGCTCCAGAGGGATACGAAATAATAACTGATGATTGATTTAAATGACTTGAAAGAAAATATAGCTCTTTATAAAAAAGGTCTCAGTGCAAAAGGTTGTGAAGTTAATCTTGATGATCTCATAAATAAAAATTCTAAAAAAAATACCATTCAAACTGAATTAGATGAACTTAAGAGCCAAAAAAATAACCTTTCTAAAGAAATTGGAAATTTAGCTAGTAAAGGTGAAGATACAAAACAATTAAAAAACGATTCAGAAAATTTAAATAAAACAATCAGTCAACTACAGAAAGATTTTGATCTTCTTAAGACTGATATTTATACGACTATGCTGCAGATACCAAATTTGCCTGATGCAGATGTACCTTTCGGAAATGATGAATCTAATAATGATGAAATTAATAAAAAGATTTTTACGCAGCACAAAGATGGCTTAGATCATGTGGAGATTGGAGAAAGACTTGGTTTATTAGATTTTGATCTTGCCAATAAATTAAGTGGCGCTAGATTTGTTGTCTTAAAAGGCAAGTTAGCACAATTACAAAGGGCTCTCATCCAATTTATGTTAGATGAAGCTAAAGATAATGGTTATGAAGAAATGTATGTGCCATTTATAGTGAACGCTGATTCATTGGTGGGCACAGGACAATTACCAAAATTTGAAGATGATCAATTTAAGGTCGGTGATGGTAAATATCTAATTCCTACTGCAGAAGTTCCGCTAACAAATCTTTTAAGAGATGAGGTAATAGATTCATCTGATTTACCAATAAACTTAACTGCACATACCCCATGCTTTAGAGCTGAGGCAGGAAGTTATGGAAAGGATACAAGAGGTATGATACGACAGCATCAATTTGAAAAAATTGAAGTAGTTAAATTTAGTGATCCTAAAAAATCAAATGAATGCTTAGATGAGCTTGTTTTACATGCTTCGAAAATACTTGATAAATTAGAATTATCTTACCGTCATGTAGTCTTATGTACAGGAGATCTAGGGTTCTCAGCGGCTAAGACTGTTGATATAGAAGTATGGCTGCCTAGCCAAAATTGTTTTAGAGAAATATCCTCTTGTTCAAATTTTAGAGATTTTCAAGCACGAAGAATTAATGCAAGAGTAAAAGATGGTAAAGATAAGTTTTTCCCTCACACCTTAAATGGTTCAGCATTAGCAGTTGGAAGAACTCTTTTGGCAATAATTGAAAATTTTTATGAAAATGGATTAGGTGTCCGTATTCCAAAGGTTTTGGCAAATTATCTAGATTTTGATTTAATCGAAGAACAAAAATAATTCACATAGTTTTCACATAACCGTTAAAACTTCTCCTTGTTTAGTTGTAGAATATAGAAATATCGAATTTGAGGTAACTATATGAAAAAAATTCTTTTATCGCTTTGTCTAGCGATATTTTCGTTTTACGCGATTTCCCAAGTTGATGTCCGATCAGGTATCAAGGGATACGTGACCGATTCTTCAGGCCCTGTTTCAGGAGCTGAAGTAGTCGTAGTATATGTGCCAAATGGTTCTACCAGTAATGCACTTACAGGAGCAAACGGTGAGTTTGGTTTTAATAACCTAGCACCAGGTGGCCCGTACAGCGTAACCGTAACTAAAGCAGGTTATTCTGATGCATCAGCAACAGCTGTCTACACTAAGTTTAGTGAAGTATCTAGCGTTGATGTTTTCTTAGCAGCAGACTTCGAAGAAGTTGTTGTTAGCGCCTCCGCTCTTGAAAGTACCATTAGATTTGGGAATGGAACCGTTTTTGGTGAAGATGTAATTGATGGCATGCCGTCATCAGATAGAGGTATTCAAGATGTTGCAGCATTAGACCCAAGGGTTGCTGTTGATCAATCTGAAGACTTCTTCTCACTATCAGTCATGGGCTCAAACCCAAGAACAAATGATATTACTATTGACGGTGTTTCCGTTAATGATGCATTTGGTTTAAATGATAGTGGTCAACCAACGTTAAGAAACTCATTCTCAATTGAGACTGTTAAGCAGATTTCAGTTGATATCACGCCATTTGATGCTTCTAGAGGAGGCTTCGTTACCGGTAGTGTGAATGCTGTTACTAAATCTGGAACAAACGATTTTGAAGGTGACTTCTACGTTTATAACAGAAATGAAGATCTTGTTGGTGACGATGCAAATGGTAATGCGCCAGATACCTTTACAGAAGACACTATGGGCTTCAGTCTTGGTGGTCCTATAATGGAAGATAAACTATTTTTCTACTTTAACTATGAAAAGTTTGAGCAAGTTTATCCTGCCTTTTATGGTCCTAATGGAAGTGGAGCAACACTTGAAGCTTACTACGTTACTCAAGCTCTAGTTGATAGAGTTAGAGCATCAGCACAAAGCTTATATGGTTTTGATCCAGGTACTTATAATACAGAACAAAACAATCTTTCAGAGAATACATTTGTAAAATTAAATTATCTTCTGAATGATGATCACGAAGTTGAAGTTTCTTACATCGATACTACGTCCAATTTGGTTAAAGTCAGAGGGCAGCCACCTTTTGGTTTCTCACTTGATAGCCAATGGTATGACGATAAGCAAGGTGTCGAAGTTATGACTTCTAAGTTATTTAGTAACTGGAGTGATAAGTTTTCTACACAGGTAGTTATGTCAACTAGAACACAAACTGATAATCAAGATCCTTATAGAGGAGATAATTTCCCATCAGTATCCATTGCAATTAATAATGCAGATGGAAGTTGTACTGGAAGTTCAAACTGTACTAACCCATTTAGAACTATTTGGGGATCAGCTAGATCTGGTCAGTATGAAACTCTAAGGTTTGGACAAGATCAGTTTAGATATAACAATGAAATTATTGTTGATTCAACAGCATTTTCAGTGAAAGGGTTTTATTCACTTAGTGCTAATCATGACCTAAGCTTTGGTTACGAGAGTACCGAAGATGACATTATGAACTCATTTAGAGTTTGTGGTGGTGGTTGTTATGGTTTCTCTGGTATAGATCAGTTTGAAGCAGGTACTCCTACTTATTACCTCTTAGAAGGTGGTGTTGGTGGTGTCATTAATGGTGATGCTGTTAACTGGGTGCTTGAAAAAACAACTCTATATTTCCAAGATGATTGGAGAGTTAATGACAAGTTAAACCTTTTAATGGGTGTTAGAGTTGATGATACATCAACAAATAACACACCTAATGCGAATGATGCGTACTTCGCAGCTACAGGTTATAGAACAGATGTAGGCATTGATGACAGTGTAGTTCAACCAAGATTAGGTTTTGACTATGATGCTACAGATATGTTTATGGATTACTTCCTTGGTGGCAGAACTTATGATTGGCTACCGATTGAATCAGTTCAAATGCGTGGTGGTTATGGCCTATTCGTAGGTAGATTACCTAGTGTTTGGGTTTCAAACTCATGGAGTAATGATGGTGGTATCAACAAAGCAGAATTTGAAGCTTTCACATTTAGTGGACAGCCTATCGATGGAGTTATGTTTGATCCTAATTCAAACGATCAAAGTAGAGCTACTAGACTATCAGCTTCTGCAGGTGGTGATGTTAACTCACTAGACTCAGACTTTGGTCTACCTTCTTCATGGAGATTTGCATTAGCATTTGATGTAGAACTTACAAATGGATGGTTCTACGGTCTAGAATTTAACCATGATGATGTTGATAGAGCGTTTGCTTATATCGATCCAGCATTAGAAGGAAATGTTGCTGGTACTTTACCAGATGGAAGAACCTACTATAACAATAGTGAAGGGGATCTTCATACAACTTATACCGATAAGGGTCAAACAAGATCATGGTCTCATAAGTTGTCAAAATCTTTCTTAGATGACAAGTTAAAAGTATATCTCTCATATTCAAATACCGATGCTAGAGATGTATTTGGCGCAGGTTCATCTACACAAGGTTCTAACTATGGTAAATACGCTACATGTAATAACCAGTTCTATCCAAATCTCTGTACTAAGCCTTCTTTATGGGGTAGAGATGAGAGAATGGTTGGAACTTTAGATTACACAGCAGAAATCTTTGGTGCTGAAAATCCAACTAGATTCTACCTCTTCTGGAAGAGAGAATCTGGTAGAAGATTCAGTTATACCTATGACACTAACCTTATAGGTGAGGGTTATAGAGATGAAAGAGATCTATGGTATGTCCCAACAGGTCCAGGTGATCCATTAGTATCATTTAGTGATGATACAGGTGATGCTTTCTACGCTTTTGTAGATAAATATCTGAGCTCATATAAAGGTCAAGTTGCTCCGGCAAATGGCTTTATGGCTCCATGGATAACAAGAATGGATCTTAAGGTTACTCAAGAATTAGCTTTACCGGAAGGTAGCTTCTTTGGTGATACCAAAGCAGAGCTGTTTCTTGATATTTATAACCTTGGAAACTTGTTAAACGAAGATAACGGTCAAATTTATGATGCAGGTTATCTTGGTGTAACTAAGAGTATGGACGCAGAAGTCGTTAATGGCGCCTACGTTTATTCAAACTTTGATGATGGACATCTACGTTACAGAAATGGTGCTAGATTCGTCTCATCATGGAAGATGATGCTCGGATTTAAGTTAAGTTTCTAATTAGAAATTCGATATTAAAAAAGGGTAGCTTAGGCTGCCCTTTTTTTTTACACGAAAAAAATAACAGGTATAATGTGGAATGCAAAAAATTCCTACTATTTCTTTTAATGATCTAAAAAATAGAAATTCAGATGTTTTAGAATTTCTAACTAAGACATTAGAAAACAATGGTTTTTTTATTATTAATGATCATTCAATAGACACTAAACTGATTGAAAAAGTATTTTCAGTCGCAGAAGATATATTCAAGCTGCCTTATGAAACAAAATATAAATATCATTTAAAAGGGTCTAATGGTGCTAGAGGGTATACTCCCTACGGTATAGAAACTGCTTTAAATGAAAAAGTAGCTGATCAAAAAGAGTTTTGGCACCAGGGATCTACCACTAATAATTCTTTAATGCCTAATTTATATATAGATGAGGTAGAAGATTTTGAAGTTCTCGATACTTTATATAGTGAATTCGAAACAATGGGTTCTGAGGTTCTGAAAGCTTTTAGTAACTTTAATATCGAATATAATTCCGATTTAGTTGATTCTGCTGTCGATGGAAATTCTATCCTTAGATTAATCCACTATCCAGCTACAGAGGGTGGTAACGAGCAACGTGCGAGAGCACATAGTGATGTAAACCTTATAACACTACTAATTGGTGGAAATGCAGCAGGACTTGAAGCTCAGGATAAGCAAGGTAATTGGGTTGAGTGTGGCTGTAATGTGGGTGAGATAATCTGCAATATTGGGGATATGCTGCAAATTATGTCGAATGAAAAACTTACAAGCACTCCACATAGAGTCATCTCAAAAGGTAATGATAATAAAGCTAGATATAGTATTCCATTCTTCTTACACCCAAGACCTGAAATCATTTTGAACAAAGAGGGTGATTTAAATGCAGAAAAGTTCTTAGATAAACGTGTTCGAGATATAAAACTTAAATAAATGTATTACTTACAGATTGTATTAGGTGCCTTATTGTTAACAGCAATTGCTGTGCCACTTTCTAACAATTTCAGAGCTATAAAAGTTAAGAATATTATCGCAGCTATGGCTGCTATGGTTTTATTTGCTTTTATACTGCTTAATCCTTCTGTGGCTGGTTTTTTTGAAGTTATCAGTGCAGGTGTCGCAAAATTATCATCAGCTACAGCAGAGGGAACTAAGTTTGTTTTTGGTGATATATTTGTAAATAACCCCTTTGTCTTTGCTTTAAATGTCCTGCCTTTAATAATTGTAATGGCTAGTATTAGTGCATTATTGTGGCACTGGCGAATATTACCATTAGTCATCAAAGGTTTTTCCTATGTCTGTGAAAAGCTTTTTGGTTTAGGTGGGCCTATATCATTTGGGGCAGCAGCTAATATTTTTGTTGGTCAAGTTGAAGCTCCTTTATTTGTGAGGCCTTATCTTTCAAAGATGAGCAAAAAAGAACTCTTAATTTTAATGACAGCTGGTATGGCTACAATTTCAGGATCTATAATGGTTGCACTTTCAGGCCTCCTAAAAACTCAATTTGGTGATATAAATACAGTACAACATTTCCTAACTGCATCAATTCTATCTGTTCCTGGAGCAATAATGTATGGAGAGATAATGTACCCTTCAAATGAAATTACTCATGAGATAAAAGATAAAAAAGTAGAAAAGTTATATTCAGGATCATTTGATGCAATTACTAAAGGGACTAAAGATGGGCTGAGTATAGCTGTTAATGTTGCTGCTATTCTTATATCTGTTTTAGCTCTCGTATCAATAATAGATGGATTTCTAAGTTTATTGGATGCGGATCTTTCTTTAAAGGTAATACTTGGCTATATATTTGCTCCAATAAGTTGGTTGATGGGCATTCCCTGGTCTGAGGTGACTGGGGCAGCTGAATTGCTTGGAATTAAAATCGCTACTAATGAATTCATTGCCTATGAAACATTGGGTGATTTAGATCCAGCAACTTTTAGTGATAGAACAAAAGTAATTATCCTTTATGCTCTTTGTGGTTTTGCTAATTTTTCTAGTGTTGGAATCTTGGTGTCTGGAATTGGATCTATGGCACCTGAAAGAGTACCAGATCTAATACAAGTATCTGGCAAAGCTTTAGTGGGTGCAACTTTAGCCTCGTGCTTGACTGGCTTAGTCGCTGGTTTATTTGTTTAAATAAGATTAGTTAGTTTTCTATAGTGTTTTCTGCAAAAAACTTTATATTTATCTCCGCCAATATCTATCTGCTGTCCCTCTGTAACTATCTTCCCATCGGTATATCTAGCTATCATAGTGGCTTTTCTTGCACAGCCTTCATATTCACAGATAGTCTTTAGCTCAATTAAAGTATCAGCATAGGCAAGCAGAGCTGCACTGCCTGAAAATAAATCACCCCTGAAATCTGTTCGAATGCCATAGCACATGACAGGTATATTTAATTTATCGCAAACTAAACATAGCTCTTTTACTTGCTTGCTCGTTAAAAATTGAGCTTCATCAATTAAGATGCATGCTATTTTTTCATCTTTTTTATCAAGAAAGTATTTATCAAATTCAAATGATTCTTCAAATATATTGGCCTTCTTTTCTAAACCTAAACGGGAATGTATAGAGCCGTGATACATATCTGCATCTGCCTTTGGCGTAAAAAGGTAAGTTTTTAATCCTCGTACTTCATAGTTATGGTTTGATTGTAGTAGAGAAGTTGATTTCCCCGCATTCATAGTCGAATAGTGAAAGTGTACTTTAGCCAAACCTAGTCTTTATCCTTTTTAAAAAGATTCTTCATAGAGAGTCCTTTTGGCCTTGCTTCAAGAAAAATATAGATAGTAAAGAATACTAAGCATCCCAGTAATACATAAAGTCCATCCATCCACTTATTGTAAATGTTTTCAAAAGCTATGCATAAAAATTAATTCATAAAGTAGTCTTTTTCCTATCATTGAGTAGAATAAATTAGATGGAACTTAAAAAAATATTCTCAATATTATTTACGCTAATTTTTGTGGCTTCTTGTGGAGGAGGGGGAGGCTCTTCTTCGGATCCTGAACCGGAACCGACTCCAGCACCTACACCTGCTCCAACACCAGCACCTACACCTGCTCCGACACCATCAACTCTTTTTAATAGAGATATTTACATTGGGNCTGTCAATGCAGATGACTATGATAGAGATTCTCAATATCCAACTTGGGATGATGCTGATAATGATTGTTTGTCAAATAGGCATGAGGTCTTAATAGCGCAGCATATAGATGATGATACCTCTAATCCTCTAGTTTATAGAGAAGATGGCTGCCTTATTCTTACGGGTAAATGGTATGACCCGTATGATGATACTTATTATTACAGTGCATCAGATGTTCAGATTGATCATGTTGTTGCTCTGTTTGAAGCACATAATAGTGGTGCTTTCGCTTGGACATCAACCGAAAAAAGATATTTTGCAAATACAGGAGATAAATTTCCTGGCACTTTGCCTGAGACGTCGCATGAATTTCTTGCAGTCGGTGCAGCATCAAATCAATCGAAAAGCAGTTATGATCCAGTAGATTGGATGCCCAATAATACTGGTTTTCATTGCACCTATTTAAAAAAATGGGTTGAAATTAAATACATTAATAATCTTTACTTTGATCAAGATGAATTTGATTTCATAAAAGGAGAGGAAGCTAATTGTGATGACTCTGTCTTACCAGAGCTACCGCCAAATCCCGAAAGCACATATTCAGTAACTGTCGTAAGCACTAATAATGGTAACAAGTTTTATATCGATGGAGAGGCAAATAAAGAACTAACTCTTAAAAGAGGTTCTACATACGAATTTGATATCTCTGCTTTTGATGGGCATCCTTTTCGTATAAGCGATATGAGTGATGGATCCCACTCAGGGGGTGCCATTTATAATGAGGGAATAACAATCAATACTGATACCATCACCTGGCATGTTCCAGATGATCTGGTAAATAACACTATGTACTACTTCTGTACAGTCCATTCAGGAATGGCCGGTACAGGCAAGCTAAATATTGTTGATTAAAAGATAGTTAAACTAGTTTGATTTCACCTACGCCAACTCTTCCATTGTATTCTTCACTTGTGAATTCGACATTGTCGTTTTCTTCTAGTGATTCTAGTCCACTTTTTTGAAGTGCACTAATGTGTACGAATACATCTTTAGAACCGTCTTCAGGTGCAATAAAACCGTAACCTTTTGAATTGTTAAAAAACTTTACGACTCCTTTTTGCATCTGGCCTCCTTATAATGTTCTCAACTATATGGCAGAACGAGCCACATAGATATAGTATTTTCGATATTTTTGCCATTTATTGCTTAAAAACTGCTTTAAATAACCATAAATAGGTATTTTCTAGCCTTAATCGCAAAAAGTGTTAAATACTTTAGTGTGGTTGGCAGCTTGTTCAGCAAGCATATGACTGGCCATGAACTTCTCATCAGCCATTGCCTTATCTCCAGCTTCACTTGCTTCACTTGCTTCTTCCATAGAAGCACCAGATGCTGCTACTAAGAAACCAATGTAAGCACTGTAATCATTGCATTCTTTATCTGGCCATTCGTCTGCATCTGCATAAGTGCATGCACTAATACTTGCTAAAGCCAATATCATTAATATGTTTTTCATTTGTACTCCTATCTATCTAATAAAAAAAGTGAGCCCAAAAAGTATAACTGCTACTACTAGGTATAATTTTTTTCGGCTTTTATCTTTGTCATTAAAACTAAGAAATAAAGCCATAAGAATCCCCGTATGCAGAAATAGACCTATAGAACTCATTTATTAACTATAAAGCAGTAATTATTTTTCGCAATTTTCATTGTGATATAATTTTTTCATGTCTAAATATTTAACAATAACACTATCTTTACTACTTATTTTAAGCTGCTCAAATGGGGCAGATACCGTAACAGAACAAGATGCTAAAGACTTTTTAGCCGAGGTTGAAGAAAAAGCAAAAACAGAAGGGCCCGTATACTCATCTGCATTTTGGATTCAATCAAACTTCATTACTTATGACTCACAAAAAGTTGCAGCTGACTTTAGCAAAAGAGGAACATTAGAAGCTCTGGAACAAGCAAGAACTGCATCATCTTTTGACGATCTAGAGTTAGACCCATCTGATAGAAGAGCTTTGAATATAATCAAAAATGGCTTTGTTATGCCGCCGCCGCTAGATGATGATCTGGCTGGTGAAATGGCGTCAATAATGACTGAACTAGAATCTATGTATGGTAGTGGTTCACATTGTTTTGCTGAAGGTGATTGTTATGACTTAGAAGCTTTTGAAAACATAATTGATAACTCAAGAAATCCTGATGAATTATTAAAAGCTTGGAGTGGGTGGAGAGAAATTGGTAAACCTATGAAAGCTAAGTATTTAAGAATGGTTGATATAGGTAATCAAGGAGCACAAGATCTAGGCTTTGATGGTTTATCTGATTTATGGTTCAGTCAGTACGATATGCCTGCGAGTGAATTTTCAGAAACAGTAGACAGGGTCTATGAAGATTTAAAACCCCTCTATGAAGCACTTCAATGCCATGTAAGGGCAGAATTAAATGATTTTTATGGTGATGAAGTAGTTGAAAATGAAGGTTCAATACCAGCACATGTTCTTGGAAACATGTGGGCNCAATCATGGGCAAATATTTATGACATTGCATACCAAGAAGAGTCAACTGGAAAACCAATTAATATAACTAAGGTTATAGAAGATAAGGGCTTAACTGAAATTGAAATGGTCGAGATATCTGAAGACTTTTTCCTTAGTTTAGGTTTTGAGCCTTTATCAGATACTTTTTGGGAAAGGTCATTGTTTATCAAGCCTGTAGACCGTGGTGTTGTTTGTCATGCGAGTGCATGGGACATTGATTCTGCAAATCAAGATCTAAGAATAAAAATGTGTATTGATAAAAATGAAGAAGACTTTTCAACTATACATCATGAACTTGGTCATATTTTTTACTATCAAGCTTATAAAGATCAACCAGTTGTATTCCAACGTGGAGCAAATGATGGGTTTCATGAAGCTGTAGGAGACTTATTAACATTATCTATTACGCCTAATTACTTAGAGCAGATTGGTTTTGCAACATCAGAAGAAGCAGAATCTGCAAAGCAGAATGAAGTAGCATTTTTAATGAAAAAGGCTCTCGATAGCGTTGTTGCAACACCTTGGACACTGATGCTCGATAAATGGAGAATGGCTGTCTTTAATGGCGAGCTATCAGATGAGGAGCTTAACGATCACTGGTGGGAGCTTAGAGAAAAATATCAGGGCGTGAAGTCTCCAAATGATAGACCTGCAGATGCCTTTGATCCAGGAGCAAAATATCATGTTCCAGGTAATACACCATATACCAGGTATTACTTGGCTCGTATCCTCCAATATCAATTCCATGAGTCTCTCTGTGAACAAATTGGCTTTGATGGACCCTTACATGAATGTTCTATTTATAACAATGAAGTTGCTGGTGATAGCTTAAGAGCTATGCTTAGCTTAGGTCAAAGCAAGCCATGGCAAGATGCNTTAGAGAATATCATTGGAACGAGAGAATTAAGTGGAACTTCCATGCTTAATTATTATGCTCCATTGAAAGAATGGTTAGACGAAAAAAATCAAGGCAGAAATTGCGGTTGGTAATTAATTAATTTCTTCATTAGCAAGGGCTATAATTTCACTGTAGCTCTTGCTGAATATATCTAACATATCAATATTTTTTCCAACCATAGATTTAGCAGTAAGAAGATAAGCTTTAAATGTATTAGATAGATAAAAATCTTCATCGATGTCATATGATTCTACAACCATATCTGAATAGATGAATGAAGCATCTTCTTCTTCAATAGCTACAACGGTTATAAATGGATCGATATTAGCTCCAAAAGCTAGATATAAATCATCAAGCGTTCTGTTGTTTGCGCTATTTCTTTCATAGTAGTGAGTGTAATTGTTCAAGAGCACTCTTCTAAATTCTTTAGAGTCTATCAAGTCTAATGATCCTGTTGATATAAGTTGATTAAAAGTTCCATTCTGTGGAAAGAAAGAAACACTCATTTTTTGGACTATAAATAAATATTTTTCCGCTACCTGATCGTCTGTAAGACTTTTTACACCATCGCTTAAATCGTTTAAAAAATCATCGACATATACCTGCACTTTATTAAGGTCTTCAGTAATTTTATTAATTTGCTTTAAATCCTCTTGTGAAGTTATAAGTAGNTCCTCAATAAGAGTGTCTTTATAGCCTTTCTTTTCATTTANTTGCCTTAAATCATCTANATANAANGANANAACAACNCCTGTAATTATGACNAGNAANTCNACTAGATACCTTAAATANGATTTCATAANCTNCTACCTTAACANAAANGANNANNTGGNCTTTNTGCACATTNTGTNTACTTTTATTACATTTNTGTGACANTTNATTNTTTNTNANNNAAAANGNTAGCTAATTAACNTGTNCTNTGTTATATTTTTTNAATGAGAGTCATTCTCATTAAANATTAATNNAAATTTTATANNCAAAANAGGAGGNTAAATGAGACTTTTATTAATAACACTTTTTCTTACATTTNTACTTTCAGCTGANGATCATGAGCAACCTACATTTGAAGGTTTNTCNTCTTCTGANGTATTTAATTTAGATGGNGGCATGGAGCTTTATGTTGAAAANCGTTCAACTTGTTCTGCTGGCACTACACCAAAACACTTCCATCCAGCAGCTGGTACATTGGTTTACGTATTAGATGGCGTTTCTCAATCTAAATCTACTGGGGAATGGAAAAACTACACCAAAGGTGAATATTGGTTTGAAAGAACTGATTGGGTACATGGGGGCGAAGATGATGCTCCAGATCTAGGTGATGCCTGTACCGATCTGCTCGTTATAAGAGTGGTTGATGAAGGCAAGAACCATACAGTATTTGTTGAATAGGTAAGAAATGAGATTTATATATATATTTTTATTTAGTGTGCTTTCTTTCGGTATAGTTGCTGAAACATCTGAACAATACACATATAGAGCAGAGTTCTTCTTTGGGGATATACAAGAAGGTAAATCATACGAAGATGTTAAAGCTCAGAATATGGAATACAAAAAGTTTCTTGAGGAAAAAGGTCTTCAATATGGCAGATCTTTGTTTGTACCGATATGGTCTGGCGAAAGAAAATACGACATCATTGAATATGGTTATTGGCCAGATGGCGAAGAGCAATACAAAGAGTGGGGAGCATATATGAATGAATATCCTGCTTGGGCAGCGGAAAATAGTGAATTTGATGGCCAAGCTGTCGAAACTAAAAGAAGCATCTCTATGCGAGGAGTTAGAGCTCGTGGCATCAGAATACCCCAGGATGAAAGAGACAGATTTAAGTTTGTTGATTTTCAAAGATGTAGCTTTGTAACCGATGGCACCATGGAAAACCTTTTGGATCTTAATGCCAGAGTTGAAGCAAGTGAAATTGAAATGGGCAATAGAGCAGGCTATGGAGTGCATTATTTAATGCCATATAGAGGTGCTAGTCCTGATACGGATTATGACTTCGTTATCATGCGCCATTATTACAGCGCTAAAAAGAGAAGCGATATCGTTGCTAGCTATCCTGAATATAGGGATATGATGAATGAAAAAGGTTACTGGGATGAATTTAGAGCAAACGCAAACTGTGGCTCTCAATCAACCTACAGAGTTGAATGGCTCTACAACACATTCACAGATTAATAGGAGAAAAAATGAGAATTTTATTATTACTTTCGTTATTTATAACGTTTAATTTTAATGCTTCAGATCATTCTGGAGATAAAGCTGTATTAGCAGCTGTCGAAAAATACTATGCAGCACGAACTGCTGAAGATTTTGCTACTCAAGTAGCAATGGAAAGCAAGTCAGGTGTTTATAGTACAAATTCTGATGGTAGTTTTCATAAGCCAGTTCAAACATTAACAGTCGCTGACTATGAAAAAAATGCACCAATAGGGCTAAATCATGTATTTTTTCCTGAAGCTGTAAAGCTATCCGATGATGCATACTTTGTTAGGTTTTATTATGAAGGTGTTGTTGGCGAAAATAATATGCCATATAGGACACGTGTAACAACTACTTGGGTAAAAGAAATGGGTAAATGGGTTATAAAAACTCAACATTATTCATCTGCAGCATATGGTGGGGTACATCAAACAACTAGATCCGATTTCGAGGACTAATTTGAGGAAATAAATATGAGAGTTTTATTACTAATACTATTAAGTGCTTTTGCATGGGGAGATAACCATGATGAAATGTACACAAATGTTATAGCTGAATATAACTACTGTAGCGTAAAGGATGGCATCTCAGATGAAGATGCTGAAGAAATGTTTGGAAAAAATGTTCAAGCATACCTTGAACTAGCTGATTCATTTGAAAATGAAGTTGGAATAGTTGCACTTTGGCCGTATTACGCAAATGAAGAAATGACCGGTGGTCACGATATGATGTTCGTTGCCCATGCACCATCTAGGAAAGCCAAGGGTGCTTTTAACGATAAAATGTTTGAATTAATGAGTGCAGATGATAATTTTCCTGAAAGCCCCATGGAATGTGAGTCATCTGAGGCATTTCAAAGAGTAGGGCCATCATCTTCAGATGAGCTTTATGATCAATTTGTAGTAGATTACTGGCCATGTAAATATACTGAAGGTGCAGATCCAGTGGCTATGAGAGAAGCACAGGCTAAGTTTTCAATGGAACATTATGCTAATGGTGCTGAAGGTGGTTTCAGATATATTTATCCTGGAGCTGGTTCTGATCGAGGAGAAACACCAGACTTTTGGGTTAGTGCGGCTTCTCCAAGCTTAGAAGCTAGAGGTGCTAATAATGATATATTTTGGGAAAAATCTTATGGTTCAGAAACTGAACGAGAAAGATGGAACCATATGACTTGTGATACGCCATCTACATGGGTAGGTTGGAGACTTAAATAATAAGTTATTTTAATAGCCCCGACCTCATAGAGGTCGGGGTTTTCATTTATAGTATTTAAATGAAATTACATTACTGTCTTGCTGTTCTATTAATTAGTAGTTTTTTTGCTTCTTTAATACAAAATAATTTTGGTAAAACAGATATAAGTTTGGAGAAACTTGATACTGGTAATGGTCAATATATCTACTATGACTTATATAAGCCTGATGTAGCTACAGTTGATTCAAAATCTCCATTCATAGCCATTATTCCTGGTTTTCAGAGATCAAAAGAAGCGCTCTCAAATATTGCCATTGAGTTATCCAGAAGAGGGCATGTAGTAGCTCTAATTGATCCCTATGCTCAAGGTCTATCTAGCTCTTCATCAAGCAGAAGAGCGGCCACTACCGAAGGATACGGAATGTTTGCCTTAATTGAACATGTTCATTCCTCTGAAGATTTTGATTATATAAATAAAAATTTATTGGGCACAACTGGGCATTCAATGGGTGGTAATGCTGCCATAAGAGGCGCAAATTATTTTGGTAAACAAGCGGCCAAAGAAAATACTGTAAGCAAACTACATTCAATCTATATATCTGGATATGTGCTTACTCTTAGAGAGGATATTTTAGAGCCAGCAAAGTCTAATATGGGCATTAGTTACGCTCTTTATGATGAGGGTGCCTTTAGAAACGAACTTAAAGGATGGGATGCAGCAAATATGAGGATTGCCCCCGAATCAATAACAGCAGTTAATAGTGGCTTAACAGTAGATGAGCATGTAAGTAAAGTTGAACTAGGGAAGTACTATGGCGATATGGATAATAGTACATTGCGAGTCGTTTTTAATGAGCCTTTATTGCATCCTTTTCAACCTTACAATAGTGAAGCAAATGCCAATCAATTAAGTTACTTTGATAAAGTTTTTGATTCCCCCATTAAATTAGATCCTTACGATCAAATTTGGCAATGGAAAGAATTATTTACTTTAATAAATATGATTGTTGGTTTCTTGCTAATAATTCCATTGACTAGGTTTTTATTAGGGATTAATTATTTTTCATCAATAGTACAAACAATTCCTCCGGCTTTACCTCAGCAATCCAACCAAGGGAAAATTATTTTTTGGTTAATTTTTATAATCGGGGCTACAGTAGCTTGCATCACATTTATTCCAATGGTGGATGTTGCTAAGCAATTATTTCCAACAGCAGCAAATAGAGAATTAACTTGGTTCTTCCCTCAAAGAATGAATAATCCAGTAATGCTATGGGCTCTCTTAAATGGGACTATTGGGTTTATCTTATTTTTCCTTAGTTATCATCTGTTTGGGAAAAATCATGGAGTAAAGAAGTCTTCTTGGGGGCTTGATATTACTAAGACCGAACTTTTCAAAACAATACTACTAGCACTTACAGTCTTTATTATCTACTACCTTATTCTCTATACAATTTATTTTCTCTTTCACATTGACTATAGGTTTTGGTTCATGGGTGTAAGAATCTTTCAACCTGAAATGTTGTTAGTACTAGCTATGTACTTCCCTTTCTTTTTTATATTTTTCTTCTCTAATTCATTACGAGTTAATGGTGCTATGCGCTTTGAGGGTCAGCCTGAATGGCTTTCTAGGCTGATAGCAGGATTTGCTAATTCAGCAGGCTTAATGCTTATTATCGTCATTCAATACTCTGTATTTGCAACAACAGGAACAGTTTATTGGAGCACAAATAATACTGATTGGTTAAGTGTGAATCTTTTATTTGGAATAGTACCAATAATGTTTATTTTGCCTTACTTCAATAGAATATTTTTTCAAATGACTGGTCGTGTCTACTTAGGCCCCATAATCACTTGTTTAATTTTTATAATGATTCTCTCTACAAACACTGTCATATATTTGCCTCTATAATGAAAATAAATGAATAAATTTATTAAGAGTTTCTGGTTAGCAGTAACTGTTCTTTTCTTAGCCTCATGTGGTGGAGGAGGGGGAGGTAGCAGTTTTGATCCAGCACCTCAACCTACACCAGCTCCTACACCAGCCCCTACACCAGCCCCTACACCTGCACCCACTCCAGCTCCCAATACAGATCCTGAATGTAGCCTAAGTTCAGGAAATCTTTATTACTGCACTATGAACAGGCAAGGACTAGAGAGAGAACTCTATGTATATATACCAGAAAGTTATTCAGAGAGCTCAGATCCAATACCTCTACTATTTAGCTTGCATGGTTATACCAGTCGGGCCATATGGAATCTCGGTTATACAGGTTTTCAGCCCCTAGCAGATCAAGATAATTTTATGGTTATCTACCCTCAGGGTTCGATTTTAAATACCACTGGTCAAACCCATTGGAATGTAGGTGGTTGGACTATAGGTAGCACCACAGATGACGTTGATTTTATTGAAAGTTTAATTGATTGGTTTGGAGCTAATTACAATATAAATTTAGATAGAGTCTATTCAACTGGTATGTCTAATGGTGGTTTTATGAGCTACCATCTTGCATGTAATTTAAGCACAAAAATAGCTGCTATAGCATCAGTTACTGGTTCGATGACAAACCAAACCTATAATTCTTGTAGTCCCATACACCCAACATCAGTTCTACAAATTCATGGCAGTTCTGATACTACAGTTCCTTATGCGGGTAACACTATTATGAAGCCTATTCCTGATGTCATGGATTATTGGGATACCTATAACATGTGTAATTCGCTAGTGGTTGAAGAAGTCCCAGATACAAATGGAGATGGATCAACGGGTGAAGTTAGTTACTATTCTCAATGTCTCGTCGGTGTTGAAGTTCATCTATGGTATCTGACCAATTTTGGTCACTCATGGCCAAGCATGCCTAATGATGATATTCATGCTGCTTCAGCTATTTGGAACTTTCTAAAGCAATACGATACAAATGGAATAATTAATGACTAAAAATCATTTGCTAAAAGTATCTTTGCCTATACTGACTTTTTTTGCTGCATGGCTTGGTGGTCTATCGACTTACTATACAGATTGGTCCTGGTACGAAAGTCTCAATAAATCGTCATTTAATCCACCCAATTATCTCTTCGGTATAGTGTGGCCCATTCTCTATACTCTGATGGCTGTAGTGAGCTTCTTACACGCCAAGTTAATGTATAAGTGGTATATCCCTCAATTGCTTTTAAATAGTGGCTGGAGCTGGCTATTTTTTGCTCAGCAACAACCAGAAATAGCTTTTATCGACATAGTGGCTTTAATTGGAATAAATCTTGTCATTCTGATGAAATTAAAAGGGCAGGATGCTTGGCTTAGTTTTGTTATGTATTTGCCTTATTTATTATGGATTACTTTTGCATCAATTTTAAATTTATCTATCTTGGTACTTAACTAAGCGTTATCTAGCTTTTTTATTTCAGCATCTACATCGTAATTCCATATTTTTTTCATGTTCGTTTTTGCAACTGAAGTGTACCGAATGAACATGTTCCTAAAAAAAACTATTAGAGGATTTGTTAAATGGTATATTTTTCCTTGCAGTAAAGATTGCGCTTGAATCTTATTAGTTCTTTTCAGTCTAATTTTTTCATAGTGCTGCTGGACGATTCTAAAATTGCCCTGATACTTGTCGACTAGCATTCCAAATGTATATCCGTCTTCTATAGCCATACAACCGCCTTGACCCAGAAAAGGTACCATGGGATGTGCAGCATCTCCCAGTAGGGTAATGTTTTTAATGTAGATTGAATTTAGTGGAGGTCTTGTATAAATTCCCCATTTATAAATATCTTTGCTTGAATCTATCATCGAAAATATTTCTTGATCAAATGTCTTAAAATCGTTAAGCATTTCTACTTTAGAACCTAATGATCTCCACGAATCATTTACAGAATCTTTATTCTTAACAACAGCTGTCATGCTAATTTCTCCCTTTTCATTTGCTGGGTAAACCACAATATGTTTGCCATTACCCAAATGTAATTTTCCATCTACTAATTCCCCTGTGCCCATGGCACGCCATGCGTGGTAACCGCTGTAAACCGGTTCTCCTGAATCAGGAAAATACTCTTCTCTAATTGGCGATTTGATTCCATCGCAGCCTAAAATATGCTTGACGTTATAACTAAGATTATTTTTAAAATTTAATTGCACTTTGTTTTGATCTAGATTGTTAAAATCATGATTAAAAAGAATTTCACCACCCAGCTGGATATATTTATCGTAAAGAATTTGTAATAAATTTTGTCTTGTAGATGTTATGAATTCTTTATCGCCACTAATTTCTCCAATCTTCTTATTTTTATAATGAAATATAAATTTTTGAGGGGAAAATGATGTCTTAATAAACTTATTTTTTAAATCTAATTTATCTAATATACGTATAGCATTTGGTGATACAGAAATCCCAGCACCATGTTCATTAAGTTGCTTTGATCTTTCAAAAATTACAGTCTTATGACCTTGCTCTAGCAGTGTACAGCCTGCTATTAATCCAGAGATCCCACCGCCAACTATTCCAATATGAGATGAATAATCTGACATTTATTTATAAGGGTTCCCATTCCTCCAATTCTTCTTCAATGTATTCAATGCCAATGTTGGGGATAGTAGCTTCTTCCTTGATAGGACAAGGGACGAAACTTTCTACTTGGTTAGGCATTAGATATCTGCCTCTAGGAAAATATTCTCGCATTATCTTTTTGGTGTCGGCTTGATTCTCAACGCTTTGAATAGAGTGAGGGAAATCATCCTGAGCTAGCATATGCCTAAATTGCACAATAGCAACATCATCATCGAACACTCCATCACCATCATCTGCAATTGGAAGCCAAGCTAATCCACATTCTCTTATGGCATTTCTTGGCCTATCTTCAGCTTTGCTAATTGCGATTGTGAAATAGCCATCTGCATCTACAGGAATCTCTTCATCAAATAAACAATCATTCACTCGAGTATTGCCAAAACTTTGATTGGAACAAATTGACCAATATCTAAGCTCATTATCTTCATAGATAGAGTTACCACTGAATGTTTTTGGTGTTCGTGGAGCTTTAGCTTTTATGAGTAATACCTTGCCATACTTTCTGTTTACAATTGTACGCAAATAGTGGTTATCTAAATTTGGAAAAAAGCCACCTGTACTTCTAGGGGCATTATTATTGAACTCACCTGTATAGATACCAATTAGACTTTGTCTATCTAGTTGGATGTACCATTCAGGAGGATTCTGAGCAGGCCAAGTCATTGGCTTGTCTGGTTGAGATGCAAGCTCTCTATACTTGATTGGTGGTATACCTAAAGCATCTACTGTTATTGCTAAATCTTGAGATGAATTTAAGGCTTTACAAGCATCCTTGCCTCTGAGAGTTTTACCATCCTTTTCTAGTATTACCTCTGGTAAGCCAACACCACCAAGTGGAGCAGTGCCAGTATCTGGCAAATATATTCTATAAACGATTATCTGTTGTTGAGGGCCATGCTCAGGTGCATGAATAATATTAGATGAAGTTTTTGCTACTCTACCGGTTTCTCTTTTTACAGCTGGAGTCTTGTTCAGAACTTCAATTTTATATCCTCTGTTATCATCCAGTCTGTTATTGCCATCCATATAGGGATTTGAAGCTCCATTGCTAGGTTGAATTAAATAGTCAGCTAAAGATTCTAGAGGTCTACCTCGATTGTCATAACTTATAACCGACATGTATCTGGCATAAGGAAATTCACCTTCAAAATACATTCTGGATCCTTCAGGCATAGTGAATGCTGCTGCCCAATAAAAAACATTTGAATCAGGATAAGCAACATTAATGTATGGATCACCACTAACCGGACCTCGCAACCAGAAACAGTCTCTTGGCCCTGGAATATTAGCTGATGCCTGAATACTTTGATAAGTAAAAATTAATAGGAATATCGCTGTAAGTTTTTTCATAATGCTTTAATCACGCTCTTAATGTTAGTCATAATATCAGGATTCCCTTCATAACATTTAATATCTTCATTTGGAGCATCCCAGTCTCTAGCTGATTTTGTGAAGAAGGTTGAATCTATCTTTAGCCAACTTGAGTCATCTAAAGTTCCAGCTTTAATAAATCTCAATAATGGTATTTCTTTAGGATAGCTCATAACTCCTGAGCCGCAGTTTTCACAAAAGCCTCTTTTAACAGTCATGCCAGTAGTTCCTTTTTTGCCATAGAATTTTAGCTCTCCATTAAGCTTAAGATTTTTATTGGCAATATAGATTATCGTAGCTTTACCGCTACCAGTAGATCTTTGACAATCTTTGCAATGACAGTGGTGTGCAGAAATTATTTTTTCTGTATCAAATTCATAATTAACTTGATCGCACTGACATCTTCCTTGAACTATCATTTTCTATAATCGAGAGGTGGTTTTCTATCACCGAGTAGTGAACTGTACTCATGATCGCCTACATTCATTTTATGTTCTTTCCATGCTGCATCAATTAGTTCTGGATTCTCATATAATTTTAAAGCTGTATTGGCTAAGGCTTTGGCTGCTAAATGAGATCCATTGGTTCCTATAGATGTGCCTCCAGCAGCAACAGCTTGCCATGAATGGGCTGAAGTTCCAGGCACCCAAGTTGCAATCCTAACTCCAGTTGTAGGTACCATCCAAGATACATCACCAACATCAGTTGAACCTTTGCCTTGCACATAAACCATTGGCTGAATTGTAGTTTGATCACCAATCTGTGCATCGGGATTAACAAGTGTTTGATATAGCTCTTCAGCAAATTCTTGTTCTTCATTGGTGTAACTCAAGCTTGCACCACCTAATTTATTTAGTTCTTGATCAGCTAATCTGGAAAGTACTTCATTAGCCATTACAGGATAATTGCCATGCATTATTTCATAAGACATTGTTGTTTCTGTTCCTTCTGCTGCTCCATTTGCTGCCTTAACTACTCTTTCGAACAAGACTCTAACTCCATCAGGACTTGGATGGCGAACGTAGTAATAAGCTTCTGCTACATCAGGCACAACATTTGGAGCAAGCCCTCCTTTGGTTATGATGTAATGAATTCTTGCTTCTTCATCCATATGTTCACGCATCATATTTACCATCATGTTCATAGCTTCAACGCCGTCTAATGCTGAACGTCCATTTTGTGGAGAACCAGCTGCGTGACTTGAGATACCGCTAAAGGTAAATCGTGCTGATCTATTACCATTACTCGTACCAAAACCAACTCTGTTGTTATCGTCAGGGTGCCAATGCAGAACTATATCTACATCTTCAAAGTATCCATCTCTGGCAATATAAACCTTACCACTACCTCCTTCTTCTGCAGGTGTACCGTAAAGTCTTATCGTTCCAGGGGTATTAGTTCTTTCAAGCCAGTATCTTAAAGCAACAGCAGCATGAGTGGATGCAGCACCAAAAAGATGATGCCCACAGGCATGTCCGGCATCTCCGCCGACACTTTCTCTATAAGGTGTATTGTTCTGTGATAAACCAGGTAGAGCGTCGTATTCGGCTAATATCCCTATAACCGGTCCACCTTGGCTATATTCTGCTATAAAAGCAGTCGGAATGCCTGCTACACCCGATTCAATGGTAAAACCTGCTTCCTTGAGCACATCTTGCATTAATTTTGAACTTTCTGTCTCCAGATAGCCCATTTCAGCTAGCTCCCACATATCTAAAGCAAGCTTGTCGTATTTTTCTTTGTGTTTGTCTATGTTCTCGCTCAGATCTGCTGAAATAGCGAACGATAAAAATAATAGAATAAATCTCATATAAAACCCCTAGATTCTATTTTAAGCTATTTTAATTATTGTGTTTGAGAAAATAGATTTACCTAGGTTAAGATAAATCAATGAAAAAAATTACTTTAATGATTATTGCCTTAATCACTGTAGCTTGCAGTGATCCTAAGGATAAGTACATCGCTCTTGAATGCAATGAAGCTGGAGAGGTGCATATTTTAGTTATGGATGAGGATGCCAAAACTTTTGAAACTTATTTTGTAAAAAGTACAGAAAATAAAGAAGGTCCAGAAAATTTACTAGTCTCGGGCATGTACACTGAAGAAGGTGATCACCATTATTTGTACACTTGGGATTTAGAAACTTTTGAAGAACTTAACTCTATTTCTCCTATTTACGAGGATCATACAATTGGGTACTTTATGATGATAGATGAACCTTTACCACTTCCACAATTTAAAATTGATAGAAGAAATTTTTCTACATTATACTTGGATTTAGAGTACCCAGACGACCCAATCTGGAAAGAATCCTTTTCAGTAGAAGATTGTAAAGTTGTTGATGTTCCTGAAGATTATTTAGCAAGTAAAAAAAATAAAGATGTAAACTTATTCTAAATCAATGAAAAAAATCACTCTCATACTTGTTGCCTTAATCACTGTAGCTTGCAGTGATCCAAAGGATAAATATATTTCACTTGAATGTGATGATGATGGTGATTCGTATACTATTATTTTAAATAAAGAGACTATGACTGCTGATCTATATGCAATAGATGACCCAAGTGATGTTTTTACCGGTCAATTCCAAGAATATGGAGAAAATTACTACACTATAACTAGTGATGTAACCGGCCACACAACATCTTTAGATAGAAGAACTCTTGTTATGACGCCGAAGTCGAATACGGAAGAATATAATTATAAAGCACAGTGCAAAAAAATTGATTTGCCTGAAAAATATTTAAAAAACGAAAGCGATCTAAAAAGAAAAATCTAAATTTAATTCTTTGAATGTGGTGGTAGCTTTGCTTCTACAAACCATTCATGCTTCCTTTTAACAGGATTGAATTTTTTGATTTTTAGCTTCTCGTTCTCTTGAATGAACTTCTTAGTTTTAACAACAGTGTAGTGATAGGTGTGACTATCTCTAGTTTCACCTTCAGGTATTAGATAAACCTTTTGTTGTTTGTTTGCTGCCATAGGTGGGTACTGTACAATATCTTATATAAATTTTCACTATTTTTTTGAACTATGAAATACAAAACTGTAAATAAAGAAAAAAAGAATACACCTTATTCGGATGCCGTTGAAATTGGTGATTTTATTCAATTCTCTGGAATGCTAGGACTAGGAGAAAATGGTCTAGTTGATGGAGGAGTGGAAGCAGAGACTCATCAAATATTTAAAAACTTAAAAGATGGTTTGAATTACTATGATTTGGATTACTCCAATGTTGTTAAGTCGCTCGTCATGCTCAAAAATATGGATGACTTTCCTAAGTTCAATGAGATCTATGTAAGTTATTTTAACGAGCCCTTACCAGTACGAAGCTCGTTTGGAGTCACAGATTTAGCCATGGGTGGCTGTGTTGAAATAGAATTTTTAGCTCATAAATGAAAAAAACTTACTTAAACGAATTCCACGCAAATAATGGTGGGCAAATGGTTGATTTTGCCGGCTGGGAAATGCCAGTAAATTATGGTTCTCAAATTTCAGAACACAAAGAGGTTAGAGAAAATGTGGGAATCTTTGATGTTTCTCATATGGCTGTATTTGATTTTGCAGGTTCAAGACAAGTTGAGTTTTTAGAGCATCTTCTACCTAACGATGTGAATAAGATTCTAGGTAGTACAAGAGCTTTATATTCGCCTTTACTTAATGACAAAGGAATGATTCTTGACGATCTTATTGTTTACCATCTTGGAGATGAGAACTTTAGAATAATTTCCAATTGTGGCACAAGAGAGCAAAACAATGCCTGGTTTAAGAAAGTAGCTCTTAACTTTGATGTTGCGGTGGACTTTAAAGAGGAAGCATCAATCATCGCTTTGCAGGGACCAAAAGCAAAGCATTACTTAGGTGAAATGTTTGATGTTGATCTAGAACCCTTCCATATTCAGACTCATGATGGAGTAATGATAGCTAGAACAGGTTATACAGGAGAAGTTGGTTTTGAAATTATTTGTAATGCAGCCCGTGGTTTAGAGTTATGGGATTATTTCATTGACAAGGGCATTAAACCTGTGGGTTTAGCGGCCAGAGATACTCTACGGCTTGAAGCAGGTTTTAATCTATATGGTTCTGATATGACAATCGAAAATCATCCTTATGAATCTAATTTAGGTTGGACAATAGATATGTCTAATGATGTAAGAGATTTTATCGGTAAAAGTGCTCTATTAGATTTGCAATCAGATTCTAAGAAGCTTGTAGGATTTCATACTGATGCAAGAGGAGTTCTTAGAGCTGGTACCGAAATTTACTTTGATGGTGGTACTGGCATTGTGACTAGTGGAACTTGGAGCCCAACTTTTGGAAAGAATATTGGTTTATGTCGAGTTGATAGCAATTATCCAGATACTGGAAATGCAAAGTTGCGAGATAAAGAGATTAATTTGCATTTTTGTGAGACAAATTTTTTAAAATATTTAAAATAATTTCATGGCAGATATTCCTGACAATTTAAAATTTCTTGAATCTCATGAATGGGCGAGAGAAGAAGCTGATGGTAGTGTGACGGTAGGCATATCTGATCACGCACAAGGTCTTCTGGGTGACATAGTTTTCGTTGAGTTACCTGAAGTGGGTTCAGAAGTAAATAAGCAAGATGATGTTGCAGTTGTCGAATCAGTTAAAGCAGCATCGGATGTCTACACACCTTTATCAGGAGAAGTCCTAGAAGTTAATGAAATGTTAGCTGATAAGCCTGAGGTTATAAATTCTTCACCTTATGAAGATGGTTGGTTTTTTAAAATTAAACCAAATAATATAGAAGAACTCAGCGAATTACTTGATAATGAAGCCTATCAAGAATTAAGCGAAGATTAACCGCTTACATTTGGATAAATACGTGAAAGACAGATCAAAAGATTTTTCAACTAGACATATAGGAATTAAAGATAGTGAAGCAAAGCAAATGCTTCAAAATCTTGGTTACGATGATATGGATGTGTTTTTAAAAGAACTAATGCCGGAATCAATATTTGATCTTAGTGCTTTGGAACTTCCTGAACCACTTGATGAAGCTTCAGCCTTAAAAAATTTAAAGGCAATTTCCAAAAAAAATAAAGTTTATAAATCATTTATAGGGCAGGGTTTCTATGGTTGTAATGTGCCTACCGTTATTAAGAGAAATGTCTTTGAAAATCCAGGATGGTACACATCCTATACGCCTTATCAGCCTGAGATTGCTCAAGGTCGTTTAGAAGCATTAATGAACTACCAAACTTTGGTCGCTGATTTAACAGGCATGGATATTTCAAATGCTTCTTTATTGGATGAACCAACTGCTGCTGCTGAAGCAATGATGCTAGCCAATAGAGTGGCTAAATCTAAATCGAATCTGTTTTTCATTCATGAGAATAGTTTTCCTCAATCGATTGCCATTATGAAGTCTCGAGCAAAACCTCTAGGCATTGAAATTGAAGTTGGTAAAGAAATGGATTCTAAAAAAGAATATTTTGGTTGTTACGTTCAATATCCTGGTGATGATGGATCAATAATAGATTTCTCTGCGATTGCAGAATCAATTCATGCTCAAGGTGGTTTATTCATAGTTGGTTCTGATTTATTGGCTTTAACTCTTTTAAAACCTCCAAGTGAGTTTGGTGCTGACATAGTGGTTGGCTCTTCGCAAAGATTTGGTGTGCCGATGGGTTTTGGTGGTCCTCATGCAGGCTTTATAGCAGTAAAAGATAGTCATAAAAGATCACTTCCAGGAAGGTTAATTGGTTTAAGTAAAGATCAACAAGAAAGACCTTGCTATAGATTAGCTCTACAGACAAGAGAACAACACATAAGAAGGGAGAAGGCTACGAGCAATATATGCACGGCACAGGCCTTGCTGGCTATTATGTCAGGCTTCTATGCAATATATCATGGGCCTGAAGGACTAAAAGAGATTGCAACTAGAGTAAATGGTTTAACTAAAAACCTGGCCAACAAACTAATTGATAAAGGTTTGGAAATTAAATCTGAAACTTTCTTTGATACTTTGGTGGTTAAAGTTAAGGACGCTAAAAAAATACATGAACAAGCCAATGCAAATGGTATGAATCTTCGTAATATTTCTAATGACTCTGTTGGAATTAGTTTAGATGAAACTAGTACCGAAGATGATGTCAAAGCCATCATTGAAATATTTGATAATGAACAAAACAAGAATAGTAAGATCGAACAGAGTTGGAGCAAAGAATTTAATAGAGCAACAGCTTTTTTAACTCATGAGGTCTTTAATTCTTATCATTCTGAGACTCAAATATTGCGCTATATCAGAAGTCTGGCTGACAAGGATATAGCCTTAGATAGATGTATGATTCCTCTTGGATCATGCACCATGAAATTAAATGCAACAACTGAGATGATACCAGTAGGTTGGAATGGTTTTGCCAACATGCATCCACATGCACCAGAGGATCAAGTTCAAGGCTATCTCGACATAATAAATGATTTAGAGAATTGGCTTACGCAAATAACAGGTTATAAAGCTATCTCTCTACAACCTAATGCTGGCTCACAAGGTGAGTATGCTGGCTTATTAGCAATTGATGGCTATCACAAAGCTAACAAGGATCTTTCTAGAAATATTTGTCTTATTCCAGAATCAGCGCATGGCACTAATCCTGCTTCAGCACAAATGGTTGGATATGAAGTTGTGGTTGTCGATTGTGATGAAAATGGAGACATAGATATGAATGACCTTAAAGCAAAGGCTGAACTCCATAATAAGAATATAGCTGCGATGATGATCACTTACCCTTCAACTCATGGGGTCTTTGAAGAGAGAGTAAAAGAGGTCTGTGAACTAATACATNGTCATGGTGGTTTCATCTATATNGATGGAGCTAATTTTAATGCCATGGTAGGAATGTGTTATCCAGGTCAATTTGGCGGAGATGTATCGCATCTAAATCTNCATAAAACTTTTTGTATACCTCACGGAGGAGGAGGTCCNGGAGTAGGTCCAATTGGNGTAGTNAAAGAANTNGNNCCTTACTTACCAGCTGACCCACTTACNCAAAAAGATTCAGANTATTCAATATCNGGATCNAAGTTNGGTAGTGCTAGNATTCTGCCAATAAGTTGGATGTATATAAGAATGATGGGAGAANAGTCNCTNAGAAGAGCAACNCAANTTGCTATCCTAAATACNAACTANATTGCCAATAAACTTAANGATCATTATGACGTGCTTTATAAAGGTAAAAATGGGCTAGTTGCTCATGANTGNATTCTTGATGTGCGNCCATTTAAAGAATCCTGNGNAATTGAGGCAGAAGATATTGCAAAAAGACTTATAGATTATGGTTTTCATGCNCCTACNATGTCATGGCCGGTTGCTGGAACATTAATGATNGAACCTACNGAAAGTGAATCATTGNATGAATTAGACCGCTTTTGTGAAGCTATGATAGGCATAAGAGAGGAAATTAGAGCNNTTGAAGANGGNAAATCNTCNCAAGNNGATAATTTACTNAAAAACNCNCCTCATAGNGTNGATACTCTNATAGANGACTGGANATACCCATATTCTNGAAAAGAGGCNTATTATCCCAATGAANAAACTAAACAACAAAAGTACTGGCCTCCGGTCGGAAGAGTGGATAATGCCTATGGTGATCGTAATTTAGTCTGTACCTGCCCAGACATCAAAGACCTGAAATAAGCTTCCCTTTTCCTATTAATCTGCTATCATGCTTCACCAATTTATGGTTGAGAAGTTAAAAATCGCAGAAAACTGGTTACCGAGGTATACCGGTACGCAAATAGATGAGTTTGGAGACACCATTCTTCTTACTAATTTCAAAGATTATGTCACTGCCTTTGCAGAAAAGTTTGATGTTGAAGTCAAAGGGGAAGGTAAGCCTATGCAAAGTGCTACTAATAAAGATGGGCTCAGCATTATAAATTTCGGTATAGGTTCTCCTAATGCCGCCTTGATCATGGATCTTCTAACCGCTAAAAACCCTAAAGGTGGAGTTCTGTTTTTAGGAAAGTGTGGAGGACTAAAAGATGCTTCCGAGATAGGCAACTTTATTCTGCCAATAGCTGCTATTAGAGGAGAGGGAACAAGTAATGATTATTTTCCTCCTGAAGTACCAGCACTTCCATCTTTTAAACTGCACAAGTTTATTTCTGAAAAAATTGTTGAAGCTGAATGTGATTATAGAACAGGTGTAATTTACACGACTAATAGACGTTTATGGGAGCATGATAAGGTCTTTCTTAAAAAGCTTAAGAAGAGTACTGCTATTGGTATTGATATGGAAGTTGCAACTATCTTTATAGCTGGACATTACAATGAAATCGCTAGAGGCGCTTTATTGCTTGTTTCTGATGTTCCAACTACACCTGAGGGTGTAAAGACTGAAGCATCAGATAAAAAGGTTACATCAGAGTGGTCGCAAAAGCATTTAGATATTGGCATTAAGGCCATGACTGAAATAGGCAAGAGCGGTGAAAAGATAAAACATTTCAGATACTAAAATACCTTTCCTGTTTATTTTTCGTATAATATTTTCTCATTGGAGAGATGGCAGAGCGGTTGAATGCACTGGTCTTGAAAACCAGCAAGCCTTAATAGGGCTTCCAGGGTTCGAATCCCTGTCTCTCCGCCACTTAATAAGTTAATTTAACGGGTTTTTTACTAATTTATTCTTTTGTTATCTTTCTAATATGTTAATCTTCCTCTCTTAGGAGGAAATATGGCTAAATTAAAAACACTAATATTGCTAGTTTTAGCAGGCTTTATACTAGTTGGTTGTGGTAGTGATCCACGTGCTGATGATAAAGCTGTGTTAACAGAAAAAGTTCTTGAACTTCAAGGTGATGCAGAAAACGCTGCGGATGTGGCTGAATGCGTCGTAGGCGTCATGGACGAAAATCTTGATGACGACGCTTGGACAGCTTTTATGTTTGTAGTAAACGAAGATGAAGCAGGTGCCGAGAAGTGGCTTGAAGAGAACGAAGTTGACGAAGATGCTATAGAAGCAGCTGTTGAGTCAGCAGCAGATAAAGCTGAAGCTGATTGCGAAGTCGATTTATAAGAATTCAAGAAATTTTTATATTTACAAAAAAGGCAGATATTAATCTGCCTTTTTTTTATTGTGATCTTTTCTAATATGTTAGTCTTTCTTACTAGGAGGAACTATGACTAATTTTAAAACATTAATTTTACTCATTGCCGGGCTTGTTTTAGTAGGGTGTGGAGATCCGCGTGCTGCTGAAAAAGAAGCAATGAAGGAAGCTCTAGCTGACTCAATCGGTGCTACAGCTGCTGCATGTATTATTGATACAATGAGTGCAAACGTAGATGATGATGGTTGGAAGGCCTTGAATTTCTTGTACAAGAAGCAGAGAGATGAAGCGAGAGAATGGGCTGAAGAAGAAAGTATTGATACAGTTGCACTTGGCGAGCAAATAGAAAAGGCTGCAGTGAAAGCTGAAGAAGTTTGTGATGCAGCAAATGTTCTTTTTTAATACTAATTCTAATTCCTTGGTTCTCGACTAAGGAATTAGAATAACTTCATCCATCAAACTGAACTACTTTTATCCCTTGAAAGTTATTTGCTAATATCTAGATATGATCAGATTAGCACTAGCTTCTTTATTGCTGTTTGCTTGTTTTTCTAACGCTCAAGAAAGCTCAAAAAAAGAAATTGTCTTACTACATACCAATGATATAGAAAGTGTTTATGAGCCAATTCCAGCTACTTGGCGAGATGATATGGAATTGATTGGCGGTATTTCACATCTGGCGACATTAATTCGGGATGTAAGAGAGAGCGAAGATATAAGTTTTCTGGTTGATGCCGGAGATATATTTACTGGAGCATTATCAAAAAAATCAGAAGGAAAACTTCCTTTTGACCTTTATAGCGCAATGAATTACGACACATTAACTCTAGGGAATCATGAGTTTGAATATGGTTGGGAAAGACTTGTGGAGACAATTCCAAGAGCTAATTTTCCTGTTCTTAATGCCAATATTGTTCATCAGGAGTCAGGAGAATTGATTGCACAACCCTATACAATCTTAAATAGAAACGGGGTGAAAGTTGGTGTTATAGGCGTAATGGGTATTGATGCTTTTTACAATACTATGGCTAGCTTTCATCGTACAGGATTGACCATTAAGGATCCAACAGAAACTGCTCAATATTGGGCTGATATTATTCGTGATGAAGTAAATATTATTGTTGTTTTAACGCATCAAAATCGAACTGCACCTATGCAAACTAACAAAGAATCTGATCCTTCAGTGCAACGAGGTTTTGATGAAGATTATGCAATGGCAGGCAATCTAAAGGGCGTAGATGTTATATTTGGTGGTCACTCTGATAATGGATTGCAAGAACCAGTTATTCATCCAGACACTGGCACTGTCATAGGACTTACCTTTGGCCAAGGCATGCACCTTGGTTATACAAAATTTAAAATTGATACTCAGAAACATGATGTTGAATTTATTGAAGGCTATCTTATACCAGTTAATTCTAAACAACTGCTCGAAGATAAACAGACAGCAACTTTAATTAAAGATTACAGAAAAATATACCCTGAGCTTTTAGAGGTATTAGCCGTTGTTAGTGAGCCCCTGATGCGAAAATATAATGAAGAATCTAGCATTGGTAACCTGTTAACTGACTATATGAGAGAGGCAGCGCAAAGTGATATTGCTTTTCTTAATTCAGGCGCAATCCGAGCTGACTTTAATGCTGGTGATGTAACATTAGAGCAGTTAATTAATGTTTATCCATTTAAAGATAATTTAACAATCATTGAGCTTACTGGAAATCAAATTAAGGAGCTCGTCGAATACAGTTTGACACTGCCTTATGGAATAGGCCAGATATCAGGCTTACAGATTAATTATGACAGCACACAAGACATGATGAATCGTGTCATTGACATCAAAGTTAATGGGAATGAATTAATAGATAATAAAAAATATACTGTCTCAGTCTCTGGTTATCTGGCAAAAGGTGGAGATGGTTATCGAGTATTTCCTGAGGGTCGTTTTATAAGTGATGACAAACCCTTTCAAGATGCGCTATATGAAGAATTTAAAAAAGCAAAAATAATTGAAAGCCCAGCGCCAGGTAGGCTAATCGATATTAGTAATTAATGTCTTCTTTATAAATTTTTAATTCTTGCTGAATCTGTATTAATATTAAACATATGAAACAATTTATAACTCTAATTATTTTATTAACCGTAAGTTTTTTTTCCAACGCCTATACACTGAAATATATAGGAACTATTGAAGCTAAAAAGTACAACGATGTATGGGAATCATATTTTGATGCTGATATAGATCTTTATGCAGGTTCAGACGGCGAGTGGTCTAATATTAGGTTAGTCTTTGATATGTCATTGGATACATATAATTACGATATTGTTTTTAGTGGCATGAACCCAAATATAGATCCTGAATTTGATACGTTATATGCTCATCTTTCAAAAGCAAAAGATTGGACAAAGATTGCAAGAGATAATAATGCAAATACCAATAAAGATATTGGTTCTTGCAATGTTAGTGGCACTAAATGCACAGTTTCTTTTGTGTCATCCAATGGAGGCAAAAATATAGTCACAAAAATTTATATTAAAGAGGATGTCGATTTTACCTTGAACGAAGATACTTTTCGCTTAACGCCGAGGCAAGTTGATACATTAATTGGTTGGCTTGATCAGAGAAGAATGGTAAATGTACTTAAGAGTTCAGCTAAAGAGAATAATCAATCTGACGATTTATTTAACTAAATTCTGTTGTAAAAAAACCCATTTATTGAGATAGTTAATCCTTATTCTTAATTTTGGAGAAAAAATGAATTATTTAAAACTATCTATTTTAGTATCTTTTCTTTTTCTAGTAGGATGTTCTGATTCTCAAGAAGAGCCAGAAGTTATGACTGAAGAAGAGCCAGAAGTTATGACTGAAGAAGAGACAGAAGTTGTGACTGAAGAAGAGCAAGGACCCCCATTTAGTGAATATATGACCTGTACACCAGGATCAGACTTTAGTGATGAAACTGCAACGATGATGGTTGATGAGTGGAATGATTTAGCTTTCGATGATGCTTTGCTTTATGCCGCTGGTCATGCACCATTAGAGACTGCAAGTCTTGGTGGTGAGGGAAAAGTATATTGGCAATTATTTTGGGATTCTAAAGAAGCTGCAGATGCTGCTTGGGCCTCAGGGCCAAGTGAAGAATTTGCTGCTTGGGCAGAAAAACATGAATCTGTTTTAACTTGTGATGGTGAAAACAGAAGAGGTTATGATGCATATTTCCCTTATAGTGATAAAGACAATTGGGAACCTGTCACTGATTGGGTTACATATGCTCATTATTGCAAATTTAACGATGATGACGGTCCCGAGAAGCTTAGAGAAGGGGTTAAGGCCTTCAATACTTATCTAGACAATCAAGCTGATGATGTTGCTCCATTTAGATATGGTGTTTATATGCATAATGGAGATAATCCTGAACCATATGCATCGTATGATTTTTTCTGGATGAATTACTATGCAGATCATGAAGGTGCAAAAACATCCTATGAAAGATTTGCTAATGAAGGTGCTGACGTACAAGCAATGTTTGATGCATCTGCAACGTGTGAAGGGCCGAATCCTAGCAATAGTTATCAGTTCTACCCAGATCCAGATGACGCGTAATTACTATTAATATAGAAGAAAGCCGCTTTTTAGCGGCTTTTTCTTTGCATTTTGTTTACGATAAAACAGTATGGAATTATTAGATAAGTTCTTTTCACAATTTGTAGATATTGCTTGGGGACAACCAACACAACTTCTGCTTTTGGGTGCTGGCTTATTTTTTGCAATAATCGCTAAATTTAAACCATATAGATATTTAGCTTATGCATTTGATGTTTTAAGAGGAAAATACCCAAGCAAAGGTGTTGGAGAAGTAAGTCATTTTAAATCTCTTACGGCAACACTTTCTGGCACAATTGGATTAGGTAATATTGCTGGTGTTGCTGCAGCTATCTATTTTGGTGGTCCAGGCGCTATATTCTGGATGTGGGTAACAGCAATTTTTGGAATTGCCACTAAATTTTTTACGGCAACACTTTCATCGCTATATCGTGAGATAAGTCCTGATGGCTCTGTTAATGCCGGAACAATGTACATAATCAAAAATGGGCTTCCTAAATATATGCTTCCATTTGCTTATATGTTTGCTTTCTTTGGAATGATCGCTGGTTTACCAGCAGTCCAAGCAAGCGAAATAGTAAGAATTACTGAAAGTTTATTTTTTTCTGATGTAGAAAATTTTGCATATATAGCAGGAGCTGTGATGGCTACTATAACTGCAATTGTAATTATTGGTGGGTTGAAGAGAATTGCAAATATTTCAGCATTGCTAGTTCCTCTTATGAGTATCATTTATTTTGGGGCTGTATTTGTAATAATTATTCTTAATTATCAACAGCTAATTCCTGCAATAAGCTCAATTTTTTATGAGGCATTTAACTTCAAGTCTGCCGTATCTGGTGGTCTAGTAATGGTCATTTTGACAGGTATAAAAAGGGGTGTATTTAGCAATGAAGCAGGAGTAGGAACAGAAGCCCTGATTCATGGAACGGCCACAACAACTCATCCAGCTAAACAGGGCCTTGTGGCCATGACTGGGCCTATATTTGATACTCTTATTATGTGCACATTGACCGCAATAGTTATTCTCATGAGCGGCGTTGAACCTACAGCTGATAATAAGGGTGTTCTTCTTACTGCTGAATCATTTCAGGTAATGCTGGGTTCAATTGGCCCACTAATTCTATTTTTTGTAGTTTTATGTTTTGGGTTAAGCACTATTTTTACCTATTCTTTCTATGGAACTGCATGCGTTAAGTTTTTATTTGGTAAAAGAGGTATACCTATATATCAATTTATTTTTATAGGCGCTGTTTTTGGTTTTTCTGTTGGTGGGTTCGATCTTGCAATAAATGTTGTTGATAGTGCATTTGCAATGATGATTTTTCCAACTCTTATTTCTTGTATTTGGCTTGCTCCTGTTGCTGTGAAAAAGGCAGAAGAATATTTTGCTAGTATAAAGAAATAACTTAATAAAAATGAAAAGAGTAGCTGTTATTGGTGCTGGTCCATGTGGAATTACAGCAATAAAGAATTTCAATGATCAAGGCTTTAAAGTCACAGCTTTTGAGCGTTGTGAAGGAGTAGGGGGTAATTGGCGATTTAACGACCCTTCTGGACATTCAAGCGTCTTTGAAACTACACACATTATTAGTTCTAAGTACACATCATTCTATGAGGACTTTCCTTTGCCAAAAGATGCTTCAGATTATCCTTCGCATAAAGAGCTTCTGAAGTATTTTAATGATTATGCGAATCATTTTGATATCAACAAACTAATAAAGTTTGGAACTGAAGTTATGCATTGTAAATATACTAATGATGAGAAATGGGTGATCCAATGGCGATCATTAGAATCAGACATCATAAATGAAGATATATTTGATGCTCTTGTAGTCTGTAATGGCCATCATCATGAGCCACGCTATCCTAATTATCCTGGCAATTTTTCAGGGGAATACTTGCATTCACATGACTATAAAACAGCAAAACCATTTGCTGATAAAAGAGTTCTTGTAATTGGAGGAGGGAATTCAGCCTGTGATGTTGCAGTTGAGACAGCAAGGGTTGCAAAAAAAACTGCCATCAGCTGGAGAAGAGGCTATCATCTGATTCCAAAATTCATGTTTGGCTTAACTACAGATGTATTTTCTTATAAAAGTAGATGGCTGCCCGTACGCCTCAGAGTGCCCTTTATGAAGTTCATGCTGGAATTAATACAAGGTAAAAATGAGGACATTGGATTACCCAAGGTTACAAACAATCTTCTTGCTACACACCCCACGGTAAACTCAGAACTATATGATGCAATTAGACATGGGAAAGTAAAACCTAAACCTGACATCGACAAGATTGATCAAAATACAGTCCACTTTAGCGATCAAAGCCATGAAGATTTTGATGTGATAATTGCTTGTACAGGTTTCAAAATAAAGCATAAATTTTTTGATAAAGAACTAATAGATTTTGAAAAAGGTCCGGTGCCTTTATTACACAAAATGATTCCTGCAGGTATTAGCAATTTATATTTTATTGGTCTATTTCAACCTCTAGGGTGTATATGGCCAGGAGCTGAACTCCAAGCAAAGTTAGCAGCACGACATCTTGCAGGGTTATGGAAGCCAAATAATGATATACGGAGATTAATTGATCTTGAGCTTAATAATCCTGATGTAGATCAAGTTAAAACACCAAGACACACAATTACTGTTGATGATTTTTCTTTTAGAAAAAGATTGAAGAAAGAACTTAAAGTTACAAGGAGTGTAGGTACTTGAGCAGAACGTCATACTTGTCTACACCACCAAAGTAATCGATCTCTTTACTATCAAAACCCTCTAGACTCTTAATTAGGCCTATTCTTGCCTCATCATACCCTTTAATGGCACTCAAAGGCTGGAATCTAACGTTTATAGCAAACAATGAATATGCATCATTGTATTTGCAGATAGTCTCTCTTTCAGATCGCACATACCATTGTTCAATGGGCTCCTTAGGCCGACCCTCTGGCTCTAAATAAAATCTCTTGTCATTTCCATGAATAAACCAGTTTTCTCTCTTAAATGGTTTATCAAGAGGCGCATTATTAATAAATTTTTCAATAGGGCTGCCGATTTTCTTATTTAAAGTTTTTACAGGTTTATGAATATGCCTAAGAGACTTGCCTATCTTTTTAGTTAAATCCCAATAACTAGGAGAACATACAGATGCCGCTATTAATCTTTGATCTCCATTGGATTCAATGACACAGAGATCGTCAGGAACTGATAGAGATATGTTTGCAATCTCGTCTGGAAATTCGTTTTCAGATGTACTTATCTTCTCTGAAAGAATGTTTTGAGCTTCCACTGAGTCATCTGTTGTGGCTACTACATCTTCATATCTAGTTTCTAATAATCTTCTTTTATGTTCTTTTAACTCAGATGATATATCGGACTCAAACCAATCTTCTTTATCTATCGGAGCTAGACCAAGTCGATATTTTTTATGCCCATCTCCCCAAGGAGGGTCTAGCCAAAATTTATTATTTATTTCGTTAGAAAGAGACATAATCTAATTTGTATAATATCAGGATAAAGGACTATTAATATAATTCCAAAATGAAAAAAATATTCTTTCTTAGGCATGCAAAATCAAGTTGGTCAGATTTCTCATTAAAAGATTTTGACAGACCACTTTCTACTAGAGGTATACAAGATGCTGAATTGATGGGGAATTATTTTAAAACAAAAAATATTGATCTTGATGTCGTAATTTCAAGCCCATCAAAGCGAACTAAAGAAACACTAGAGCATTTTTTTCCTAAAAATGCTCCTCATATCGATTATGAAAAATCTCTATATCATGCACATTTAGACGATGTTCTAAGTGTTGTTACGATTTCAATTGAAGAAATGAATAACATCATGATAGTTGGCCATAATCCATCAATGCATGAAGTAACTGAGTATCTTAGTAGCGACTATCTTCCTAAATATCCTACATGTGGTCTTGCCTGTCTTGCATATGAAGGCGAATGGAAAGATCTTAGAAGTAGTTGCTGTGAGCTAGAATTTTTTAAGATGCCTCGTGAGCTTCGTTAACATTCTCATTTTTTCTAGTTAGGATTGCGTACCCGGATAAAATGCCTGCGATTATTGCGTGTCCAAGGATCATTTCCTGAACAAAGTTTAGATTACCTAAATAAACTAATACCACGACTGATAATGCTCTAAAAAATTCTAGGTAATAAGCAAAAAATTTATTTTCATAAAAAAGGGATGCAAAAACTAGAATAGACATGATATTAAAGCCGATTAGAAACTTATCTAAATATGAGATGCTATCCGGATTAAATAGTACTGCTTGCGTATAAATGCTCACAAATACAAGCTGTCCAAATCCAAAAAGCTTAGAGAATAGATTCGTCTTGGTGTCATATTTATTAAAATTATCTAAATCATTTTTTTCAATTGGATATTTTTCTGCGACGTCATCAGGTCTCCATCCAGGTGGAGAAGTCCAGACCTTAACTTTGTCTGACCATCTTTCAGTTCTCCATGTGTCTTTGAATATTTGAACCCACACCTCTAAATTTGCCCAAAGTGGATTCCAAGATTTAAGTGGTTTCGATGTGCCGTATACAGGCTTAAGATCACTTCTTTCGTCTATAAAAGTACCAAATATTCTGTCCCAAAGTATGAAAACACCGCCATAATTTGCATCTATGTACTCCTTATTTTGTGCATGATGAATTCTATGATTTGATGGCGTGACAAATATATAGTCTAGTATTCCAAGTCTTCCAATATGTTCAGTATGGACCCAAAATTGATAGATTAAATTTACACCTGCTACTGTTGCGAAGATCTCTGGCGGAACGCCTAAAAATAGAATTGGGGTATAGAAAACCCATTTAAAGAGAAAATCGGTACTTGTTTGTCTAAGTGCCGTAGAGAGGTTAAATTCTTCGCCATGGTGATGAACTACATGAGTGGCCCATAAAAATTTAATTTCATGGCTGCATCTATGCATCCAATAATAGCTAATGTCATACACTATGAAGGCCGTAACCCAAACAAAAGGACTATATGAATCTAGTATTCCTAAATGAAAGTTTTGATCCCATATAAATTTATATACGAGGAACTGGACTCCAAATCTGAGCAGGGTAGGGTATCTGCTCATTAAGCCTAATCCAATACTGGTGAACGTGTCATTTAAGCGATAGTTATTTTTATTCCTAAGATAGCCATAAATGAATTCACACAGGATCATAAATGTGAATATTGGCACAGCATAAGCTATTAAATTCGATGTTTGCATGACGTAATTAAAGTTCTCTTAACAATTATAGTATTATAGTTAAATTGGACATTACAACCATAAGTAATGAGATATTTCTTTATAAATCTACTTCTCTCAATATTTTTTATTCTGCCTAATTGGTTTTTAAGAACATTTTGGTCACTAAAACGACAAAAAATAAGGAATCAATATCTTGATTATCAAGCGGCAGCTTTTCTGAGAATCATCGATTTTTTTGGCTATAAGATTGATACAGAAAATTTTTCAAATATTGAAAGGTCTAGGGCTAATTTAAGTAGATTGAAAATTAGAATAAACGAAAATACCGCTAATCGTTATTCAGTCAAAGATCATTCCTTCGACCATGCTGACAATGTCTCAATAAGAGAATATACACCGAATGAGATTTTATCTGATAAAGCTATGCTTTATTTTCATGGTGGTGGCTATGTACTAGGTAGTGTTGATACTCATCATAATTTTGTCTCCTTTATGGCTATTGAGCTAGGAATAAGAATTTATTCGTTGGAGTATCGTCTTGCACCTGAAAATAAGTTTCCAGACGCCTTAAATGATGCTCATATAGCATTCCAATGGTTGAAAAATAAAGGCTATAAAGAGAAACAGATAATGTTATGTGGTGATAGTGCCGGAGGTCATTTAGCAGCATCTCTCACAAACCATCTTGATGCAATGGAGAATGAATTACCATATTCGCAAATATTAATTTATCCAATGACATGTCCTTCTTTAAAGTTTGAGTCAATGGAATTATTCAAAGAAAATTATCTTTTAACTAAAGCAGCAATGAATTGGTTTTGGGAACAGCTAAGACACGACCAAGAAAATAATCAGGATCCTAGATTTAATTTGCTTAAACAAATAAATAAAACTAATTTTCAAACTAAAACATCAGTAATTACTGCTGGATTTGACCCTTTATGTGATGAGGGTAAAGATTATGCCAAGCATCTAAAAAGTCAGGGAAATGAAGTCTCTCAAGTACATTACCCAGATCTGTTTCATGGCTTTGTGACTTTTAGTAGATTAAGACAGGCAAAAAGTGCGACGCTTGGGATAGTAGAGGAGATAAGAGGGCTCTAAGGAAGAAGTTGTTCTACCTTTTTCAAAGCTCTTATCATAGCCTTTTTTACTTCAACTGATTCTTTTTTATTGGCAATCCCTTTTGAATAAACAAGATTGGTGAAGTGTTCTTTTAATTTTTCATTCATATCGATTGATTTTTCAGTGAATCTATTTTTCAGTTCTTCAAATTTAACTCTAGATACCATCTCTTTTGGCCCTATAGGATCTAACCCAGCAAACATCTGAAATCTGATAGATGCCTCATTAAGATCCATGGATTCTTTTGGCTCTCCATTTATAAAATCAGGTATTAATTCTTTAGAGACTTTTGCGGAGCCATTTTCAATTAATTGCTCAAAAAGTTCCTGATAAGATTTAAGTTTTTCTTGTGCTTTCTCGTTCTTCTGCAACATGGCAAAATCTCTGATTGCTTTCTTAAATTTTTTCTCTTCATTGGTACCTTGCAGATTTTCTAATTCAACAAACTTCTGTTCTGCTTCACCTGGAGCAATTACTTTATCTCTTAGATCTTTAATTATCGATTCCATTATGCCTCTAGATTCATCTAACTCTTTATCTTTAATCTTTAACAGCTCATCACATACGTTTGTAAAATTTTCATTAACTTGTGGATCTAATTTCTTGCCAGCTGGTCCTAATGTTCTCCATATATCTTGAAGTTCTCTAATTCTCATTACTGATGCATCAATATCATCTTTGCTCAAGGATTTAACTTCGGAAATAATCTCTTCTTTTTTGCCTTTATTGAATTTTTCAACTTCTTCCAAAAGTTGATTAATTTTGTTTCTAGAATCTTTGAAACTCTTATTTAAATCTTGAAAGTCTCCATCGGGAACAGGGGAGAATAATTTCCATTTATCATGAATCCCTTTTAAGAAGTTCACAATTTGAATCACGGTAATGCTTTCTGCTGTCTTGCCTTCAGGGAAAACATCCATGTCTCTTAAAAGGTTTAATTTTTTTGTTTTATTTTGTTCTTTATTACTTTCTAGTTCATTGAAATAATTCTTGCATGGAGCCCAAGCTTTTTCGCAAGCTTCTTTAAAAATAGCCCACTTTTCTTTACTAGCTGTTTTTCCATGTTGATCGAGGTTCTGCCATTGTTTCTGCAATGAATTAATCTGGTTAGCAAGTTTACGAGGTTCAAGTTTTTGATTAGCGAGTCCGTTGACTGTATTAATTAATTCACTTCGTTTATCTGATGTTGCAAACTCAGCCCAATCATCATACTCCTTCGCCGTAAAGTTTAATCTTTGAAATTTATGCCTAAACCTGGATGGAATAGGTTTGCCTCTAGGAAATAAAGAATTTAGCTTCCTAAGGTCTTTTTGCGCTTTTTTAATATGACCGGAAGCAAACAGTTGCTCTATGTCATTTAACTGTTGATTTAGATTAATTGTCTTCTCTACCACAAATTTATCAGAATTTTATTTATAATCTCAAACAAATACTATTTGAATGAAACGGATTTTAACAGGTATAACTCCAAGTGGCTATCCTCACTTAGGAAATTATATAGGAGCAATTAAACCATCTCTAGAGCTATTAGATGAAAAATGTGAATCATTTTTGTTTATTGCTGATTTGCATGCTCTTATAAAAGTTTCAGATCCAGAGCAACTAAATCAATTAACACACGGCATCGCTCTAGCATGGATGGCGTCAGGACTAGACCCTCAAAAAACTTATTTCTATAGACAGTCTGATGTGCCTGAAATAACAGAATTAGCTTGGATTCTGAGTTGTGTGGCTGAGAAAGGCCTCCTTAATCGCTCACATGCATACAAAGCTGCAATAGACATTAATAAAGAAAGTGGTAAAAAAGACACTGATGAAGGGATATCAATGGGTCTTTTCTCTTATCCATTATTAATGGCTTGTGATATTTTGGCTCCAAATGCTACACATGTTCCAGTAGGCAAAGATCAGAAACAACACCTTGAAATAGCAAGAGATATTGCTGAGAAATTTAATAGAAAATATGGCGAGGCATTCAATATACCTGAAGCTGTAATAAACGAGGAAAAAACTGTTCTAGGCACAGATGGCAGAAAGATGTCAAAAAGTTACAACAATATTGTTCCTATTCTTTCTACTGAAAAGGATCTGAAAAAATCAATTATGACAATAGTTACAAACTCTCAGGAGCCAGGTGAAAAGAAAGATTGGAAAAATAACACTCTGTTCTCAATATATAGCTCCTTTGCCACTGATAGCCAAATAGAAGATATGAAGCATAAATATGAAGATGGCATTAGTTGGGGCGATGCAAAGAATATTGTATTTAGTGATTTAAATGACTTGATTAAGCCTATTAGAGCCAAATATCTAGAGTTAGAGGCGCAGAAATCTGATACAGAAGAGATTCTACAAACCAATGCTAAAGAAGTAAGAAATCATACTCAAGCTCTTATTGCGAAAGTAAAAGATCTTGTTGGTATCAAAAAACTTTAGCAATAAATTTTACTTATGAGCAAGAACAAAAAAGCAGTTCTATTGATTAGTCTTGGTACTCCTGATAGCCCATCATGGTTTGATGTTGCTAGTTATCTAAGTCAATTTCTTGGTGATGGGAGAGTGCTTAGTTCCTTGCCATCTTTTTTAAGATTTCTTCTTGTTAATTTGATCATCGTTCCTACCAGAACATTTTCATCATCCAAGAGTTATAAAGAATTATGGACCGAGCGAGGATCTCCTTTGAAATTTCATATGGAAGATCTTACTAAGAAAGTTAGATATGCTTTACAAGATTCTTATGATGTGGAATATGCTATGCGGTATAAGAATCCCTCACTTGATAATAGGTTGGCAAGTTTCGAAAAGAAGGGGTATGAAGAGATTATCTTGATACCTGTCTTTCCACAATACTCTTCGGCAGCAAATGGCTCTTTCTTAGACTATGCATTAAAAAAGATATCAAAATGGAATGTTATTCCGTCCATAAAAACTGTAAGTCAGTTTTATGATAATGAAGATTTTCTCGAAGCTTTCAAAGAAAACATTCTTAAATTCGATTTAGACTCTTATGACAAGATTGTGTTTAGTTATCACGGTTTGCCAATGAGTCAATTGGACGATACATACAAAACAGGTAAGTGTGATGATAGAAATTGTGAGAATGGTGTAAGTGGAGATAATCATCATTGCTATAAAGCTGCTTGTTATGAAACAACGAAACTATTACTAAATAAATTAGATATTGATAAGGAGAAGGCTATTACTGCATTTCAATCTAGATTAAGCTCAAATTGGGTTAAGCCATTTTCTGATAAAGTTATAGAGGACTTTGCTGATCATGGGATTAAGAATATATTGGTTGTATCTCCTTCTTTTACTGGCGATTGCTTAGAAACAATATTCGAAATAGGAGTTGAATATGAGGAACTATTTATTGAAAAGGGTGGTCAAAAACTAGATTATGTACCATCTCTCAATTCGGATGATAATTGGGTAAAATGTATAGAAGGTATGGTGAAAAAATTATGATGAAAGAAACTTTAGACTTGCAAAAAAAAGCTTTTATAAAAGATGGGCCGCCTACATATAATCAAAGAGTAGATAGCCTCAAGAGATGTATGGCGCTTATCGAGACCCATGACGATCAAATTATTGAAGCCCTAAACCAAGATTATAAGAACAGATCTCATCACGAAATAAGAACGTCTGAAATTGATCAGAGCATTAGAAATTTTGCATTTACTTTGAAAAATCTAAAAAAATGGATGAAACCATCAAAAAGAACACCATCATTTGGAACAGGACTCATGGGGGCAAAAACAATTATGAAGCCTATGCCATTGGGTAGTGTTGGAATTATCGCTCCATGGAACTTCCCTGTTGGCATGGTTTTCTATCCAGCTGCTTCTATCCTTGCTGCTGGAAATAAAATTATGGCTAAGCCATCAGAATTTACACCCCATACATCGCAGGTAATGAAGGAGGCAGTAGAAAAGTATTTTGATAAATCTGAATTTGCAGTTTTTCTTGGAGGCCCAGAAGTAGGCGCAGAATTTACTTCTATGCCTTTTGATCACCTTCTCTACACAGGAAGTAATAGAGTCGCTAAAAAAGTATTAGCGAATACTGCTAACAATCTGGTTCCCACAACACTAGAGCTTGGAGGAAAAAGTCCAACTATCATTGCAGAAGATGCTGACCTTAGTTTGGTGGCTAAAAGAATCATGTTTGTTAAAACATTAAATGCTGGGCAGATATGCTTATCGCCAGACTATGTGTTTTTGAAAAGAGGTCTTGAAGATAAATTTATTAGTGAGTTGAAAAATGTATTTGCAGATTTCTACCCAGACGGTAATGAGGATGATTACACATCGATGGTCAATAATCACCACTTTAATAGAATGAGATCCTACTTAGAAGATGCGAAATTGAAGGGCGCTAAAGTAATTAGTTTAGGAGGATTTGATTCCGAACCTAAAGATACAATGACAACCAAAGTCATTATGAATGTAGATGACTCAATGCAAGTTATGCAAGAAGAGATTTTTGGTCCTCTTTTACCAATAAAACTATACGATGAATTATCAGAGGTAGTTGAATATATCAATGCTCATGACCATCCACTAGGTCTTTATTTCTTTGGTAATAAAAAATCAGAACAAGATTTCGTCATCAATAATACACGTTCAGGTGGAGTTACAATTAACGATACTATGTTCCATTTAATGCAATCACACCTCCCATTTGGTGGAGTAGGACCATCTGGATATGGTTATTATTTTGGACATGAAGGATTTCTTAATTTCTCAAATTTACGAGGCATTTATTATCAAACGAAATCTGATGCTGTACTTTCTGTAATGCGTCCTCCAAGAGGCAAAGCATTTGGTATCTTATCGAAGATAATGAAGAAGCTCAGTTGAACACTTTTCTAAGCAAAATATCTTTTAGGTATCTATTTCAAAAGGGCAGCAAGAAACTATCTTCCTTAACTACTCTCACCACCTTAGGTATTGGGATCGGTACTGCTGTATTGATTGTTGTGCTTTCTATAATGAATGGTTTTGAAAGGGAGCTGCAGAATAGAATTCTGGGAGTAATTCCCCATATAACACTAGAGAAAGAGGGCGGTTTTGAGAATCTCGAGATAGTTGCTGAACAATTAAAAACACATCCTGATGTCATAGATGTTGCGCCATATCTTTCTACCCAAATTGTTATTAACAATAATGATGTTTCTAAAGGCATAAATTTAAAAGGCACCTCTAAAGATTCTGAAATATCTATTATCCCAGATAATATGCTTATAGGATCCTTAGAAGGCTTAAAGCTAGGCTCAAACATCATTCTGGGTGAAGCTTTAGCTTATGATTTGAATGTAGGCCCTGGAGATAGCGTTAAACTTGTCAATATTAATGAATCTAACCCTTTGATAGGCATACCAAGAATTATTTCTTTTAAAGTATCAGGAATCTTCTCAGTTGGGTCAGAGGTAGATCAAGGATATGCACTCATAGACAATGAGCTATTTAAAAGCTTCATAAAGCCCATAAATGGTGAAGGTATAGAGATTAGAGTGACTGATGTGCTCATAGCTAGAGAAATAGGCAGAGACTTGATAGCAGGCTTAGAAAACGATGGTTATGATGTCCGCTTATCTAGTTGGGATCAACTTTATGGAGGCTTATTTAGAGCTGTTCAACTTGAAAAAATAATGGTTTCTTTATTGATGTCTTTGATACTACTAGTGGCTATTATCAGTTTACTGATATCAATAAACAATTTAATAAAAACTAATGAGAAAGAAATCGCAATTTTGACAACAATGGGGTATTCAAGAGGTCAGATTCAATTAATATTTCTTCAACTTATTTTTACAGTTGGGGTTATTGGAATAATTTTAGGCAACCTTCTTGGTTACCTATTTGCCTCAAACATTACTGAATTCTTGCTATTTTTATCTAGAACATTCGATATATCCATGCTGGATGTCTATTATCTGGACTATTTTCCATCCATCGTGAAATTTGATCAGATTTTGATGATTAATCTTTTTACATTCATTTTGTTGATGCTTTTTGGCCTTATACCTGCAAGAAAAGCAGCAAATACCAACCCTATTAACATAATCAACCACTCATGATAAAAGTAAGCAAGATATCTAAGGTTTATAAAGATAAGTCTTCTGAGCAAGAGGTATTCAAAAATCTTTCAATAAACTTCGATGCTTCGACTTCATATAGCATTGTTGGTCCTTCAGGATCAGGAAAAACAACGCTTTTAAACCTATTATCTGGGCTAGATAACTTTGATGAAGGGTCTTTAAATGTTAATGGCATAGAGCTATATAATGCCGGGGCTGAAGCAAAAAGTAAGCTAAGAAAGGCTCTTTTTGGATTTGCATATCAATTTCACTACCTTCTTGAAAATTTAACTGTTTTTGAAAACTGTCTAGCCAGTTGTTTTGGTCATGATAATGGGGCTATTAAAAAGATTCTTAAGGAACTTGAAATAGTACATATCAAAGATAAATTTCCATCCAATATATCGGGTGGAGAAAAGCAAAGGGCATCTATTGCTAGAGCTTTAGCAGCAAAACCTAAGATACTGATTTTAGATGAACCTACAGGTAATTTAGATCAATCTAACAGTTTGATCATTCAAGATTTTATTCTTAATTACGCAAAGAAAAATAAGTCTCTGGTGATATATGCTACACATGATATATCTTTTGCCGAAAGGGCTGATAAAATGCTAAAGATAAGCGATAAAGGGCTTATTTAGTTATGAATAAAAACCTCTACTCTAGGCTAATTGGCTATACCTTTAAACATAAAGGCCTTTTTTTTCTAAGTATTACTGGTTTCTTTCTCTTTGCAGCTGCAGATATTTCAGCGGTAGAGTGGCTAAAGCAGGTAATTTCATATATCAATGAAAGTAGTACTAATTCCTTTAATCCGCTAAATCTTGCGCTTTTTCTTGGCTTTATTGCCATTATCAGAGGTATAGGCTTCTACATTGGAAACTATTTTATGGCAAATGTAGGTCTTAAAGTGGTTCACAACTTGAGAAAAGATCTAATTAAAAGTTTGCTTTATCAGCCAATGAGCTTCTTTGATCAAGCTTCTAAAGGAGAGATTGTAAACAGAATAATCTTTACCACCAACCAAATCACTGGAGCAGCCACCAATGCACTAAAAATTTTAGCTAAAGAAGGTTTCTTATTGATTGGTTTGTTTGTCTATCTGCTTTATTTAAGCTGGAAACTAACTCTTGTAATCCTTCTTATTGCTCCATTAATAGCGGTAATAGTAGCAATAGCTGGAAAAAGATTGAGAAGAGTAGCTCGCAAGATTCAAGATGTAATGGGGCAGGTTACACAGGTTAGCAATGAAATAGCCTCAGGAGCAAAAGAAATAAAGTCATTTAGTAATGAGAGTGGGGAAGAGCAAAGGTTTGAACAAGCAAATGATGAGAATTTAAAGCAAAACTTAAAAATGGAGAGTACTGGCAACATAACTACACCACTCATACAAGTATTTGTGGCTTTTGCATTAGCAGCAATGAGTTATCTAGCACTTACTAATTTAGAAGAACTTAACCTACCTTCAGAATCATTTGTAGCTTTCTTTACTGCAGCTGGTTTAATGGCAAGACCAATTAGACAATTATCAAGCTTAAATGCCGTGATACAAAGAGGCTTAGCAGCAGCCGAAGATATCTTTTCTGCCATTGATGGTGCGCCAGAAAAATACGATGAAGGTATTGAAATTAATAAGGATCTTGAAGGTGAAGTCTCCATTGAAAATGTCTCATTTTCTTATTCAGAAGAGGGTGACCCTGTCTTAAAAAATATTTCAATTCATGTAAATAAAGGAGAGACAATAGCACTGGTTGGTAAGTCTGGCAGTGGTAAATCGACGATGGTTAATCTGCTAAATCGTTTTTATGATAATTACGATGGCAGAATAAGAATCGATGGTTATGACATTAAGAAAGTTAAGTTAAAAGATTTGAGAAGATCTATTTCTTTTGTATCTCAAGATCCTACGTTATTCAACGATACTGTTAGAAACAATATTGCTTATGGAATGGATGATGTAAAAGATACAGCTGTATTCCAAGCTGCCCGAGAAGCAAATGCCTATGAATTCATTATGAGCTTGCCTGATGGCTTTGATACAGTTATTGGTGATAGTGGAGATCTACTTTCTGGCGGAGAGAAACAAAGAGTTGCAATAGCAAGAGCTCTATTGAAACAATCATCAATTTTAATATTTGATGAAGCAACATCGGCTCTCGATAATGAGTCAGAAAAAGAAATTCAATCTGCAATTGAAAAGGCATCAAAAAATAAAACAACCTTCGTAATTGCTCATAGACTCAGTACAGTTGAAAAGGCAGATAAGATTTGTGTTCTGGAAAATGGTGAAATAACTCAAGTAGGCACACATGAGGAACTAATTAAGGAAGAAGGTCTATATCATACGCTCCAAGGCAAACCTGATCTCACTGAAGATGCAAGACCAACACAAGCAATAGATGATTTTGTGCCTACCATAATCAATGAAAAGGTAAGCTTCTGGAATGAATTAAGTTTTCGAAATATAGCCCTCACTCCTTTAAGTTTTGTTTATTGGCTAGGCAGCAGTATCAAGAATCTATTTCTTAAACCTAAAGCATCTACCACTGAAGAGATCCCAGTTATAGTGGTTGGTAATGTAACAGTGGGAGGTAACGGTAAGACACCTCTAGTAAGTCAGATAGCCCAAGACCTAAAGAATGTTGGCTACAAGCCTGGAATTATATTAAGAGGCTATAGGGGTGCATATGATGGCACCAAGATCGTTGATGATGACACCACGGCTAAGGAGGTTGGAGACGAAGCTATATTCCATTACAAAAGGGGATTTAATGTAGTCGTTGATAGAGATAGGGCGAGAGCATTGTCTTACTTAGAAAGAACAACTGACTGTGATATTGCCATCTCAGATGATGGGCTACAACACTCTGGATTAAGGCGTGATTTTGAGATTATTGTTGAAGACGCCAGTAGAAATTTTGGGAACCAATTATTCTTACCTGCCGGACCCCTTAGAGACAATATTTCTAGAACTAAAAATGTTGATCTATTTATCTATAGTGGCAGAGCCAAAGGAAGCGACAAGTTTTTTGAGTTAGAACCTGATGCTTGGATCAACCTCGATACTGGAGATAGACATCCAATTGAAGAATATCCTTTTGGTAAAACTGCAAATGTTGTATCAGGCATTGCTAATCCAAATAGGTTCCTTAAAACCCTTAATGGTCTAAAGATTAACTTCGATTACAAAACTTTCCCTGATCATCATTATTTTAGTAAAAAAGATCTCGCCTTTGATTTTGAAAGACCGCTACTAACAACAGAGAAAGATGCAGCAAGAATGGGAGATAAATTTACCGACAGAAATGTTTGGTACTTAAAAATGAAGGTTAAGTTAAACACCAACATAACCAAACTTATTTTGGAGAAAATAGATGGATAAAGACTTTATTGTGGTTATACCTGCACGGCTCGAATCTTCAAGATTAGAAAAAAAACTTCTAAAAGAAATTAATGGCAAAAGCATAATTGAGCGAACATGGAACAAGTGTCTTGAAAGCCAAGCAAAAGAGGTTGTAGTGGCTACAGACTCAACTGAAATCTACGATTTGATAATTAATCTTGGTGGGGAGTGTTTTCTATCTAAAGAGATTCATGAATCAGGCACAGATAGGATCCATGAGTATGTAACCTCAAGTTTGGTTGCTGAAGATGCTCTAATTATAAATGTGCAGGCAGATGAACCACTTATAGACATTGATTCAATTAATGGGCTTGCAGCCTTTATGGGCTCTAATAATTATGAGTATGCGACCTTATGTAAAAAGTTTGGTGAGGGTGAAGATCTTGATGATCCAAATAAGGTCAAGGTAGTATTTGATGGAAAGGGTAAAGCATTGTATTTTTCTAGATCAAAAATGCTAGCTAACACGAAAGAAGGCACTTCTTATCATCATATTGGCGTATATGGCTATACGGCCAGATTCTTAAAAGAGTTTGCAGCAGCTGAACAATCACAGCTTGAGAAATCTGAAAAACTGGAACAACTAAGAGCCCTAGAAAATGATCTGCCTATCCATGTGCTTGAGGTAGCTGAGTATGATGCTTGGGGAATTGATACGCCTGAAGATTTAGAAAAATTTAGAAAACATATAGAAGAAATTGAGTCCTGAAGCAAAAATCTTAACCAATGATAATGGACTGCATTTAAAGTCCGAAGCTAAATATTTTTTTTGATTTTAATTCGATAGACGATCTTAAAAAAATTACTGATTTTGCTAAAAAGGAAAATAAAAGTATTCAGATTATTGGTTCAGGCACCAATGCAATCTTTCCTGAATATTTTTCTGATGTTGTTATTAAATCCACTAACAATGGTTTCACTTTAAGTGACGAAGGGGAGGGGTTTAATTTAAGCGTTGGTGCAGCAGTAGTTTGGGATGACCTAATTGATTTTTGTGTTAATAAGGGCTTGTTTGGACTTGGTAATCTTGCAGGCATACCAGGTACCGTTGGTGCAGCTCCGGTACAAAATATCGGTGCTTATGGAGAAGAGATATCAAGCTTTATTGATCACGTCGAGTGCTTCGACTTAGATGCAAATAAACAAGTAAAATTAACTAAATCTGAGTGTAAATTTGGTTACCGAAAAAGCATCTTTCAAGAATCAGATAATCTAATTATTGTTTCTGTTGGTTTATCGCTATCAAAGAAATTTGAACCTAAGCTGGATTATCAAGACTTAAAAGATCATTCGTTTACAGATGAAGGTGAACTTGTAGAGACTGTCAGAAATATAAGGAATAAAAAGATACCAGATCCAAAGGATTTTCCTAACTTGGGAAGCTTCTTTAAGAATCCAATAATTACAAAAGAAGAGTACGAGAAAAACTCTAAATTACATGAACTGAAAAGTTACGATTCAGATAATGGAGAAATAAAACTTTCTGCCGGCGAGATGCTTGATAAGCTGGGCTTGAAGGGGTTGCAACTTAAAAATATAGGCTTATCCAATAAGCATGCTCTGATCTTAATTAACTGTGTCTACCCTAATGGCATATGTACGGCTAAGGATGTCAAATATGCTGAGAATTATCTGTTAAATAAAGTTTCTGACTCTTACGGCATTACGCTGGAAAGAGAGCCAATTTATTTATGAATGTTTCACTATTCTTAACTTTAGCTTTTGCTCATCTTGTCGCCGTTATCTCTCCAGGACCAGACTTCTTTTATGTAGTGAAAAGTAGTTTTCAAAGAGGCTTGGCAAACAGCATCGTATCCTCAATAGGGATAGGTCTAGGAGTCTTTTTTCAATGCATCTTTGCCATCGTTGGATTGGATTTTCTCTATCAAAAAATACCTAGTCTCTACACGGTTATAGGAACAGCTGGGGCTGCTTATTTGGTCTACATAGGTCTGAGTGGACTGCTGGCAGAAATGAGTGAAAGTGAGGAACATCAAGGCGACAAAATACCTTTAGAGTTCTGGAAAAGTTTTTCTGGCGGTCTGCTGGTAAATCTGCTCAATGTTAAAGCTTTCGTTTTTTTCGTCTCGCTATTTAGTGGAATCATAATTAGTACAAGTTTCAATTTTCAATTAACTATTTCGGTGTATTTCTTTTTAGCTACTGCTGCTTGGTTTTGCTTTCTTAGTTACTCGCTCCATCTTGGTAAGAGAAATTTTTTGAATGCAAAAACTCAGCAATCCATCACTAAAATATCCTCTGCATTATTGGTAGTTATTGGAGTGCTTTTAGGAGTCTACGTGTGGACCTAAAAGACATCGAAAAAACCGTCCTTGCTCTAGACGAATATCCGGTTGAAAAATGGAACCCCAAACTCTGCGAGGGTGTGGAATTTTTCATTGATGGTGAAGCAGAGTGGTTCTACAACGGATCTAAAATTAATCGCAAGAAGATGGTGCAACTCTTCTCTAAACTCCTCAAATGGGAGGAGGGTAAATACTATGTAGTCACTCCGATTGAGAAGATACCTGTGACCATTGAAAAGGAAGCTTTTCTCATGATTGACTACAAAAAAGAGGGTGCCGACTACTATTTTCAAACCAATACCGAAGAATGGGTTAAATTAAGCCAGGAGCACGCTTTGAGTGTAGAAACGGTAAATGATCAACCATACCCAAAAATTAAGCTTAAAGAGCATATTTGCGGCTTATTAAGCCGAAATATCTTCTATAAGATAGTGGAAGAGTCACAACAGGAAGGCGAATCTATGTATCTTGAATCAGCAGGCAATAAATTTTATTTGTCCTAATTTTTTCTATGATGATGCGACATCTATTTTGCTGCATTCGTAATATTTGTCTCTTACACCTTCCATGAAAAATATAAATTCTAAAGTTTCCTTATTGAGTTGAAATTTTATCTCAGGAATTTCTGCATCTTGCCATTTAATCAGACTGTCACTCTCTTCATAAGCTACTGCCTCATCCCCGCGAAATGATGCTCTTTCTCTAGTGATGTTAATAAAAATGTCAGCGGTTTCCGCTTGTGTTTCATCGTGAAAGCTTGTGCCTAAAATTGAACTCTCTTCTTTAGTGCTTTTACAGGAATAGGTCTCAATCTCTCCCCAATCTGCATTCCAAACATAAAAAAATACTAATGGAATAGTTAAACCGATAATTAGAACAATCAGTCCAAATGCTCTCATTTATTGGTCTCGATGAATTCATCTACCTTTTCTTCTAGGATGTTCAGCGGAATAGAGCCAAAACTTAGAATATGATCGTGGTAATCCTTGATATCGAACTTGTCACCTAAAGCCTCTTTAGATTTATCGCGTAATTCCATAATCTTTAGCTGTCCTATCTTGTAGGCTAGAGCTTGGCCTGGCCAAGCAATGTATCTATCTATTTCATTGCTGATATCTAAGGGTGTTTTGGCGGTATTTTCAAGGAATAGATTAACTCCTTCTTGTCTGGTCCAACCTTTGTAATGCATGCCGGTATCAACCACCAATCTAATGGCTCGCCACATGTCATAGGTTAACTGACCAAACTTATCGTAAGGATCATCGTAAATTCCCATACTTTCACCTAGCTGTTCGCTGTAGAGACCCCAACCTTCAACAAAAGCTGTAAAACTTAAATACTTCCTGAATTCTGGCACATTCTCCATTTCTTGCGCTAAAGAGATCTGATGGTGGTGTCCAGGCACTGCTTCGTGCACAGATAATACAGGTATCTCGTATTTTGGTCTGGTTTCAGGCTTGTAGAGGTTAGCGTAGTAATAACCTGGTCTGCCTTTACTTGGAGAGTTGTAATAAGCAGTGGTTGTGTAGGGTGCTGATTCCATTGGGATTGGAATGACTCCATAAGGTGCTCTAGGCATTTTATTGAAGAGGGTAGGCATATAGGCGTCTATTTCCTTAGACATAGCTCTATAAGCCTGTAAAAGCTCTTCACCGGTCTCATAGTAGAACTTTGGATCTGTTCTTAGATGCTCAAGAAAAGATCTAAAATCTCCTTCCCAACCAACACTCTCAATCACTTCTTCCATCTCTGCTCTAATTCTGGCAACTTCTTGCAAACCTATTTCATGGATTTCGTCAGGAGTAAGCTCGGTTGTGGTGTGATATCTCGCTAAATATTCGTACCAAGCTTTACCATTAGGTACATCACTAATACCAACAGAGTCTCTAGACCTTGGCAGATATTCATTGACGAGGAAATCGTGTAGTTCTTGATAGGCTGGGTTCAGATCAGATTCAATGTAAGCCTTAACTTCGTTTATTAAGTCATTAGCTTCTTCTTCCGACATTACCTCTGAAGCATTTTTAAAAATACTAAGGTAGGGATGATCGTCCAGATCTCTGCTCAGCATCGCCTCGATTTGCGCAGATACTCCTCGAGTAACTAGTTTTGGCTGAGTGTAACCAAGCTCCAAACCTTCTTTATTGTTCTTTAATGAATTTCTAACATTCTGGGTATAGCCCTGGATTCTTTTAAACCAATTTCGATAATCATCTGAAGTACTAAAATTTAGCCTATTACCAAGATCATAGTAATCCTGAACTCCGCCTCTTTGATTTAAGCTCATGTAATAATCTGGAAATTCTCTGCCTTCTAAGCTAACTTCATAATCCAATTTCATCAGTCTGTAATTGAGCTGATCGTCTGCTGATAAATTATTTATGTCTATGTCGTTTAGAGTGTCTAATACGTATTCATCGTATTCTTTGCCTGATTCATAATCTTCTTTGGAGTTGCTTGAGACTTTATCGTCGTAACGATTATCTCCGAGCAGAGTAGCAAACACAGGGCTCTTTTCTAGACCATCCTCCCAGTTGCTATCTAAGAATTCTTTAAACTTTACTTGATCTGCATTAGGTCTTTCTGTGGTGAGATATGTGTACCCAATATTTGAGCCCACACCGACCAATCCAGCAATAATTACAACGCTTAATAATTGTCCAAATTTCATAGTAGTAATAGATTACTACATATTTGGATAATTGGGTCCGCCACCGCCTTCAGGTGAAACCCAATCAATGTTTTGGGATGGCTCCTTAATGTCGCAGGTTTTGCAATGAACGCAATTCTGAGAATTTATTTGGAAACGTTTAGAGCCAGCTTCTTCCACCACTTCATAAACTCCAGCAGGGCAATATCTCTGGGCTGGCTCGTCATAAAGTTCAAGATTTTTTTCAATGGGAATTGTTATGTCTTTTAGGACTAAATGGCAGGGTTGTTCTTCTTCATGATAGGTATTTGAGAGATACACCGAACTTAATTTATCGAAAGTAACTTCATTGTCGTATTTAGGGTATTCAATTTTCTTGCAATCCTTGGCTGGCTTCAAACATTCATGATCGGGGACTGGGTGATTAAGCGTGAAGGGCAGATTACCTCGAAAGATGAACTGATCTATAGCATTGAAGGCTGCGCCGATAAACCCACCAAATTTATGAAAGAATGGACCAAAGTTTCTTGATTTGTAGAGTTCTGTATAAAGCCAAGAATTTTTAATTTCTGTATCTAAACTTTTGTTTTCGCCATTGATATTTGCTGCTATTACTTTTGCTGCTTCCATGCCAGATTTCATAGCAGTATGTGATCCTTTTATCTTTGAAAAGTTCATTGTGCCTGCATTACATCCGACCAAATATCCGCCAGGAAATTCCATGCTTGGTAGACTCTGTAGTCCGCCTTTAATAAGAGCCCTAGCTCCATAAGAAAGTCTTTTCCCATTCTTTAGGTATTTCTTAACAACAGCATGTGACTTCCATTTCTGAAATTCATCGTAGGGGCTTAAATGCGGGTTTGAATAATCCAGTGGAACTACTATTCCTAGTAGTATCTGTTTGTTCTCTGCATGATACATATACGAACCCCCAGGCGTATCATTTGGTAGTGGCCAACCATTGGTATGCATGACTAATCCTTCTTCATGCAAATCATTGTCTACTTCCCAAATTTCTTTAAACCCGATGCCGTAATGCTGAGGATCTTTCCCTTTATCTAAACCAAATTTTTTGATTAGCTCTTTACCCAGATGTCCTCTACAGCCTTCGGCAAAGACTGTTGCTTCGTTCGCAATTATCTCCATGCCTGGCTGGAATGAATCTTTAGGATTCCCCTCAGCATCGACTCCCATGTCTCCTGTAATTACGCCCGCAACACGATCATTTTTGTAAATTATTTTAGCTGCAGGAAAACCAGGGAAAACATCGACTCCTAATGCTTCTGCTTGCTCAGCAAGCCATCTGCATAAATTACCAAGACTAATGATGTAATTGCCATGATTCTGCATGGTAGGCATTAAGAAAGAAGGAATAGAAAAGCTTAACTTTTCATTAACAAGGAACTTGAGAATGTCTTTTTTAACTTCTACTTTTACTGGAGCATCTTTATCTTTCCAGTCAGGAATTAGTTCATCGAGAGCCGTGGTCTGAAAAACGTTACCAGAAAGGATATGCCCACCAATTTCTGCGCTTTTTTCGAGCACACAAATAGTCTTATCTTGATTTGTTTCCTTGAATATTTGAGCTAGCTTTATTGCCGTCCCGAACCCAGATGGTCCACCACCAATAATTACCACATCGTAATCCATTGATTCTCTTTCCATATATTCCACCAAACTATTTTATTTTTATCTTTTTCATATATATTACTAATTGATCAAATTTAAATACATGAAAATTCTGATTCCCATTAAAAGAGTAAATGATTATAACGTCAAGGTTAGGCCTAACCAAGCCAACACAGACGTTGATCTAAATAACGTGAAAATGGCCATTAACCCATTCTGTGAAATTGCAGTAGAAGAGGCCATAAAACTTAAAGAAGCAGGTAAGGCAGATGAAATTGTGGTCGTCACAATTGGAGATGATAAACATCAAGAACAACTTAGAACAGCTCTTGCTCTTGGAGCAGACAGAGCTATTTTAGTTAAAACAGATGAATCGCTTGAACCTCTTACAGTTGCTAAAGTTTTGGTTAAAGTTTACGAGAAAGAAAATCCTAATTTAGTCATTATGGGTAAGGTTGGAATTGATGGAGATCATAATCAAACTGGGCAAATGTTTGGAGCTTTAACAGGTCTACCGCAAGCTACTTTTGCCTCTGAGCTTGAAGTAAATGGCAACGCCATAGAAGTGACTAGAGAGATCGATGGAGGCTTAGAGACATTATCTACAGAATTACCAGCAGTAGTAACCACAGATCTAAGATTAAATGAACCTAGATATGCATCATTACCTAATATTATGAAGGCCAAAAGAAAGCCTTTAGAAGAAATAAACATTGGTGACTTAGGAATAGACACCACTAGTAAAATTAGCACCTTGAAAGTTGAGTCTCCACCGGAAAGACAAGAAGGTGTTAAGGTTGAAACTGTTGACGCATTAGTAGATAAGCTTAGAAATGAGGCAAAAGTAATATGAAAACTTTAGTTGTAGCAGAGCATAATAATAGTGAGTTATCGGCAGCAACATTAAGTGTTGTTGAGGCAGCTAAAAAGCTTGGCAAAGACATTGATATATTGGTTGCTGGGAATTCAGCAAGCACAGTTGTAGATCAAGCTAAAAGTGTTGAAGGTGTTTCACAGGTTCTTAGTTTCAATGATGCAAGGTTTGCAAATGAGATAGCTGAAGATCTAGCTGAATGTATTGTTTCTGTGGCTGATGATTATTGTTATTTCTTAGCAAGCTCTAGTACTACTGGTAAAAACAACCTTCCAAGAGCTGCAGCTCTAATGGACCTTCAACAAGTGTCTGAAGTGATTGAAATAATAGATGATAAAACTTTCAAAAAGCCGATCTATGCAGGCTCATGTATTGCCACGGTTAAATCAGATCAAGAAAAGAATGTTCTAACAATAAGAACCACTGCATTTGATAAGTCTGCTCTTGGGGTAGGTTCTGCAGAAGTAGTTGAAAAAACAGTGCCAGACACTGCTTCAAGAAAAGCACAGTTTGTTAAAAACGAATTAACAGTTTCTGATAGGCCTGAATTAACATCTGCTGATATTGTTATTTCTGGTGGCAGAGGAATGCAAAATGCCGAAAACTTCGCTCTATTAGAGGGTATAGCAACAAAGCTTAATGCAGCTGTGGGAGCCTCTAGAGCTGCTGTAGACTCAGGATTTGCGCCTAATGACTATCAGGTAGGTCAAACAGGCAAATCTGTTGCACCTAACCTTTACATAGCTGTTGGCATTTCTGGTGCTATTCAGCATCTCGCAGGCATGAAAGACTCTAAAACTATCGTTGCCATTAATAAGGATGAGGAAGCTCCTATTTTTAAAGTTGCTGATTACGGTCTAGTAGCAGACCTATTTGAAGCTCTTCCTGACCTTGAATCAAAGCTTTAAGCTCCCATATAATAGACAACATGATTAATGTAACTGCTACAGCTGAAGAATACCTGTCTAAATTAATTGCAAAAAAAGATTTTCCTTGTGATATAAGGATTTTTATTTCTGATCCTGGAACACCTAAAGCGGAAACATGCCTTGCTTTTTGTAAAGCAGAAGAACGTCAAGAATCCGATCTTAAGATCAAGCTTAGTGAATTTGATCTTTATATTGAGGAACGTAGTGTTTCTTTTCTTGATGACGCTGAGGTTAATTACGATAAAGACAATTTTGGTGGTCAATTAACTATCAAAGCTCCAAGCGCAAGAGTGCCAAAAATTGGAGATGATGCCACATTAGAAGATAAAGTTAATTATGTTCTCTATGATGAAATCAATCCACAACTTGCTTCTCATGGCGGCAATGTTCACCTTGAGGAAATAACTAAAGATAAGATGGTTATTTTACAGTTTGGTGGTGGGTGCCAAGGCTGCGGTATGGTTGATGTAACATTAAAAGAAGGTATAGAAAAGACTCTATTAGAAAAGATTCCTGAGATTAAAGGTATTAGAGACGTAACAGATCACACTAATACAGAAAACGCTTACTACAAATAAATTAATCTTCTTCTTTGGGGTAACTATAAACTCCAACTAAAATGCCTATCTTCGGATGATCAAAGTAATGGAATTCATTCAGTGAGATTCTTCTTTGCTCATCGATGACGTAGAGCTCTTTCTGATCTTCAGGAGTGTCGGGCTTCTCAATGTCTAACTTAAATTTTCCTATTAAAGGTTTCACATTAAATTCTGATTTAGACATGATATAAGTCTTAGACAAGGAGTCTGGGCCCATAGCGCATTTAGCATGCACTCTCGGAAACCTTGCTTGAAAAACTTTAATGACACATTGGTTATCTTGGTCAGAAACAAGTATATAAGGCGTCGATAATTCATCTTTTAGAGGCTGATACCAAGACTTATGATTCCCTAGCTCTATATCTGGAACCGCTGAAATTCTCTTCATTGTTCCATTAAGCTCGTGCTTTGTTTTATCTATTACTCTAAAAAAACTTGGGATCTGTATAACCTCATCTTCATTAACCGTCTCTTCAGCATTTATAAACTCTGGAATTTCCTCGAAGTATTTAAAATCAAAAACTATCTCTTCATCTTGAGAAACAATCATGTCTAAATTTATTTCTGGTGTTTCTATTTCTTCAAGTAAAAGCGCCTCATCAATCAGTATATTTTCATCAACAATTTCGAACTTCTCAGAAGTGTTTTGATCTTTCCAGATCACAGTTGCAACTTCAACTTTAACTATTAGAATTTCTTCTTCAGAAAGAAGGGGCAAAGAGAAGGGCAGAAATACTGCTATAAACTTGAAAAAATCGCGCATAAAGTTTTTAATACCAATTGAATTTTTATTTCAAAATACACTACATAAATGATATCTAGTAAATTGGTTTTGAGGAACGAAAAAGGGTTAAATTATGGATCTTAATTTTTCTAAAGAAGATTTAGAATTTCGTGATGAAGTTAGGGCGTTCTTGGATAATGAATACCCAAACCATATCAGAGAAAAAATGCACAATGGTGAAGAACTCACCAGAGATGAAGTGGTTGAGTGGCATAAATGTGTTGCTAAAAAGGGCTGGATGGGTCATTCATGGCCGGTTGAGCATGGAGGAACAGGATGGGATGCTACTAAGATTTATCTCTATTTGAGAGAATTAGCCTTAGAGGGTTGTCCTACATTTGTGCCTTTTGGTCTGCAAATGGTAGCGCCAGTAATCTGGACTTTTGGAAGCGAAGAACAAAAGAAAAAATTTCTACCAAGAATCTTAAATTTTGATGATTGGTGGTGCCAAGGTTATTCAGAGCCAGGCTCTGGATCAGATTTAGCTTCACTTAAATGTAAGGCTGAGCTTGATGGTGATGAGTATGTTATTAACGGACAAAAGACTTGGACAACACTTGGTCAATTTGCAGATTGGATTTTTGTTTTAGTGAGAACTGATGATTCAGGCATAAAGCAGACAGGAATAACTTTCATTCTCGTTGACATGAAGACTCCAGGAATAGAGGTGAAACCTATAATTACTTTAGATGGTGATCATGAAGTAAATGAAATTTGGTTTGATAATGTTCGTGTGCCAAAAGAAAATGTCGTAGGTGAAGTTAATCAAGGTTGGACTTATGCAAAATTTTTGTTGACACATGAAAGGAGTTCAATTGCCGGAGCACCTCAAATGAGAAGAGCTATTAACAGATTAGCTAAAAAGGCGGAAACTACATTTCATGGGGATAAGCCTTTATCTGAAGACTCTACTTTTAACTCTAAGGTTGCACAATTTCACTTAGACCTGGATGCATTAGAAATGACAGAACTAAGAGGTTTAGCAGCACAAAGAGAGGGAAGAAGTCCAGGTGCAGAATCATCATTATTGAAAATTAAAGGTACAGATCTGCAACAGAGACTTACAAGTCTAGCTGTAGAAATTGCCGGTCATGATGCTATGCCATATGGGGGACCATATGGTTTTTCAGATATTGAAGTGGCAGCAGCGAAAGATGCTCAACTAACAGCACCTAAGTATCTAAACTTTAGAAAAGTAACTATTTATGGTGGAAGTAATGAGATTCAAAAAAATATTATTGCTAAGGCTATTCTTGGACTTTAATGGGGAAATAAGATGAATTTAAGCTATACAGATGAACAAAACTTACTAAGGGATAGTGTCTCAAAGTTTTGTCTTTCAGATTATACCTTTGAGACAAGAATGAAGAGCGTCGAGTCAGAAAAAGGCCACAATGAAGAACATTGGAAACTTTTTGCTGAGCTTGGTTGGTTAGCCATACCTTTTGCTGAAGAGCACGGTGGATTGGATGGCAATGATGTTGATTTAAGCCTCATGTTTGAGGAATTTGGCAAAGCAATCGTAGTTGAACCTTATCTTGCTAATGTCGTGCTAGGTGGAGGAATTTTAAAGCGTTCCGACCTTGAAGATAAAGCCAAATATATTGAAGGGATAATTAGTGGTGAATCGCAAATCTCCCTAGCCAATTATGAACCTACTAAAGGCTTTAACTTAGGAAATGTCGATTGTGAAATAAGTTCTGATGGCACTGTAAATGGGCTCAAAACGACAGTGCTTAATGCTCAAAATGCTAATTATTTTGTCGTTTTTGGTAAGCATGATAAAGGTCATGCATTTGCTTTGGTCTCTAGAGAAGCTGAAGGTTTAGGCTGCACAAGCTACAAGACATATGACGGTTTTGTTTCTGGCGATATTAAATTTGAGAACTGTAAAGCCGAAGCAGTATTTTCTGCTGAAAATGCTCTTGAAATCCTTGAAGAAACAATTCTTGATGGTTTAGTTTGTATTTCTTCGGAAGCAGTTGGTGCGATGGAAAAATGCTATCAACTAACAATCGAATATACCAAACAAAGAGAACAGTTTGGACAGCCTCTATCAAAATTTCAAGCATTACAACACAGAATGGTTGATATGTTCATGGAAGCTGAATTTACAAAATCTTTTTTACTGAAAGTTCTTGCAACTCATGAAACTGATGAAAAAAGAAAACTTATCTATGGTTTAAAGAATCAAGTTGCTCTTGCTGGAAAGTTGGTAGCAGAAGAAGCTGTGCAAATGCATGGTGGAATGGGTTGTACGGAAGAAATGTCTATAGGTCATTACCTAAAAAGAATGATGGTTATAGTGCATTTATTTGGTAACGATACGTATTACCTAAATAAATATATAGAAAGTTAATTTTGGTTAAAAGATTTAATCCCGACAAAAGACGTAGACCAAAGGTCGATGACCATTTTGGGGACTGGAAGTGGAGAGAAGCTCTTGCTGAATCTATGGTCCCTATGATCGGTAAACTATACCGAAATGGGATTAGATTATTGATGTATGGTCGTCCTCTAATTAATTGTTCAGCAATAGAAATAATGAAACTTCATCGGTTTGTTCGTGAAGTAGAAGGGAATGAGTTAAGTGAACTTGAAACTTACCCTGTAATTGAACAAATCTCAAAAATGAAATTAATGCCATGTGAAATTGACCTAGGAGAGGTTGTTGTTCATCTTTTAGATAACGATAAATTGGATCCCATAAAGCATGTTAAAAGTATGCTTAAAGAACAGGTTAGAACTAAAAGATCTCACCCATTAAGACCTAAAGATATAGTTTTATATGGCTTTGGGAGAATTGGGAGAATCTTAACTAGAATCCTGGTCAGTGAAACTGGTCCTGGAGTAAATTGGCGCCTAAGAGCGGTAGTTGTACGAGATTCGGGCAATACAGAAGATTTAATCAAAAGAGCAAGTTTGCTAAGAAATGATAGTGTCCATGGCACATTTCCTGGAACAATCAGAGTGGATAGAAAGAACAATTCTTTGATTGTTAATGGTAACGAAATTGTATTTATTTATGCCAATGATCCAAAAAAAGTAGATTACAAAAAGCACGGAATCAAGAAAGCCACTGTAATTGATAATACAGGCGTTTGGAGAGATGAAGATGGACTAAAGATGCATATTAAAAATCCATCTGTTGAACGAGTTGTTCTTACTGCGCCAGGAAAAGGGAAAATTAAAAATATTGTATACGGTGTAAATGATCAAAAGGTCAGCGAAGGCGATAAAATTCTAGGAGCTGCATCTTGCACCACTAATGCCATTGTCCCAGCTCTAAAAGTTGTCGATGATAATTTTAAAATTTTAAGTGGTCATATTGAGACCGTGCACGCATATACAAACGATCAGAATTTGATCGATAACTATCATACATCTGATAGAAGGGGTAGAAGTGCTGCATTAAATCTTGTTATCACAGACACAGGAGCAGCAAAGGCAATTTCTGGGGTTATGCCTGAACTTAAAGGAAAACTTACAGCTAATGCTATCAGAGTGCCAACACCTAATGTGAGTTTGGCTATCATGCACCTAAATGTAAAAAAGGGTGTTTCTGTTGAAGATTTAAATCAATGCTTTAGAAATGCTGCTTTTCATTCAGGTTTAAGAACTACAATTGATTATTCTAATTCTTTAGATGCAGTTTCTTCTGATTTTTATAGTAATGAATTTGCTTGTGTTTTCGATTCTCAGGCAACAATTAGCAATTTTAACAACATAACTATTTACTGCTGGTACGATAATGAGTATGGTTATTCCAGGCAAGTTGCAAGGCTTTTAAATAAAGCACTTGGTATTAATTTAGTTAGATACCCGAAACAGTAAATGAAAAAAATTAAAGTGAGGGGAGGTCTTAAAATACCTCTTCATGGCTCGGTAAAGAATAAAGAATTCGATCATATTGTTCCTAAATTTATTGGAATTCTTGCTGACGACTATTTCTCTTTAAAGCCTAAATTTCTAGTCAAAGAGGGTGATTCTGTCACTAAAGGAGATCCTATCTTTGAAGATAAAACAAATCCAGGGTTTTCTGTTAAGTCCCCAATTAGTGGCACTGTTAGCTCTATTAATAGAGGAGAGAAAAGAGCTCTTGTATCAGTAATCTTAGAAAACGATAAAAATGCAAGTGAAGAGCTTGTTACATTTCGAAGAACAGGCAACGTTTCAAAAGATTTAATTTCTGCTGGTTTATGGGATAGTTTCAGAGAAAGGCCCTTCAATAGGGTGCCTGAAATAGAATCAATACCTGATCAGGTCTTCATAAATGCTTGTAGATCAGATATTTTAGAACTTGAACCAACAGATCTGATAATAAACAATCTCGATGACTTCATTAAAGGCATTGAAACAATACAAAAAATAAGCACCCAAAAAATAGTTTTATGTGGTTCAAAATATCTACCTTTTGGCTATTTTCATAAATTTGATTTAAGTCAACGCATCATTGAAGGCAAATTTCCATCTGGGAATAGCTCTTTACATATACAACACATTCGCCCAATGAGAAAAAGCGAAAAAACTTGGACAATAGACTGGCAAGATGTCTTAAGAATAGGCAAAGTTATGAATACAGGGAAGCTTTGCTATGAAAAATACGTTAGTGTTTGCGGTCCGGCATGTATTGAGCCTAAATTGGTCAAAACTGTACCTGGTGCAAGCCTAGAGGAGCTTTCTGCTGGTAATTCAACTGATAACTCTAGAAGAGTGTCTGGTAGCCTCTTATATGGTAGCCATGGTGATAGCTATTCAGATTTTTTAGGAAGATATTCAAATCAATTATCTTTGGTATCTGATGAAGCAAAATCTACCTTTTTTAATTGGTTAAAGTTTGGTCTTAAGGATCACAGTAATTCGAATGTGTTTTTTTCAAGTATTTTGAAGCCAAAAAAATTCTCATTTGATACGAATATTAATGGTGGGTATAGAGCAATTGTTCCCATCGGAGTATTTGATGAAGTTAATCCATTTGATATAGATCCAACACTATTTTTAAAATCCCTAGCAATAGGGGACTTAGTGGCCTTAAGAGAATTAGGCATCTTTGATCTAGTGGCAGAAGATATGGCTATATTTTCTTATGTTTGCCCTAGTAAATATGATTATGTGGCCCTATTTAATAATTGTATGGAAATGATTTGGAAGGAAGAGGCATCATGAAGTTTTTAGAGAAATTTTTCGATAAAAATAGACCTTCAAAAGAAAACAGGTATTTCTATCTCTATGAGGTAGTGCAAAACTTCTTTTTTTCTACCAAAGTAGCTACTACAGGAAAAACACATATCAGAGATAGATTAGATGTTCAAAGGGTCATGGTAGTCGTTTGGTTGGCTACATTTCCTGCCATGTTTTGGGGTATGTATAACATGGGGTTCTGGGGTCTAGATTACCTAGATACAGGGGGTTTTTCCTCCACTGGAGATTGGCATAATTGGCTGGTCCAATTAGTTGGCACCGATGTAAACAATCATTTTCATAGATTTTGGTTTGGAATGGTTTACTTCATTCCTATATACGCAACTGTTTTTGTGGTTGGAATCGCCTGTGAGGCAATATTTGCCACCATAAGAAGGCATGAAATAAATGAGGGTGCTTTTGTTTCAACTGTATTGTTTTCACTGAGTTGTCCGCCAGATATACCACTTTGGCAAGCGGCAACTGGAATAGCTTTTGGTATTGTTGTTGGTAAGGAACTTTTCGGCGGCACTGGAAAGAATTTCCTTAATCCAGCATTAACGGGAAGAGCTTTTATATATTTTGCTTATCCAACTGAATTATCGGGTGACATGGTCTGGATTTCTGGTTTAGTGGACAATGGTGCAATTGATGGTTATTCCGGTGCTACAGCCCTAGGAATAGGAGCTGCAGAAGGTATGGCTGGAATAAGCTCTAACTTTACATGGGGGCAATCTTTCTTTGGTCATATACCAGGCTCTATAGGTGAAACCTCAACATTTTTAATTCTTCTCTCTGGTGCCTATTTGGTTTATAGCAAAATCGCTTCCTGGAGGATTATTTTTGGCACTATGATTGGCATGATAGCTATGAGTGCTTTCTTGAACTTTGTTGGATCTGAGACAAATCCTATGTTTAGCGTTCCATGGTATTGGCATCTAACTATTGGTGGTTTTGCTTTTGGCATGATCTTTATGGCAACTGAACCTGTCACTGCTGCAAGCACTAATAAGGGTAGATGGATTTATGGTTTATCAATCGGGGTGATTGCTGTTCTTATAAGAGTGGTAAATCCTGCATTTCCAGAAGGCATGATGTTAGCAATTCTGTTTGCAAATTTACTTGCCCCAGCAATAGATTTTGCTGTCACTTCTAGACAAACAAGCAAGAGAATGCAGAGGTACAATTCATGAGAAATTTAATAATTCCTCTATTAGTTTGTATTGCCTGTGCCGTCGTTGTTTCTATTACTGCTGTAACTGTAAGATCGGAGCAAATAGCGAATGTTGAAAATGAAAAGAAAAACAAAATTATTTCAGCAGCGGGAATTGAATTCACTGAAGATGAAGTTGAAAATGAGTTTAAAAAAATTACGACACTTTATGTTGATTTTAGATCAAATGAATTTGTTTCAGTGGATGAAAAATACGATCATTTGAAAGCTGTTCTAAAGTCAGATTTGTCTGAGATAGTACCAAAAGACAAAGACATCGCTATTCTAAAACGTAGAGAGAATGTAGGTCCTATCTATGTCTGGGTGGATGAAAATAAAGAAGTGGAGAGGGTGGTGCTGCCCATAAGAGGTTATGGATTATGGGGAACTTTATATGGTTATTTGTCTCTAGGTTCAGATCTAAATTCTGTAAACGGCATTGAATTTTATGACCATAAGGAGACCCCAGGATTAGGTGGTGAAGTAGAAAATGATGGTTGGAAAGCTATCTGGAAGGGCAAATTAATCTACAACCAAAATGGTGGTGTTGAACTTAGAGTTGTGAAAGGTGCTGCAAAAGATGAATATCAGATTGATGGTTTATCTGGGGCTACATTAACGAGTAATGGAGTATCCAACATGATAAATTATTGGCTTGGAGATGAGGCTTATGGACCAGCCTTAAAAAAAATAAAGGAGCATGTTAAGAATTCATGAAATTAACCGGTAAAGAAGCACGTAAATTACTCTTTGATCCGATAGTGGAAAATAATCCTATTGCGCTTCAAATTCTTGGTATTTGTTCGGCTTTGGCAGTTACTGTGAAAATGGATGTCACTCTAGTTATGTGTGCTGCCTTAACAACGGTAGTAGCCTTTTCAAACTTCTTTGTTTCGATTATCAGACATTACATTCCTGACAATATTAGAATTATCGTTCAAATGACGATAATTTCCTCTTTGGTAATTATTGTTGATGAAGTTTTAAAAGCCTATGTTTACGAAATTAGTAAGCAATTATCAGTCTTTGTTGGGTTGATAATAACTAATTGTATTGTTATGGGTAGAGCTGAGGCTTACGCCATGAAAAATCCACCTATTAGAAGTTTTTTGGATGGTCTTGGTAATGGCTTTGGCTATAGCTTTATTTTGATAGTTGTCGCTTTCATCAGAGAGGTGTTCGGTGCTGGTGAGTTCTTTGGTATTCCAGTGATGCCATCATGGTATCCGGTTAATAATTTTCTACTCTTGCCGCCAAGTTCATTCATTATTATTGGTCTAATGATTTGGGCAATTAGAACCTATAGCACAAGCCAAGTTGAAGAAAATGATAACCCACTTAAAGCTCACACATTTAAACCTTTAACGGTAAAGAAGGAGGCTGTTGATGGCTGATCTAATGAGTCTGTTTGTTAAGACAGTTTTTATTGAGAATATAGCTCTATCGCTCTTCTTAGGTATGTGTACTTTCTTTGCTATTTCCAAGCAAGTGAAAGCTGCCTTTGGTTTAGGTATTGCTGTCATTGTAGTGCTGACATTAACTGTGCCGCTTAATAATCTTATCTACACTTATGTGTTAAAAGAGGGGGCCTTAGCTTGGGCAGGACTTCCAGAATCTAACCTAGAATTTGTTGAGTTAATTACCTACATTGGTGTCATTGCTGCAGCTGTGCAAGTGCTTGAAATGTTCTTGGATAAATACGTACCGGTACTCTATAACCAGCTTGGCATATTCCTACCTCTGATAACAGTAAACTGCGCCATACTTGGTGCCTCTTTATTTATGGTAGAAAAGAACTATAACTTTGTAGAGAGTGTTACTTATGGTTTAGCTGCCGGAGTAGGGTGGGCTTTAGCCATAGTCTTGCTTGCAGGAATAAGAGAAAAACTTAAATACAGTGATATACCTGAAGGCTTAAGAGGCCTTGGTATAACTTTCATTATTGTTGGACTTATGAGTTTTGGATTTATGTCGTTCGGAGGAATATTACTCTAATGTTAAATACAGATATAACTGACCTATATTTGGGTATAGCTGCCTTCACTTTAATTGTGAGTTTCTTGGTAGCTTTTGTAATGTTTGCTAGGTCTAGATTGATTCCTAGTGGGAATGTCAATATTGAGATAAATGGAGATCCAAACAAGACCATTACCGTGCCAACTGGAGACAAACTTTTAAGTACACTTGCATCACAGAATATCTACCTTGCTTCCGCTTGTGGAGGAGGAGGAACTTGTTCTGAATGTAAATGCCAGGTGGTAGACGGAGGTGGTTCTATATTGCCTACAGAGACCTCACATTTTAATTACAAACAACAAAATGATAACTGGCGTTTGTCTTGTCAGGTTCCAGTAAAAAGAGATATGAAAATCCAGATACCTGAGGAAGTTTTTGGTGTTGAGGAGTGGGAATGCGAAGTAGTTTCTAATGATAATGTAGCTACTTTTATTAAAGAGCTTGTCCTTAAATTACCTAAAGGGAAGAAGGTAAAATTTAAGGCTGGTGGTTATGTGCAACTTGAAGCTCCAGCTTTCGAAGCTGTCGATTATAAAGATTTCAATATTGCTGAAGAATACCACGATGATTGGAATAGATTTAAGATTTGGGATAACGTTGCAAGCAACTCTGAACCAATCATAAGAGCATATTCCATGGCTAACTTTCCGCTAGAAGAGGGCGTGTTAAAGTTCAATGTAAGAGTGGCTTCTCCGCCTCCAGGAACAGACTTCCCTCCGGGCATAATGTCCTCTTATGTTTTCAATCTAAAGCCTGGTGATAAGGTAAAAGTCTTTGGTCCTTTTGGCGAATTCTTTGCTCGTGAAACCGATAATGAAATGGTGTTTATTGGTGGAGGTGCAGGTATGGCGCCAATGCGATCTCACATCTTTGATCAACTGCTAAGAATAAATACCAATAGAAAAATTTCTTTCTGGTATGGCGCTAGAAGTATGAAAGAAATCTTCTATCAAGAGGAGTTTGAAAAACTTGCTAGAGACAATGAAAATTTTAGCTTCCATATAGCCCTATCGGATGCTTTGCCGGAAGATAATTGGGATGGTTTAACTGGTTTCATTCATCAAGTAACAGAAGATGAATATCTGTCAAAACATCCTGCTCCAGAAGACTGCGAGTTTTATCTTTGTGGACCACCAATGATGAACTCATCTTGCATAAAAATGCTAAGCGATCTTGGAGTAGAAGAAGAAAACATAATGCTCGATGACTTTGGTATCTAGACTCTCAACTTTACTTATTGTTCTTCTGCTTGCTGGATGCTCGCAAGAAAAAGTTCAAGTTATTGAAGAAAAAGTTCAAGTTATTGAAGGGCCAATTTACGGCACCACTTATTCAGTCCAATTCACTAAAGATGTAGATAAAGAAAAAATTAAAGAGCTAGTGGAAACAGAGTTAAATAGAATCGATATGGTTTTTTCAACTTACAAAGAAAACTCTTTGATAAGTATTATTAATAACAATTCAATGTGCGTTGAGTATGCTCTGAAATTGATGACAGATCAAATGGATCCTTGGTGGTTAAAACAAGAGTTTTCTGTGTGGAATAGATCTTGTACATCTGATGAGTTCGATTATCTTTTTTATTTATCGCATCATATAAAAGAGAATAGTAATGATGCTTTTAATCCAGTTGCTCTATCTGAAAATGTTGACTTTTATTGTCCCCAATCAGTTTGCTTAGATTTTTCTGCTGTAGGCAAAGGATATGCGGTAGACAAAATAAGTGAACTTCTGGTCAAGCTTGGCATTACAGATTATTTTGTAGAGATTGGTGGTGAAATAAGCATAAATGGTACAAAATTTGGCAGCTCTTGGACTTGGGGTATTAACAACCCTTTTGACTTTACTTCAGAAGCCTACAGGGCATTTAAAGCACCAGAAGGCGGGATCTCAATAGCAACATCAGGCGAATATAGAAATCCAGGCCATATTTGGGGTGACGGTCGTAAAGATGTTGCTTCAGTTACAGTAATTGCTAATAACACTACAGAAGCAGATGCTTGGGCAACTGCAATGTATGTTTTAGGTGCAGATCAAGGTCTTAAAGCAGCTGAAAGACAAGGTTTAGCGGTATTGTTCATAAAAGAAGATGGAAAAACCATTGAATCTACAATGTGGGCTTTAAAAACCTTTAATCCAGAACAGATATTAGAGGAAATTAAAGAGCAAATTGAGTAAAATAAAGTTATGACCAATGCAATCCTAGGATTAATAGTAGCTGCTTTAGCGATAGCAGGTATGTCTATTGGACTTATTCTAAGAAATAAGCCTCTTCAACCTAGTTGTGGCGGTATTTACCTCTCAAAAGGTGATGCTTGCCAAGTTTGTGGCAAAGTCAAAGACTAAATCTAGTCGCATTTTAAATTAATTAATGAATACAAATAATTTCTGGTTGCACTGGCATCCATCCAACTATCAGAAGTTGAAATAAGATCTAAACAGCCATGATTATCAAGGTTTATTGGCATGCCCTTAAATAAGTAGGAATTATTGTCCCATTCGTTTGCTTTCGGTTTTTGCGGTAATCTGGCCTCTGAAATGGTTACGAAGCTTGCATTTCCATCATTTAAAGCTATGTGTGAGCCATGCAAATTAGATGCAAAATCTCTAGTAGAGTGAAAAATATCTAGATCGCCATCATTATCAAAATCTCTCAAGTAGATATTACTTTCACCATGGTGTGTTGCTTGACGTGGTTGAGCATTGAAATTAGTGTCTGTCACATCGATAAGATTGCCGTTTCCGTCTCCTATTAAGACCTGCACATAAGCACCCTCGTAATAAGGCAAATCTCTGGTAATACCAACGACTACATCATTATTACCATCGTTATTTAAATCCCCCCATGCAGCATGATTAAACTTATTGTGATTTCTACCAAAAGGACCTTCTGGCAATTCAACTAAAGTCCAGTTATTTATAATAGCTGTACCATCACTGACGAGCGCAAAACCCTCTTCAGGTATGCTATTAGGACGATTATCAAAATTCCAGAAGACAAGATCATCATAATCATCGTTATTTAAATCGACGATTAAACTGCTCATAGGATTTCCGTAGGCTTGTTGCAAATTAAAATCGAGGTCTTCATGAATGACAAAATTACCTACGCCGTCGTTAACTAACAACAAATTGCATGCGAAAAGATCATAATCGCCATCATTATCGAAGTCTCCAGTACTAGCGTCATGACTAAACCCACAAATTTTGCCATTGCCATTATTTTGATCATCAATATTTGCTGAAGCATCGCTAAATCTGCCGGATGAGTCGCTTAATAGAAGTAGATCAGGGTAGGGCAGAATAAAATCATTAGTGGAGTCTGGGTCGCGATACTGGAGTCCCATTGAGCCAACAAATATGTCATCAATACCATCACTATTAAAATCAGCAATAGCAAGTCTATATGGAGCTGGATGCGTAGGTGCTTCGTTCGAATAATAGACTGAATTATCTTCATATAAATTGCCATTGCCATCATTCAAATAAATGTGCACTGGGGCATGGACTTTTTGCTCAATTTCTATGGTGTGAGGGAAGAGTGCCCAAGCCACAACAATATCCTCAAAACCATCTCCATTAAAGTCTCCAGTTGCCATATTATGAGCATCTTGGCCAAATAAAGCATTTTCTAAAGTTTCACAATCATTAGGTGTTGGGTAGCAGATAGTTGCCGTAAATCTATCAGTAAATTCAATTCCACCAAAACCCAAATTATGTGAGGCAAAATACTCTGTTTTTAAGGTTGAGTTATTGTAGGGAAATGGTGTGGGAATATGCCTAAGATTATCTTCGTCTCTTGTAACTGTGTGGGTCAAACTAATTGATCCTTGTGGGCAGTAAGCAGTCTGAATTGAACTAATCTGCACATCAAACTCTGCCTCATTCATTAGAGTGATAGGTGCTCTATAAGAGAAATTTTTGTTGTCATTAGTTGAAACCCAATAAATGTCTTCACTTTCTAGAATGAATGAACAGTCATAGTTAGCTGTAATACTTATATTTACTGGCTTATAGCTTTTTACACTAGATGGAAAATTAGTGACATTTATTGTTAATAGTGCTTGATCAGAGCTATTTTCATCATTTGAGCTTGAACCACCACATCCAATTAATAAAAATGAGAGAAAAATGGTTATTCTTAAACTCATAACTAATTCGTCAATTCTAGATCAAAATTACCCAAATAGATTTCTATTGACCCATCATAATTATTAAACTCATTTCTCATTGTTTCACCAAACACGACAATATCTATGATGCCATCACTATTCACATCGTGAAAATATCCTTGGCCATGGCCTGCACCATCATTAACACTGTCACCTTGCAATAGACTATGTCCCGGCATGAGGTAATTAGCATTATCTTCGTATTCAATCATTTCTCCAAGTTTGTTATTAAGGTTAAGTATTGGTGTTCCTCCTCTGTCACGAGGCGCCTCATAACCATAAGTGCGAGAAAAAACATTCCTTGCATAGTCTGCATAACCATCATCATTTAAATCTTTACAGTCCATAAAATTTGCAAATAGATACTCATCAAAAGAATTAAAAGGGTTTTCTGCTTCTTCAATAGAATTTCCATCGGTAAGAAAAAATTTAACTACTTGGCGAACATTAAAATCACTATCGTTGTATGTTTGACCTTCTATAATTGGAATATCATCCTTGTGCTTATTGGTTGCAAATAATGCAAGAAATGCTGTTTTTCCAGAATCATCAACTTTTTCTTCAAAGAAACACATTGTTTCCGGGGTAAATCCTAATACATGCTCTCCATCTAATAAGTAAACTGCAGCGCTACTTGCTGATCCTTGCCATGAAATTTGATCAACATAAAATTCAACTGGAACCATAAATCTATCTTTATTTACCCATACTTCATTTTCTTTTCTCCATAGAGCAAAACCCTTAGATTCCACCTCGCTTGGTATAGACTCGTGAGTCGCAATTATAAGGTCGTTATATGACTTAAATTCACTAGCCCAATTAGCAGATCCATTTGCAATTACATTCCAATTTTCATCCCAAATGGCCTCTGGTGGATATTCATCCTTTACATCTATGAAAGCTTCATTATTGTATCTAAATGCTTGAAGACCAATGCCTGTAAAACCTGCAAACAATGCATCATTTGTACCTTCAGAATTTACAACCATTGCAACTGCATGGCCCCAATCAGGTGTACCAAGTTGATGAATTTCATATTGAGATTCGCCCTTGGAAAGAATTACTGCTGGTCTTGTTCTGGAATTTTCCCAAGGATTTCCGTTTCTACCATCCTCCCAATTCATTGCAAATGCAATATCAATCCTGCCATCACCATTTAAATCTCCCATTGAGTACTTTCTACTTGCGCCTCCCAACGATGGTAAGGGTTCACCAAAAACTTCTTCAGCTCCGTTCCTATAGGAACCTGCATCGTTAGATAGGTGTACAACTATTAAGTCAGGAGTAGGTGTTTCAACAATATTTCCAAAATTATCTCTGTATAGATCACACCACTGATGAACTATGAAATCAGTCCAATCATCATTATTAATGTTTATCGGTATTACTGATTGTATAGATGGCTGAAGTTCTGATGGATATGCGCATACATTTTCATAGCCATCATAATCTGAAATTAAAAGCGGCTCTTCATTGAATTGAGTTGGGCTTGGTGTTGGTGCAGGTGTTGGGTTTGGGGCGGGTTCAGCCGTTAGTTCCAGGTTTGGTGCTGAAGAATTTTTGCTACATGAGGAAAGCAAAATAACTCCTAAAAAAAACGAAAGAAAAATGGTTATTCGTAAGCGCACTTTATTTCTTTTTTTTCTTAATTAACAGAAGATATCCGCCACCTAATAAAGTAATTAGCACAGTAAGTAAGCCTATATCCATAAAATCCTAGCGTATAAAAAAAGGGCTACCATCTCAAGTAGCCCTAAGTTAAATATCTTAACATTAAAACTGATCTTCTTCAGTAGATCCTTTCAATGCTGAAGTTGAACTTTCTTCGCCCTGTATGCAGTTGTTTACTGCATCGAAATAGCCTGTTCCAACTTCCTGTTGGTGTGATACAAAAGTGTAGCCTTTTTTAGCGTCTTCAAACTCTTTTTCCTGTAGCTTTACGTAAGCTGTCATACCGTCTGCAACGTATTCGTTTGCTAGATTAAACATGCCATGCCACATTGAGTGAATACCAGCTAAAGTGATGAACTGAAACTTATAACCCATAGCACCAAGTTCTTTTTGGAATTTAGCTATAGTTGCATCATCAAGATTCTTTTTCCAATTGAAAGATGGTGAGCAGTTATACGCCAACATAATCTCTGGATGATCTTTCTTGATAGCTTCAGCAAAGGTTTTAGCTTGCTCTAGATCTGGTTTAGATGTTTCACACCATACAAGGTCAGAGTAGGGCGCATAAGCCAAGCCTCTTGCAATAGCTTGATCAAGTCCTGCATTGGTCCTAAAGAAGCCCTCAGAGGTTCTCTCTCCAGTCAAGAATGGTTTATCGTTTTCATCAATATCTGATGTCACTAAATCCGCTGCATCAGCGTCTGTTCTAGCAATTAAAATTGTAGGTGTATTTGATACATCAGCAGCTAATCGAGCAGCTATTAGTTTTTGTACAGCTTCTTGTGTTGGCACTAGGACTTTACCACCCAAATGACCGCATTTTTTTACGCTAGCTAATTGATCTTCAAAATGCACTCCAGCAGCGCCTGCTGCAATCATTCTTTTCATTAGCTCAAAAGCATTTAAATTACCGCCAAAACCAGCTTCAGCATCGGCAATAATTGGTGCAAAGAAATCGACTTTTGGCTCTCCATTAGAAGTCATCCACTCAATTTGGTCTGCTCTTCTAAAAGCATTATTAATTCTGGTTATGACTTTAGGTACAGAATCAACAGGATAGAGTGATTGATCGGGGTACATTGTGCCAGCTGAATTATTGTCTGCTGCAACCTGCCAACCTGACAAATAAATGGCTTTTACACCAGCTTTTACCTGCTGAACAGCTTGTCCACCAGTTAAGGCACCTAAACAATTGATGTAATCCTCTGTAAATAAGTAATTCCAGAGCTTTTCTGCTCCTTTTCTTGCTAATGTACATTCAGGCTGTAAAGAGCCTCTTAATTTGACAACTTCTTCGGCAGANTATGGTCTTTTNACATGCTTCCATCGAGAATTTTCGGCCCAATCTTTNTNTANGGCAGCCACTTGATCGTTTAAATTCATTTAATACTCCTATANGCTGGCAATGTAAGGAAATCAGTTAACTCAGCGCTTATAACCAATTTTTTNAGTAATTTTTTGGCCTCGACAAGCTTATCTGAATCCAAAGAGTTTTGCCCAACCTCTTCTTGGACAACATTGTATTCCTCATCTAGCATTTTTTCAAATGACTTTTTTGACGCAACAATGCCTGTATCCATGGTTACNCCATGCTTAACCCANTGCCATAAAGAGCTTCTAGAAATCTCTGCTGTCGCTGCATCTTCCATTAATCCATAAATTGGTACGCAACCAATACCATGCAGCCANGCTGTTATATATCTTAAAGAAACTCGAATATTTGATCTAAAACAATCTTCGGTNAANTCACCTTCACAAGGTGTTATCAGNTCTGCCTGGGTGATNTCATCTTCTTCTCTCATTACATGCATTTGATTTGTTTTGCCGACATCAAAAGCATTGGAAAATACATTGTTAGCAATATCAGATAAGCCTGGATGCGCGATCCAAGTTCCNTCATGCCCATTGCTAGTTTCTANTAATTTATCTCCCATAACTTTTTCNATAATAGTTTCATTNTCTTNCNGNTCTTTTGATGGAATNANTGCNGCCATTCCGCCCATAGCAAAGGCNCCTCTGCGATGACATGTNTTAATAAGTAGTCTNGAATAAGCNNTTAGAAATGGNTGATTCATGCNNACTTGGCTTCTATCAGGNAANAGTTTATTTGCATGATTTTGNAAGGTTTTTATGTAACTAAATATGTAGTCCCATCTNCCNCAATTTAAGCCCACAATATGATCTCTTANTTCGTAAAGAATTTCATCCATTTCAAAAACTGCAGGAANTGTTTCGATTAGACATGTAACTCTTACTGTTCCTCTNGGTAAATTAAGNNAGTCTTCTGAATAATCTATTATTTCGTTCCACAANCTAGCCTCTAAATGGGACTGNAATTTTGGAATATAAAAGTATGGTCCTGTNCCTCTGTTAATTAATTCTTTGGCATTATGNAAAGCATAAAGACCNAAATCACATAAGCAGCCNTAAGGANTNTCTCCATTAATATCNATTCCTTTTTCCTTAAGGTGNAGCCCTCTAACACGNCACATTAAGGTTGCTATCTCATCATTTAATTCATACTTTTTATTGTTGGTTGGNTTTTCNAATGTAATGGTTCTTCTGACAGCGTCATACATATTTCTTTGNCCCAATGCNACGTTCTCCCAGGTAGGGCTTAGAGANTCTTCAAAGTCAGCCATAAACACTTTTACATCNGCATTTAAGGCATTAATAATCATCTTTCTNTCGACCGGTCCTGTTATTTCAACTCTGCGGTCCAAGAGGTCTTCTGGAATCTCTCTTACCTTCCATTCTGAATCTCTTATTTCTTTTGTTTCNTTAAGAAAATCTGGAGCTTTTCCAGCATTAAAGTTTTCTTGNTTTTGNGCTCTTTGAGCTAGCANCTCACTAATTCTGCCATCAAATTTATTGTGCAGATCTGTTAAGAGTTTTTTAGCNTCTTCATTGAAAATAATNTCAGCTTCTTCNGGAATTTTAAATTTAAATTTTATGCTCACAACTATTCTTCTTNAGCTANATCTGNTGCTATNCCTACATATGTNTNAGGAGTTAATTGNTTTAATATTTCTTTATGCTCTTCAGACTTNACAAGACTATCAANNGCTTTTAGATAAGTNTCTTTATCNATCTTCTGTCCTCTNCTTANTTCTTTNACNTTATCNTATCCATCTTTCATTCCTTCAAGNCTNAAAAANCTTTGNAANGCTTCGGCTANNAGNTCATANCTNNCTTCAAGATCNGATGNTATNNCTGCTTNATTTGCTTCCAATTTNTNTAANCCTTTTANCATTGAATTNTTNGCAATCTCNAAATNNCCAAAAGCAGNNCCAATGTTTCTNAAGNTNGTTGAATCAGANAAATCTCTTTGNAATCTGGAGANNGTNAGTTTATCTGCAAGNTGATTAAATAATGCATTTGATAANCCCAANTTNCCTTCAGCNTTTTCAAANTCTATTGGATTAACTTTATGTGGCATAGTTGATGATCCAACTTCATCTTTTTTCAGNTTGAGANTAAAATAATCGAGTGAGATATANGTCCAAATATCTTTAGTCAAATCAAGCAGAATATTGTTCGCTCTTGCAATTGTGTGAAATAAATCAGCCATATAATCGTGTGGCTCAATCTGTGTTGTCACTTTAGACAATTCTAGATTTAATCCTTCAAAGAATTTTTTCGTAGACTTGATCCAATCAGTGTTTGGAAAAGCCAATTTATGTGGATTGTAATTTGCTGTAGCTCCTCCCCATTTTGCATAAAATTTTGCTTCTTTCATTTTTGAATGCTCGCTCTTAAGTCTGGTTTTAAATACATTAATTTCTTTTCCAAGTGTAGTGGGAGAGGCTGGTTGCCCATGAGTTCTTGAGAGCATTGCTAGGTCTTTATTTTTCTCCGCTAGATCTTTAAGTTTTGACTGTATTTCTTCAAGCCATGAAAGAGTTGAAGTATGGATTTTTTTCAGCATTAAAGCATAACTAACGCTATTAATATCTTCAGAAGTTAGAAATATATGAATCAGGCTCTGTATATCTTCGTTGCCATCAAATTGTTCGGCTAAAGCTAGCTCAACAGCTTTGACATCATGGTTTGTTGTTTTTTCAATCTCTTTGACTCTTAAAGCAAGACTATCTGGTAATTCTGATGAAAGTTCATTTAATTGCTTTGTGACTTCAAGCGTTAGAAGGTCTTCTCTGAAATTATTCAGAAAATAGTTCAGCCATTCAACTTCAACTTTTAATCTGTGTTTGATTAGCCCTAGCTCAGAAAATATCTCACGAGTTACTTCGGTCTTTTCGTGATATCTGCCATCTAGAGGTGAAAGGCTCCTTAGAGTTTTCTCATCCATAGGCTTGGTAATTATACCCTCTATTTTCTGCCCAGTCGTAATAAATTTTTGAAATTCTATCTTTAATTATTGACCCGCCTAAACATTCATCATCTCTATAGATTACAGCTGATTGTCCAGGGGTTACCGCTAGTTGAGGCTCAATAAATTTAACCTTGTAACCTTCGCTTGATTTTGAGACTCTGGCCCTCACAGCTTCTGACTGATACCTTATTTGAACTTTACAATCGAAATTCTCTTGGACCTCTTCATTAATCCAATGGATATCATCAACATAACATCCATCACTATATAGAAGAGGATGAGAGTTTCCTTGCACTACTGTGAGATCATCAGAATCAATATCTTTGTGAGCCACATACCATGAATCTTGTTCTCTGCCTTTGACTCCACCAAGACCTATTCCTTGTCTTTGACCTAGAGTGAAATACATTAAGCCATCATGAACCCCAAGCTTCTCTCCACTTTCATCTAGAATTTTGCCAGGTTTTTTGCCCAAAAAATTCCCAATGAAATCGTTGTATTTATTTTTACCTATAAAACAGATTCCTACGGAATCTTTCTTCATTGAGGTGGTAAGATTATTGTCTTGGGCAATTGATCTTACTTGTTCTTTAGTAAGCTCACCAAGTGGAAATATAGTTTTCTTTAAATCTTTTCCGAGCACTTGATGAAGAAAATATGATTGATCCTTTTTGGGGTCGAAGCCTCTAAGTAATCTCATGTAATCACCATCGCCTTTAAGACGTGCATAATGGCCAGTAGCTATAAAATCTGCTCCTGTTTCTAGGCAATAATCTAAAAAGGCTCTGAACTTTATTTCTTTGTTACAAAGAATATCTGGATTTGGTGTTAATCCTGCATGATGGTCTGAAAGAAATTTCTTAAATACCTTATCCCAATAATCTGAAGAAAAGTTTGCTTGATGAAGAGGGATGCCTATTTGATCACATACTTCTTCAGCGTCCTTAAAGTCCTGTTCAGATGTACATTCTATGTTAGGAGCAGAGTTGGTCCAATTCTTCATAAAGATACCTTGAACGTCAAATCCTGCTTCTTTGAGAAGCAAAGCAGAAACAGAAGAATCTACTCCTCCAGAGATGCCAACGATAACTTTTTTTTGCTTTTCCACATTAATTAGGTTTTGAGTCTTAATATTTAGTGTAAATCTAAGTATAATCAAGCCACAATTTTTAGGGTATGAGTAAATCAAAGATTAAAGTCCCAACAAAGGGCGAGAAAATAACTTACAAAAATAATGAGCTGGTCGTACCAGATAATCCGATAATACCTTACATCGAAGGAGATGGCATAGGAGTAGATATAACTCCTGTGATGCTTGATGTTATTAATGCTGCAGTAGCAAAAGCGTATGAGGGCAAAAAAGAAATAAGCTGGATGGAGATTTACTGTGGTGAGAAATCAGTAGAACTTTATGGCAATGATGAATGGTTACCAGATGAAACGCTTCAAGCTTGTAAGGATTATAAAGTTTCAATCAAAGGTCCATTAACAACTCCTGTTGGTGGTGGTATTCGCTCATTAAATGTAGCTATAAGACAGAAATTAGATCTATATGTATGTTTGAGGCCTGTGAAGTATTTTGATGGCACTCCAAGTCCAGTAAGACGACCTGATCTGGTTGATATGGTAATTTTTAGAGAAAATTCGGAAGATATTTATGCTGGTGTTGAGTTCGAATCTAATACAGATGCAGCAAACAAGCTAATAAAATTGCTTCAAGATGACTTCGGGGTAGAAAAAATAAGATTTACAGAGAATTGTGGAATAGGAATTAAGCCTGTTTCAGAAGAGGGTACAAAAAGGTTGGTTAGAAAAGCTTTCGAATATGCTATTCAAAATGAAAAGGATTCTGTAACACTTATTCATAAAGGTAATATACAAAAATTTACAGAAGGTGCTTTCATGGACTGGGGTTACGAACTAGCACGAGATGAATTCGCTGGAGAACCTCTTGATGGCGGACCTTGGCATACATTTAAAAACCCTAATACAGGTAAAGATATCGTCGTTAAAGATGTAATTTGTGATGCTTTTTTACAACAGTGCCTTCTTAGGCCAGCGGACTATGATGTTTTGGCAACACCTAATCTGAATGGAGATTACCTTTCAGATGCTCTAGCCGCACAAGTAGGTGGAATTGGAATAGCTCCTGGAGCTAATCTGGGTGATGAAGTTGCAGTATTTGAAGCAACACATGGGACTGCTCCAAAATATGCAGGACAAGATAGAGTAAACCCAGGCTCTCTAATACTTTCAGCTGAAATGATGTTAAGACATATGGGTTGGGTAGAAGCTGCTGATTTAATAATTCAAGCTATGCAAAAAACCATTAGCAAAAAGAGAGTTACTTACGATTTTGCTCGTCTAATTGACGATGCAGAAGAAGTAAGTTGTTCTAAATTTGGTGAACTGCTAATTAAAAGAATTCAAAAGTAGTAAATTACTTAGATCTAAAGGTTATCCTGCCTTTAGATAAGTCGTAAGGAGACATTTCCACAGTAACTTTATCGCCATTAAGGATTCGAATGTAATTCTTTCTCATTCTGCCTGATATATGGGCTGTTATGACATGATCATTTTCTAATTTGACTCTAAATACCGTATTAGGCCGAACCTCGATTACGATTCCCTCCATTTCAATAGTGTCTTTTCCCATTGAGGGTATTTTACTGAGATATTTAGAAATGTCACTTATTTGTCATATTTAAAAGGTTTTTTGGCTTATAGTATTCTCAAATGAGTAGATTTTTAATTGTTCTGGCAGCCGTTCTTTTAACGTCTTGCGGAGGAGGAGGGGGCATGAGTGAACCTCAACCAACACCAACACCAGCCCCAACACCAGCCCCAACACCAGCCCCAACACCAACTCCGGGACCATCATGTACAGAACAATCTGGAAGTGGAACTTACTACTGTACTGTCACACATGACGATATTGCTAGAGAGTTTTATTACTATCTACCGCAAAATTATTCTGAGAATTCCTCTTCAATGCCCTTATTAATAAGCCTTCATGGAGGAGATGATTATGCGAATTACAATATGTCTTATACGGGTTTTCGAGATTTAGCTGATGAAAGAGACTTTATACCAATTTTTCCTCAAGGAACGGTAGCTGAAGAAAAGGGCTCAACCGGCTGGTTTACTGGAACTTGTGATTCTAGTTCTGTTTGTGATATCGGTTTTATCGAATCGGTCATAGATTTTATGGGAGAAAATTTAAATGTAGATCTAAATAGAGTCTATGCTACAGGATTTTCAAACGGTGCCTTCATGACATACAGTCTTGGTTGCAATTTAAGCGCCAAAATTGCTGCCATAGCAGCTGTATCTGGAACAATGGATATCGGTAGTATCAGTACATGTCAGTCAATTCATCCAATGCCAGTTTTACACATACATGGGACAAATGACAACGTCATTCCACCTAGTGGTGGACAATACCATTATCCAGTTAGTGATGTTATAAATTTTTGGAAAGAATTCAACGAATGTAGCTATACAACAGTATATGAGGATGAAGACGATGATGGTGATGGTTTTTATTTTTCAATTTATAGTCATGAAGGGTGTTTAAACGACGTACAAGTCTATGATTTTACCGCAGGAGGTATGTATCATAGCTGGCCCAGAGATGGGCAAACAACAGATGATATGCCAGATGGGCCGACATATATAATCACATTCCTTGAACGTTTCGATATAAATGGACTTAGAGATTCAACTACTACAAATTATTATGAATAAGCTGATCCTAAATGATTTAAAAACAGCTAATAAAAATACTTTAGAGGACGTATATACACTGAATCAGGACCTTATTCCAATGGTCGGAAGCCTAAATAGTTCCAGCGAGCTGAAAAACCTTATAGACGAGTCTAGTAATAGCTTTTATATTGAAAAAAAAGGCAAATTAGCCGCATTTATAGTATGTTTCAGGGAAAAAAGTGAATATAGATCTCTAAATTACAGACATTTTGATCATAAATATGAAAAATTCCTATACATAGATAGAGTTGGAGTAAGAAAAACACATAGAAACAAAGGGATTGGTGCATATTTATACGAGCATATATTTAATATAAATGAAGAAAATAAGCTGCCAATTTGTGCAGAAGTAAACATTAAGCCTAGAAATGAAATATCATTAAGATTCCATGAAAAAATGGGTTTTAAAGAAACTTCTGAGCGGACCATAAATAGTAACTATAAAGTTAAATATGTAGAAAAGAATGCACGTTGAAGCGAAAGAAACATTTTATAAGAATAGATCTGTAATCCTAGAGACAATAAGAGAACCAGGGAATTTAAATAAATTTCATCCATTTTGTAAGCTAAATACTACTGAAAAATGGCCAGGAGTAGGCTCTGTAGACCATATAGAGTACTTAAATGGTATCAAATACCGTAGGGAATTTATTAAATGGGATGAAAGCGGATATGAGCTAGAAATTGGCAGAAACAGAAAGTTAGCTAATGTGGAGTGGATAGTAAAGGGAGACGACAATACATCAAGTCTAAGGGTAAGAATTAACCCAATACTGCCATATAAAAGCAAAATAACGGAGTGGTTGATGTGGAATTTCTATATAAAATATAAAATGCAGTCATACATAAACAATGTTTTGATGGGTTTTAAACACTATTTGGACAATCAAACAACAGTAGAGCACAACAAATTTGGAAAACATTCATGGTTTTCCTAGATTATGTTAAATAAATTTCTTTTTTACGTACCTAAAGTTCTGAATACCCCTTAAATAAAGACTCTAAGCTTACTCAAAAACACTTTTAAACTGTGCCTATTATTTAACATAATATATATTATGCGAAGTTAAATATTAAGTTAAGTTAGAATTTTTTTTGGGAAATTTTTTTGAACTGGTCTCCCCTCGTTTTTTTGGTTTTGGAATTTTTTTGGTAAGTCTTTGAAAAAAGTGAGAATTTTTTAAATATTCAAGAAAGTAAGTTTATAAATTTTGCTTGTAAAATTTTTTTTTGGTTTTTTTTATTAATCTTCCATAATTTATTAAATTTATATCCCCTCTAAGCACTTATTTAGGTTTGCACCCATAATGATGCCTTATTTTTTTATTAATTCGTTTATATCGCTTAATTTAGACCTCTACTCCAATTTTATGCTATATCATTGATCTGTGAGTTATAGATTCTCTTTTTTGTTATTTTTTGCTTGTTTTTTATATTCTGAAACTGATTTTCGAGATATTTCGATTTCTGAGTATAAACTTCTCTTATCTGAGACAAAAAATACTAAACAACTTTATAGGGATTATCTTTTAAATGCACGTCTATCTGATAAGGATATTAACTCTATCGTCAGTTTGTATGTGCCTAATGATCTCTATAAATCATATATTTACTCGAGGTCAGCTAATTGGCGCGGTGTTCCTATATTCGTTAAGGATAATATTGATACCATTAATTTAGCTAATACAGCAGGTTCAAAGGCTTTACTGGATAATTTACCTAAAGATGATGCTCAAATAATTAAAAAACTTAAAAAAGCCGGTTTTGTTATAGCTGGTAAGACGAATCTGTCTGAATGGGCGAATTTTAGGGCTAGTAGCTCCACTAGTGGCTGGTCAAGTGTTGGTGGACAAACATATAATCCATACAATCTTAAATATAATCCTTGTGGTTCAAGTTCTGGAAGTGCTGCTATCGTAGCTGAAGGAATTGCCCCCGCTTCTATTGGTACAGAAACAAATGGCTCAATAGTCTGCCCTGCCTCTATAAATGGTGTTGTTGGTATAAAACCTACTGTGGGCTTGGTTAGCAGAGATGGCATTATACCTATATCAAGCTCTCAAGATACTGCAGGGCCAATGGCTAGAAGCGTATATGATGCAGCCATAGTGCTTGAAGCCATATCAGGAAGAGACCCTAAAGACAAAGCAACTTTTAAAATTCCTGGAGACTATGATTTTAAGGGGTTAACTAAGCTAGATGCTGATTATTTAAATGGAAAAAGAATTGGCGTTATCAAGGTTTCAGAAGATGCGCCTCAAGTAACTAAAAATTTAATGGATAAAATCATCATAGTTCTTGAAAAACTTGGTGCTGAAGTCATTGAAATATCGCTTAAACCACTAGATAACGATGATTGGTCTAAAGAATTTTATCTACTTTTATATGAATTTAATGTAGGGCTAAACGATTATCTACAAAAATCTAGCTCTAAAACCAGGAATATTAAGCAATTAATCGAGTTCAATAATCAAAATAAAAGAGAAATTCTAAAGTATTTTGGTCAAGATATACTTGAAGAGAGCATTAAAGCTGTCGATGACACTGCTTATGGCAACGCTCTTATGCTAATAAATGCTTCGAAAGCAAGAATAGATACGGTATTAGAAGAGGAATCAATAATAGCTCTAGTAGGCCTTACACGTAACCCTGCCTGGAAAATAAACTACAAAACTGGCGACAACTTTGAAAACGGTTGGGGTAATGGGAGCATATCTGCTATTGCGGGATACCCTCATATAACAATACCTTTAGACTATGTTGATGGCTTACCAACTGGGGTCTCTTTCATGGGGACAGCTTGGGATGAGGTCAATTTATTGAATATTGCTTATTCTTTTGAGCAAGAAAATAAGTTTTTTCCTCGGCCTTCTAGAGACAAGAACTAATTCTTAATTTTGCTACATCCATGCTTAGATTATTGGGGGATCTGATAGATCTCTTTATATCTATCAGCTCTTCAAGATTTTTCAGGCTAGTTTTTGGCGATTTCTGTACATTATTTTTGTTGATAAAAACTAAATAATCTACAAATGCCTCTATTTCTATTTTATCTTTTGAATTGATGCTTTTTGCTTTGACATAAGTGTCAAAATTTTTAATTTTCTTTAGCAACTCATTGTCTTCTGCCTCTTCAATTAGCCAAGGATTAAATGAAATAAAATTTTTAGCCTTTTCACTTAAATCTACCTTTATATCATTGAGAAAAGCTATAACCTCCTCTCTTTTAGGCATAGGAAATTTATGTTTATGAAATCTGCTTATTATTGTTGAGGGAATAGAGTTAATATTATTTGTAGCTATGAAAATGAAGGTATTATCGTTAGCCTCTTCTGAGACTTTTAAAAGTGTATTGTAGCCATCAACCCTAATGTGTTCTCCATTTTGAATAAATAAAATTTTCTTATCTGCTGTACTCAAGGTAAGGAAATTTTTAGGCTTTCTTAATTGCTCTATAGGAATATTAGTCTTATCTTCCTCTTTCTTTAGAAAATAAAAGTTGGGTGAGGCGATATCTTCTAATGGTGAGCTAGAGTAATCTTTTCCATCAACATCAGATATAAGCCTATTAACCAATAATCTGCTTAAATCTATTACATCAAGCCCTTCAGGACCAAAAAAAATTGTCTTTGGTTTAGGTGTAAATTCGTTGTTGAGATAGTCTTTAACCCAAGGAAGCATCTAATCTATTTTTAACCTCTTTGAATATTTGATCTTGTAAATCTTTCACTGATAGCTCCGCATCTAAAATAATCACTCTAGCTGCATTTGATTTTGCTATCTCTAGATAGCCTGCTCTGACCTTATTGAAAAAATCTAACGATTCGCTCTCCATTCTATCTAGCTCTCTATCATCGATTCTCGCTTTAGATGCCTCAGCTGTTATATCGAGATAGAAGGTTAAATCTGGAGATAAAAGATCTGATTTTTCATGTATATATTGAACAAAATCTTCTGATAGACCTTTACCAAAACACTGATAAGCTATCGTTGCATCCGAGTATCTATCTGCGATAACAATAGATTTATTTTTCAAATGCTTTTGTAAAAAATTCTGATCCAGATGCTTTCTTGAAGCATAAAGTAAAAATGCTTCAGTAATTGGGTCTACCCTTTCAGCAGTCTTTTCAAGAAAGATATCTCTTATCTTTTCACCTAGCTGAGTTGTCCCTGGCTCTCTTAGTATTTCAACAGCATGGCCCTCCTCTTTTAGTAAAGATCTTAATAGCTCAATTTGGGTAGATTTGCCTGAACCTTCTATTCCTTCAAATGTGATAAACATAATTTATATTATTTAGGATAAATATACTTTTTTACAGCTTTTTTATGTTCTTCATAGTCTTTTGAAAAGATATGTGATCCATCTCCTTTGGCAACAAAGAACAAGTACTCTCCTGGGGATGAAGTTATTGCTGCTTCAATTGCTCCTTTTGATGGAAAACATATAGGCGATGGCGGTAAACCTGATATTACATAAGTATTAAATTCATTCTCATCATCAAGAACAGCCCTGCCAATTCTTTCGCCATAATCCTTGTAATAGCCATAGGATGATGTCGGATCAGCTTGCAATTTCATTCCTTTTCTAAGTCTATTTAAAAATACAGAGGCTATTATTGTTTGCTCAGAATTTAGTAAAGCTTCTCTTTCAATAATAGATGCAAGTACTAAAGCTTCAGCCTTATTTTTTAAAGGGTTATCTGCTGGCTTTCTCTCCCATAAGTTTTCTAGATGTTCAGTAAGAGATATTTCTGAATCTTCTAAAACTTTAATTAAATCTTCTTGATCTGAAAAAAAATAAGTATCAGGCAAAATAGAACCTTCAGATGAAAAAATATTAATAACTTTTTCAGGAACATTAAAAGGTAGGTCATTGTCTGCAAGTAAATTTTCTAATTTAATAAGATTATTTTTAGCCACCGTTCCTTCAATGATGGTAAATTTAAATTTTTCGACATCTCCGATTACAAAACGATTAATTAGAGACTCTAATTTTGAGTCACGATAAATGCTATATCGTCCGGCCTTTATTACCGGAGAAGCCCTGAAAATGTACTTTAATTTAAGCCATGAGGTGCCTTCTACGCCATGCGACTCCTCTAATTTGGTAAGAACTTTATAAAGACTATCTCCCTTATTAATTACAAACGTTTTATTTGTTTCGTTATAGGGGATTTTTTGTTCCAGAACAAACTGAAGTTTCATTGAGACCAACAAAACTCCAAGCACTAAGGCGAAGATTAAAACTTTATTAAGTGTTATTTTGGATCCAGTCGACAGCACTCTGTACGGTTGTTATTTTTTCTGCTTCTTCATCTGGAATCTCTGCGCCAAACTCCTCTTCAAAAGCCATAACTAATTCTACAGTGTCCAGAGAATCTGCTCCAAGATCTTCAACAAATGAAGACTCAGCAGTGACATCTTCTTTATTTACTGTGAGTTGATTACAAACAATGTCTACAACTTTATCTAAAACTTCGCTCATCTTTGCTCCTTAATGATTTCGTAATGCATACATTACTTCATAAATAGTCCGCCATCAACCACTAAAGTTTGGCCTGTAATATAATTTGCATCTTCAGAAGATAGGAATAAAACCAAAGAAACTACATCCTCAACATTTCCTATTCTTCCCAGTGGTATTTTTTTTGTAAGCTCTTCGTTAGCAAGGTTGTCTGTCATATCTGTTGCAATAAAACCTGGCGCCACTGAGTTTACAGTAATGTTTCTTGAACCAAGCTCTTTAGCTAAGGATCTAGTAAAGCCATCTATGCCTGACTTTGAAGCAGAATAATTTGCCTGCCCTGGGTTGCCCATCATTCCAGATATTGAACTTATATTTATGATCCTGCCCCACTTCTGTTTAAGCATGCCTTTTGCAACCAACTTAGTGACTCTAAATGTCCCTGTGAGATTAGTGTCAATAACATCAAGCCACTCATCATCAGACATCCTTAAAAATATATTATCTTTTGTTATTCCAGCATTATTTACCAAGATTTCAGGGCCAAAACTTTCAACTATATTTTTAAAATTATCGATTGATTTAGCATCAGCAATATCCAGCTCAGCAACTGTAAGTCTGTCGTTCTCTAATGGAAACTTAGATGCATCTCTGCAGCTGGCTAAAACTTCATTTCCATTGCTCAAGAACCCTTCAACAATCCCTTTTCCTATGCCCCTATTTCCGCCTGTTATAAATACTTTTTTACTTTCCATATTTTTTCAATAATTCTTTAAATGTATCAACATTATCTAAGGATGCAAATTCTCCTTGTACTCTATTTTGTTTAGCAAGACCTGATAAAACTTTATTTGGGCCAAGTTCTATATGCATATCTAAACCGTATTTTTTTAACCTATTCATTGAAGCAACCCATTGCACTGGATTCGATATCTGTTGAGCAAGATTTTCACATATTTCTGAAATCGAAAGAGGTATTTTAGCCTGAATATTCTGTATGACTGGAAAGTCTGGCTTGCCAACCTTTAGATCATCTAAGACTAATTTAAGCTTTGATGTTGCTATCTCCATTAAGCTTGAATGAGATGGCACAGAAACAGCTAGATCAACTATTCTTTTAGCTCCCTTATCACTTAGATCGTTCTTAACCGATTCAATTTCATCAGCATTTCCAGCAATGACGGTCTGAAAGGGTGAATTGATATTAACTGCCTCTAAAAATTTAGCTTTTTTATCTTTTAATATGTTTTGAATGCTATCGCCATCTAAACCTAAAACTGCCGACATTTTCGTCTTAGTTTCCCCTTTGCCTTCTATCATAAATGTAGCCCTATATTTTATAAATTGCAGAGCTTCTTCCAAACTAAAACTTCCTGCACATAAAAAAGCTGATACCTCACCAAGACTATGCCCTGCAGCAACCTTTGGTATTGGACAACCATTTTTTTTCCAGATTTTAAAAAGTGTAAAACTTAATAACATAAGAATTGGTTGAGTGTAATAGGTGTCTGATAATCTTGAATCTTCTGAGAATATTATGCTTCTGAGATCTTCTTTATAAAATTCCTCTCCGGTGCCTATAACCTCATTAAACTCCGGGAATTCTTCGAAGTGGTCTTTAAACATTCCAGAATATTGTGATCCCTGACCAGGGAATAAGAATGAAAAGCTCATAATTTATTATTGCTGAGTTTCTTCTTCAGGTTCTTCGGATTTTTTCTTTTTAAGATCTTTAACTAATCTGCCCTTATAAAATCCATCAGCTGACATATTATGCCTAAGATGTCTTTCTCCAGAAACTGGATCAGTAGACAAGGAATTAGCACTTAATGCATCGTGGGAGCGCCTCATACCTATTCTGCTTCTTGTTTTTTTACTTTTCTGTACAGCCATAAAGTCAGCATTTTAAATCTTTTAAGTCACGTTGTGAAGCTTAAAACAAAATTGAAATACTTTGATAGAATATAAAAATGATTGTTGTTACTTCTGAAAAGATTGTAGGAAAGGATATTAAGTCTACGATTGGCTATGTAAAAGGCAGCTCAGCTCGTGCTAGACATGCAGTTGCAGACGTTTTTGCCTCTCTAAAAAATATAGTTGGTGGTGAAGTTGAGGAATACTCTAGATTACTACAACAAACGAGAGATCAAGCAGTTGAGAGAATGATCGCTGATGCAGAGAGTAAGGGCGCAAACGCCATTATCTGCTTTAGAATCCAAAGTAGTACTATTGCTCAAGGAGCATCAGAAGTTGTTGCTTATGGTACTGGTGTAGTAATAGATTAGACCTTAATCGTTTTACCTAGCTATACAAGTTATTTTTGGAAATGTTCCAAAAAAACCTTTAAAATCCTCTAAATTTGCATTTGTAGGAATTGAATAAGTCTTATTTGCCCAAAGTTCTAGCCTGTTTCCAACCTTTGTATATGAAAAATTACTAGAGAATGTTCTTGTATTGCCATTTCCGCTGACTTTTGCAGTTACTCCAATCTGACCCTTTTCATTGGGAAAATCTCTGTCTGTGATGTTTGCATTAACCGAACTAGGAATAATTATCACTAAGTCGTCAAAGTCAAGAGCTTGAGAACAAGATGTATCCATTGCCTTAGCAAAAGAAAATTGGGCAAAAAATATCGTTAATATAATAAATTTCTTCATATTTGTATTATACAAAAATCTCTTAATGTTTTAGTAAGTATCTTTTTCTGCTTCTAAAGGATCTGGACCAAATCTATTCTCATCAAATGTTCCTCGTCTTAAAAAAGCTAAGCAATATATGATAGTTATTAGATTTGCTAAAGCATCTAATCTAATTACAGAATCCGCTGCTGATGGAAAGAATGAAATCCATAGACTAATAAGAGCAGCAATTAAATATGGTAATGACCAAAAATAACTGCCATCTAAGTCCTGCACTCTTCTTACTGTAACTGCAAAACTTGGTAAAAATAGCGCTAATCCAAGGATTATTGAGGCCCTGGATAAAATTTTTCCAAAATCACTATCAAGGACATATTGAGCAGCTTGATCCTCATTTAAAGTACTTAGATACTCCACATCAAGGCTACCAAAGGTAAAAAAACTCACTACTATAGTTACGAAAAGAGTAACTAAAACTGAGAAAAGAAGAAAATACCACCATTCTGCTCTGCATGCCCTTCCCTTAAAAGTCGCGTATTTCTCAATAAGTGCAGAATTTACTGCTTGTCCAAAGTTCATAGCTTCTCTCCTTTTGTGTAGACATCAAACCTGATTGATGCGCCTTTAAATGATACCGTAGGCTCTGTTAGATTACCATATGGCGCCTTCAATTCTTTTTTAATAACTATTCGTTTGTAATCTGTAGATAAAAAATCATCTAATGGATTGTCATAATCGCGTAAATACTCATCAATAAAGGATAAATTTTTTGTTCTAGCTACATTTTTTGTTGAATTAAACATAGGGTCCAAGTAAATAACATCAAAATCTTGAATTTGATCTAGATATTCTCTTGAATCACCATTCAAAATGGTAATTTTATCTTTTGCTAAATTAAAATAACTCATATTAGGTAAATTATTGATTGCTTCTTCAATCAGAATACAAAGACCTATATTCTTTTCAACAATAGTAACTTCTTGCCCTAATAGCGCTAAAATAAAAGCATCATGGCCCATTCCACCTGTTCCATCGAGTATTCTCTTCGAAATTGAGGATTTAAAACCAATAGCCTTTTTAAGGTGCTTTTCGCGTTGATAATTAGCAATTCGCCTCGAGAATTGATCTTTATGGTATAAATTCGTTAGAAAGTCTTTATTTGCGTACAATTTCGACTCTTCTGCAATCTCTAGGTATGGTTCTTTTAGTTTTTCATGTTTTACAGGTATTTTGTATTTATTTGTGTAATAAATTGCTCTGGAACTGAAGCTATTTTTATTAAAAGTTATTGCTTTTATATCAGACAAAGAATTACAACTCCTAAAAGCACTCTATAAACAACAAAAGGTGTATATCCTATGATTTTTATTAGTTTAAGGAAGAAATAAATTGACAAATAAGATACGATAAATGTTGTTAAAAACCCTATAAAAGTTGTTAAAATGTTTATATTTGTATCTAAAGTGTTTATTTCTAAAAAGCTAAAAAGTAGTGCTCCTGTTATGGTTGGGATTGATAACATTAATGAGAATTTTGCTGCTTCTTCCCTTGAAAAACCAAGAAATAATGCCCCTGTTATTGCTGTTCCAGACCTAGAAGCTCCAGATATAAGACTGAATGTTTGAGAAAAACCAATCATTACAGCTTGCCACCATTTCATATCAGAATTTTTAAGGTTTCCTTTACAAAATTTATCAGTTATAAAGAGTAGTGCCGCAAAAACTATATTGCTTATTGCGATACTTTCAAGAGTCCATCTATAATCCCCTACACCGTCTATAAATAAGACTATTAGCACAATTGGAAGAGTTGCAATAATTAAGAAAATGAATGTTTTTGATAAATAGAAGCTAAATTTTAAAAATTGCTCTCTAAAATAGACAATAACCGCTAAAAGACTGGCAAAATGGACTGTTATATCAAATATTATCCCTTGGTCTGGCCAACCTAGTAATTTGCTTGGTAGCAATAAGTGTGCAGAACTAGAAATAGGAAGAAATTCAGTAATTGCCTGAATTATGCTCAAAATTATTATTTGTATTAGTGAAAGATCATCCATCTATTTTCTTGTAATCAAGCTCTTTTATATAATTTGGATAGTTCAATTCTAAGGCGTTTTCAACGTTATCTAGCATCATTTCTAGAATATTGCTTGCAATTTCACTTTCGGTTAACTCTTTAACGTTATCTAGCTCAGGCATTTCGCTTGAATAGCTTATAAAACCATGCTTTTCTGGGATTTCTTTNNNGTTTTTGCAATACATCTCTTTTTCATTAACTTTATAGAAATAATCATTNTTATTTCCTTTTATAACTGGAGTCATTGAATCATTATTCCACTGCAGTGCTGAAAGGTTAGAAAATGCGTAAAAATCACAGTTTGTAAGTAGTTTAATGGTATCTAAGAAGGTAAATGCTAACCTGGCACCGGTGTATGAGCCAGGACCGGCTGCATAAGCTGCAGAATTCAAGTTGTCAAAGCTAAAATCAGGAATTTCATCTTTTATTTTATTTATTTTTTCTATCCAGTCATTTTTTTTGTCTCTTTCTTGGGTACAGAAAGATAAATAATGCTTCTTATTGTTGTAATTAATAGCAAGATAATGCGTATCTTTTGTTAAATCTATAACTAGAATATTCAATGCGAAATGACTTTCCGTATATCTTCTGTGACTTCTTCTAAGGTTTTAGAAGCGTCGATTTCATAAAAACTTATATCTTTCTGCCTATAAAAGCTTAAAAGTGGCTCTGTCTCATCATAATAGACCTGAAGACGCTTTTTTATGACATCAGGATGATCATCTTCTCTTTGAATGAGAGTTTCACCAGTTAAGTCATCTTTTCCATCGACTTTTGGTGGATTATGAGCAATATGGTATGACCTTCCAGACGCTAGGTGAACTCTTCTTCCTGACATTCTCTTAATTATTTCTTCTTCAGAAATTTTTAAGAATAAAATTAGGTTAATTTCAACATTAGCTTCGTCCAATGCTTTTGCTTGATCTAAATTTCTTGGAAACCCGTCAAGCAAGAAGCCATTATCGCAATCACTTTGACTAATTCTTTCTACCAGNATTTGTATTATTATGCTGTCTGGGACCAANCTTCCACTAGATAAGTACTCTTGAACTGTTTTACCTAAATCGGTCTCTGCTCGGCTGATTTCTCTCATCATTGCGCCAGTCGAGACATTTGCTATGCCCTGTTCTCTCTGGATTATCTCAGCTTGTGTTCCCTTTCCAGCACCTGGCATTCCTAAAAGTATCAGATTCATTTTTCTAGAACTATAAAAGACAGAGTATAGCTATCTGTATTTGTTATTGATAGATGGCAGTCTAAATCCTCTAAACTGCTGGAAACCAAGCTTGGTTTGCCAAGATCATCTTTTTCAAGAGTAATTTCACTTGGGTATATACCACTAAAACCGGTACCCAGGGCCTTAACAAGAGCTTCTTTTGCAGCAAAAGAAGAACACAAGAAGTTTATTTTCTTTTTTTCAGGTAATGCATAAAAAGTTTCTTGTTCCTCAGCTGAAAGAATTTTCTTTAAAAATTTTTCCTCATATCTGGAATAGATACTTTTAACTTTTTCTTTGTGAATTAAATCTGTGCCAATACCTAAAATCATCTAAAAAAAACTCTACTCTTTATGTTTAGCTCTTCGAAGTAATATTCAATAGCCCTTCTATTAATCTCTTTGCTTAACTTTAATGCTTCAGAAGAGAAATTTCTATTACCTATATCAGTTATAATTCTACCATCATAGCCCTCTTTACTCTCTCTGAATCCACTTTGAGGACTATACTTATAATTTTTTTTGATATCTATTTCTTTACCAGAATCGAGGTCATTAAAAAAATCAATTTGGTAGCCAAGGTTTGCCAAAATGTTTAACTCAAAGTCTCTCAATATTGCTTCGACATTATCTTTAGTTTTGAGATCTTTGATGCAGTCTTTGTAAAGACTAAATAATTGTTCAGATTCATCAGAATGCAACAAGAGAAAATTCATTAATTCATTTATGTAAAAGGCCGAATATAGGCTTTCCTTTACTAAAAAATCTTTGTACGGTTCGGTAGTTTCTGCAAGATATAGTGTCTTCAGATCACTCTTGCCTCTAAAGTCAATATTCAGTAACTGAAATGGCTCAAGGTGGCCTGCAAATTTTGATTTTTTTCTTTTTGCGCCCTTAGCTACAGCACTTATTTTGCCTGAAGTTCTGCATAAAAAAGTGACGATTAAGCTAGTCTCTTTATATGGTCTAGAGTGTATTACAAATGCTTCCTGTATGTTTGATTGCATTAATTTTTAATTCCGAAACTTTCAAGAGTGGCAGGGNCATTAATCCAATTTTTCTTGACCTTACACCATAAGCTCAAAAAAACTTTCTTGTTATATTTTTCTTCTAGATCAATTCGAGCTTTTGTACCAATAGATTTAATCTTTGCTCCTCCATCACCAATGACTATTTTTTTCTGACTTTCTTTAGCTACATAAATGGTTGCGTCTAGATTTATTTGATCGTGTTGGTCTTGAAAAACATCCAAAACCACTGCTGTTTGGTAGGGAAGTTCATCCCCAAGCAATCTTATGACTTTTTCTCTTATTATTTCGGTTATCTCAAATGTTTGACTTTGAAAGTCAAACCCTTCAACTGGGTAGAAAAAATCATTTTCTGGCATAAGCTTTTCTAGTTCATCCAGAACAATATCTAAGCCTTCACTTTTCTTAGAAGAAATTGGAATAATGCTATCAAATTCTTCTTTCAGAAAAACCTTCTCAACAAATGGAAATAATTCATTTTTATTTTTAAGAAGATCTATTTTATTAATTAGTAGTACTTTTTTTGCTTTTGAGCTGTTAACTATTTCTAGTGTTTCTTTATCAACATCGTCAAATTTTGTGCCTGATATCATAAAGAGAACTACATCAACATCATGAATGACCTCTTTGGGTTTTTTTCTAAGAATTTTGTTAATTGTTTTCTCTGTTTTTTTATGAGTGCCCGGCGTATCAATAAATATGATTTGACATTCCTTAGTTGATTTTACGGCGTAAATATTTGACCTAGTGGTTTGAGATTTCTTTGATGTAATGGATACTTTTTTATCTAAAAAATTATTCAGGAAGGTAGATTTGCCTACATTGGTCTTGCCAATAATTGTTGCATACCCGCACTTTTTCATTACTTTACTTTCCCTGCTCTAGAAAAGTTTGGCCATTCACCTGGTTTCCATGATAGCCATATAAAGTCAGCCCTTCCCCATATTGATCCTTCTGTAATAAATCCCCAAGATCTACTATCGTTAGAATTATCTCTATTATCTCCAACTACAAAATACATACCTTCCGGAACTACCCATTCATTATTATCAGCAGTTTTTTGCATGTGTCTTATTAGATATGCATCGTCACTATTATTTTCAGTAAATAGGTCTGCCCCAAAAGCATCTTTTTCAACAAAGTCCTGCTTATAAATTTCTCCATTGATATAGAATTTTTTATTTACGTAGGTGATTTTATCTCCCCCTTTTGCGATAACACGTTTCACGAACGGTACTGTAGGTTTATGTGGTGGGAAAAATACTACTATTTCTCCTACTTCCGGGCCTTTAGAGAAAACTTTTTCTCTGCCTGTAAATGGGATTTCTAATCCATATGCATTTCTATTAACCAAAACAAAATCACCAACTTCAAGATTAGGTTTCATTGAGCCAGATGGTATCTGCCATGGTTCATAAACATAGCCTCTAATAAAAAAGACTAGAAAAATACTAAGAAACCAACCTCTACTTTCTTTGATAATTTCTTTGTGGCCTTTCATTAAAGAGAAGGTTAAAACTCCTAAAGAAAAGGTGCTATAAAAAGCTAGTAGATCTCCGATATTCCATTGCCTTACAAACAAAATACCTATGATTAGAATTGAAATAAAAAGGCCAAACCTTTGAATCCATCGATGGGCTCTGTCTGAAAAGTTCCCGGTGACTATGGACCAATACCAATGAATCGCAATTCCACAGATTAATAAATTTAAAAAAATAAAAACTGGTAAATTTGAAATCGGCTGAATAATATTAAAAAAAGTACTCATTTATTTTTTTCTGTGGAAAGGAAGCTTAGAAATGCTTCCTGAGGTAAAGCAACTCTACCAATTTGTTTCATTTTCTTTTTGCCTGCTTTTTGTTTTTCAAGAAGTTTCTTTTTCCTGGTTACATCTCCACCATATAGTTTAGCAGTAACATTCTTTCTGAAGGCCTTAACGCTTTCTCTAGCTATTATTTTGCTTCCGATCATAATTTGGATTGGAATTTCAAACATTTGTCTCGGAATAACTTCTCTAAGCCTTTTAGCAATGTCCCTTCCTTTTCTTTGTGCATCAGATCTATGCATAATTGATGATAGCGAATCAACAACCAAACCATTTACAGCAACATCTACTTTTACTAAGTCTGCTTTTTGATATCTATCAAAGACAAAATCAACTGAAGCATAGCCTTGGCTTTTTGACTTTAGTAAATCGAAAAAATCCATAACTATTTCAGATAGAGGCATTTCAAAAATAATTGATACTTGCCCACCCAAATACTGAAGGTCTTTTTGAACTCCTCTTTTAGCAATAGCTAATTCAATTACATCGCCCACATATTTATCTGGACATAGTATGGTAGATCTAATTATTGGCTCGCGAATCTCATCAATCTCATTTGTAGTTGGTAACTCTGCAGGTGAACTAATGGAGGATTCCTCTCCATTTGTTCTAAGAATTTCATAGGCAACACTTGGTGCTGTAGTGATCAGGTCTAAATTATATTCACGCTCTAGCCTTTCTTTAACTACTTCCATATGTAAGGTTCCTAAAAAGCCACATCGAAAACCGCTGCCTAAAATTTCTGAATTTTCTGGTTCGAAAACTAAAGATGCATCATTTAAATTTAATTTTTGCAGAGCCTCTCGGAAAGTTTGGTAGTCGTTTGACTCTATTGGGAAAAAAGAAGCAAAAACTTGAGGCTTTNCCTCTTCAAAACCTTCNAGTTGTTTTGTNTCTGGATGTTTTGATGAGATTAGAGTGTCGCCTACAGGAACTGATTTTAAATCTTTTACATTTGCTACAAGATAGCCAACTTCGCCTTGAGATAGTTTATCAAAAGCTACTTTTTTTGGGGTGAATTTACCAATGGACTCTGCTGTAAATGTTTGTCCTGTTGATTTAACAATAAACTTTTCTCCCTTTGTTAATTCACCACTAAAGATTCTTATTAAAGATATAACGCCTAGAAAATTGTCATACCAGGAATCAATAATTAAAGCTTGTAGATTTTTTTCAGCTGAGCTTTTTGGTGAAGGTATCTTGCGAGCAATCTGCTTCATAAGTTCATCTAGTCCTGTTCCATCTTTTGCACTAACAGATAGAGCATCAGATGCATCAATACCAATGATTTCTTCAATTTCTTTTTTGACTCTTTCAGGTTCTGCCTGTGGTAAATCAATCTTATTGATTACAGGTATAACCTCAAGACCAAGATCAATTGCTTTATAGCAAGTGGAAAGTGTTTGGGCCTCCACTCCTTGTGACCCATCCACTACTAGTAAAGCTCCTTCGCATGCTGCAAGTGACCTTGAAACCTCNTAGGAAAAATCTACATGGCCTGGAGTATCAATTAAATTAAATAGATACTCTTTGTCATCCTTGTAATTAAGAGCAACTGATTGTGCTTTTATTGTAATTCCTCTTTCTCGTTCTAATTCAAGCGTATCGAGAACTTGGGATTTCATTTCTCTCTTTGATAATCCTCCACAAAATTCGATTATTCGATCTGATAGCGTAGATTTCCCATGATCAATATGGGCGATTATTGAAAAATTTCTGATCTTATTCAATTTCTACAGGCTCAAATATATTGGTTCCTTCTCGGGTACCAATTATAAGAATTATGTCGCCTGTATCAAACGATTTAAGTGAACTCTCGAAATCTTGGATAGAATTAATATCGAATGAGGTGTTGCCTGATTTTATTTTTGTGATTATATCGCCTCTGGAAATTATTCCATATGCTGGGGAATTAGGCATGACTTGAAGCACTCTAATACCTTCATTCTGTGTTTCAGCTTGTCCTCTTTCATCAGATAATTCTCCTAGCCTTAAGCCTAATGGATAGTCTGGGTCAAGTGATTCGTTAGTTGGTTGTTCTTCAACTTCTCTTGATGGTAATTCTCCAATTTTTATTAGCTTGGTCATATATTTGCCATCTCTGAAAAGTTTTACTTTTAGCATTGCTCCTGGTTTAGTTCGTCCAACCGTATGTTGCAAATCTTTAAAGTAGACGATCTCCTTATCATTAAGAGACACAATTACATCGCCAGGTTTTATTCCGCCTTTGTCTGCAGACTGTCCTGGAACAACAGTTCTCACTAGTGCTCCAATTGGTTTGTCCATTCCTAAACCCTCAGCTAGGTCACTTGAAACTTCGCTTCCTTGTACACCTAAATAACCCCTTGACACTTTCCCTGATTCTTTAAGTTGTTCAACAACCTCCATAGCTACATTCATGGGAATGGCAAAAGCAAGACCCTCATTGCCTCCAGATCTTGAATATATCTGGGAATTAATTCCAATTACTTCGCCATCCAAATTAAAAAGAGGTCCTCCTGAATTTCCTCTATTGACTGCTGCATCTGTTTGTATGTATGGGACATAATCACCGATTCCTTGGCCAGTGGAGGTTCCTCTTCCGGTAGCACTAATAATCCCAAAAGTTACTGAGAAATCAAAGTTATAAGGTGAGCCAATAGCAATTACTCCATCGCCCTGCTCCATGTCGTCCGAGTTGCCAATTTTTACCGGAGTGAAATTATCAGAACTAATTTTCAATAGTGCTATGTCGCTCAATTCGTCAGTACCTACTATTTCAGCCTTAAACTCTCTTCTATCGAGGAATCTAACTATTACTTCTTGAGCTCCCTGCACGACATGATAGTTAGTAAGAATGTAACCATCATCAGATAAAACAAAACCTGATCCCGTGCTTTTAGCTTCTCTGTCAGGCATTCTTTGGTCAGGAATAGGGATTCCGAATTCTCTAAAGAGCTCTTCAGGAAAGTTACCAAAAGATCTGGAAGAACCAGATATTTTTCTGGTTGATTCAATATTAACGACAGAATCAGATTGTTCTTTAACTAGATCGGAAAAATCAAATTCATGTGAATAGACACTAAAAACTAGAAAAGATAATAATGCTATAAATTTTTTCATAAATTGAAACTATTTAATTGGTTCAATAGAATCGAGTATTTTCTTTCCAGATTCTACATCAATATCGCCAAATATTGCTACTGTATGTGGCTTATCACCATGAATATGAGTCTTTTTTATAAGAACAAAGTTTCCTTTTCTATACACTCCATCTGGAAGATTTGATGTATTTGGATCATTAATAAATATAGAAAACCCCTTATTCGCTAGTCTATTTGTAAATTTATTTCTTAGTTTTGGATCATTATTAAAACCTGATGGCACCCATTTAGGTTTATAAGCTACAGGCATAAGTTTCGAGCTTCCAGTTGGAGCATAGTGCCTAGATGCAAATTGTAAAATTTCATCATTTTTTATATTCTCCAAAGTCTGTTTAGCTTCAGCTGAAGAAATAGCCTGAGCTAACAATAGATTGCTGCTATTATTTTCAGTATTTATATTGAGTGTTGTACTGAGAATAGAATAACTGAGCAAAGCGCCGACGGAAAAGATAGTAATAGGAAGAACTATCTTTTGTGTGAATATGCCCATAAGGTTTCCTAAAGAAAGATTGGCTATTTGTCTTCTAAAGCCAATTGGTTTCAATTCTTTTGATGTTTCACTTAGTTCTATCATTTTGAAATATAAATCCTTGAGTTCTGAGCTTCTACTCATATCTTCTAACAGTGTTTTTACTTCATTTTGATCAAGCTCACCATCAACAAATGATGATACTCTTCTAAAATCTAAATCTGATACATTTTTCATAATTGCTCTTGTAAGTTTTCAATTAAATATTTTCTTGCTCTAAAAATTCTCGATCTAACGGTTCCAACCGGAACTCCAGTAATGTTAGCTATTTCTTCATAATTTTTTGAATCAATCTCGCATAGAATATATGCAGTTCGTTGTTCTTCTGGTACCTGATCAAGTAAATTTTTAACAAGATTTGATAATTCTTTGCTTTCAAGATCTTTTTCTATATTTTCTGAAGCAGTAAGATTACTTTCGAATACTTCATTGATCTGATTTTCTCTTGAGGAGTTAATTTTTGTTATAGCTAGATTAAATCCAATTCTATAGAGCCAAGTATAAAAATTAGAATTACCTTTAAAAGTGTCTATTTTTTCCCATGCTCTCATAAAAGCTTGTTGAACAATATCCTCAGCTTCATGATAATTCCTTAAGATCTTGAATATTGAATGGTGCAACCTCGTCTTAAAGGTAATAAACAATATTTCAAATGCATTGGAATCCCCCTTTTGCGAGAGCTCAACTAACTGCGGTATATTATTTTTCTTCATTGGTCTATTTGATATCTTTCAAAGCAATAAGTTCCATCATTTCACGTATCTTTTAATATTTGGGAATCTTTTTTCAAAATTTAAATTATCCTTAAATATTAAGTCAAACATTTCTTGATCATTTAAATCTAAAAGCTCTTCTAATTCTTTTATTTCATTTGAAGACAGCCTTTCATAGTCATTAATTATTTTATTTGCTATATAAGTGGTTTCCTTCATGCCTCTTCTTGCTTTAAAATTTAGTTTTTTATAAATAATGTCTTCTGTCATGTCTAACTACTATCAATTACAAAATTATACTGCCATAACGCTTAAAGGAGATAATTCTAAAGAATTGTTGCAGGGTCAAGTAAGTTGTGATCTCAATATAGAAAAGGATTACTATGACGGTCTTTTCTGCGATGAAAAGGGCTATGTAATAACAAACGCAACCATCTTATTCGATGAACATTATTATATTCTTGTGAAGGATGAAGTGTCAGCTATCCTAATGAGCGAATTAAAAAAGTTTGGTCAATTTTTTGACTGTTCAATTGAAAAAGAAAAAAAAGATATTCTAGGACAAGAAATAAATGGTGAGCTTAAAAAGCTTTTTGGTAGAAAAGATGTCCGTTTAGACTCTGCGGACTGGGATGAAATATGTATGCTTAATCTTTGTTTTGATATCAATGAAGAGATGTCCGGTAAGTTTAGAATTAACGAGCTTGGTTATGATATGAATAAGTATGTCTCATACGATAAGGGCTGTTATCGGGGACAAGAAATAATTGCACGCCTAACTTATCTTGGTAAGAAAACTAAAAAAGTAATTGTGTTCGACTCTAATCTTCAAGAAATTACAGACTCAAATAATAAGCCCATTGGCAAAAAGATATGTTCCCTACATGCTAAAGATAGAGAATATTCACATTTTTTTGTCGAAAGCACCGATTATTTTTCAGAAGGAACAAAAATTATTCCAGTGACCAATCAATGGGATCTAGATCTAAATCAGTAAGAATTTCATTAGCTTTTGAAAAATGCTTGCATCCAAAAAAACCAGTATTTGCAGAAAAAGGTGAAGGGTGTGGAGCCTCGAGTATATAGTTATCATCTCCAATTAAATGTTTCTTTTGTTTTGCAAAATTGCCCCAAAGCATAAAAATTACCTTTTTCTTTCTTTGAATTAACTGAACTGCCTTATCTGTAAATATCTGCCACCCTATTTGAGAATGTGAGCCAGGCATACCCTCTATTACAGATAAAGAAGAATTTAATAGAAGCACGCCCTGCTTTGCCCATTTAGATAAACTCCCAATTTCATTTTCTATGCCTATATCATCTTTTACTTCTTTAAAAATATTTTTTAGTGATGGTGGTATTTTTTGATCTTTATCAACAGAAAATGCAAGACCATTAGCTGCGCCAGGTGTATGGTATGGATCTTGACCTAAGATGACTACTTTTACATTTGCATAGGAGCATATTTCAAATGCTTTCAGAAAATTCTTGGGCTCAGGGTAAATTTTCTTTCCAGAATTATGATCAGATAATAATGAATTTTTTATCTCTTTAAAATAATCTTTTTTTGTTTCTAAATTTATAAAATCTGTCCAGTTTTTTATGTCTACCATATAGTCAAAAATAACACATTTTTTTATCCACAGAAACTGTGGATAACTTTGGGGAAAACAACCGTTAGATTAACTAAGGCCCTTAATAGAGAATACTTTCAAAAGATTTGTATAAAAATTGATCAATATATATTAGGCCAGTGTTTAAGGGCGTTTCAGAGAGCTAGTGTGAACAAAATGTTACAGACTGTCAAAAAAAGCTTTAGTTATATAGGTGTGAAACTTGTTGTGAGAAAATCAATACTTTTGCATAAAAAAAAGAGGGTTTTTTTAGTAGCAAAGTCTTGCATTTCTAACACCCTTGATTTTCTCTAGCTCACAGACAATTTGGTCCTTAATTTCATCATCTGTGTCAATAATATTACAAGCTAAATTGCCTCTACTTTTGTTAACGAACTCTGAAATATTAATTTTATTGTCTGCAAGACATTCTGCTATGCTGCTTATCACTCCTGGTTCATTTTTATTAGTTATAAATATTCTATGCTTGCCATGTTTTTCAGAAGAGATGCTTGGATAATTCACGCTATTAATAATTTTTCCAAATTTTAGAAATTCAGATATTTGATCGCATGCCATTACAGCACAATTTATTTCACTTTCTTTTGTGCTTGCGCCCAGATGAGGAAAAATTATTACATCTCGCTGTAGATTCACTCTTTTTAATAAATTTTTTGTTGGGAAATCTGTTACGTACTTAAAAAGTTTTCCATTTTCAAGTTGATCTATTAGATCTTCTTCATCCACTATGCCACCTCTAGAAAAATTTATTACGACAGAGTGTTTACTTAAAAGATTTAACTTATCCTTATTTATGATCGCTTTGGTTGAGGAATTTAAAGGGATATGTAGCGAAACATAATCTGCTTCCTCTAAACAACTATCCATTGAGTCGCACTTTTCTAAGCTACTAGGAAGTCCAAGAGCGACATCTACAGTTAAGCCAGGATCATATGCCTTTACTTTCATGCCTAAATTAATTGCTTGTTCGGCAACCATAGATCCTATGGCTCCGAGACCTATTATGCTAAGTTTTTTTCCTCTTATTTCTTCTCCAACAAATTCTTTTTTGATATTCTCAATTTTTTTTCCTATCTCTTCATCATTCATATTTTCTGTATCTATGCTGTCTAAATTTTTATTTCCTGAAATAAAATCTCTTTTTGAAAGAATTAAAGAACAAATAACCATTTCTTTAACTGCGTTCGCGTTAGCGCCCGGAGTATTAAAAACAATCACTCCTTTTTCTGAGCAATCGCCTACATTTATGTTATTAGTTCCTGCGCCAGCACGTGCAATTGCATGAAGTGAACTGTCGATTACTAATGAATGTAAATCATGACTTCTTAAAACTATGCCTGAAACATTATTTTGATCTGAAACAAGTTCAAAATTATTTTCTGTTAAAAGGTCTAAGCCTTCTTTGGCTATGTTGTTTAAAATTTGTAATTTCATGAATTATAAGATTTTTAAAGAATACACATTAAAACCCATTATTTAAACGGTATTCATCAAAAAGTACCCAATTTATCCATAAGTTTTCAACAAGAAAAACCCAGCATCTTGTGGATAAAATTGAAAATAACACAATATATTGTGTTGAAATGCTTGAATGTCATCTTATTCTGTTGAAAAATACTAAAGCGATGGAACAACAAGTCAGACAAGAAAAAAAAGAAGAAGTAGTTGAAGTTTCGCCAAATCTGGTTATGGCTCCAGGAAAGATGAGAGTCATAAAAAGAAATGGGAAAGTTGTTGCTTTTGATGAAGAAAAAATAAAAGTTGCAATTATGAAGGCCTTCTTAGAAGTTGAAGGGGGAACAGCAGCAGGTTCATCTCGTATTCATGACGAAGTAGAAAAAATGACAACAGATATAGTTGCGAGATCTAAGGGTAGATTGCCATCAGGGGGAACAATCCACATTGAGGAGCTTCAAGACCTCGTTGAAATTCAATTAATGCGTAATGAGCATCATAAGGTAGCTAGAGCTTATGTGCTGTATAGAGAGGCAAGAAATAGTGAAAGACCAGAAGAACAAGAAACAGTAACTGTTGAAAAAAATATTGAGCAGGTAGTTGATGCATCTGTGAAAAAAGCTTGTATTGGTCTAGAAAATGTAGATGAAGCAATGCTTGCAGCGCAAATAAAAAACACTACATACGAAGGCATTTCCGAAAAAGATCTTGCTGAAAGCATGCTAATGACTGCAAGAACTTTGGTAGAAAAGGAGCCAAATTATTCTTATGTAACAGCAAGATTATTGCTTAATAACATGGAAAAAGAAGTTGCAGAATTCCTTGGGCTAAATAAAAAGCTGTTAAACAAAAGACCAGAAATGTACCAAGAAGCTTTGGTTAAAACAGTTGCAAAAGGCATAGAGTTAGGAATATTAAATGAAGAATTAGAGAGTTTCGATTTAGAAAGATTAGGGAAAGCAATAAAGGAGGAAAGAGATCTTCAGTTTACTTATTTAGGCTTACAGACGCTCTACGATAGATACTTTATTACTCACGAAGAAATTAGATATGAGCTTCCGCAAGTTTTCTTAATGCGTGTAGCAATGGGTCTAGCGATACAAGAAAAAGACAAGAATGAAAAGGCTGAAGAGTTTTATATGCTGCTATCAAGTTTCGATTATATGAGCTCAACACCTACTCTATTTAATTCCGGGACAAAGAGACCTCAACTCTCCTCTTGCTACCTGACAACAGTTCCAGATGATCTTGGAGGAATCTATGATTCTATAAGAGATAATGCATTGCTGTCTAAGTGGGCTGGTGGTTTAGGTAATGACTGGACAAATGTTAGAGCCCTGGGCGCAAGAATTGATGGAACAAATGGGAAAAGCCAAGGTATAGTGCCTTTCTTAAAGGTGTCTAATGACACTGCTGTAGCTGTTAATCAAGGCGGCAAAAGAAAAGGCGCTTTCTGTGCATACCTAGAATGCTGGCATTTGGATGTAGAAGAATTTTTAGAACTAAGAAAAAATACAGGTGATGATAGAAGAAGAACTCATGATATGAATACAGCTAATTGGATTCCTGATCTATTTATGAAGCGTTTAGAAAAGGATGAAGAATGGACTTTATTTTCTCCTTCAGATGTTCCTGACTTGCATGACATCTATGGCCTGGAATTTGAAAAGAAATACGTTGAATATGAAAAGAAGGCAGAAAAAGGAGAGCTAAAATTATTCAAGAAATTAAATGCTAAAGATCTTTGGAGAAAAGTTCTTTCAATGCTTTTTGAAACAGGACACCCTTGGGTTACTTTTAAAGATCCTTGCAACATTAGATCACCACAAGGACACGTTGGCACAGTGCATTCATCTAATCTATGCACAGAAATAACACTAAACACAAATAAAGATGAAATTGCTGTTTGCAATCTTGGCAGCATTAACTTGCCTCAGCATATTGATGATGGAAAAATTAATGTTGAGCAGCTAAAGAGCTCAATTAAAACAGCCATTAGAATGCTGCATAATGTAGTTGATATTAATTACTATCCTGTTCCGCAGGCCGAGAATTCAAACAAAAAACATAGACCAATAGGGCTTGGTTTAATGGGGTTTCAAGATGCCTTATACAAACTCGGAATATCCTACAATTCTGATGAGGCTATTGATTTTGCAGATAAATCGATGGAGCTGATAAGCTATTTTGCTATACAAGCTTCTTCAGAATTAGCAAAAGAAAGAGGTGCATATGAAACCTATGAAGGCTCACTTTGGGATAAGGGTATATTCCCGATTGATTCAATAAATCTTTTAGCTGAACAAAGAGGCAAAGAATTTATTGATCAAAATACTGATACAAATTTAGACTGGGGTTCTCTTAAAGCTTCGGTCTCAGAAAATGGTATGAGAAATTCAAATGTAATGGCGATAGCGCCGACAGCAACCATAGCTAATATAACTGGAGTTTCACAATCTATAGAGCCCACTTATCAAAATTTATTTGTTAAATCGAATCTTTCTGGTGAGTTTACAGTAGTGAATCCATATTTAATTGAAGAACTGAAAAAAGAGAATTTATGGGATGATGTTATGTTGAGCGATTTAAAATATTTTGAGGGCTCTCTAGCACAAATAAATAGAATTCCTGAAACTATTAAAGAAAGGTTTAAAACAGCATTTGAAATTGAGCCAAGATTTATTGTTGAAGCAGCAAGCAGAAGACAAAAGTGGATTGATCAAGCACAGTCTCTTAACTTATATATAGGAAATGTAGATGGTAAAAAACTAGATGTAACCTATAGGATGGCTTGGTATAAAGGTCTCAAGACTACATATTATTTAAGATCTATGGGTGCTACAGCAACAGAAAAATCAACAGTGGATAGAAGCAATCTAAATGCTGTAGAAGCCAACCAACAAGAACAACAAGTAGCTACAAAAGCGCCAGAAGCATGCAGTATTTTGGACCCAGACTGTGAGGCGTGCCAATAGGAGGATAATTATGGGAATTAGTTGGGATGAATTTTATAAAGAAGAGGCGCCAGTAAAAAAAGAAGAAAAAATTGCTGAGCCAAGAGTCGCTGAAGTTTCTGAAGAAGTAAAACAAGCTGTTGAAGCACCTGTGCAAACAGAAAGCACTCAAAATGTACCAACCGAAGATGTTACATCTGAGGTTATGCAGAATATTGAGAATTACACCACCAAAAAAGATCCATCCGAAGATGATCTACAAAAAGTTAGAGAAAAAATGGATGAGGTTCTACAAGGTAGGGTACAAGTTGGACAAAAAGCCATGATTAATTCAAAGGCTGATCTCAACCAACTTGTTCCCTTTAAATATAAATGGGCCTGGGAAAAATATCTTGATGGCACAGCGAACCATTGGATGCCGCAAGAAATAAATATGACTGCAGATATTGCTCTATGGAAAGCGGCAGATGGCCTTACTGAAGATGAGAGAATGATTGTTAAAAGAAGTCTTGGTTTCTTTTCAACTGCTGATTCTCTTGTTGCCAATAATGTTGTTTTAGCGATATATAAACACATCACCAACCCTGAATGTAGGCAATACCTTTTAAGACAGGCATTTGAAGAAGCAATACATACACATGCCTATCAATACTGCATAGAGTCTCTAAGCATGGATGAAGGTGAAATCTTTAATATGTATAGAGAAGTTCCATGTGTTGAGGCGAAAGCTGCCTGGGCACTTAAATACACCAAAGAACTTGAAGATTCGAGTTTTGAAACAGGAACTCCAGAGAATGATAAAACTTTCTTAGCAAATTTAATCGCATTTTATTGTGTGCTTGAAGGTATGTTTTTCTACTGTGGTTTCTCACAAATTCTTTCAATGGGCAGAAGAAACAAAATGACAGGAGTATCAGAACAATTCCAATACATAATGCGTGATGAGTCGATGCACGTTAACTTTGGCATAGACATGATTAACTCGATCATTAATGAGAACCCACATATTTGGGATGAAGAGATGCAGAAAAGAGCATCTGACATGATAGTAGAAGGAACTGAATTGGAAGTTAATTACGCCAAAGACACAATGCCAAGAGGTGTTTTAGGTATGAACGCTAAAATGATGGAAGAATATCTCCAATATGTTTGTAATAGAAGATTAGCTCAAATAAATCTACCGGAAGCATACCCTGGAGCTAAATATCCACCTTCAATGCAATGGATGTCAGAGATTATGGATCTAAGAAAAGAAAAGAATTTCTTTGAAACCAGAGTTATTGAATACCAAGTTGGTGGTTCGCTCCAATTTGACGATTAATTAGTTTGCGCTGCTGTAGGTCTGCAACTATGGCGGTGCTCTAAGAAAAATACCAAAGATCTAGCCTTTTTTTAAAAAGTTTTTGATAAAAATAGTAAAGTTTTATTAAAAATTGTATAAGATTTAGCCTATTATTTGGATCTTCTGCACCTTTCGCTGCAATAAATTACGTTTTGCCAGTCTTTTTTCCACTTTTTTCGCCAATTGAAAGGCTTAGCACATACAGGGCAAACCTTTGAAGGAAGATTTTCTTTTTTCATGAATAGGTTAATTTAAGGATTGCTTTGTGCGTTTTCAATTATAGATTTGTAGAAATTTAGGCTTTCTTTGCCCTTTCTTTCAAGGGTGTTTCTATTAACATCCACTAAACCAAATCTTGGTTTATAGCCAAACAACCATTCAAAATTATCAAGAAAGGACCAATAGTAATAACCTCTAATATCTAAGCCGTCATCAAGACATCTTTGAAGACCTTCTAATGCAGTCGTAATGTAATTTATTCTCTGTTGATCATCATCAGTGCCTATACCATTTTCTGTGACAATCATTGGACAATTAATTTTTAGAGCAACGTACCTGAGAACATTCTCTACTGATTCAGGATAGTATTCATAGCCCATCACAAGCATGTCAGCAGTATTTATGTCAGGCATAATGATGCCATCAGGACCGAAAGTATGGCGCGTATACATTTGAACGCCTAAAAAGTCATCATCTTTGATTTGATCGAGGCATATATCTACTGATTCAGCATGTGCTTTGTCTCTTTCCTCTTCTCCTCCCTCGATGCATTGATAGTCCATTATCGACAGAGTAATTCCTACAGGCTGATTGTTATTGAGATTCTCTTTTATGGCTGGAAATGCCCTTCTATGAGCTTCCATCATGCAATCGCGAATCTTATAGGGGTGGCCAAATAAGAATGGACCAAAATTATCTACATTTGAGCCACAGGATTTAGCGGCTTCATCCACAAATGGTAGAAATGTTTTAATTCCTTCTGGTGGATAATTAGGAAAACTATGAGCAAAACATGAAGTAAGGTTTGCCTCATTAATAGTGCAGATTATATCTGCATAATCTCCTAATTCTTTAGTGACTTTCTCTGCATACCTTACAAATAGATCTGCGTTTTCTAATTTCTCCCAGCCTCCCCTCGCTGTGAACCAAAGAGGAGAAGTGAAATGTTGATATGTCACACATGTTTTTAGACCCTGCTCATGACAATAATCTAGAACCTTTTTGTAATGATCAATTGCCTCTTGGGAATACTCGCCTTCAGCAGTTTCTATTCGAGCCCATTCAATGGACATGCGATAAGACTGAATAGAATGTTCAGCCATGATATCAATATCTTCTTGGTATCTGTTAAATTGATCGCAGGCTATGCCTGAAGGTTCAACAAAAATTGTGTCTTTTGTATTCTCTAATAACCAATAATCAGAATTAGTATTATTGCCTTCTACCTGATGTGCCGCAGTAGCAGTGCCCCAAATAAAATCCTTTGGCGTCTTAACTATCACAACTTGGTTAAGACTGTGACTTACCTATAGTCTCAAAGTGCTTAATGGCTACATCACCGCCTGAATTAGGTCGTTTAGCGTCTGTTGTGTTTGCTACTTCAGCCCAATGTTCAGCAACTGCTTCAGCTGTGAAATTTTCATCTGTACCAAAATACTTACCCATTGTTTCCATGACATAAGTATTTGCTACAACGCCGCCTCCTACTTCAAGAATCTCTCCATTAGGAGCTTTTTCACTTGCTAGGAAGATTACCCCTGGAATGATTAACTTAGGATCTAATTTCTCTGCAAACTCAGGTGGAAATAAATGTTCTGTCATTCTAGTCGTTGCGGTAGGCGCGACAGAGTTGGTATGAATATTATATTTAGCTCCCTCGAGTTTGAGAGTATTCATTAATCCAACAACTCCCATCTTAGCTGCTCCATAATTTGTTTGACCAAAATTACCAAATAAGCCGGAAGAAGATGAGGTCATAATTATTCTTCCATATTCCTGTTCTTTCATAATTGGGAAAACAGTATGTGCGCATAAAGCTGAACCTAATAAGTGAACATTAACAACTGCTACAAAATCATCCCAATCCATTTTTGCAAAGGATTTATCTCTCAATATTCCAGCATTATTTATTAGAACATCGACTCTGCCCCACTTTTCCATAGCAGCATCAACCATAGCTTTTACATCTTCTTGTGAGCAAACATTTGCTCCATTAGCCATAGCTTCACCACCATTAGCTTCTATCTCCTGTACAACAGTTTCTGCTGCTGTTAGAGAGCCTCCTGAGCCGTCTACAGCACCACCTAGGTCGTTAACTACGACCTTTGCGCCTCTCTTTGCAAGCTCTAATGCATAACCTTTACCAATTCCGCCACCTGAGCCGGTAACTATGGCAACTTTTCCTTCAAAATTTAGTGACATTTTCTGACTCCTTAAAAAAATCTATTAGAGTGTAGATTCTAATGGAAATCAAACACAAGTAAACATAGAATAGAGATAATTTTAGTTCTATGAAGATAGTCGTAACAGGAGCCGCTGGACAAATTGCTTATTCGCTTGTTCCTTTCCTTTGTGAAAGAGGAATATTTAAATCAGAAGAAAAAATAGACCTACATTTAGTCGAAATTCCAGCAGCAATGGAAAGGTTAGATGGTTTTGTTAAAGAGCTAGAAGATTCAGCTTATTCAACTGTTAATTCTATTAATACCCATGACAATATTGACGCTGCTGTAGAAAATGCTGATTGGTGTTTACTAGTTGGTTCAATTCCCCGTGGAATTGTTTTTCAGGGCAAAGAAATTAAAGAAAGATCTGACCTACTGCAAATAAATGGTGGAATTTTTACAGAACAAGGTAAGGCAATAGGATCAAAAGCTAAAGATAATTGTAAAGTTTTAGTAGTGGGTAATCCTGCAAATACTAACGCGCTNATTGGCTACCNNAATGCAAATAATNCTAATCAAAGCTGGATGGCTATGACAATGCTTGATGCTCTTCGCGCAAAAGCACAGCTCTCTATGAAATTAGGTTGTCATGTAGATGATATTTACCGTTTGGCAGTATTTGGCAATCATAGTCCTACTATGTTTCCAGATTTAGAAAATACTATTGTTAATGGTCAAAATNCTTATGAGCAAATTAATGATCATTCCTGGGTTGAAGATAAATTCTTACCNAAAATACAAAAAAGAGGCGCAGAAATTATTGCAGCGAGAGGTGCCTCATCTGCTTCATCTGCAGCTAGAGCTGCATGCGATACAGTTAAGGCAGTTGAACATCCAACAAGGTCAGGTGATGTATTNAATGCNGCTATTATGAGTGATGGTAGTTATGGTATACCAGCAGGAATTTTCTCTGGTTTTCCCTTGCTATCAGATGGTAATGGAAAAATAGAAATTGTAAGAGACTTCAGCTTAAGTGAATTTGCAAAATCAAAGATTGCCATCACCGCGAACGAACTTCTAGAAGAGAAAGATCTCGTGAAAGATCTAATTTAGGCACCAATTACTAAGATCAAGACTATTTTCTGAGTCTGGTCTATTTCCACTATAAACTTGCCAGCTTAAGTTGCCATCACTGTCATAATACTTTGCTGTTCCTTCAATTTTTCCCGAGACTATAGGNTAGGTTGCTTTGACAATGCCATTGGGATACCAAGTTTTAAGCTCACCATTCATAATTCCAATTTTATAGTTAGCTTGTCTACCAATTTGCCCATTCAAATACCATTTTGTGTAAATACCATCTCTAACTCCATCTTTTAAGTTATAGCGTTCTTTTAGTTCTCCAGTTTGATAAAAAGTTTCAATTACCTCTGCATATAGAGCTGATGAGGTTGCTAAAAGTAGAAAGATTTTTCTCATAACCTAATTGCCTCCTAATTGAGTGGGACTACCTTTTATGCATCCATATATGTAAGGAAAATCTTCTGTTGCATGGTAATGGTATTCGTAACCATGTGGGTTTTCATGACTATGGCCATTACATTCATCTAGATAAATATCTGGATTATTTTGTTCGACGTATTCATATGCATCCCATACATGCATCTGAGGANTCTGACCAGAAATTAATTGATAGCTGCTCTCGGGTCTNACCGTANTGACTCCATCGTTATTTGCGTATTCATCAGGACCTAAGATAGGAAAACCATCAGGACCAAAACCTAAAATAATTGAATAATGAATAATTTCTGGTTGAGGATCAGTTCCTGGATTAGCTGTAAGTCCATTAGGATTAAAGCAACGAATATTTAAATAGTGGTTATGGTAAGCAAAAGCTGTATGGCCACCACAATCATCCAATATATTATTGTATACAGGGTCGCCGTATGCTTGATTAGGTGGGTTTGCTGCTTCTGTAGGTCCAAAAATGTAAAGGCCAGTATTAGTGAAGCCCATGTAACCCAGCACTACNGAACCCGTATAACCTATATTTGTAGGCCCATTAGNGTCTATGGAAGGCTCTAGCGGAACTCGCCACTCTTCATCTCTCTCNACCAAATCATTTGGTGTCATGGGAATAAAGTTATAGTGTGGAACTGAATTTGTATTAACGATTAACTCCCCATCAATACAAGTAACCTGAAGTCTTGGCATCATGTCATAACTTTCTCCAGGACCAGGAGCTTCACTTACATCCAGAAATCCTTCTTGAATGTGTGTTGGACAATTTGAATCCATCTCAAAGATACCTGTTGGTGCTGGTGTGGGTGCTGGTGTTGGTGCTGGTGTTGGTGTTGGTGTGGGTGCTGGTTCTGGAGCTGAGTATCCGCCTCCTCCACCACAAGCAGTTACAAGAACTAAAGCTAAAAAAATATAGAGCCTGTTCAATTTATTTGAGAGTTGGGAAAAAAACTACATCGCGAATTGAACGTCTATCTGTGGCAAGCATGATTAGTCTATCAATGCCTATTCCTACACCTACAGCTGGTGGCATGCCATGCTGGAGGGCATTTATATAGTCATCATCAAAGAACATTGCCTCACTATCTCCTGCTTTCTTTTGCTCTACTTGGTCAGTGAATCTCTGCTCCTGATCATGTGGGTCATTAAGTTCACAGAAAAAATTAGAAAACTCTCTCCCGGCAATAAAAAGCTCCATCCTATCAGTNTAGTNNTCATCATNATCTTTNCTTCTAGATAACGGNGANACTTCATATGGNTAATCTTTAACNAAGGTAGGNTCCCATAGATCTTTTTCTACAAATGCTTCAAATANNTCTAATAATACTTTGCCCCAACCCCAACTCTTATGTAATTTTANTTTNTTCTCTTTGGCTGCACTAAAAATTTCATCTTTAGTATCAAGACTTGGTAGATCCAGCTTTTCTTTGACTAAATCTTTCAGTGCAACAATCTTAAAATCTTCTTTTAGGTTTAAAGGTTTATCTTCGTAGGATATATTTAACGAATCATTAACTGCTAAAACACTATCTTGAACAAGCTTTTGTATTAGTTTAGCCGTCCTGCCTAAATCTCCGTAAGCCTCGTAAAATTCCAGCATTGTAAACTCAGGATTGTGAATTGTTGATATACCTTCATTCCTAAAATTTCTATTAATTTCAAAGACTTTTTCATATCCACCAACCAGTAATCTTTTTAAATAAAGCTCTGGTGCAACTCTTAAGAATAGTTGTTTGTCTAATGCATTGTGGTGTGTTTCAAATGGTTTTGCATTAGCGCCGCCCGGAATAGGATGCATCATAGGTGTTTCAACTTCTAAAAATCCTGCTTCTTCTAGATTTTTTCTCATAGACTGAATAATCTTATTTCTCTTTACAAAAAGCTCTCTAGAATCAGGGTTACTCATCAAGTCAACATATCTTTGTCTATAGATTGTCTCTATATCAGTTAATCCTTTATGTTTTTCAGGCATAGGTTTTAATGATTTTGTTAGCAACCTAATCTTTTTAACTTCTATCGTCAGCTCATCTGTCTTGGTTCTGAATAGTGAGCCTTCCACACCAATTATGTCTCCCATATCAAGCTCTTTTACCGCATCTAGCTCTTTAGCTAAGTTATCTTTAGAGAAATAAGTCTGTATTCTTCCTGTTGAGTCTTCAAAAGTCATAAAAGCAGCATTACCCATAACCCTTTTAAGTATGATTCTGCCTGCAGTTTTAACTGCTACTTTCTTTGATTCAAGTTTATCTTTGGTTAAAGAGCTGTAACTCTCTACTAGATCCCCAATTTGATCTTTCTTTTCAAAATCATTTGGAAAGTTAAAACCTTCTGATCTCAGCTTTTTTAATTTCTCTTCTCTATCTTTCTGAACTTTTGTTAATTCTTTAATATCCATTTTTTAAACTTTCTTTGATGAAGTTATTAATTTTACCATCTAATACTGCCTGCGTATTTGTTTCCTCATGTTTGGTTCTAATATCTTTTATCCTCGATTGATCAAGCACATAAGATCTTATTTGATTACCCCAACCAATATCAGTTTTTGCATCTTCAATTTTTTTGATTTCTTCTTCTTTTTTTTGTAATTCGACTTCATATAATTTTGATTTAAGCTGTTTTATTGCTCTATCTTTGTTTTGATGTTGCGATCGCTGAGACTGGCATTGCACAACCAAGCCTGTAGGAATGTGAGTTAGGCGTACTGCAGAATCTGTTTTATTTACATGCTGCCCTCCAGCACCAGAAGCTCTGTATGTATCAATTCTTACCTTGGACATATCTAACTCTATTTCAACATCATCTTCCAGCTCAGGAGAAACAAAAACTGCTGCAAATGAAGTGTGTCTTCTATTTCCAGAGTCAAAAGGGGATTTTCTTACTAATCTATGAATCCCTGTTTCTGTTCTAAGCCAGCCATAAGCATAATTGCCACTAATATACATGCTAGCGCTTTTAATTCCAGCGACATCACCAACAGAGTATTCTTCAATTTTTATTGTAAAATTCATGTCCTCTGCCCACCTAGAATACATTCTAAAAAGCATTTCAGCCCAATCTTGAGCTTCAGTACCTCCTGAGCCTGACTGAATATCAATAAAAGCATTATTTAAGTCATGTTTCTTAGAAAAATATTTTTTTGTCTCTAATGAGTCTATTTCTGCATCTATATTGATTAATGAAATATGTTGAGATTTAAGTTCCTCATCCTCGCCCAACTCAATTGAAATATTAATTAAATCTTTAATTTCATTAAATTTGTCATCAAGGGTATTAAATTCATTTAATTTTGTTTGTACTGCTGACTTTTCTTTATTTAAAGAATTTAGTTTTTTATGGTCTTTCCAGACTTCAGGATCCTGTAATTGGATTTCTAATTTATCTAATTCTGATTGAAGTTGTCCAGGGTCAAAGGAACCCCCTAAGACTATCTACTTTTTCAGATGTCTTGTTTAATACTAGAAGTATTTCAGCTTTATCCATTATCTATAAGTTCAATCAAATCATCTGCTGGAATGTAGCCTGAAAATTTTCTGCCATCATCTAAAACAATAGTTGGTGTTCCAGTAATTCCTATCAAACTTCCTTTTCTAAAGTGTTCTTTTATCGGATTTTGACATAATTTTTTTTCAATTTCCTCTCCAAGTTTTAATTTTGTTAAGGATTCTTTTCTATTCTTACTGCACCAAGCACTTTGCATATTGCTGAATATACCGCCTTCCACTCCATCTCTTGGAAAGCCCAAGTATTGAACCGTGATACCTTTTTCAAGATAGTTTTCAATTTCACTATGAAATAATCGACAATAAGCGCAAGAAATATCAGTAAATACTTTTATTCTGTACTTTTCATTCTTTGATACAAAATCTATTGATTCATCTGGCTTAATAGTTGCCATAACTTTTGCAGTTAGCTTTATTTTGTACTTATTATTGATGCTCACTATACCCTTATCTCCAATGCCTATTAAGTCTCCAGCAAAAACAAATTTATAGTCATCAGAAACATACAATATTTGATTATTTAGCACATTAACTACGTAAAAGTTTTTGACTTCTGATTTTTCAATAAAGTTTATTTCAAACCCAGAAGGAAGAATTTTTTGAATATTATTTTTTACGTCATCTTCAGAAAAAAGAATAAAGCTAGTTAGAAGTAAAAATTTTATAAGTTTTTGCATCGGCTAGCCCCTTGGATGGTGTTTTTTATGCATACTTTGAACTTCTTCTTGAGCAACATGTGTATAAATTTGGGTCGTTGCTAAATCAGAGTGGCCTAAAAGTAACTGAACTGACCTTAGGTCTGCTCCATTATTTAGCATATGTGTAGCAAATGCGTGCCTCAAAGTATGCGGATGAACATCTTTTTTGATTTCTGCCCTTTCAATATAGATCTTAATTCTATGCCAAAAGCTATGTCTGGTAATCTGTTTTCCATGCGTTGAAACAAATATGTTTATATGATCTTTGCCTTTNCTCAANTTTTCNCTTGAGTGAGAAANGTAGAGCTTNATCATNTTTACTGCTTGTTCTGTTAAAGGNATAAGTCTNTCTTTTCCACCCTTNCCCATTACNTGAACAGANCCTCTTGTTAANTCTATGTTATGTATTCCTAGACTNACTAATTCACTNATTCTCATTCCTGTTGCATACAAGGTATACAGCATAGCNTTATCCCTCAATTCAATATGCTTNNCTTCAAATGGNGCATCTAGAATTTTTTGTGTCTCTTCNACTGTTAGNGTCGTAGGNAGAAAAAANCCTGATTTTGGAGCGTCTATATTATTNGTTGGATTNNTAGATACTTGATTAGTAGAAACTAAATATTTNTAGAACCCTTTTAATGAAGAAATATTTCTTGATATAGTTTTTGAAGAAAAACCTTTATCTAAAAGATANCTCAAATAGGACANGATCAATAAATGNTCAGCNCTNAAGACNGATTTNTCGTTTTTTTCAANAAATAAACCAAATTTATTAAGATCATTTTTGTAAGAATCTAGNGTATTTTGGGAAAGGTTTTTCTCCAACCACAATGAGTCGATAAATGTTTCAACTAATAATCTAGATTCTGATTGCACTAAGTAATTTTTTCTTTAATCCTAGCAGATTTTCCAGATCTTTCACGAATGTAGTACAACTTAGACTGTTTGACCAAGCCTTTCCTCTTGACTTTGATAGAGCCGATTAAAGGACTATGTGTTTGAAAAGTTCTTTCAACACCAACTCCATTTGAAATCTTCCTAACAATAAAAGATGAATTTATACCTCTATTTTTCTTACTAATTACGAGACCTTCAAATGCTTGAAGACGAGTTCTTTCACCTTCTGTAACTTTAACCTTAACTTCAATTGTATCCCCTGATCTAAATTCAGGATGATCTTGAAGTTGTTCTTTGCCTATTTTTTCAATTACGTTTTTAGTCATTTTTATGTGTTTTTTTGTTAACTTGATCNTCGTACTGCCGTAATAATATCATTTCTTCTTCAGAAAGTTGTATTTGTTTAAATAAATCTGGTCGTTTTTGTTTAGTTACCCAAAGACTGTTAGCTAGCTTCCATTCCTCTATTTTCTTATGGTTACCAGAAAGCAATAGCTCAGGAACATGCTCACCTTTGAATTCCTTTGGTCTGGTGTATACATGTCCTTTTAACTTTCCACCTGAAAAGCTATCTCTAAAAACAGATTCTTTATTTCCTATGACTCCTTCGATATTTCTAAGAATTGAGTCAATAACTACGCATGCTGCTATTTCGCCACCACTTAGAACATAATCTCCAATTGATATTTCTTCATTAACAAAATTATTAATAAATCGTTGGTCAATACCTTCATATCTACCGCAAACAAATGTTAGGTTTTCGTATTTTGATAATTCTAGAGATTTTTTTTGATTAAAATTTTTTCCTTGAGGGGTAAGGTAAATTACATGTCCGGGTATATCAATTTTTTTAATACAGTCAGCTAAAGGTTCAGCAGATATAACCATTCCTTCCCCACCGCCATACGGAGAATCATCAACGCTTCCATATTCTGTTTTTGAGAATTTTTTTAAATCAAATAATTTAAGGTTAGCTTTTTCATCCTTAAAAGCTTTTCCTGTTAATCCATACATAGAAGCTTCAATGATTTCTGGAAAGACTGATATTACATTTATATTCATTCTTGCTCCCAATCAACAATAATTAGTTTATTTTCATTATCAAATTTTTTAAAAAAATTTTCTTCAATTGGAATAATAATCTCCTCATCAGATCCTTGTATAAACAAAAGATCTGAAGCGCCGTGATTTTCTATCTTAGTTACTTTTCCAAAAGTCTTCTCATCTGTATTTTTAACTTCAGAGCCTATGAGGTCATTCCAATAAATTGATCCATCATCTGTTTCTGGGAAATCTTCTCTTGGTGCACTAACTTCTTTATTGACATATTCTTTCACCTCATTAATAGAATCAATGTTGTTTATTTTTACCACTATATGATTTGAACTTACTGACTTAAATGTTATTTCAACTTCTTCTTCANCATTAATAAAAAGGTTTTTAAAATTTTGGATACTCTCAGCTGGGTGACAAAATGATATTAGTTTTATTTCTCCATTCAGGCCGTGAGTTTTTCCAAATCTGCCAATTGGAACTAAAGATTTATTATTGATTTTTATTTTCTTCTGTTTCTGATTTAGTCTCAGCAGGAGCTTCCTCTTCGACTGGAGCTTCTTCAGCAGGTGCTTCTTCAGCAGGAGCTTCTTCAGCTGGTGCTTCTTCAGCAGGAGCTTCCTCTTCGACTGGAGCTTCTTCAGCAGGAGCTTCCTCTTCGACTGGAGCTTCCTCTTCGACTGGAGCTTCTTCAGCAGGAGCTTCCTCTTCGACTGGAGCTTCCTCTTCGACTGGAGCTTCTTCAGCA
>NZGL01000006.1 GCA_002690945.1 Gammaproteobacteria bacterium | reverse complement strand
GAAATTAAAAGAAGAAAATATACCCGCAGAATTACATATCTTCTCTGAGGAAGATCATGCTTTTGATTCGGCAAGAGGTTATGGAAGGACTGTTGCTGAGTTACAGAACCTATTTTTTAAGAAATACCTTTAATTAAAATTCCTTATAAGAATTCTCTTGAGTATGGTGGCTATGGAAAGACTTGAACTTTCGACCTCAGCATTATGAATGCTGCGCTCTAACCAGCTGAGCTACATAGCCAAATGCAGTTAGTAATTATAATTAATACTCTTTAGAAAGGAAGTAATCCTTTTCGTTAAAAAAATAAAAGTATTACTACCTTTATGAATAAAAGGCTTGTTATTGTCTTATTTTTTTAAGATTGCAAAAATAATAGCTATAGAAACAAGAGCTATAACTCCATCTTGACCTAAGTCAGTAAGAATTTTTGCAAAGTTTTGGTATCCCCCGCCAATAAAAGCTGAGTCAGGACCAAATAAGACACCTAAAAGAAGTGCAGCTGCAACAAAAAGCAATAAAACTTCTGTAAGTTTACTTAAGAAGTTTTTAAGTTTGTTGAAGTCAAAATTAAAAAATTTCATATTTCAAAAAAAAAGCATGAGGGTTTTATCCCTCATGCTCTAAATAGGTTTATTTAATTCCAAGTACGCCCATAACGATTAGTAAGACTACAAGTCCACCTAATCCGCCTGAACCTAACATGTCGACATAACCCATAATTGTACCGATTACATCGCCAACAAACCACGCATTGCCACCGAATACGATTCCGGCAACAATGCCTAAACCGATTACGCTGACTAGAACACTAGTAAGACCATCTACGAAAGAACTTACTGTTTTCATAATACTATCCATATTTCCCCCATGAAATAGTTCATGGATATGGTACAAAATGGGGTGCTTTTGACAACTTTATTTAAATTGCTATAAATACTTAAAAAATAAGGCTATTAAGCAATATAAATAATATTTATATATATTACTTAAGTCTGCAATTACTATCTACAAAGAGTTTAAGATAACCTCATTAATTAAAAAAAACTTTTGGGCATAGTATATTGTTTGGATCCATTGATTTTTTAAGGCTTTTAAGCAATTTTAACTTATCAGAATAATAAGAAAAATCGGCCCAAATATGCTTTTTTCTCTGCCCAATACCATGTTCAGCACTTGGAGAACCATTTAAAGAAATAGTAAGCTCATATATCTTGCTTTTTAGTTCTTCTAAATTTGTATCTGAAACTATATTTACATGCACATTTCCATCCCCAAGATGGCCAAAACAATACACTTCTTTATCTAAATCAATCTTATATATTTCATTTAAATAGCTTTTCAAATTTTTTATAGGTATACATATATCTAACTTGTAAGCATTTAAGTCTGCAAGCTTTACTGGAATTTCTTCTCTTTTGCTCCAGAGTTCATTAGTTTGCTTAGAATTCAATAAGCTAACATCAGCATTTAGGTTTGCTATATCTTCAAGACATTTATTAATTTCTGTCTCACTGTCTGCTGCTAATTCAATTAATACTTCATAATTATTATTCTTTTCTTTATTGAATAGTTTCTGGCAATTACTATCCCAGAATTCTACTGCTGAAATAATATTCTTATTATTTGTTTTTAATATCTTTTCTTGAATAAGATTAATATCATTAAAATTTATAAGAATATTTTCAGTATAAGCCGGTAGTGGAAAGGTATTTAAAGTAACTTCGGTTATAAATCCTAGAGCTCCTTCTGAGCCAAAAAAAAGCTCCATAAGATTTGGACCAGTTGCGTCTTTAAGAACATCTTTCCTTAATTCAATTAATTCTCCAGAAGCCAATACAACTTTGATGCTTGCAACATATTCTTTTGTTGCACCATATCTAATAAATTTAGCTCCAGCGGCATTGGTAGCTAGATTTCCGCCTATAGTGCTTGAAGATGTTGCAGAGAATGAAATTGGCAATAACCTGTTATTTTCTAAAGCAAATTCTTTTGCGTTATCTGTAATCACTCCTGATTGACACTTTATCTGATTCCGGTCTGATAACCATTGTATTTTATTTAGCTTCTCAGAACTTACTACAATCTCATTGTTTGCTGCTGTAGCACCTCCATTGAGACCTGTTCTTCCACCAGATGGAACAATAGGATGTTTGTGTTTATTAGCAAATATAATTAAATCCCTTATGTCTTTTTCATCTTCGGGAAAGAATATTGCGCTAGGTCTTGCTTCAATTCCTTTATACCAATCTCTGCCATATTTGTCTAAATAATCTTTTGAGATTTTTATCTTTTTCTCACCAAATTCTTTGATTAACAGATCTGCTACATCACTTACCATCATTAAATACTATGAAATTTCTGTATAAGAAGACAATAAGGAAGGCAATCGGTGTTGCTATGATTTTCTGCGCCAAAATATTTGTAATTCCTGCTTGTACTGAAAGATAAAACATAAATGCAGTAATAATGGCGCCCATCACTCCTCCTAAGAAGTATGCAGAGAACTCAATTACTGGCCTATCTGCCATCCAACCTCTGCCAAAAACAAAATTTTTTGCAAGAACGAAACTAACGCATGTCCCAATTAAATAACAAAATCCAGCTATGTAGGCTCTATCAAAACTAAGTAGGTAATCTAGAATTAATAGCAAGGTAAAATCAGCTACAAAGGCAACTCCATTTGTACCTGCATATTTAATTACTTTTAATATCATCAGAGATAACTTTTATTAGTTAGTTATTTTGGTGAATACTTCTTTGATCTTGTCTATCCCCCAATCTAATTCTTCTTTAGAGATTACTAACGGTGGAGCATATCTAATTGTTGTTTCATGAGTCTCTTTACATAGAATCCCTGCATCTAGACACATTTTTGATAGATCTTTTCCTGAAACATAATTAGGGTCAATCTCAACACCCAGCCAAAGACCTTTCCCTCTTATATCTTTAATAATCTTAGAGTTTAAGTTCAATAATGATTCTTTAAAGTAATCGCCCATAATTCTACTATTTTCAATAAGTCCATCTTCTTCAAGTAATTCAATAGATCTTTTTGCTATGGCAGCAGCAAGCGGGTTTCCTCCAAAAGTTGAGCCATGTGATCCGGGATTCATCCAATGTAACACTTCTTCTGAAGATAAAAAGCATGAAACAGGCATAAAACCACCACCAAGTGCTTTACCTAATATCAATCCATCAGGTTGTATATTGGAATGTTGAAATGCAAAAAGTTTTCCTGTTCTGCCTAACCCAGATTGAATTTCATCAAGAATCATTAAAACATTATGTTTTGAACAAATTTTTCTAACTTCAGGTAAATAATTTTCAGGCGGCACAACTATGCCAGCTTCACCTTGAATTGGTTCTATCAGAACTGCAGCTGTGTTTTCATTTATTGCAGCTTCTAATGATTCTGAACATCCATATTTTACAGTCACAAAACCTGGAGTATGAGGGCCAAAATCATGTCTAGAATTTTCATCAGTTGAAAAGCTAATTATTGTTGTGGTTCTGCCATGAAAATTTCCTTCAGCTACTATAATCTCAGCTTTCTCAGGTTTTACTTTTTTAGTTCTATAAGCCCATCTTCTTGAAGATTTTATTGCAGTCTCAACGGCTTCAGCACCAGAATTCATAGGTAAACACATCTCAAAACCGCTTATTTTTGTAATTGTTTCTAGGTATGGTCCTAAAGTATCTGTATAAAATGCTCTGGACGTAAGAGATAATTTGCTAGATTGTTCATGGAAGACTCGCAATAGTTCTGGATGCGCATGTCCATGGCTTACAGCAGAATAGCCTGACATCATGTCTAAATATTTTTTTTCATTTACATCCCAGGCCCAGACACCTTTTGCTCTTGAAAGAACAACTGGTAAAGGCTTGTAATTATCGGGCCCGAATATTGACTCTTTTTTTATCAGATTATTTTGAATATCATTTATCACTGGAGTTATTCTAATATTAAAGATCTACTACTACTAGTGTAAAAAATATGAAGGAAAAACAATCGACAAATCATATCTTCATGATAGAACCTGGAGAATTCTATATGAATCCACAAACGTTAGAAAGTAATCACTACCAAATTGAAGAAGGTGCTGTAAATAAAGAAAATATTCTGGATGATGCCATTAAAGAATTCAAAAATTTTCAATTAGCCCTTATAGATAGTGGAGTAAAAGTAACAACACTTAAAGGAATAGAAGGATGTCCAGATCATATTTTTCCAAATTGGTTTATAACCTTTGAAGATAAGACTATGCAAATATTCAGTATGAGAGCTAAAAATAGAAGAGAAGAGAAAATACCTGAAATGATAGAGTTCTTGAAGCAAGAATATGAGTTAACAGATGATTTAAGTCACTATGAAGAAAGGGGGTTATTTTTAGAATCTACAAGTAGCATGGTTTTTGATAGAACCAATAGGGTGGTTTATGCGACATCCTCTGCTAGAACTAATCCTGAACTAACTCAAAAGTGGTGTGAGGAGAATAAATATGAACTTGTGTTGTTTGAAACTGAAAGCCATACTGGCGATCCTATTTATCATACTGATGTTTTAATGTATGTAGGAACTAATGTCATCGGCATTTGTTTTGAAGTTATAAAAGAAGAGTATAGAGATAAAGTAAAAGAAATGGCTAGAAAACATCATGAGGTCGTAGAAATAACTAAAGAACAAATTATAAATTTTTGTGGTAATAGTCTCGAGGTGGTGGACAACCAGGGCAATCAAATGCTTGTTATGTCAAAAAGAGCTTATGATGCTTACAACAAAGAACAAATAGCTGCACTAAATAAATTTTATAAAAAATTTATTTATGCAGACCTATCTGTAATTGAAAGATTTGGTGGTGGCTCTGCTAGATGTATGCTGTCTGAATTATTCTGAATCAGCAAACTCTAATTTAAGTCTTCCTTGCCTACCAACTTCAACAAGTTTAACTTTGACAGTATCTCCCTCATTGATTATATCTGTTAAGTGCTCAAAATCTTCTTTGAACTGAGATATATGTAAAAGACCATCTTTGCCTGGCATAATGGTCACAAATGCTCCAAATTCTTTGATCCCTGCTACTACACCTTCATAGACTTTGCCTTCTTCAGGTTCAGCACACATTAACTCTACTTTTTCTTTCGCTTGGTTAGCGATTTCCTTATTTTCAGCAAATATACTCACTTCACCAGAATCTTGTAGCTCAATTGTTACACCAAATTCTTCTTGTAAGCCTTTAATTGTTGACCCACCCTTTCCGATGACTACTTTTACTTTGTCTTTATGAACCTTGAATTTAGTAAAAGAAGGGGCAAGGTCTGTTAACTCAAGTGGCTTGGACAGAACTGCATCCATTTTTTCTAAGATATGCATCCTTGCATCTTTGGCTTGCATTAGAGCTTTTTCAAGTATTTCTTCATTGATTCCCTCTATTTTTATATCCATTTGAAGGCCAGTAACACCATTCTTTGTTCCGGCTACTTTAAAGTCCATATCTCCAAGGTGATCTTCATCACCTAAAATATCTGTTAGAACTTCATATTTGTCACCTTCCTTTATTAATCCCATTGCCACTCCTGCGACATTTTCTTTGATTGGTACGCCTGCAGCCATAAGTGCAAGACTTCCACCACAAACAGAAGCCATTGAGCTAGAACCATTTGATTCGGTGATCTCACTTACAACTCTTATGGCATATGGGAAATCTTCTAGACTAGGCACTCCAAACTTTAAAGATCGTTTTGCAAGAGCTCCATGACCTATTTCTCTTCTTTTTGGCCCCATTGGGAAACCTAATTCACCAACACTATAGCTAGGAAAATTATAGTGAAGCATAAAATTATCTTTTATTTCTCCTTGAAGAGCATCAACAGTCTGTACATCTCTTCCTGAACCTAATGTGGTAGTGACAATTGCTTGCGTCTCACCTCTGGTAAAAAGAGCTGAGCCATGAACTGAAGGCAGAAAATTAGTTTCTATACTAATGTCTCTAACCTCGGTCATTCCTCTTCCATCTATTCTCTTTTGATCATTTAAGACATTCCCTCTTACAACATCTTTTTCTACTTCTTTAAACTGTTTTGTATAAAGATCATGTAGTCCCTCATCTAATTCCTCTATTAAATTTTCTTTAATAGAGCTTACTTTCTCATTTCTCTCTTTTTTATCCGTAGTAGTGAAGGCATCAACAAGATCTCCTCTAACTTTTGAGTCAATAGTATCGAATGCTTCCTTTTCTTCATCTGCATGTTTATTTTCATGCTTGAGTCTTTCAGGTAAGACTTCATCTGCAAAACTCTTAATTGCACTTATAACTGGTTTCATTTCTTGATGTGCAAAAAGAATTCCACCAATCATTAGATCTTCACTTAATTCATTAGCATCTGATTCAACCATTAAAACAGCATTTTCTGATCCTGCTATTATCATATCTAGATCTGATTGGCCCATTTGCTCAAAAGAAGGGTTAAGAACATATTCTTCATCAATAAAACCTACTCTTGCTCCTGCAATTGGCCCCATAAATGGGACATTAGCAATAGACATTGCTGCTGAAGCAGCTAACATTGCAACTACATCTGGTGGATTTTCTTTATCCAATGACAACAACATACAGTTGACCTGAACTTCTTCCTTAAAAAAATCAGGAAATAGTGGTCTTAAAGGTCTATCTATCAATCTAGAAGTTAAAGTTTCAACTTCAGTTGGTCTTCCTTCTCGTTTAAAATAACCACCTGGTATCTTTCCAGCAGAATAAGTTTTTTCACTATAATGAACACTTAGAGGGAAAAAATCTCTTTTTTCATCACTAGTCTTCGTTACAACAGCACACATTACTACTGTATTACCCATCGAAGCAATTACTGATGCACTTGCTTGTCTTGCTATTTTCCCAGTCTCTAAGACTAGAGTTTTTGATCCCATAGGGATCTCTTTTTTTACTAATTTATTCATATTAATCTCTTATTTTTAAATCTTTTACGAGCTTTTGGTAAGAAGAAAGATCTTTCTTCTTTAGATAACCTAATAGTTTCTTTCGATCACTAACAATCTGTAATAAACCGGTTCTTGAATGATTATCTTTTTTATGATTTTCAAAGTGCTTCTGTAAATCTTCAATTCTCCTTGTCAACAGAGCAACTTGCACTTCTGTTGAGCCAGTGTCCTTATCATTCTTTCCAAATTTCTTTATAACTTCTTGTGCTTTATCTTTAGTTAAGCTCATGTTTATATAATTCTCCTTTCTGATAAAACTTTCAGTGGTTTAATCCAGAACGTTTCATCAATTTCACCTAAGCCTAAAAAACTGTCTTCATGAAAAACTAAATATTTTCCTACTTTTTTTATATTTTGGCTCTCTACTTGAGATCCATTTTGAAATTTTTTAACCTCAGAAGACTTTATTTTTACCTTAGGGACATTAATTAAAATTTCTTCAATGCGCTTAACATACTGCATTTTTTTATGATTGTCCAAATTTTTTAGCTCCTCTAAAGATATAGAATTTTCCATACCAATACTTCCAAATTTTGTCCTTTGTAATTCAGACATAGCTGCATATGTATTCAATGATCTAGCTATATCACAGCCCAAAGTTCGTATATATGTCCCTTTACTGCAAGCAACCCTAATGCTAAATATAGGAAATTCATAATTTATAAGCTCAATTTCATAAATATTTATTTCTTGTTCTATCTTTTTAGTTTGCTTTCCCTTCCTGGCAAGTTTATGCATAGGTACTCCTTTATACTTCTTAGCTGAAAAATCTGGAGCTATTTGAATCTGTTCACCAATAAAGTTACCAATAGCTTTTTTAAGGTCACTAGTTTTTGGCCTATTTGAATCAGTATGAAAAGATAATTGGCCAGTTATATCTTGCGTATTTGAGCTTATACCTAAAACAAAATCTGCAATATACTCTTTCCCTTCAGTCGAAATGAGATTAATAAACCTTGTATAGCTATTAAAAAAAATTGGTAATATGCCGGTAGCTAATGGATCCAGTGTTCCAGCATGGCCGGCTTTTGCAAAACCCAACTCTTTTTGTGCCTGTTTCAAAGCAGTAAAGGAAGTTATACCTTTTTCTTTGTTTAATATGAGAACAGACATTAGTCTAAGCTATCAAATAGAGAGTCCATCTTTCTGACATTCTCTATATGAGAATCATAGAAGAATCTAAGTTCAGGAACTTTCTTAATAGGTAGTAAATTTGATAAGCTCTTTCTAATTTTCCATGAGTTTTCATTTAGAAATTTCTCTAAATCCTTCTCCGATAGGTCTGAGTTAATTGTTGAAAAATAGACCTTAGCTTTTGATAGATCTCTAGATGTTTCAACATGATTTATACTTATAAAACCTGCTGAATCCTTTAGATTAGAGGTCTGGATAAAATTTGCAATTTCTTTTTTTAAGTTATCGCTAACTCTTATGATTCTGTCTTTTTCCATTATATAGAGCGTTTTTCTTCTTTTTGCTCAAAATTTTCAATAATGTCTCCAGGCTTAATATCAAGATAATTCTTTATTCCTATGCCGCACTCTGTTCCATTTTGAACTTCTTTTACATCGTCTTTGAATCTTCTCAATGAGTCTAGTTCACCTTCATGTATCACAACATTATCTCTAAGAACTCGTACGTGCTTTTCCCTTCTAACTAAACCTTCAGTAACTAAACAACCGGCAACTAGACTAAATTCAGGTGATTTGAATACTTCTTTTACTTCAGCAAGACCAAGAATTTTCTCTGAGTATATTGGCTCAAGAAGACCACTTAATAATCTTTTGGTATCTTCAATTAAGTCGTAAATGACACTGTAATAATTCGCTTCTATTCCATGCTCTTCAAGAAGTTTCTTAGCTTTATTATCTGATCTAACATTAAAACCAACAATCCTAGCTCCTGTTGTAATGGCTAGGTTTACATCTGACTCAGATATTCCTCCTACACCTGAGCTAACAATATCAACTTCAACTTCATTATTACCAATTTTTTTCAATGAGCTATTGATTGCTTCACTGGTACCAGCAACATCTGATTTAATTATTATTCTTAATTTATTTATTTTTTCTTGGTCGAGCATTTCAAAAGCAGATTTAGATGTCATGACATTTTTATCATTTTTATCTTTATGGAAAGATAGTCTTGCATCAATTATGCTTCTAGCATCTTTTTCATTTACCATCACGTTAAATACTTCACCAGCCGAAACGCAATCCTCCAAACCTAATACTTCTACAGGTGTCGATGGTCCAGCTTCTTTTATTTCTTTACCTGAACTGTCTATTAGTGACTTAATACGTCCTTTTTTCTCTCCAGCAACTATGATATCTCCAATATTAAGGATTCCATTTTGAATAAGAAATGTACCTAAAGGTCCCTTAAAACGATCAAGTTCAGATTCTAGTACTACACCATTAGCTAAACCTTTAATTGGGGCTTTAAGTTCAAGCATTTCAGATTCAAGCTCTATTGCATCCAATAAAGAGTCGATGCCTTTTTTAGTAGTTGCTGAAACAGGGATCATTTGTACTTTACCGCCCCATTCTTCAGAAACTAATTCATGCTTAGCTAAATCTCCTTTTACTTTTTCAAGATCTGCCGCATCTAAATCTATTTTGTTCATTGCAACAATTATTGGAACATTAGCAGCCTTAGCATGAGTTATAGCTTCTTCTGTTTGTGGCTTAACACTATCATTTGCAGCAACTACTAGAATAACGATGTCTGTAGTATCAGCTCCTCTTGCACGCATTGCAGTAAATGCTTCGTGACCAGGTGTATCTATAAAAGTTATTTTTCCTTTTTTTGTTTTAACTTCATATGCTGCTAAATGTTGAGTTATTCCTCCAGATTCACTTTCTACAACATTTGTAGATTTAATAGCATCGAGTAATGAAGTTTTGCCATGGTCAACATGGCCCATTACAGTAACTACTGGATGTCGTTTTGGAGGTAATTTTTCATCAGTGAAAATAGATGTGACTTGAGGGTAATTGATTTGTTCATCTTTAAGGTTCTGTTCTTCTTCAAACTTAACTTCAAATCCAAACTCTTCGGCAACAAGAACAGCAGTTTCTTGGTCTATTTCATCATTTAATGATGCCATCTCACCGAGATCAACTAGTTTCTTAACTACTTCATTGCCTCTTCTATTTAATTTTCGAGATAGATCATTAACTCTTATAGAGCCATTAATATTTACAGATTTCTTTGTTTTTTCTGCCTCTTTCTCTGTTTTTTGTTTTGATGAATCTTTTAATTTTTTTGTTTTATCAGTTTTTAGAGCTTTTTTTGGTGCTTGTGGTGTAGGAATAATAGCTTTTGGTTTATCGTCTACTGTTGAGTCTTTGGAACCTCTAATAAATGAAAGAAGTTTCTGTTTATCTTCATTAGATACGAGATCTTCTATACTAGTCTGCGAAAGACCAGCTGCAATCATTTTATCAAGCAGAACCTGTGGATCTATCTTGAGAATTTCAGAAAGTTTTTTTACAGATATATCCAATACAATTCTCCTTAATTAAACCATGGCTTTCTAGCCTCCATTATAAGAGCTGATGCTTCTTTTTCAGTTATCTTATCTGATATATCCATTAGTTCAGGTACTGACATCTCAGCAAACTCTTCTAGGCTCTTTATATTATTTTGACTTAATGCACTAAGAACATCATTGGTGATGCCACGTAAATTCACTAGGTCTTTTTCCATGGTTGGATCATTAAAATCTTCATTAAATGCATCTTGGAGAAGTAGCTCATTAGCCTTTTCAGTAACTTCAGTTGTCCTTTTAGTAGTTTTAAATATTTTCTCTAGATTTTCTGGGCTTGCATCTACGATTTTTTCTAATGTCTCCATCTCGGCTGCTACTAATTGTTCCTTTTCTTTATCTGATAACTCAAGACGGCTTGCTACTTGCTCATATTTCTCAACAAGACTTGAATCTTGGTATTCTTTAAACTGCTCTTTATTCAGAACCTGGAATGACCAACCAATCATATGAGTCATTAATCTCAAATTTTGTCCATTTTTACCGATAATTTGTGCTTGATTCTCTTCTTCGACCTCGAGAACTAGAGTTGATGTCCTTTCATCAACCATAATAGAGTAGATTTTTACTGGTGCTAGGCAATTAACAACAAATTCTGCTGGATTATCACTATGAATAAAAATATCTATTCTTTCATTACCAATTTCATTTGAAACTGCTTGTACTCTTGAGCCTCTCATTCCTACGCATGCCCCGACTGGATCAATTCGCCCATCATATGTTTTTACAGCTATTTTTGATCGATAACCAGGATCTCTAGCAATTGCTTTAATTTCAATTGTTCCCTCAGAAATCTCTGGCACTTCTTGAGTAAATAGTTCAACTACAAGTCTATCATCAGTCCTACTTAGAATAATCTGAGGCCCTCTAGGAGTTGTAATAATTTCTTTAATTACTGCTCTTACTTTGTCGTTTAATTTAAAAATCTCTCCTGGAATTATTTGGTCTCTGGGAATTTGTGCATTAAGATCTTCTTCAATTTCTAAAAGTAAAAAATCTCTGTTAATCCTCTTTACTTGTCCTGAAATGACTTGGCCTACAAGACTCTCATACTTCTCTGTTATCTTACTTCTTTCAGCCTCTCTAACTTTCTGAATGATTACTTGTTTTGCGGCTTGAGCCGATATTCGACCAAAATCTATATTTTCAATTTCTTTTGTGGCAAGACCTTCTTCGACTATATGATCTGATATATCTTTTTCAGTGATCTCAAAAATTTTATCCACAAAATCTTCTTCAGCTACAATCGTCCAATTTCTGAAAGTTCTGTACCCTCCAGTATCTCTATCAATTTTTACACTTATGTCAGCTTCATCATCAGTAAGTTTCTTTGTGGCGCTTGAAATAGCTTCTTCTAGAGCCTCAAAGATTATTTCTTTATCAACTCCCTTCTCCATTGAAACTGAGTCCACTACTTCTAAAATTTGTTTATCCATTTTTCTATTTACTTAATTGGTCCTCTAAATCTAATTTACATTTATCTATATTGCTAAATTCAAGCAATACAATCCCTCCTTCTGTTTTGACAGAAATTTCTGATTCCAAAACTTCTAGGAGAGTACCTTTAATTTTTCTAAGGTCATTTACCTTAGAGAAGAGTGTTAATGATACTACATCTCCAATAAAATTTTCATATTGTTTGCTATTAAATAACCTTCTATCCAATCCCGGGGAAGACACTTCAAAACTGCCAAATTCAGAAAAAATTGATTCAAATTGAAAATGATAGTCAATTTCCCTGCTTACCTTTTCACAATCACTTATGTCTACGCCTTGAATAGCATCAATGAAAATTATTAATATTCTTCCTTTACCTTTTCCAGAAGTAACTTCAATGCCCCAAAGTTCGCATCCAGATGCTTCTATTATGGGCTCAAGGAAAAGTTCGATATCTTTCTTAATCATTATAGTTGGTAGCGGGGGATGGATTTGAACCATCGACCTCCGGGTTATGAGCCCGACGAGCTACCAGACTGCTCTACCCCGCAGTGACGTAAAAGGATAGTTAAAAGACTTAGAATGGTCAACACTTATAGACTATAATTTATTCTCTTATTTTTAGCCGAAGTGGCGGAATTGGTAGACGCGCTATCTTGAGGGGGTAGTAAGCTTTGCTTGTGAGGGTTCAAGTCCCTCCTTCGGCACCACAGTTGTATTACTGTGGCTCTGGGTCTTTATTTTGTTCCATCTTTTCTTTTTCATCAACATCTAGTGTTAATTCTTGTTTGCCTATATAAGCTAAAAGCAAACATAAAACAAAGAACGCACTTATAAGAATCCAAGTAAGTTTTGAAAGGAAGTTTGATGGACCAAGAGGCCCAAACAATGAATCTGAACTGCCTCCACCAAAGGCTGAGCCTAAATCGGATCCTTTCCCTTGTTGCAACATTATTGAGCCAACAATCAATACTGCAAGAATTACTAATAAAATTTTGATGATCAACATGACTGCGCTATATTAGCAAATTCTTTGGGGTTAAGAGAAGCCCCTCCAACTAAAACCCCATCAATATTGGAATTATTTAGCAAATTGGATGCATTTTCTTTATTAACACTTCCGCCATATAAGATTCTGACGTTCTTACATATTCCTCTTATTAATTCAGATACCTCATTTATGTCTTCAACAGTTGGAATTAACCCGCTCCCAATAGCCCAAATAGGCTCATAAGCAATTATTAGCTCATTCTCTAGATCTTCAAAGTATTTTAACTGAGAGCTTATGAAGGACTGAAGTAAATTGTCTTCACGAATTTTAAGTGGTTCACCAATGCATATTACTGGTTTTATAGAATATTTTATAAGTTGATTGTATTTATTAAAAATATCTTCATCGGTTTCTTTTAAAAACTCTCTAGATTCTGAATGACCAATAATTGAATATTCAATACCGCAATCTTTAAGCATCTCTGCAGATACTTGGGATGTATATGCTCCAGAAACATAAGGTGATACATTTTGTGCAGCAACACGTATGCCATTATCGGCAAAATTAATTAAAAAGGGTGATGGTATAGCAACAATGACCTCATTAGATGTATTAGCTTCCCTAGAAAAAGTATTAAACCATTCTTCAATAGATGATTTAGTACCATTCATTTTAAAATTTGCAATTATAAGTTTTGACATCTTTAAATGATTAATGACTTAACAGAATTCATGACACTAGTAATATCATTTTCAGTATCAGATTCTACCATTACTCTAATTTTTGACTCTGTACCTGATTTTCTTACTGATATCCTTGCATTAGAGTAATCTTTTTCGAGAGATTTAATCTGCTCACTAAATTCTTTTGTTTCAATAACTTGCATGTCTTTAATATCAAAACTTTCTAGTGTCTGAGGCTTATAATTTATTTTTGCTTTGATATCAGCTAAAGATAAATTCAGTTCTTCAAGTGCTGCTAAAGTCTGAATTAGAGCAATATTTGCATCACCACTCTCAGAAAACTCTCTTTGAATTATATGTCCAGACGTTTCTCCACCTAGATTTAGTTTTTTATCAACTAATTCTCTTGATACAAATTTATCTCCAACTTGGGTTCTATGAAAATCGATTTCTAAATCATTTAATGCATCAACTACACCTTGATTGGTCATATCAGTACCTACCACACAATCTGAACCGTTTTTGTTTTGTTTTTTGTTTCTTAAGGCCAATGTATAAATTATTTCATCACCTGTACAAACCTCTCCTTTTGAATCGCTCAATACCAATCTGTCGCCATCTCCATCTACTGCAACACAGAAATCAAATTCATGTATTTTTGCGTATTCTTTAAATAAATCCTGATCTAGAACAGCACTTTTCTCATTTATATTGAAACCATCAGGATCGCAGTTAACTCTTATTACTTTTGCTCCCAATTCTTGTAAAAGCATAGGTGTTACCTTGTAATTAGCGCCATTTGCAGCATCCACTAAAATAGTTTTATCTTTTAAATTATGTGCTCCTTTAAGAGTGCTCTTACAATATTCGATGTACCTTCCTGCTGCGCTATCAATCCGGAAAGCTTTGCCTAAATTAGATGCTTTCACTGGTTGAATTGGATCATTTAATCTTTTTTCGATCTCTTCTTCTAGTTCTTTAGATATCTTTCTGCCAAATTTATTGAAAAATTTAATGCCATTATCATAAAAAGGGTTATGGCTTGCACTTATCACGACTCCGAATTGACCTGAGTATGTCGCTGTTAAGAAGGATACTGCTGGTGTAGGAATTGGCCCAGCTAATTTTACATCTACTCCAGCTGAGATAAAACCTGCCTGTAATGCCGCTTCAAGCATATAGCCTGAAACTCTTGTATCTTTTCCTAAGATTATTGAATCATAACCTTTGTCTTTAATAATTGTTCCAGTATGAAAACCTAGCTTTAGGCAAAAATCAGGAGTAACAGATTTGTCTGCTCGACCTCTGAAGCCATCAGTTCCAAATTTCATATTTAAGAATCCTGCACTGGTTTAGAAGGATCTGGAATATCGCTTTTTGGCTTTGTATTGGTCCCGCTATTATCGCTTTTATCTCTTGCTATCGCTCCTGCCATTATGTCTGATATTTGATCTTGGTCGATCGTCTCATGTTTTAGCAAAGCATCGGCCATGTTATGTAATTTATCTAAATGTGCTGCCAATATTGAACCAGCTTTTTCATAACTATTTTGAATTATTTCTCTAACTTCGCTATCGATTTGTCTCGCAGTTTCTTCAGAAAATATTCTCTTTTTCTGTCCTGCAGATCTTCCTAAAAATGGGTTTTCATCCTCATCATCATATTTTAATGTTCCTAATTTTTCTGAAAAACCCCACTTTGTAACCATATTTCTTGCTAACTCAGTGGCTCTTTCAATATCGTTTGATGCTCCAGTTGTAATAGCATCCTTGCCATTAATAATTTCTTCTGCAACTCTGCCTCCAAAAAGAGTTGTAATTTGACTTACAATTGCGGTTTTAGATTTCATATAAACATCTTCTTCAGGAAGGAACATAGTCACACCCAAGGCCCCACCTCTTGGAATTATTGTCACTTTATAAACAGGATCATGTTCAGGTAGGTTTAAACCTACTATTGCATGTCCTGCTTCATGGTATGCGGTGATTCTCTTAGTTTCATCATTGAGAATCATTGATTTTCTTTCTGCGCCCATCATTATTTTATCTTTCGCAAAATCTAGCATCTCATGTGTAACTTTCTTTAGATTCTTTCTCGCTGCTAATAATGCAGCTTCATTAACTAGATTAGCTAGATCGGCTCCCGTGAATCCTGGTGTTCCTCTAGCAATAACTTCTGAAGCTACTGTTTTATCAATAGGGACCTTTTTTAAATGGACATTAAGTATCTGTTCTCTTCCTTTAATATCTGGTAATCCAACCATTACTTGTCTATCAAACCTTCCAGGCCTTAAGAGTGCAGCGTCTAGGACATCGGGTCTATTTGTTGCTGCTATTACAATTACTCCAAGGTTTTCTTCAAAGCCATCCATCTCAACTAATAGTTGGTTTAGTGTTTGTTCTCTTTCATCATGACCACCACCAAGACCTGCTCCTCTTTGTCTTCCTACAGCATCAATTTCATCAATAAATACTATGCATGGAGAGTGCTTCTTTGCCTGTTCAAACATATCTCGAACTCTTGAGGCACCAACACCAACAAACATTTCAACAAAATCAGACCCAGATATTGTAAAGAAAGGAACTTTAGCTTCGCCTGCAACAGCTCTTGCTAATAATGTTTTACCTGTTCCAGGAGGGCCCACCATAAGGATTCCTCTTGGTATTTTTCCTCCTACTTTTATAAATTTTGCTGGATCTTTTAAGAAATCAACTAATTCTTTGACATCATCTTTAGCTTCCTCACAGCCGGCTACATCATTAAAGTTTGTTTTTACATGACCGCCATCTAATAACTTTGCTTTACTTCTGCCAAAAGTCATAGGTCCGCCTTTGCCGCCAACTCCTCCCTGCATATTTCTCATGAATAAGAAGAAAATACCTAGAAGAAGAAGCAGAGGAAATGCTCCTATTAATAATTGAGACCAAATACTTGGCTTATTAATTACTTCGTAGTCTTCGTTAACATCATTTTCCGCTATTAAGATTTCTAAATCATCTCTCTCCACATAAGCTGGGATTACAACAGTGACAGGTGAACCATTATGTCTTTCTGCCACAACTGTCATTTGGTCGCCTTTATACTCCATGGATTTAATTTTTTTTGCTTGAATCTCTCTTTTAAACTCTGTAAAGGTTAATTTCTCTGGTTCTGGACCAAACGAATAGCCATCAAGTAATGTAAAAATCAATGCTCCAGCTATTATCCAAAAAAATATGTTTTTTCCTAAATTTTTCATGTTTCCTTTATTTAAGGACTAATCCTAACAAATAAACCTCTGGTGAAGAAGTTTTTGAAGCAAGTGGTTTTTCAATATGCACGCTATTAAATAACTTCTTAAACTCCTTTTTTAAATAAAGAAGGTTAGAGTTGGTAAATGATTTGATAAGTAATGTTCCATTAGGTTTTAGTAGTTTTTTTGATAATTCTAAACAAAATAAGTTCAAATCCTTATTACCTTCTTCATCAACCACTTTAATCCCTGATAAATTAACTGACATATCACTTAGAATTAAATCTACAGAATTAGAATAATCTTCAATTTTCTCATTAAATTTATCTGAATATAAATCAAGTTTGTAGAAATCAATGCCCTCAACTTCTTTCATATCCAATATATCGATCGCTATACATTCGCAATCACTTTTCTTATTGTTTGAAATCACTTGAGACCAGCCTCCGGGAGAAGAGCCAAGTTCAAAAATTAAACTAGATTTAGATATTAAATTGTGCTTCTTATCAATTTCTAAGAGCTTGTAGCTTGCCCTACTTCTGTAACCTTCAGATTTTGCACGTTTAGCCCATGCATCAGGAGTATTTTTCAAATTATTTCAATATTAACAATTTCAAACTCTTTTAGACCGCTTGGTGTTTCGACTTCTGCAACATCACCAAGCTCTTTTTTCATCAATGATTGAGCTATTGGTGTCGTAAGAGATATTGTATTCATCTCTATGTCTGCTTCAGCTTCTCCGACTATTTGATATTTGTGCTTTTCTTCTGTTTCAAGATTTTTTATTTCTACTGTTGAACCAAATATTACCCTACCTTGATTATCTATAGATTTATATTCAACTGCTTGAGATAATCCAAGAGCCTCTTCCAATTCTCTTATTCTTGCCTCATTAAGACCTTGCTCTTCTCTAGCGGCATGGTATTCTGCGTTCTCTTTTAAGTCTCCATGTGCTCTTGCCTCTGATATTGCATCTATAATCTCTTGGCGTTTAATATTCTTAAGATTATCTAATTCTGACCTAAGTTTTTGTTGCCCTTCAGGAGTTATTGGTTTTTTATCCATATTAAGAGCTCTGCAATGACTTGAATGTCCAATTTTTTGCGCCCTTCTCTAAAGACTCAACTATTGCAAAACCTCCAGATATTGTCGTTGTACAAAATACACTATGCTCTAAAGCTGAGCGTCGAATTGAAGCTGAATCTTTAGTTGCTTGTCGGCCTTCTGTCGTATTAATTATCATATTAATTTCTTTATTTAGAATAGCATCTACGATATGAGGTCTACCTTCAAGAACTTTATTGATCGTCTTAACTTTAATGTCTGTTCCTTCTAATGCTTTTGCAGTTCCCTTAGTTGCAATAATCTTAAAACCTAAATTTATTAATTTTTTACATAAATCTGGTAAATGCCTTTTATCTGTATCTTTTACACTAACAAAAACATTTCCTGTTTTTGGTATTGTCTCTCCAGCTCCTCGCATTGCTTTACCAAATGCCTCACCAAAACTATCGCCTTGGCCCATTACTTCACCTGTTGATTTCATTTCTGGTCCTAGAATTGGGTCTACTTTTCTAAATTTATTGAAAGGGAATACCGGAGCTTTTACAGCATAATTTGTCGGCATTATTTCTGCCCCTAGTCCAAGTTCTTTTAAAGTTTTTCCTAAAATAATCTTAGATGCTATCTTAGCCAAAGATGTTCCAATACATTTAGAGAGAAAGGGTATTGTTCTTGATGCCCGTGGATTCACTTCGATCATGTAAAATTTTCCATCTTTGACTGCTACCTGAGCATTCATAAGTCCTACGACATCTAGTTTTTTTGCTACAGCTTTAATTTCTTTCTTAAGAACGTGTAATTGTGTATCGCCCACACTGTATGGAGGGAATGAACAAGAACTATCACCAGAGTGTATTCCTGCCTCTTCTATGTGTTGTAAAACACCACCAATTAATGCATCTTCTCCGTCACAGACAACATCAATATCTAATTCAACTGCATCATCTAAAAACTTTTCTATTAGCAGTGGATTATCAGCTGATATATCAATCATAGTAGTTAAGTAATTTTTAAGATCTTTATCGGTATAAATCAATTCCATAGCTCTACCACCAAGGACATAAGAAGGTCTGACAATAACTGGATAACCTAATTCATCAACTGCAATTTTTGCTTCTTCAGCGGTTTGAGCGATACGATTTTCAGGCTGAAGAAAGTTAAATTCTGAAAGAAAAGATTTAAATTTTTCTCTATTTTCTGCAGTATCTATAGAGGATGAGGGAGTTCCTAATACTTTAATGCCATTTTTTTCAAATTCATCAGTTAACTTTAATGGCGTTTGTCCTCCAAACTGAACTACGACACCTTCAGGATTCTCATGCCTTATGATTTCAAAAACATCTTCTGTGACTATTGGTTCAAAATAAAGTTTATCTGAAACATCAAAATCAGTAGATACTGTCTCAGGATTTGAATTGATCATTATGGTTTCTACTCCTTCTTCTCTAAAAGCTAAAGCTGCTTGGACACAACAATAATCAAATTCGATTCCTTGGCCTATCCTATTAGGGCCACTACCTAGAACAACTATTTTCTTATTGCCGGAAACAACAGATTCATTTTCTTGTTCATAGGTTGAATAAAGATAATTAGTGCTGCTATCAAATTCAGCTGCGCAGGAGTCTACTCTTTTAAAAACTGGATGAACTTTTAAATCGTATCTATGTTTTCTCATTTGCTCTTCTGACACATTGAGCAAACTAGCCATTCTTGCATCAGAAAAACCTTTCTTTTTAAAAGATAGGAGTTTTACTTTATCTAAGTCTGCCAAATCTAATTCAAGGAGTGTATTTTCATACTCAATGAGCTCTCTTATTTGGTGCAAGAACCATTTATCTATTTTGCAAGAATCAAAAACTTCATCAAAAGACCAGCCACGTCTAAATGCTTCTGCAACATACCAGAGCCTCTTTTCTCCAGGTGTAGAAAGTTCTAATTTCAGAGCACCATTTCCTTCGCTATCCTTGAGCACAGAAGAAAGTCCAAACAATCCATTTTCCATAGATCTAACTGCTTTTTGAAATGATTCTTGAAAATTTCTTCCTATTGCCATTACCTCTCCCACTGATTTCATCTGAGTTGTTAATCTAGGATCAGTTTCAGGAAACTTTTCAAAATTAAATCTTGGAATTTTTGTAACTACATAATCAATTGTGGGTTCGAAAGAGGCTGGCGTTTTTCCATCTGTTATATCATTCTTTAATTCGTCCAATGTATAACCCACAGCCAGAAGTGCTGCTACTTTTGCAATAGGAAATCCTGTTGCCTTAGAAGCTAAAGCTGATGATCTGCTAACTCTTGGGTTCATTTCTATCACCACTAGCCTTCCATCTTCAGGATTTTGTGCAAATTGGACATTTGATCCTCCTGTTTCGACACCTATTCTTCTTAAAATTTTGAACGATGCATCTCTCATTTCTTGGTATTCTTTATCTGTAAGTGTCTGTGCCGGTGCAACTGTGATTGAATCTCCGGTATGAACTCCCATTGGATCAACATTTTCTATTGAACAGACAATAATGCAATTATCATTTCTGTCTCTAACAACTTCCATTTCAAATTCTTTCCACCCAACTAGAGATTCATCTATCAATAGTTCTTTAGTAGGAGAAAGCTTTAAACCATTCATACATATCTCTTCAAATTCTTTCAGGTTATATGCTATTCCCCCTCCTGTTCCTCCCAATGTAAATGAAGGACGAATGACACAAGGCAAACCAATTTCTTTGTATATTTCCCATGCATCTTCCATAGAGTGAGCAAAACCAGATCTAGGAGTTTCAAGCTTTAGTTCTTTCATACATTTATCAAATTTTTCTCTATCTTCTGCGTTATCAATTGCTTCTTTATTTGCGCCTATCATCTCAACTGAATGTTTTTCAAGTATTCCTCTTGTAGCAAGATCTAAGGAAACATTTAGGCCTGTTTGGCCCCCCATTGTTGGTAAAATTGCGTCTGGTTTTTCTTTTTCAATAATTTTTTCTAATGTTTGCCAATTAACAGGTTCAATATAAGTTGCATCTGCAATTTCAGGATCGGTCATAATTGTTGCAGGATTTGAATTAACTAGAATTACTCTGTATCCATTATCTCTCAAAGCTTTACAAGCTTGCGTACCAGAATAATCAAATTCGCATGCTTGTCCGATGATTATAGGACCAGATCCAACGATCAGAATTGATTTGAGGTCTTCTCGCTTAGGCATTCATATCCTCAAAAAATCTTTTAAATAAAGTTTCAAATTCCTTTGGCCCAGGGCTAGCCTCAGGGTGGCACTGGATTGAATAAAATGGCTTCTCATTGTGCTCAATACCTTGAATAGAATTATCAAACAAAGACCTATGAGTAATGTTTATATCATTCCTATTATTTGGCTCAGCAACAGCAAAATTGTGATTTTGTGAAGTGATAAAGACTACATTATTTTTTAAGTCGTGGACTGGATGGTTTGCACCATGATGACCAAAAGGCATTTTTTCTATTTCTAGATCATATGCCAAAGACATAATCTGATGGCCCAAACATATACCAAATATGGGAATATCAAGTTGCATCATTTTTTTAACTTCCTTTATAGGGTTAACTAAAACTTGAGGGTCTCCAGGTCCATTGGAAAGAAAAATTCCATCTGGTTTCATATTTTGAACCTCTTCTGCACTTATGCTCGGTGGCACTACTTCAATATCACCGCCCATTCTTTGCAATATCCTTAAAATATTTTCCTTGATTCCAAAATCTATAGCGACAATCTTAAAAGTCCTTTTATTTTTAGGTTTGTCGTAGTTATACGGCTCCTTTACTGAAACATTTTCAGTAAAATCTTGATCTTCAATACTCCCAAAACTTTCTATCTCAAATTTTGCTTCCTCGTCTGTAAAATTCTTAGTTGGATAAATTGCGCCGACCTTACAACCTTCATCCCGTAAAATTTTTGTTAAATGTCTTGTATCTATGTCTGAAATACAAATAACTTTCTGTTCTATTAAAAATTCTTCAAGACTTTGTTTTGATCTCCAGTTACTTGGAAAGTCACAAAAGTTTTTGACAATCATTCCTCTTGCAGACACTTGCTTGGACTCATTGTCTTCAAAATTGATTCCAGTATTACCAATGTGAGGGTAAGTAAAGGTAATTATTTGTCCATCATAAGATGGGTCAGTTAATATTTCTTGATAGCCTGTGATAGCAGTGTTAAAAACAACTTCTCCAACACCTATTTTTTGGTACCCAAAACCAATACCTTCGAATGAAATTCCATTCTCAAGTAGTAGTTTTACATCAAACTTCATTTTGGCTTCAGAATACTATAAAGAAGTTATAAGATAATTTGTAGATAATTTAGAATATCACCCATGTCAATTTCAATAAAAGGCAAAAAAGACATAGAAAATATGAAAATTGCAGGCAAAAAAGCTGCTGCAGTTCTCAAAATGTTAGAAAAACATGTAGTGCCTGGAGTAACAACTAAAGAGTTAGATGATTTTGCATTTAAATTTATTACAGAAGATCTAAAATCTATTCCAGCTAATATTGGATATAACGGTTATGAAAAAACTCTTTGTACATCAATTAATAATGTTATCTGCCATGGCATTCCAGATGAACAAAAAAAATTAAAAGATGGCGATATTGTAAATATTGATGTGACAGTTCTGCATGATGGCTGGCATGGGGATACATCGAGAATGTTTTCGGTAGGTAAAGTCGCACCTCATGCCCAAAGGCTCGTTGATATTACAAGAGACTGTATGTATGCAGGCATTGAGCAAGTGAAACCAGGTGCGAAATTAGGAAATGTAGGTCATGCAATCCAAGAGATGGCAGAAAAAAATTATTACTCAGTGGTTAGGGACTATTGCGGTCATGGCATTGGCAAGGTTTACCATGAAGAGCCACAAGTGATGCATTATGGTGAAAAAAATACAGGCATAGAATTAAAAGAAGGCATGTGTTTCACAATAGAACCAATGATTAATCTAGGTACGCCCCATACAAAATTATTAGATGATGGATGGACAGTAGTAACTAAAGATGGAAAACTTTCTGCTCAATGGGAGCATACTATAGCCGTCACAGATAACGGCTATGAAATATTAACTCTTGGAGAGAAAGAAATTATATGAAATTGCCAATTAAGGGCTGCGGTAAAGTCACATTTGATGATAGGGGAATTCTAAATATCCATTACACAACTTTTAGTGAGTCAAAAGAAAGTAAAAACGCATTTAAACTTGAAGGAGAAAATATAATCACTGACTTAGTTGAAGATGAAATAATTGAAGATATTCCAACAGCATTTCTAAAATTACATTTAATATCGCATCGTTATTTCAAGCCTAACACACTCAATATGGATAATATCTTTAATGTTCTTGAAACTATTGCATGGACAAATCAAGGTCCAATGAGACCAGAAGTTGCAGAAAAATTGGTTGGCTGTACGTCAAATTTAAAAATATTCTCATTAGATAAGTTTCCGCCTATGACAGATTATATTCTTCCATCAAATGTTCGAATTGCAGATACATCTAGAGTAAGGCTAGGAGCGTATCTTGGAAAAGGCACCACCATAATGCATGAAGGTTTTGTTAACTATAACGCAGGCACTGAAGGTCCAAACATGATTGAAGGAAGAATTTCTGCTGGAGTATTTGTGGGTAAAAATTCAGATCTTGGTGGTGGTTCATCTACTATGGGAACATTATCTGGTGGCAATAAAGAAGTTATTTCTATCGGAGAAAAGTGTTTGTTAGGCGCTAATGCTGGAATTGGTATTTCATTAGGCAATAACTGCACTGTAGAAGCAGGACTTTATGTGACTGCAGGAACAAAAGTTACCATTTTAAATGAATCAGGAGAGGGTAAGGTGCTAAAAGCCATAGAGTTAAGTGGTAAAGATGATATCTTATATTTTAGGGATTCTCTTTCAGGGAAAGTTTGTGCTAGACCCAATAAAGGTCAGTTCAAATTAAATAAAGCTTTACACGATAATAATTAGTTTTGGAAATACAGATAACTCAAGACTTGGTCAGAATGAAATCTATCACACCAGATGATGGGGGTTGCTTAGATTATATCTCAAGCTTCTTAGCTAAAAAGGGCTTTAAAAATGAAATCTTAACTTTTGGAGAAGTCAAAAACCTTTGGAGCATTCATAAAGCTGATGGTCCACTGCTAATTTTTCTAGGACATGTCGATGTTGTACCTTCCGGTCCAGAAGAGAAATGGTCGCATGATCCATTTTCAGGTTTTGATGATGGGGAATATATTTATGGAAGAGGAACTGGAGACATGAAAGGTGGCATAGGTTGTTTTATGTCAGCACTAGATAGGCTAAATCTTGAAGACTTGAATTACTCACTTGCTTTCCTCATTACTTCTGATGAAGAAGGACCTTCTAAAGATGGCACAGTTAAAGTTGTTGATGAGTTAATTAAAAGAGGAGAAAAAGTTGATTACTGTTTAATTGGAGAGCCATCAACTATCAGGAAAGTTGGTGATAATATTCGAGTTGGGCGTCGTGGTTCAGTAAATGTTGAATTAGAAATTACAGGTAAGCAAGGTCATGCTGCTTATCCGGAAAAGGTTGATAACCCTATACATAGAATTAGTAGCTTTTTAGAAAAGATTACAAAGAAGGTTTGGGATGAAGGAAATGACCACTTTCCACCTACTTCCTTACAAGTTACAAATATAAATGGTGGAGTTGGAGCGCATAATGTAACGCCTGACAATCTATTAATAAAGTTTAATTTGAGATACTCGCCTCAACTGTCTTTTGAAAAAATTAAAAGTGAAATTTTAGAGTTCTTAGATTCTGATGGAATAAATTACAAAGTTGATTTTGATTCCAATGCTGAACCATATTATTCAAAGCTCGGTATATTTACAGAAGTGGTTAAAAGAAGCATCAAAGAGCAATGCGAATTTGATACTACTTTAAGTTGTAGTGGAGGAACTTCAGATGGAAGGTTTATGAATAAAACTGGAGCTGAGATAGTTGAATTAGGACCGAAGTTCGAATCGATACATAAAATTGATGAAAAAGTTGAAAAGATTGAATTGGAACGATTAACTAACATTTACCATCAAATACTAATAAATCTCAACGATGCAACAAAAAGGTAAACTTTTGTTTAGAATAGACACAATTGGAATATGAGCATTAAACAAATTACATTAACAGCTTTTGCTTTATTTCTTCTTGGAGCTTGTAGTGTCGATCAAGAAGAACTAGAAGAGCTATTCATTGAGCTAGAAACAAGTGCTGAATCTGTAGATTATGGTGAGAGCTTTACCCTAACCTGGAACTCTAATGCCAGTCAGTGTTATGCATCTGGTAGTTTCTGGTTTGGAGAAAGACCAATAAGTGGAACTGAAGACTTTACTGTCAAAAGAGGTGGAACAGGAACTTATATACTTGAATGTAGAAGAAACAATGAATTTGCCAACCAAGCCTTAGAAGTAACTATAAATAAAACTGTAGCTAATCATTTCATTTACCAACCATCAGAACAAGTAGACTTTTCTGTTGCTTATGGGGCGGATGAGGAAATAGCTATCACTGCTGTTGCAAGAGGTGATTTTAGTGGTGATCTTATTCCAGATATTTTAGTTGGTATAGAAATAAGAAAGTCATTAGATCAAACGCTGGTTGATACAAAATTTTTACAATCTGTAGCAGGTCCACTACCAATAATTACAGAAATAGATGCTAGCGGTTGTTCAGGATCAAGCATTATGCTTCCACTAGATTTAAATGGAGATGGTCCTGTTGATCTTATTACTTCGTCTTCGGACCTTCAGAGACAAACAGAAGGATCTAATCTATGTCACTTTAAGGGCTCTGCAACTGGGCTAGTATTTGATGACACTTTCATTACAAATGAAACAAGTCTAGATTTTAATGACGCAAAAATTATAACAATGGGGTTAGTTGATAGAGATAATGATTTAAGGCCAGACTTATATCTCCTAACTGAAGAGTATGAGTATTGGGTGCAATCAGATGGCTCTCCAGATTATGAAGAATTTTCTTATGATGGAACAATATTGTCTGACCTTGTAATTACTTCAGCAACTGTTATTGATTTTGATTTGGATCAAACCAGTGACATAGTCCTAGCAGCTTATGACTCAAGTAACCAAGGAAAACTTATTTCTTTACCAAGATCAGGAGATGGTACAAATTGGGCAGAAGCTCTCTCTTATGAGGCTCCTCTTGTAAAAACACTTATTAGTTTTGATTATGATCAAGATACATTTTTAGACATGCTAGCTATTGGTGATGAAGTACCTGGTGATGATTTTAATCCTAGCAATACTTCAACTTTCAGAATCTATGAAGAGGATGAAACTAATATTTTAGATACAGAAAGAGACATTACATTCACTAAACAAGGTAATGCTTCATTGAATGAATACATAATAATCACTGATTATGACCAAGATGGTGATGGCGGTGACTTTCTATTAACTTTCAATAAATTTGGAAATAATACAGCCAATTTCTTAATCGGTGAAAAAGAAATTATTGATAATGGAGATGGTACCAATTCTTATGTGGTTAATACTTTTGATGATGATGAATTAGGTATTGATAACGTACCTTATGACAATGCTTTTACTATTTTTTTTGATTACAACATTGACTTCGACTTAGATGCAATCTTTATTGATGATGATGAATCAACTAATACTCTAAATTTCTATATTCAAGAAAACGATTCTAATTAGATTTTAAAAGAGTAGAAATTCTTTTTTCCAGTTTCTTTACCTTATCTTGCAGATCGCTATATGAATCAAAAAAAGCAAAGAAGGCTCCTACAACTATAAGAATAATGCCGAGCAAGACGTAATAATCAATCATGAATTCAAAAACTGGAGAAATACTTTCAAGGCCATCAACAAGAGCATCTCCACCTAGCAGACCTGAAAGTACGCCACCTATTGCTGATGCTAAGAACCATAGACCAAACATTTGGCCAATATATTTTTTTGGCGCATATTTTGAGAATGCTGATAGGCCAATTGGCGATAAAGCTAATTCACCCCAAGTTTGTAATAGATAAGTTATAAGAAGCCACTGAATGCCTACTGTAGTCACTTCCATTGCTAGCTGTACTGCATAAATCATCACCATAAAACTTAAAGCCATAAAAAATAAACCAATGGCAAATTTTATAGGTAACGAAGGGTCTAAATTCAATCTACCTAATTGCATCCACATGCCTGCAAAGATAGGAGCGAAAATTACAACAAATATTGGGTTAGCGAGTTGCAACCAACCTATAGGTATTACATATCCAAGAATATTAAGATCAGTAAACTCTTTAGCAAATAGACTCAATGAGCTTCCTGACTGGTCGAAACCAGACCAAAAAGCAACTGCACCAACAAATAATACTAGTAATAAAAATAGATTTCTTTTTTCAGTTTTTGATAAGCCTGCAAATATAAATAAATAAGAAAAATAAATAAACGCAACAATTGTCAGAAATACAGTAAAGTATTCCGCGAAGACTTTAGGCTCAAAACTAATAATTCCAAATAGACCTAAACCTATTACCACAACCATTGCTGCAGCAGTGATTTTAGACCATTTAATATAGTTATTTCTTTGACTTTCAGGCATTGCATTTGGTTCATTTGCAGCACCACCTAATAAACGTTTAAAGTAAATATATTGCATTACACCAAAAATCATTCCGACACCTGCTGCACCAAATCCCCAATGCCAACCAATTTTTTCGCCTAAGTAAGAAACAATTAAAAATCCTAAAGCTGAGCCTATATTTATAGACATGTAAAAAATTGTGTAGCCAGCTTGGATTCTTTCATCTCCTTCTTTGTATAATCTTCCAACAATTGTTGAAATATTGCCTTTTAATAAACCGGTACCCAGTACTACTAATCCCAATCCTAGAAAAAAGGTTTCTGTTAGAGGTAGTGCAAGCGTAATATGACCCAATGCAATAATTATCGCGCCTATCAGTACTGCTTTTTGATGTCCAAAAATATTATCAGCAAGCCACCCTCCGGGAATGACCATGAAATATACCATTCCAACATAGATACCATAAATTGCTTGCGCATCGGTTTCAGACCAACCCAAACCAGGATTGAACCCTGTCACTGCGCCAGTCATGTAAAGAACAAGTAATGCTCTCATTCCGTAATAGGACATTCTTTCCCACATTTCTGTGAAAAATAAAGTGACCATACCTTTCGGATGGCCAAAAAACCATGTATCGTCTGCGGTAAGATTTTTTTGCATTGCCATAATTGGTAGAATTACATTAGCACAAAATGAAAAATAAATTTATATATCCTGGAATTTTTTCTCGCTTAATGTCATTTACCTATGATATTTTTCTGGTAATTGCCTTATGGTTCCTTTTTGGGTTTATATTTCTTGGGCTTTTTAAGCTTTTTTCCTATTCAGATGATTTTTTTCCACCAAGTTTTGGAATTACAATTATCGTATTAACAACTGCAGGATATTACTCTTATTTTTGGTCATATGGCAGGAACACACTTGGGATGAGCACCTGGGGGCACCAAATAATATCTGCTGACGGCAAAACCATAACATTTAAAACCGCTCTTTATAGATTTTTGCTGTACTTAGCATTATCTATAATTGGCTTTAGTTGGGCGCTTTTTAATAAGCAAAATAAAACTTTGCCAGATAAGATGCTTGGTTTAGTTGTAATTAAACAGAAATCCGCTTCTTAATTAAAAAATAAATAGGGATCATTAATAGTGGGAATGCTTGGAGCAGAAAAGGTAAATTAAAAACTGAAATTGAATCAGCAACTAGACTTTCAGCAAAACGATATATTAAACAACTTCCAAAACCATAAACCAATATTCTGTTTATATTTAAAGTTTTATTGAATGTGAGTAGCATTTGTAAGCCAATTAAAAAAATTACAAAATAAGATATAAAATTCACACTCCTTCTTAGAATTTCTGTATTGATCTTTAGGTTAAAATTTTCAAAGCTAGAATAACTATTTTGCCAGAGTTCTGAAAAGGTCAAATATTTTAAATTCGCATTATAGTTAAGGTTGCTAAATTCATCACTATATTCATTTTTAATAACTACATTGCCAGTAGAATCAAATGACAGTGAAAGATCTTCACTTATTATTATGTAGCCTCCTGATTCAAGTTTTTCTATTTCAATCATAGTTGGAGCTTGAGTTGATTCAGATGAAACTTTAGCTTTTCTCTCATCAAATGCATGCCTAGTTAAATCAGGCACCACATACTCATAAGACAATAACCCCAGTATTACTATTGGCATAAAAACCATTACTGAAAACTTGATTTTACTGAGGCCTGCTTGTCTTAAGGCATTAAAAGCTCGCAGAAAATTTTGATCTATAAAAACAGCTAGAAGTCCTACCACAGCACAGAGATAAAACGATTCTCGTATTCTGTATGGTTGAGATGCAATTAGAAAATCAAAAGCATCTTTATAGGAATAGTTCTCTCCTATATCTTCTATCTGAGAAAAGAAATTAAAAGAAAAATCTATTGCGCTGATTATTAGGAGTACTCCAATCACTGAAAGAAGAGATCTAAAAATTATGTACCTATAAACCTTCATAACCAAAAATTCTTTTAATGGGTTTAGCAATTAATAGTAGGGCTAAGATGAGAAACAAATCATGCATCCAAAAGAAGCTAATTGTTAATGATGTTGGGTTTGCAGCAGAACTATTGAGTGCAGATATAGTTAAAAGCAAATAAAAAATATTGATGATAGCTAGAAAAAAGTAAGTTCTTTCTCTGCCAAAAAAAGCAGCATAACTAGAAAAAACTAAAGAAAAAATCAAAGACACTAAACAAAATAATGGAATTGAAATTCTTTTGTATAACTCTCTAAGGCTTTCAATGTCATCGTTTTTTAAAAGGGTTAAGGTTGAAATGTATTCCGGACTAGTAAAATTTTCTACATTAATACTCGCTTCATCATTGAATCTAGACATTGCCTTTCTTGTATCATCATATAAAAAGCCACTAGTGAAAACCAAACTAATATCTTCCTTATCACCTCTTATGGTTGCCGACTCAGCATAAATAAAACTATCAATAGAATTAGAATCGAAGAAAAATAGTAGATCTTTATACGTATTTCCATCTCTTATCCCAAAAGCATTAAATGTATCTGGTTGAAGCGGCACTAAGCCTGATGGAAAAGCAATTTTTGATGTAACTGAATTATCTTTATCAATGAGGTCTTCAGCCTTTGAGGTAAAGAAAGGAGATAAAAAAGTACTTAAAAATAAAGATATCGAGAAAATACCTAATATTAGCCATTTTTGACTCCATACAAGTCTAAAACTACCGAAAGAACCTGAATCAAAGATAGTAGAATGATTTTTAAAAATAGGAGTCAACACAAAACCTGTTGCTAAAAATACACTAAGAGGAAAGACCAAATTTAACAATTCTGGTGAAAATAGTAATAGAGCAATAAAGATATTTTCTGGGGAAATCTTTCCAACTTCTGCCTGGGATAGAAAAATGTTAAATCTTGAAAATAAAACTAATCCAAAAAGGACTAGTGAAACCCAGCAAATGTTTATTATAATTTCCTTACTGATATAACGAGAAATAATCACTTCTTAAGAATATCAAAAAGGAGTAAAAATGGCATTTTATAAAGCACTAGAAAATATTGAATTAAAAAAGTATTCAGAGGTAGACCCTGAAACATTTGCAGTTGTCTTTTATTCGAAGGCATCTTTAAAAAATAGTAGTTTATTTGACAAGGATATGAAGCAAAAAGTTTCAACTTATTTTGAAGATGANAAAAGAACCTCAATGCTCTTATCTAAGGAGTTAACTGGCGATGAAAGGGATATTCTATTAGTAAAAGATTTTGATACTAAAAAATCTGATCATAAAAAATATAAGTGGATGAATAGTATATTTGTTGGGTTAGACAAATATGGCGTAGTTCAAGCATCGATTTATGCTGATACAAGTAGTCTTTTTAAAGATAAAGGTTTCGTCTTTGATTTAGCTAAAATAGCTGAAAAGGCAACTTATAGATATACAGATACAAATCCTAATACTAAATCAGAAGCAGTACTTAAAGTTATAGATATATGTGTTGAGAAACTAAATGCTTCACTGAATAAATCAGTTGAACTTGGTTTCAATGTAGGTCGTGGTGCAAATACAGCAAGAAATCTAGGTAATAGGCCCGCTAATCATGCGACTCCAACTTACATTGCTAATCATGTAAATAAATTAGCTAAAGAAATTGGTGGTTTTTCTGTAGAAGTTTTAGAAGAAAAGGATATGAAAAAACTTGGAATGGGATCTCTGCTTTCTGTGTCGGAAGGAAGTGTTGAACCAGCTAAGCTTGTAACCATGCAATATAAAGGTGGCAAGAAAGATGCCAAACCAATAGTTCTTGTTGGTAAGGGTATTACNTTTGATACAGGTGGAATAAGCCTTAAACCAGGTGCAAATATGGANCATATGAAGTGGGATATGTCNGGTGCTGGTTCTGTAATNGGGACCATGTGTGCNGTAGCAGCATCAGAATTGCCTGTCAATTTNGTTTGTACAGTAGCCTTATCAGAAAATATGCCAGCAGGTAATGCAACAAAACCTGGGGATGTAGTGACTACTATGTCAGGACAGACAGTAGAAATTTTAAACACTGATGCTGAAGGAAGNTTGGTTCTTTGCGATGCTCTTACTTATGTAAAGAAATATAACCCTAAAGTGGTTATTAATACNGCAACTTTAACNGGTGCGGTAATAATAGCTTTAGGTAACGTCGCAGCTGGGGTAATGGGCAATGATCAAAAACTAATCGATAAGATTCTTGAAGCTGGTCAAAATACTGGTGAAAAAGCATGGCAACTGCCACTCTGGGATGAATATCAGAGCTATTTAGATTCAAATTTTGCTGATATTGCAAATATTGCACCTGGAAGAGCAGCTGGAACTATTGAAGCTGGTTGTTTTCTATCTAGATTCACTGAAGATTATAAATGGGCTCACATAGATATTGCTGGAGTTGCTGATATTGGCGAGGGAAAAAATAAAGGTTCAACAGGAAAACCTGTTGGCTTGTTATTTGAGTACGTAAATAGTAATCGTTAATGGCGGCTACATTCTATTCAGGCTTCAAAAGTAAAAAATCTGCAATAGATTTCCTATTAGATAATATTTATTCTGGTTTTCAGATGAAAAGAAGTGTTTGTGTTGTGCTGAAAGATGAAGGTCACAGCAAAAACTTGAAAGACGCACAAAAACAAAAATATTTTGAAAACAGAAAAATTGAATATCTTTATGATGACAATATAAGTGTATTGGAAGAGCAACCGAAAGATAGCTTTGATGAAATTCATATTTTTAGTGACAAGGTAAGTAATCTTAACGAATATGAAGAAGCTGAAATCTATATCTATACCACTGAAGCTGATNATGAAATCAATGATGCATCTAGAAAGCTTTATGCTAACCTGAAGACTAATAACTTTGAATTAAATCACGAACGTATTTAAATGGATGCTAAGTATTTTCCAATAGAGATAGAAGAGAAGTGGTCAAAAGTTTGGGCTGAACGTGAACTTAATAAGCCTGAATCCGAACAGAATTTCTCTCAGATCATTCCACCACCTAATGTAACTGGAACCTTACATATGGGGCACAGCTTTCAGTATGCAATCATGGATTTTTATACTAGATACCATCATATGAATGGTTCAGATTCATACTGGCAGGTAGGCACTGATCATGCTGGTATTGCTACACAAATGGTCGTAGAGAATAATCTGGCAAATGAAGGTAAAAATAAAGACGATCTGGGCAGAGAAAAGTTTTTAGCAGAGGTTTGGAAATGGAAAGACTATTCTGAAGAAAAAATTACTTCTCAAATAAAGCGTCTTGGCTCTACCGTTGAGTGGGATAAGTATCGCTTTACTTTTGATNATGATTTCTGTGAGGCTGTAAATAAGGCTTTTGTTGAGCTTTACAGAAATGAAAAAATCTATCGGGGTTATCGTTTAGTTAACTGGGATCCTTCACTGAAAACAGCTGTTTCAGATCTAGAAGTTATCAGACAAGAGAAAGAAGGCATACTTTGGCATATTACCTACCCTATTTCTGATTCAGATGAGGTGTTAACTGTAGCAACAACAAGACCAGAGACAATGTTCGGTGATATGGCTGTTGCAGTTAATCCAAAGGATGATCGTTTCAAGAAATTTATAGGTCAATACGTTGAATTACCATTTGTTGGGCGAAAGATACCAATTATAGGTGATGAATACGTTGATATGGAATTTGGTACTGGCTGCTTAAAAATTACGCCTGGTCATGACTTTAATGACTATGAGATTGGTAAAAAATATGCGCTTCATGAGATAGATGGCGTAGTTCACTCTTCAGATGAGTTGAATGACTTTGTGCCTATCAATATTTTTACTGATGAAGCACACACTAATGATAGTGTTCCCGAACCTTTTGCTAATCTTGATCGATTTAAAGTAAGAAAGGCGGTTTTAGAAGAGCTAAAAAATAAAAATTTACTTTTAAAAGAAGAGAAGCATCAAATAAGTGTGCCAAGGGGGGAGCGCTCCAATATTGTCATTGAGCCTAAGCTTAGTCATCAGTGGTATGTGAAAACGCAAGAGATGGCAAAAAAAGCTAATGAAGCTGTTAATAAAGGTGAGGTAGTTTTCCATCCTGGTAATTGGATTAAAACCTACTTTAACTGGATGGATAATATTCAAGATTGGTGTATTAGTAGACAAATATGGTGGGGTCATAGAATTCCTGCATGGTATGACGAAGATGGGAACATATACGTTGGCTATAATGAGGATGAACTNAGGAATCATTATAAATTAGATGATAGAAANTTAACTCAAGAAGAAGATGTACTAGATACATGGTTTTCATCATCCTTATGGCCTTTTGGATCTTTNGGTTGGCCTAAAGAAAATGGATTAGAAAAGTACTTTCCTACAAGCTTATTAGTGACTGGCTTCGATATTATTTTCTTTTGGGTCGCACGTATGATGATGATGAGTCTAGAATTTACAGGTAAGGTCCCTTTTAAAGATGTTTATGTCACAGGCTTAATTAGAGATGAAAATGGGCAGAAAATGTCAAAGTCCAAAGGCAATATCATTGANCCAATTGATCTAATCTATGGCATTGATCTTGAAGATCTAGTGACCAAGAGAACAGCAAACCTAATGCAGGAAGGTTTAGCTGAAAAAATAGAGCGTAAAACTCGTAAACAGTTTCCCAATGGAATTGAATCATATGGCACCGATGCATTACGTATGACATTCTTTTCTTTAGCTACCCATACTAGAGATATAAGTTTTGAACTTGGAAGACTCAAAGGCTATAGGAACTTTTGTAATAAAATCTGGAACGCAGCTCGGTTCATTAACAATTACCCACATGAAGCAAAAGACTTTGTTGCAAAAAATGATCATGATAAATGGATAGAGAAAGAATTTAACGAAGTAACAAAGCAAATTAAGAAAAACATTGATGAATATCGTTTGGATTTTGCAGTAAATGAAGTTTATGAATTCTTTTGGGGTAAATTCTGCGACAAATACATAGAAGATTGTAAAAAATCTGGAGAAACTTCAAATCTGCATCCAATGTTGAAAAAGATTCTAGTGCTCATGCACCCTTTTGCACCCTTTATTACAGAAGAGGTAAATGAACTGGTTTTCAAAGATGGTTCATTAATGGATAGTAAATAAAACTTTAAAAATATTTAAACGTCCCTACTAATATTTCATGGCAAGGACATTACTCATTGGGGCTAGCTCAACACTAGCTAAAGCTCTACAGAAAGATTCAAATAAAGAGTTCTTAACTTATTCACGCTCAGAGGGAAACTTAGATCTAAATGGTGATTTATCAGAACTAGATGAAGTGACAGATATAAATGGTCTTGTATATTTTCCTGGCACAATAAATTTAAAGCCTTTTACAATGCTTAAAGATGATGATTTTATAAATGATTTTCAGATTAATGTTCTAGGAGCCGCTAAAGTAGTTAAAAAAGTAATTAATAGACTGAAGGAGTCAGAAGGAGCAAGTGTAGTTTTTATCTCAAGTGTAGCTGCTAATGTAGGTCTTCCTTTTCACGCTAGTATCGGAGCTTCAAAATCTGCTTTGGAAGGAATGGCCCGCTCATTAGCATCTGAATACACAAACTCTAAAGTATGCTTTAACGTTGTTGCTCCATCATTAACTGATACCAGCCTTTCTACAAACCTTTTAAAAACTGAGAGATTAATTGAAGCAAGCAAGGAGCGAAATCCAATGAAAGAAATTGGTGATCCTCATAAAGTTGCTAAAACAATCGATTTTTTATTAGATGCACACAACAATTGGATGACCGGGCAGGTTGTGCATGTTGATGGCGGCATGAATAACCTNAAATAGATTCTCAGCTATAATTANNANATGGCTTTAACNTATTCNAGNATGCTTCCTTTAGGCACTAAGCTAATAGATTTTAATTTACCTAATACAATCTCAAATCAAAATTTTGATTCATCCAATTTAGTGGCAGATAAGCCAATTTTATTGATGGTCATCTGTAATCATTGTCCATATGTCATTCATTATCATGATGAACTTAAAAGACTGCATAAAGATTATTCTGAGTCTTTAAGTTTTGTTGCTATTAGTTCTAATGATGTAGTTAATTATCCAGAAGATAGCCCAAAAAAAATGAAAGAATTATGGGCAGAATTAAATTTTACATTTCCCTACTTGCACGATGAGACACAAGATATTGCTAAAGCTTATAAAGCAGAATGTACACCCGAGTTCTATTTGTTTAGTTCCGATCAAAAACTGGTCTATAGGGGTAGATGTGATGAAACCTCACCAGGATCAGGACAAGAACCTAATGGAAAAGATTTAAGAGCAGCAATAGATGCTCTCTTAACTGATAGTGAGATTAATCAAGAACAATTTCCATCAATGGGCTGCAATATAAAGTGGAAGTAATTCTTTTTAAATTCTACTTAAAACAATTAATTAATATAGTTAAATCTTTTGCTAGCTGAGCAACATCTTCTTGAGATGGTTTAAACCAGTATGCGCGCCCTTGATTAAATGAAATATCATACTCAGTCAATATNTCTCTTATGACATCAAGTTTTATGCCGTAGTTAATATTTTGTGGAAGTGTATTAGTAGCTTCAAGTATTGCTAAATCATCAATTCTGGCAAAGGTTACTCCAATTAGACTGCCCCAAGCATTAAGGATGGGTCCACCACTATTGCCTGGCTGAATTGGTGCTGTAAATTGAAATTGCGTGATATTCTTTTCAAAACCAACCAATGCACTTACAGCTCCACTAGTAAAATTTAAAGTATCAAAATTATATGGAAAACCAGCGACATAAACTAACTCGCCCAATTCTGGATCATCATCAAGATAAATATAATCTTTTGATGCAACAGAAGATCTTAAAACTGCTAGATCATTTAATCTATCTACTGTAACAATCTCTAAATTATTGTTTTGTGAATCTGTCAGATAAACACAGCCATCTATAACATGCTCATTTGTAACTAGAATTTCATTATTAACAAAAAAACCTGTGCCTGTACCACTAATACTTGGTTCTGTAGGTGCTGAGCTATTATTTTCTGAATTAGATTCTTTTCTTACTTGTTTCTGTAATTCAACTAAAAGGTTTTCATCAACTTCAAGATCCTTAGTCAAGCCTTGATCTTGTTTAAAAGCTTCTATAGCTGCAATGGTTAGTGGGCCAAGTATGCCATCAGCTTTACCGAGCTTATAACCTAAAACAGCAAGTAGTTCTTGTGCTGACTTAACTATTAGTGAGCGTTTAGATGCAAATTTACTCTGTGTAGTAGTTGCTTCTATTTGAGCATCAGCTTGGTCAACAAGAACTATAAATTCATCCATTGCGGCTTCGATGTCAGCAATTTTAGCCATTAATTCTGCATAGCTTAGATTGAGAAACTTTTTTATTTCATCTAATTGATTTTTAGCAAGTCCTTGAATAGGTAGAGAATCTCCAACTATAGCTTCATCATTGATGTACTGATTCTGAGCGCTTTGACCATCATCATACTCAGAAAAAACAATACCATTAGCTTTGCTATTTACCCAGGTACTATAATGATTGGAGCCTAATTTATCATTTCGCTTCACCCCGATACCATTTAACATATCATTTGAGAGCATGCCCATTTGGTAGCCATCATCATAAAAAATAGCCCCAAAACCAACTGCTAGTAAACTTCCATCAAAATATGATTCAGCATAACCGCCATCTGAGAAAACAAAGCGACCAACTGCAGAATATTTTGAACCAAGAAGTTCTCCAGGAGNATTAAACTCTCCAATCATATAAGCGCCANTTGNAAGTGTAAGAATGCCTATNCCAAATAATCCCTCGGAATTNAAATACCCTTGAAAAGATGCGCCATTATCATAATTGGCTACACCCCAGACTGGAAGATCTCCTTCTGCACATTGGCCTGTAAACTTGTATTCTTCTAATTGTTTGTCAAAGACATACCCTGGACATTCTATATCTTGAGAAAATAAATTAAATGATATTAAAAGAAGCAGGATTCTTATTTTCATATTTAATCTTTTAATTGGATAGACAAAAACACTTAAAGTTCATTTAAAACAAATATTCCTAATCAATCAAATTTTTAGGATCTTTCTGAGATACTTCCCAACGTTTCTTCAAATAATTACAGTTCTCACAAGCTGGTGCTATCTTTGGCATATCTCCTTCCAAAGTTTTTTTAGCTTCAAGTACTGCCTGCTCTACCCAACTATCATCGCATTCAAGTCTGATTAAATGTAAGTCAAATTCTAATCGTTGATTAAACATTGGTTCATGTTTTTTGCCATTGTAATAAACTAGATAGCCCTCATTGGCGACTTCAAAACCATTTTTTCTTAAAGCCCATTGGTACATTTCAAGCTGTCGCTTATAGCCTTTTGCGTATTCCCATTTAGAAAAAGTTTCTTCCCAGTTAAATACGTTCTTAGATGTGGCTTTAACATCNACTACTATGAGTTCACCATTCGGTTTCTGCCAAATATCATCAACAGCACCGCCAAAATTGTANCCCTCNNCTTCATTGATATNCCTNATNCCTTTNAAGTTATTGCGCCATTCATCCATTTTTTCATGAGCAAAAGGTACAGCATCAATATCNTGTNCTAGAAACAATGGGTGTGGNTCTTGTTTTGCTCGATAATGNTCAAATTCGTTCTTACAAAGATTGTCTACAGCAGAATTAAGTGTAAATGGTAATGATGGTGGCCTAATTTTATGTTTATAAGCAAGATAGAAGCATCTTTGGCAATTTAAGTGCTGTTCTACAGCTGATCTACTTATCTTTAACATCTCTTAACATCTCAATATGAGGTATATTGTCTTCCATATATTCCTCGCTGCATTTAACAAAGCCAAATTTAGAGTAATAATCCTCTAAATAACTCTGTGCAGAAATTCTAGTTGGCATTGCATAATCATTATCAATTATTTCTAGAGCCTTGTTGATAATAATTTCTGCCAAACCTCTACTTCTAGCAGCTTCTTTAGTGACAATCCTGCCTAAAGAAGGCTCTTTGAATCTAGTTCCGGGCGGATTTAATCTAAGATAGGTTAAAACTACTCCATCTTCCTCTATCCACATATGTGTGCCATGCGAATCAAGGTCATCTAAATCCTGGTAAGGGCAATCTTGTTCAACAATAAAAACTTCGATTCGTAATTGCATGAACTTATAAAGTTCTTCCTTGTCTAATTCATGAAAAGTTTTTATTATTACCGAGCTCAAATTTTTAGGCATTTAAGGATTATGAAAGAAAGTTTTTACGATTTCAAAGCTAAAAACATAAATGGGAATGAAGTTTCCATGTCTAGCTATGATGGCAAAGTTATTCTAATAGTAAATGTAGCCTCGAGTTGTGGTTTTACACCGCAATATGAAGGCTTACAAAAACTTTATGATGTGTATAAAGAACAGGGCTTAGAAATTCTTGCATTCCCATGCAATCAATTTGGAGAACAAGAAAAAGGTGGAGAAGAAGAGATAAAAGATTTCTGCGAGAAAAATTATTCCATAACTTTTCCTATCTTTGAGAAAGTAGAAGTGAATGGTAATGATGCTCACCCAATCTTTAAATTTATTAAAGAACAGAAAAAAGGTTTTATGGGCACTGAATCCATAAAATGGAATTTCTCAAAGTTTCTTCTCAATAAGAGTGGTGAAGTAGTCAAAAGATATGGATCTTTAGATGTGCCAGAAAATCTAGAAACAGATATCAAACAACTTCTAGGCGCATAATTACTGCGTTTTCCCGACCCTTTTTTGTTTTGTAGTAATTTTTTCTAACAGACAATTCTTCAAAACCATTATCTTGATAGAATTTTCTAGCTCTTTTATTTGATTCTCTAACTTCCAGTAGAACAGTATGTAAATCTGATAATTTTGCTCTTTTAAAAAGTATATTAAGCATGAATGTCCCAATACCCTTGCCTCTTAACTCTTCTATTACAACAATATTTTGTAAATGACATTCATCCAGCACTGTATTGGCAATACAAAATGCAATAACTTTCTCTTCAGATATGATTACAAAGCTTATAGAACGACTTTGTAAAGTTTTAAGAAAGATTTCCTGGGACCAGGGTGTTAAATTCGAAGCAGATTCTATTTTTAGAACATCTGATAGGTGATGTTCTGAAAAATTTTCGATCGTATAATTATTCGCCAGTGAATTTTGGTTTTCTTTTTTCGACAAAAGCTTGAACGCCCTCTATATTATCCTTGCTGCCTACTAAATCGTCTTGAAGTCTAGCTTCTTCTTTTAGCTGATCATGATAAGACCTATCGAAGCTTTCCCTCATCAGTTTTTTTGTTCTCATTAATGCTATTGGTGCAAAATCAGCATAAACCTTTGCCATTTCTAAAGCATCATTAAGGGCATTGCCATCCTCGGAGATTTCAGCGCACATACCTAATTCTTTGCACTCTTCAGACATTACTCTCTGCGCCTCAGATGCCATCCTAAAAGCTCTTGTATAGCCAACAATTCTTGGTAGTAGCCATGTTGAGCCTCCGTCTGGAATTAAACCAATTTTTGAGAATCCAATTTGAAAGAAACTTGATCTGCCCATGATAACAATATCTGAACTCATAAAATAAGCGCAGCCAATACCTGCACATGGGCCTTCAACTGCTGCAATGACAACTTTATCCATAGAAATTAGATTATTAAGTCCTACATGGTATCCCTCATTAAGTGCTTGCTCTACACTTTCCCATCCCATTGAATCTCCAGTAGGAGTCAGGTCTGCTCCAGCACAAAAACCACCGCCATTTCCGGTGATAACTACTGACTTATATTTTTTGTCTTTAGCTTTTTCAGTAAATTCATTAAATAAAAGCACGGTTTCTGGATCTAATGCATTCCTTTTCTCTGGTCTATTGAGACTAATTACAGCAACTGATCCATGCTCTTCAAATAAAACTTTTGGTTCACTCATTTATTTCTTCCGCAATTAAATAATTATTTGTTTTTGTTAAGATTACGCCCAACCTTTGAGCGTCTTCTCTTTGGAATTTTATTACAGGATTAGACTCTTGTCTTGATTGGAAGAAAGATTTCTCTATTTCTTTCATCTGGCTTTCATTAGGTGTGCTGAAAGATTGTTTATCAAGCCAAATTCTAATTAATTCTGCTCTTTCAAAGTAATCTAAATTTTTTAGTTCATCTAATTTTAAACCGTCTTCATCTGAGACTTTTTCAAGAACAGCTTCAAGATAAGATTCATATAGAATATTTTGTTTTCTTAAAATATTGGCCATTCGACTGATGTTTTTTTTAGCTCCAGGCCATTTTTCATAAATTTTTGGTATTACAGTGTTTCTGAGGTAATTTCTACTGAATGAATTATCTTGATTTGATTCATCGGTAATATAATTCAACCTCTCTTGATCTAATAATTCAATAATCTCTTTTTTGGTTAAATTGAATAAAGGTCTCAGAACAACTTTTGAACCTAGTATGCTTTGTCTTTTTATTCCAGATAATCCTTTCATTCCTGTTCCTCTGAAAATTCTAAATAGGATTGTTTCAATCTGATCGTCTAAGTGATGCCCAAGGACAATGACTGCATTTTTATCAAAAGAATTGAATACCGCTAGTCTTGCGCTTCGAGCTGCAGCTTCAAAACCTTCTCCTTTAATAGTAATCTCTACTTTTTCAGCTTGAATGTGAATTTTTCTGTCTTGACAGAATTTTTGACAATGTTCTTCCCAGGCATTACTTTCAGGCTGAGCTTGATGATTGATATGTAGTGCTAATAATTTATTGTCGGAATTACTTTCCGTTAGAAAATTAAATGTTTTATGTAATAAAAGAGTTGAATCTGCTCCTCCGCTAAAGCCCACTATAATTTGGTCTGCCGAGAGCAAGATATCTTTTTCTGTTTTGGTAAAGAAATCCATTTTAGACTCCTATGTCAGCAAATTTCTTATATCTTTCTCTTGTTAAGTCTTCTATAGAATGATGAGATAAACCTTTAAGCTCATCAAGAAAATATTTTTTCACATTCTGATAAGTTTTTTCGTGGTTTCTATGCGCTCCACCAATCGGTTCATCAATAATTAAATCAATGACATCGAGCTCTTTTAAACTTGATGCATCAAGCTTTAAAGCATCTGCTGCTTGTTCAGCATTTTTTGCCGTTCTCCAAAGAATTGAAGCGCATGCTTCTGGTGAGGCAACAGAATAAATCGAATACTCTAACATTCCTATCTTGTCTGCTAGACCAATACCAAAGCCTCCTCCTGAGCCTCCTTCACCAATGACTAGATTGATAATAGGTGTTTTCAGATCAGACATAACTTCCAAACTTTTAGCTATTGCTTCATGTTGCCCTGTATGTTCAGCTTTAACCCCGGGGTATGCGCCAGGAGTATCTATTAGTGTAATTACAGGTAAAGTGAATTTTTCGGCTAGTTTCATCAATCTATTTGCCTTTCTAAAGCCTGATGGGTGAGGCATGCCAAAATTTCTACTGACTCTTTCTTCGGTTTCCCTGCCTTTTTCATGGCCTATGACAACAACTGGATAATTATCTAGAAAAGCAAATCCACCAACTATAGCCATATCATCATCATTAAGTCGATCCCCGTGGATTTCTTCAAATCCATTAAAAACATTTTCTAAATAATCTTTGGTATGTGGTCTATTAGGGTGTCTAGCAACAAGAACTTTCTGCCAAGAACTCAAATTTTTATATATTCTTTGAGTTTCTTGGTCTGCTTTATCTTCAAGTAATGCAATTTCTTCAGCAAGATTACTTGGTGCGGGTACAACTTTCTTTAATTCCTCTATTTTTTCAAGGCAAGTATAAATTGGTTGTTCAAAATCTAAGTATTGTTCCATTGCTAAATTAAAGTGTAATTATCTTCTCCAAAAATCTCATCAATTTTTTCGAACGTACTATCCTCTAGGGAAATCTTAAAGGTGTCAACTTTTATTTCACTTGAAATATTTAGTTCTTCATCTAACAAATTCAAAACAACTTCCAGGCCATTGGGATCATTTAAATTTTTAATTTCCTGAAATTTTCCATTACCAAGCTGTTTTAATTCAGCTCTTGGAACATTAATCTTAATTTTAGATGTAACTAAGCTTCTTGCTATATCTATAGGCATAATATCTGATGCGCGTATTTTAATTCCCGCATCATCTAAATTGCCCCTTCTATAATCATCAGTAATAATATTTCCTTTTAGCATAACTACAGAATTCTCTTTGAAAAGCGCCTTCTTTAAGTCAAATAATTCAATCGGCACAGAAACATCCATTACTCCTGTTTCATCTGATACCTCTAGAAAAATAAATACACTGCTTCCTTTTTTAACAATACGTTTTTGATTAATTAGCACTGGGATAAACTTTTCATTATTTGAAGTCATAAGTTTTTTAATTGGAGTAAGTCTTGAAGAAAGGGTTTTTCTAAGCAAGGAAATTGGATGTTTACTGTAATAGAAACCAAAAGACTCTAATTCCATTTTTAATTTTTCTGAATCAGAGAATTTATCTAACTTAAATCCAGAAAGCTCAATATCTTGAGGAGTATCAAACATATCAACGGCTCCAGATTCTTTGGATTTAAACTTTTGATCTGATGCTTCAAGATAAGATTGTATAGAGCTTACTGCTTCATCCCTTGGGGATAGACAATCAAAAGCACCAGCTTTAGCCATACTTTTAAGAGATCTAATACCACCTTTTCTTAAATCTACTCTTGATGCAAGGTCCATCATGCTATTGAATGGTCCATTTTTTCTTTCTTCACAAATTTCATCAGCAAATTTTTTGCCTACACCTTTCAATGCCCCTAACCCATATTCAATTTCATTTTTTTCATTGACAATGAAACTAGAGAAAGAGGTATTAATACTCGGCGATAAAATTTCAACTTTCATCAATTCACAATCTTTTACATGAGGCTCCAATTTATCGGTTTTATCTTGTTCTGAAGACAATACGGCAGCTATAAAATGAGATGGATAGTGAGTTTTTAGATAAGCTGTTTGATAAGCTATCAAGGCATAAGCTGCTGAATGAGACTTGTTGAATCCATATCCAGCAAATGTTGCTATATTGGCAAAAATTTCCTCAGCTTTTTTCTTTGAGATATTGTTATTTTCACAACCTTTTACAAATACACTCTTTTCTTCTTCCATAACGTCAGCTTTCTTTTTTCCCATAGCTCTTCTTAAGTTATCCGCATCACCCAGAGAATATGAAGCAAGTACTTGAGCTGCTTCCATAACTTGCTCCTGGTATACAAAGACCCCATAAGTTTCATTAGTGATCTTTTTTAGTGAGGGGTGTTGATAGATAATGCTTTCTCTTCCATTTTTTCTGTTTATATAATCACTAGCCATCCCCGACTCAAGTGGTCCCGGCCTAAACAAAGCTACTGCAGCAACAATGTCAGCAAAATTTTCTGGTTTCATTTTTTTGAGAACATCCTCGATCATGCCTCTCGACTCTAATTGAAAGAGCCCCTTTGTTTTTCCTAGACTCAATAATTTATAAACATTTGGGTCATCGTAAGGAATTTCTTTAAGCCTAAAGTCAGGATTAATTTTTTCAATAGACTGAACAGCATTATTTATTACTGTTAATGTTCTTAATCCAAGAAAATCAAATTTTACTAATCCAATGTCTTCAACATCATACATATCCAGTTGTGTAGCCATAGAATTAGTTTCAGCATCAAAATGCAATGGAGTGAATTCATGAATATCATTTGGCGCTATTACAACTCCTGCTGCATGTTTACCAATACTTCTTGCGCAGCCTTCTAATTTCAAAGAAAGGTCTAAAACTTCTGCGGCTTCTTCATTAGTCTTTCTTAGTTCTTGTAATTCTGGGGACTGATTCTCTGTTGAAGCTTTTGGGTCTTCTTCTACATTCATTACCTGCCCTAATTTAATTCCAGGCGTAAGTGGAATCATATTAGCTAACATATCTCCAAAACCATATGGCTTACCAAGTATTCTTGTTACATCTCTTATGACTCCTCTTGCTGCCATTGTTCCGGTAGTACCAATCTGGGCTACTGAATTTTCGCCATATTTCTTTTGAACATACTCAATTACCTTATCTCGACCTTCTATACAAAAATCTATATCAAAATCTGGTAAAGACATCCTTTCAGGATTAAGAAACCTTTCGAATAATAAGCCATGCACAAGTGGATCAAGTGTTGTTATTGATAAGACATAAGCAACAAGAGAGCCTGCTCCTGAACCTCTTCCTGGGCCAACAGGTATATTCTGTCCCTTAGCCCAACTTACGATATCCATTACAATGAGAAAGTACCCTGGATAACCTTTATCAATGATAATTTTAAGCTCTTTCTCAAGACGATCTCTATAAAGATCCTTATCAAGTTTTGTATTTTCTTTCAGAAAGTCTTCTAACTTATTTTTTGATATATCTTCTAGATACTCTGCTAATGATTTTTTATCTTCTATTTCATAAGAAGGTAAATAATATTGGTCCTCTTCTAATAAAACATTGCAAGATTTGGCAACTTCATTTGTATTGCTCAAGATATCTTCATCATGCATTAGCTGCATTTCTTTAATTGTTTTGAAAAATTGTTCAGATGAAACATTTGGATTATTAATCTCATCCTTCAGTAGTGTTGAATTATTTATTGATACTTTTGCCTGATGAGCAAGATGATCTTTTTGTGACAAGAATAAAACATCATTTAAGCCTACAACAGGAATTCCTTTTTTAAAGGCATGACTACATAACGTATTTGCTGCAGAACTATATCCACGCTTATCAAAACATGAAGCACCAATAAATAGATTATCTTTAAAACTTGATAAATAGCTTTCTACTTTTTTCTGTAATTCACTGGCATCGTCTTTACCACTTAGAAAATTAAGATGATTGCAAGCAGTCGGCATAATACAAATTAGATCATCTGAATTTGCAAGAATATCCTTTTCTAATAAGCATATTTTTCCTTTTGCTGATTCTGTAAATGCCTGAGTACTTAATTTGAATAAACTTTCTAAGCCTCTTTTATTTTTTGCTAATAAAACAACATTGGAATAAAGGTTTTGACTAATTTTAATATCAAAGTCTACACCGCATACTGGTTTAATGCCTTTTGAGATCGCGTAGTTATAAAATTTTACAAGACCAAAGAAAGAATTTTTATCTGTAAGAGCAACTGAGCCCATATTATTCTCTACCGCTTTATCAACTATTTGATTAGTTCTGGGCAGACCACTAGAAATACTAAAATGAGACTTAACTTGAAGATGGACGAATTTACCCATCATTAAATTTTAAAACTTTTTCGGTGAATATTTGATAGGCCATGCTCATTAATTGCCTTTTTATGCTCTTTAGTTGGGTAACCTTTGTTCTTTTCTAATAAATATTGCGGATATTTAACACTATAAAGCTTCATTAGCTCGTCTCTATAGTATTTTGCATATATCGATGCGGCTGCAATCTCCTGTTGGCTCTCATCTCCTTTTACTATTGATTGCGCATTATTAATACCATCAGGCACATAGAGTCCATCTATTAGTATTGTTCCAGGTACGACGGGTAAATTATTGATAGCTCTCTTCATAGCAAGATGTGTTGCTTTTAATACATTAAGCTTATCTACTTCTGGTGGTGTTGCTATGCCAATGGATACATGAAAATTATTTTTTATGTATTTGTATAACTTTTCTCTTCGAGTATGGCTAATTTTTTTTGAATCTCTAAAAATAACGGAGGGTTTTTGATTGCCAAAACATACAGCAGCAGTAATAACTGGTCCAGCTAAACAGCCAACCCCAACCTCATCTACTCCCGTGATCCTCATATATCCTATTTGAAAATTTAGAAAAATCTGTGCTTACAATCTTTCTTTTTACTTCTTGCATAACCTCGATTTTCATCTCCAAATTATTCAAATTATTTTCTAAATCTTTTGCTATAGCTGCTTTAGTTGCTTGATGCTGAATTAATTCAGTGAAGATTTTTTTTCCAGCAAGTATATTTGGAATGCCAGCATATTCTGCTTTCATCATACTTTTATAAATTAAATAATTGAACCAGCTTGTTTTATAGATAATAGTAGTAGGAACTTCAGCTAACAAACCTTCCAATGTCGCTGTGCCAGAGCACATAACTGCTGCTCTAGCTTTTTTTAATATTGCAGATGCCTCTATTTGATGGCAGCTTATTTCGACTTCATCTTTTATGAAAGTTTCAACTAACTCTTTAGCAGACCTGTCATAAGCGGGAATTAGAGCAGTGTAATCATTTTTTTTATTAAATTCTCTAAACCCATCTATCATCACTGGCAAATTTTGCTTTATTTCTGAATCTCTACTTCCTGGCATCAGACAAATAGTATTCTCAACGTCTTCACCAAAGTATTTGTTTTCATCTTCTGCTAGAGGATGGCCAATATAAAAAGCTTTTTTCTTCACATTAGAGCAATAATCTAATTCAAATGGGAATAAACAAAGCATATAGTCTATAAACTTGAAATTTTTCATTCTTCCCGACCTCCAAGCCCACACTGAAGGACATACTACCTGCACTGTCGTTATACCATTTTCTTGGAGTGCTTTATGTATGCCTAAATTAAAATCAGGTGCATCAATGCCTATAAATAAATCTATCTTCTTATCCATAAAGTCATTGATTAGTTCTTTTTGAAATTTCTTTATACTTGAATAATTCATTATTGGATCAACAAAACCCATTATTTTTAATAATGATCTATCGTTAGAAATTTTATATTTATTAAGGTCACCATCACCTATGCCATGGACTGTGAATTCCGAGAATTTTTGTTCTAATGTATCAAGTATTTTTCTACCAAGAAGATCGCCTGAAGGTTCTGCAGAAACTATTCCTATTTTCAACTATCTTAATACTCCCCTTGAAGAGGATTTTATTGATTCTATAAAAATGTGAATATTTTCATCTTCTTCGCATTCATTAGAAATTTTTTCCAAGGCATCTTCTGATCTCAAACCTTCTCTGAAAAATATCTTATATGCTTTTTTAAGATTTGAAATCTGTTCTTTAGTGAATGACTTTCTTTCTAAGCCAATTGAATTAAGACCAGCCTGCTTTATTGGATTACCAGCTACTCGGGTAAATGCAGGCACATCCATAGTGATTATTGAGCCCATTCCAGTAAATGAATAGGATCCTAAGATACAAAATTGATGGACCAAGGTATAGCCGCCCAGAGTTATATAATCACCTAGACGAACATGGCCAGCCAATGCTGAATTATCAACCAGTATATTGTTGTTTCCTAAAATACAATCATGAGCAATCATAACCCCCGGCATTATTAAATTTTTATTTCCTATTTTTGTATAACCAAGATCAGCGCCTGTGCCTCTATGAATTTTTGAGAATTCTCTAAAAACATTATTATCTCCAATTTCTAATGTTGCTCTTTCGCCTTTAAATTTTAAATCTGGAGTATCTTCACCAATCACCGCAAATGAGAAAAATTTATTTTCTTTTCCGATATTTGTTGGCCCTTTTATTACTACATGTGAATTAAGCTCGCATTTATCTCCAATACTAACTTCAGCTCCGATTACACAATAAGGACCTATTGATGTCGATTTACTTATAACTGCAGTTTCATCAATTACTGCTGTAGGGTGAATATTACTCATCTAAACTTCCATCTGCACAAAGTATTTCTGCAGAACAAACCATTTCGTTACCTTTAAAAGCCTTAGAATCAAACTTCCAGATTTTTCTTTTATTAGCCAATAATTTTGTTTCAAATCTAAGGGTGTCTCCTGGCATAACTTTCTTTCTAAATCTTACTTTTTCAACCCCACATAATAAGTATACTGATTTTTCAGATGCTGCTTGCTTCATGATATGCGATCCTAAAATTCCACAAGTTTGAGCCATAGCTTCAATTATTATTACTCCAGGCATGATGGGAAAATTTGGAAAGTGTCCCTTGAAAAAAGATTCGCTTGGGGAAACAAATCGTTCTGCGATAACATGCTCCATACTTATTTCTGTAACTTTATCAATAAATAAAAATGGGTCTCTATGGGGCAGTAATTTTTTGATTTCTTCAGTATTCATCTTATTTCTTTAATTTTGCAGCAAATTTTAAAGAATCTTTATGCTTCTGAATTGGCATGACTCCACTATAGGCTCCTGGTTCTGTTAATGACTTAGTAACTAAAGTTTTTGCTAAAACAGTAACATTGTCAGTTATCTCTATATGATCTACTGTTCCCACCTGGCCACCAAATTTACAGTTTTTGCCGATTTTTACACTTCCTGCTATACCTACCATGCCAGCCATAGCTGTATTTTCTCCAATAGATACGTTATGCGCTATATGGATGTGATTATCCATTTTGACGCCATCTCCGATCTTAGTGTTGCCTAATGCCCCTCTATCGATTACAGAGTTTGCTCCCACCTCTACATTTGCTCCTATTTCTACTCCACCGAGATGCGCTATCTTTTCCCAACCATCACCATCTGGAGCAAAACCAAAACCATCACTACCGATGACTGATCCAGAATGGATTATAGAATTATCACCAATCTTTGTGCAGGAATAAATTGAAACGTTATCATGCAAGATGACGTTATCACCAATCATACAATTTCCATTGATTATTGTATTTTTGCCAATTTGGATACTCTTTCCTAAAACTGAATCCAATTGATTATTTTTTTTGTCATAACTTTCAAAAAATAATTGAGATGTTTTCGCATAAGCTAAATATGGATCGTCAACAAGAATAAAATTATCTGTTTGATTTACTTGTTCAGATAATTCTTTTGTTGTGATTACTGCTCCAGGATTTGAGCTTAACTTCGCAAGATATTGCTTGTCCTTTAAATAGCATACTCCTGTATTTGAGCATAAAGAAGAATCCTCTATTGAATTTATTACGAAACTTTCTTCCCCTAAAGTTTCACCGCCAATTGCTTTGGCTAACTTCTCAAGAGTAATTGATTCCATTAAGTAAGATTACTACTATTCAGACTTTTCTGCTAAAGATACGTCTAGTAAAGCAGTAACTTCATCAGTAATGTCTAAATCAGGATCAGCATAAAATAGAGCCTGAGGAGTGACCACCATATCCATATCTTTTGCATTAATTAGTTCACCAAGAATTCTCTGAAAATCTTCTGAAAGTGCTGCAATTACAGCCTGTTGCGTCTCTTGGGCTTTATTTTGCAATTTTTGCGTTAAAAATTGGATTTCGGTCTGCTTATCTTCAAGTTTTCCCTGCATATCAACTATCTGTTCATCAGAAAGTGTTTCTTGATTTTTCTGGAAATCATCAAGAATTGCCTGACCTTCGGTTTGTAGTAACTCAAGTCTTTCTCTATCTGCAATGAAATCTGCATCTTCGTCTAATTTCTTAAATTCGTCTTGTGCATATTGAGTGCTTAACATAGCTCTCTCTGCGTTTAAGACAAATGTACCTTCAGCAATTAATGAAGCTGAAAAGACTGCAAGCAGACTTGAAAGTAATAGATATTTAATTCTGTTCATAATAAATCCTTAAGTTTCGCTATTTTAGCCGACTTTTCGACAAGAATCGAGAGATTTTTTAGAACTTATTCCCAACAGTAAATTCAAATCTCTTTACTCTATCTAAAGGTCCATTATTGAAAGGAATAGCCACATAAACACTTATAGGCCCAAATGGGGTGATTGCGCTACCGCCAAGACCATAAGAACCTCTTAATTCTTTAAAATCTGGGGCAAAACATTCAGTTTGATATGCAGAGCAATTAGTAGAGAACACATTACCAAGATCAACAAAAACTGCTGTTCTGAACTGACTTTGATCCTCTATAAATGGAATCTTAAAAATAAGATTAAGACTTGTTTCTAAAATGACATTGCCCCCAATTGGTCTATTTATTCTATAAGATGCATATTGATTGTAATAAGGCGTATCAGGTTCTCCATCAAAATCGTTATCAATTAGAGGTGGGCAATAATCATCAGCAGATATATAGCCATAACAAGGGACTGGAGTTATTCTTGGTCCTAGACTATTAGCTTCATAACCTTTTACAGAATAAGGTCCACCTGCATAGAAATTTTCATAATATGGAGGTATTTCTGAATCGCCAAAGGCAGCTGTATAACCTATTCTTGATGCCGCTTTAAACACCAGATCTTCTCCTATAGGTAAAGGTTGGTAGTATTCATTTTTGTAATCTATTCTGAAGTAATTTAAGGTCGAGCCAGGTAAGGTTGTTTGTAGTTGGACTTGATTTAGATCCCCATCAGTTGGAAATAAACCTCTATTTAAAGTAGATCTAGTCCAATAACCTTGAAATTTTAAGGTATCAAATGTATCTCCTTCAGACTCAAGGAAATCAAGAATCTCTCTTGCTGCCATTCCCCCAGATTGTAGCTCTGTATGATCAAAACCAATATTAAATCCAAGTCTCTGAATTTCAGAAATAGGATACCCAAAAGTTACTGATAAACCATAACTCGATGTATTGTAATCAGTTATTCCAAATGATGAATAATCAAATTCTCTATAGTTGAGGGTATATCCTCTACTTACTCCATCAATTGTGTAATATGGGTTCTCATACTGTAAAAAGATATTTTTGGCATAATCACTAATCTGCGTTCCTATTCCTACAGTATTACCACTTCCTAAAAAGTTTTGCTGCTGAACATTGAAATTAAAAGAAAATCCAAATTGTGAATAACCAAAACCTCCAATAATATTTCCATATTGCTGTTCTTCAACTTCAAATATCACATCAACTTGATCTTCTTCCCCTGCAACTGGTACAGTCTCTACATTTACAGACTTAAAGAAGCCTGTTCTTTCCAATAAAAGTTTAGATTGTTCTATCGCTTGGTTTGATGCTGGAGCCCCTTCAAACTGTCTCATCTCTCTTCTAAGGACTTCATCAGTTGTAAAGTTGTTGCCTGAAAAAAGAATTCTTCTTGTATAGTTTTTTCTTCCTGGATTAAAAACAAAGGTGATATCAGCAGTTTTATTATCTTCATCAATTGTAGGAATTCCTTCTACCTCGGCAAAAGTGTAACCTTCGTTACCAAGAATGTTTGCATAAAATTCTTCATAACTGGTGATGAGAGACTCAGAGTAATAAGTATCTTCAGGAATATTGATAAAGCTCTCAAAGAATTCTCTATCTAGAGGCAATTCTCCAGATATTTTTATCTCTTTCAAACCATATCTATCGCCCTCACTAACAACTAAGGTTATAAATAGCTCCTCGAGATCTTCGCTGATTGAAACTTGAGATGAATCTAGTCTAAATTGTAAATAACCTCTATCTTTGTAGAAAGATTCTAAATTTTCCAAATCTGATTGTAGCTTTTCTTTTGTATACTTATTGTCATTGGTAAATATTGAAAGAATAGAACCTTCTGTTAGTTCAAAAACTCTCCTTATTTGAGCGTCTGTGAAAGACTCATTTCCAATTATTTCAATTGATGATATTGCAGTAGAAGAACCTTCATCAATATCTATATCTACTTCTACTCTATTTCTTGGTCTATCTTTCTGTTTAACTTCTACCGTTGCTCCATATCTGCCTTGTTGAGAATATTGTGCCTGTAAGCCCCTCGTAATTAGGTCTAATGTTGCTCTTTTCAATACAGAACCTTCTGAGACGCCCTCAGATCCAAGAGCTGCCAATAAAGCTTCAGTTTTAATTGCTGAATTGCCATCGATTCTTATTGAAGAGATAGTTGGTCTTTCTTTAACTGTCACATATAGAATATTCCCTTCTGCTCTTAATTGAATGTCATCAAATTGACCTGTAGAAAATAAAGTTCTTATTATTCGTTGATAATCAGTTTCATCAATCTTATCTCCAATAGTTACTGGAACAGTATCTAAAACGCTTCCGAGAGATACTCTTTGCAGACCCTCTATCCTTATGTCCTCAATTAGAACTGAAGAATGCATATAAAATGCTAGAGTTAGTAAGATTGTTGATATAAATTTCTTCAAAATAGCCTCATTACATCATTAATAACCACAAAAACAAATAAAGTCATTATTAGTAAATAACTTAGATTGAATAACAGTACTTTTAGTTTCAAACTTATTGGTGATCCTTTTACTTCCTCAACTAAGATAAACAATAATTGGCCCCCGTCAAGCATTGGTAATGGTAAAAGATTAAATGCTCCTAAACTAATATTCAATATTGCTAATAAAAGCAGGAAAGGAATTAAACCCTGACTGAGAGTATCTCCTGCAACTTTTGTAATCCCAACAGGCCCGCTAAGACTATCTAGACCCATACTTCCTGTAAAAGTCTTATATAGAAACTTAAATGTATTAACTACCCAAAAGATCGTTTGATTAACACCAAAACTCAATGAAGAAAGAAAATCATTTCTTTCAGGTGCTAGCTCTATGCCATATGACATTCCTTCACTTTTAGATGGCAAATTAACAGTGACTGTATTGTCATTTCTATTTACCAGTAAAGATAATTGTTTGCCGTATTCATTCAACAAATCTTTGGTTTGGTATATTGAGAAGGTTTTAATTGAATTGACTTCTAGAATAATATCTCCCTCTTTTAATCCAGCTAAATCTGCAGCACTCCCCTCAACTATGACTCCGATTCTTGGTGGATAATCAGCGGCTGGAGATAAAGAAAAATATGAAGATGGTGCCTGTTCTTGATTAAATTTTAGGTTTTCAACAACTTCAACAAGCTCAGTAGATTCCTGGCTCTCATAGTCAAAAAGACCTATCCTGACTTCGCCCGTTAAACCAGTTAAATCAAGCAGCTTTATTTCTAAATCTTGTGCATTGTTAATTGGATTATCATTTACAGATACAACCCTATACAACCTGCCATCATCAGATTTATTTATTTTTGCTGATACTAGGTCAGATTCTTTAGGCAAAAATAGACCAACAAGACTAAAAGTAAATAAAGCTAAGATAAAATTAAATATAGGGCCAGCCAAAATAACTAGTACTTTTTCAAAAGAGGGTCTATTAGCAAGCACATACTTTTTTTCTTCTGTCGTTAATTTATTGTAATTTTCAACATCGTTAGGATCATGGAAGGCTACATAACCTCCAAAAGGTATCATTGATAACGAGAATTTAACTCCATCTTTATTGGTCCAATTAAATAGATCTCGGCCAAAACCTATGCTGAATTTAAGTATTTTTATCTTAAAAAATCTTGCAACTGAATAATGTCCATATTCATGAAAAGTTACCAAGATCAAGAAAAGAATTAATGTTCCAATTAAATATGTCATTTTAAGTACTTTCTAAATATTCCAATATTTCACTTTGATTATGTTTTAAGTCCTCTAAACTTAAAATTTCTTTCTTTTCTATCTCAGGATAATGCTTGAAAATTAAATTATATATTTCTCCAAACTTAATTTCTCCTTGAAGATATCTTTTAACTGCAAAATCATTGATCGAAGCAAATATTAGCCCTCTATTACCTCCATTTCTCATAACATCTTTTGATATTTCTATTAATTTATCTCTATCTTTTGGAAAATTTGAAATAGTCAGCTTAATATCTTCTTCGAACATGTCTAAAGAAAAATTATTTTTTGCTTTAGCAGAATACTCACCTAATAAACCAAAGGATAAAGGTATTATCATGCTTGGTAGCGACATTTGAGCTTCAACTGAACCATCTTTTAGTTCCACCATTGAATGAATAATACTTTGTGGTTGAATCAATACTTCTAGTTTATCTGGATCAAGATCAAATAAATATTTTGCTTCAATTAGTTCAAAACATTTATTAACAAGTGTTGCTGAATCAATAGTAATTTTATCCCCCATGCTCCAATTTGGATGATCTAGGGCTTCCTCAGGTTCTTTATTTATTATCTCAGCAAGTGATTGACCAACAAAAGGTCCACCTGATGCAGTAATGAAGATTCTATCTATATCATTCTTGTCGATATTATTTAATGAGTTCATTAATGAATAGTGCTCTGAATCGATTGGGACTATCTCAGTTCCTGATATTTTTGAGGTATTTATTAAACTTTTGCCATAAACGACTAGGCTTTCTTTATTTGCTAATAAAAGCTTATTTCCAGATTCAGCGGCAAGAATAGTCAATTCGATACAGTCAAAAGAAGATATGGCTGAAAGATATATATCGCTATGTCTTGCCTTTAAATAGCCTATAACATCACTGATATTCTCAAAGACTTTTGTCTGAGTAGATAATTCTTTTTTAAATTGATTTGATGCAACCGAATCTGAAATGAATACGTACTCAGGATTAAACTCATTTACGATTTCTAGGGCTTTATCTATATTTGAATTACACACAAAAACATCAAAAGAGAACTGCCCTTTGTTTTGCCTAAGTATATCTAATGCTTGAGTACCAATTGAGCCAGTAAATCCAAATATAGATATACTTTTCATTTGCCAAATCTCCTCTGTCTTTCCCTGAATTCATCTAATATCTGAATAAAATCATTTTTTGAAAATTCTGGCCACAATTTGTCTGAAAAGAATAGTTCGCTGTATCCAATATTAGCTAATAAAAAGTTACTTAACCTTTTATCACCGCCTGTTCTGATAAAAATATCAACTTCTTGTTCTCCTATCTGTGTTGCCTTCAAAAAGTTTTCTTCATTTAACTCAATGTTATTTTCATTAATAGTTTTTGCAGCTTCCAGAATGTCAGAAATAGCTCCATAGTTTAAGGCTACTGTTAATCTAAGTTCTGTTAAATCTTTTGTCTCATTAATACACTTATCTATACCTTTTTGTGCTTTCTCTGGCAGATCGTCAAGGTTGCCAATGAAATCCAACTTTATGCCATTTTCTTTTATCTCCTTCAATTTTACGTCCACACCGAAGTTAATAAGATTCATTAAGGCATTTACTTCAAAATCATCTCTAGACCAATTTTCTGTTGAGAATGCATAAACTATAAGTCTTTCAATCTTAGATTTTTTTGCTGTTTTGACAGTTTCAATAAGCGAATCAATGCCTTTTCTATGTCCTGAAGGTGTTGGTAAATTATTTTTTTTTGCCCATCTCCTGTTTCCATCCATAATGATGGCCACTGTTTTAGGTTCAGGCATCAGATTGTAAGTAAATCCTTTTCCTTAGATTCAAGTGAGTCATCAACTGACTTTATGAATTTAGAAGTAATTTCTTGAATATCTTTTTCTGAGTCCGAAATGTCATCTTCAGTCAACTCTCCATCTTTTTCTAGGTTCTTCATTGCTGCTAAAGCATCTCTTCTTATATTTCTAATAGCTATTCTTCCATTCTCGGCTTCAACTTTAGCTTTTTTTGTTAAATCTATGCGAGATTCTTCTGTTAATGGAGGCATAATTATTCGAATAACATCTCCAGCCACGGTAGGATTTATGCCAATATCAGATTTTTGAATTGCTTTATCTATCTCTTGAACTAGACCTTTATCCCAAGGTGATAGACTCAAAGTCTTTGAGTCTTCAACTGTAATTGAGCAACACTGATTAAGAGGAGTCATTGTTCCATAGTAATCGACATTTATTCCATCTAACATTGCTGGATTGGCTCTTCCAGTTCTTATTTTCTTTAAATTATCAGTAAAATTTTTAAATGAAGAAGACATTCTTTCTTCACAAGAATCAAGAATTTGTTGGTATTTATCCATGGTGCAATTTACCTCTTATAGTTTTTTATTATTTTATTATAAAAGAGTTCTGTTGTAGAAATAGAAGTTTATTGACCAACTTTTTTTCTCGCAAAGGCAAGTATTGTGGCTCCATTAAGAATATCTTTTATTTTTTGATCTGGATCTTTTATAAATGGCTGTTCAACTAGAGAGTTTTCTTGTTTAAATTTATTTAATTTGCCCATTACGATCTTTTCTTTAATATCATCTGGCTTATTCTCGCCTTCTAAAGTTGCAATTGCTATTTCTTTCTCTTTATCAAGAATATTTTGGTCAATATTCTCAGCTAGAATTGCTAAAGGACTATTAGCTGAGACCTGCATTGCTATATCTCTGCCTAATTCTGGTTGATCTTTGTCCAACTTAACTAGAGCCGCTAGTTTCTTATCGGTATGTAAATATGAATAAATAAAAGCTCCATCGCTAGATATTTTTTCAAAATAAGAAATTTTTATGTTCTCACCTATCTTTTGAATTATTTCTAAAAGCTGATTTTTATACAACTCTTCTAACTCATTTAAATCTTTAGGATTTTTATCTGAACAGAAGTCAGATAGATCTGATAAGAATAGCTTAAAATCTGCATCTTTTGCAGCAAAGTCAGTTTCAGTATTTACTTCTATAATAAAATCGCCATCATTTGTTTTGCCAAGTACAATTACGCCCTCATTGGTTGCTCTGCTAGATTTTTTCTCAGCTTTTATTATGCTTTTCTTTCTTAAGACTTCTATTGCTTTATCAATATCGCCAGCTGCTTCTACGAGCGCTGATTTGCAGTCCATCATGGATATACCTGTTCTGTCTCGTAATTCTTTAACAAGTTGTGCGGTGATCATTATTTAAGTTGAGAAAGTATCTCTTCGATAATTGAACCCTTCTTAGCGCTCTTCTTAATCTTGAGATCATTTTTTTCTGCAAGTTCTACAAGCTGTACTTTAGTTAGCTTTGATAGATCTGCTTCAGAATGTATAACTTCTTTAGTTTCTTTTACTTCTTCTTTAGTTTCTTTTACTTCTTCTTTAGTTTCTTTTACTTCTTCTTTAGTTTCTTTTACTTCTTCTTTAG